>NZ_JBSFCQ010000025.1:0-126876 GCF_053891435.1 Streptomyces sp. NPDC002276 | reverse complement strand
GATCGACTTGAAGCCGTCGAGGTCGCAGAAGAGGACCGCGAGCCCCTTGGTGCCGCGCGCGGTCTGCTCCGCAGACACGACGCGGTGTCGCTACGCGACACTCACCGCGCTCCGCGCGGAAGACCGGAACTCCGTTCCGGTCACCGGCTCGCTCCGCGATCCGGTGACGGGACCGACCTCCGGCCGGCCCCGGGCTGTACCGGTGCGCTCCGCGCCCCACTACAGCAACAGCGGCTGGTTGGAAGGGGGGCTCTTCGGGGTGCCGTGCAGCGCTGGATCCCGAATCCGGGACTACCCGTGCGCAACTTCCCAGAATCGACCACTTCCCGCCAACTCTGCACACCGTGTGCGTCACTCTACTGAGTCGGATAGATTCTGGGATGATGGCGCGGTAGCCATCCGGGCGATGGTTCAGATGGATTCCGAATCATCGGCTCAAAAAACAGACATTAATCGGCTCGGTAGATAGGACGGAAATGGCTCGTATAATTCTTCGCCAGCATCAGGTTGAGGCCGTTGATTCGGTGCTGAAGAATCTCTCAGAACAACCCGGAAAGGGTATTCCTCCGGGAGGTCTGCGAACCCAGGTAATCGCCGCTACCGGGTCCGGTAAGACCCTGATTGGTGTGGAGTCGGCGAATCGGCTTTCGGCTCGCCGGGTACTGGTATTGGTGCCGACTCTGGACCTGCTGTTGCAGATGAGTGCCGCCTGGCGGAAGGGCGGCCGTCGCGGCGCAATGATCGGCGTGTGCTCCCTGCGGGGCGCGGACAGCCAGGGTGTGCCGTGCACGACCGACCCGGACGAGCTCGTCGCGTGGACGGCCGGCCCCGAGACCGTCACCGTGTTCGCGACGTACGCCTCGGTCGGCATGGGCACCCTTCAGCGCGCGCACGCGGCGGGCCTGGCGGTGTGGGACCTGATGGTCGTGGACGAAGCCCACCGCGTCAGTGGTGACGGTATGAAGCCATGGGCGGCTGTGCACGACCAGGCGCAGATCCCGGCCAGGCGCCGGCTGTACATGACCGCCACGGCCCGCGTCTGGGAAGCCGAGGGCGACCGGCCGCGCATGGTCGCGTCCATGGACGAGGACTCGCCCGTGTTCGGGCCTGTCGCGTACAAGCTCCGGTTGTCCGAGGCGGTCCGTATGGGCCTGGTAGCGCCGTATCAGGTGCTCTGCTTGGACATCCGCGACCCTGAGCTGTACGCCGCGCTGACGACCGAGGCGACCGGCTCCGACGCTGTGCGCGGGGCGCGGCTGGCGGCTGTGCAGACCGGGCTGATGCGGGCGGCGAGCCAGGAACGGTTCCGGCGGGTGCTCAGCTTCCACAGTCGGGTCGGTGAGGCGGAGGCGATGGCGGTCTCGGTGCCGGTGACGGCTCGCCGGCTCGCCGAGGACGACCCCGGGACGTTCCCGCCTGCCGAACAGGTGTGGGCGGAGTGGCTGTACGGCGAGCATGCGCCTGCGCACCGCCGCAGCGTGCTCGATGAATTCGCTTCTGATTTCCTTGATGGTCCTGATTTTGAGGGCCGTGATGTGCGTGCGGAGCTGAGGGTTCTTTCCTCGGTTCGGGTTTTGGGTGAAGGTGTAGATACGGCTGAGTGCGATGCGGTTCTTTTCGCGGATGCGCGCGGTTCGATGGTGGATATTGTGCAGATGGTCGGGCGCGCTCTACGGATGCGTCCGGGAGTTGGGAAACTGGCCACGCTGATCGTTCCTGTATTCCTCGGAGAGAACGAGGACGCGAACGAACTATTGACCTCGGATGCCTACGGGACCCTCGCGAAGATCCTCGGGGCGCTGCGGGCGCATGACTCGGAGACGATCGAGGCGCTCGCCGATCCGCGTCTGCGCAACAGCCGTCCGATGGCTGGCGAGGGCGTCGATCGCGACCAGGACGACGAGCTGGAACAGGGCGACGAGGACGGCCAGGAGCAGGACGCCGTGTGCGTGGGCGCGGCGGCGGCCGGGGTGCTCCGGTTCAGCGAGGAACGCGATCCCGCCGCGCTCACGCAGTTCGTACGGCTGCGGGTCATCGACCCGGAAGCTGCGTACTGGCGGCGCGGCATCGAGGCGGCGACCCGGTGGCGGCGTGAGAGCGGCAACAGTGAGCTGCGGGTGCCGTACACGTACGTCACCCCGGAGGACTGGCCCGCGATCGGCGGGCATCCGCTCGGGGTGTGGATCGCGGATCAGCGCCGGTACTACGCGGCCGGGACCTTGGAGGCCTCCCGTGTCGTGGAGCTGGAGGCGTTGGGGATGGTGTGGTCGGTGCAGGCGTCCGCGTGGGACGCCGGTCTCGCCGTGGCCCGCTCGTACGCCGATGTCCACGGGCACTTCTTCCCCGCGGCCTCCGTGGTCTGGGAGGATTTTCCGCTCGGGGTGTGGGCCAAGAACCAGCGGGCGGCGGCCCGGAAGGCGGCGGAGAACGCCGCACGGCGTGAGGGCGGGGAAGTGGGCGTCCCGGCCTCTGGTGAGCTGTCAGAGGGCCGTCTGGAGGCTCTCGCGGACGTGGATCCGGGATGGTGTCCGGCGTGGGAGATCGGCTGGCAGCGCTGCTACCGGCTCGCTCTCGCGCACACCCAGACCGGCGGCGTTCTCCCGGCCGGGCCCGGTGAGTTGATCGTGCAGGGTGAGGATCTCGGGATGTGGGTTGCCGGGCAGCGGGCCGGGTGGGCGCGGCTGATGCCCGCGCAGCAGTACCTGCTGGAGTCGGTCGGAGTCGAACCTCTGGGTGAGGGGGAGCCGGTCGCGGGTGTTCCTAAGTCGCAGGATGCGCGGTGGGCCGCGAATCTCGCGGCGGCGCGGCAGTTCCATGCCCGCGAGGGGCATCTGCGGCCGACGCGCAAGCACGTCGAAGTCGTGGACGGCGAGCCACACAAACTCGGTGCGTTCCTGGACAACACCCGCCGCCGAGTTGGGAAGTTGAGCCGGGAGCGGCGGGGGCAGTTGGCCGCGCTCGGTCTGGAATGGGCAGTACAGGAGGGTGGGGCGTGATGTGGAGTGCGGAAGATGTGGCACGGGATTCAGTCCGGCGACAGGGCGAGGGACTGAACGCGGCACAGGTCGCGGACAAGGTCGCGGAAGCCGCGCGGCGGGAGCGGGAGACCAGCACGCAGTCGGACTCCCCCGTGGTCGACCCGGGGCCGTATGTGGCGGACCCGGGCGAGCTGGCGGAGCTGTGGGCGGCCCGGCACGCGGAATGGCGGCGCGTGGCTGCCCTGGTCGGCGTCCGCGGCTGGTCGGTCTACGACCCAGAGCAGGACGTCCAGGGCAGCCAGTGGGCGCGGGAACGCGGCGAACGGCGCGCTGGTGCCCTGGCACGGCACGCCGCTTGGCGGCAGGAGCGCCAGGACGCGCGCGACGAACTGCGGACCGAGGTCTGGCTGGCCGCCGAGCCTGGGCGCCGGCTGCGCGTCATCGCTGCCCGCACCGGCCTGCGGCCCGAGCAACTGCTCGCCCAACTCGCCGACCATGCCCGGCTGAACGACGACGGCACCCTCGCTATCGAGCCCTTCACCCCGGCCTGGCACGGAGCGTTGAGTTCAGTCGGGCACGTCAGCGGGTCGCCCGTTGATCAGTCCTCGTTGGTGCAGCAGGCCCAGTGATTTCGCCTCTTGGTAGACATCCACCACGTCGGCATCCAGAGCGACCAGGAGCCACGCGAGCGCGCGCACGCGTTCGTCCGGGTTCAGGTCGGCGAGCTGTGCGTGCACGGCCGTCATCGCCCGCAGCTCCTGGTCCCTCTCCACTTTCGCCTCCTGCCCTGTCAATCCCAGGGAACCACGAGCGGTTGGCTCAAAGGCAGGTTCTCAGGTCCGGTCTCTGATGCGGTTCAGGTCTGTGTCGAGGGCGGCCAGGTCGGGGTGATCCCGCAGTTGCTGCTCGCGCCCATTCCCTCAGGTCGGCCTTGTGTGCGGCCCGTACGGCGTCGATCGTGGTGCCGGTGAGGGTGGCGATGCTGCACGCCTCCGAGCTGGTGGTCTATGACGACGGCGTCGAAGTCGCCCGGCACGAACGGCTGATGACCAAAGCCGGGGCGCGTCTGGTGCTGGACCACTGCCTGGAGGCGCTGGTCCGCAAACCAGGAGCCCTGCCCGGGTCGACCGCGCTGGAACAGGCGCGCTCAGCAGGGAAGTTCACCCCGGTCCACGACGCCTGGTGGGCAGCTGCCTGCAAGACCCACGGAGACCGGGACGGCACGAGAGCGCTGATCGAGGTCCTGCTGCTGGGCCGGCACATGCCGCACGAACACCTGGTCGCCGGACTTGCCGCGGCCTTGCGGGCGGGAGCGATGACCTCGGACGCGGTCGCGCTGGAGGCCCGCAAGGCGGCAGAGGCCGACGACACTTCCGCCCTCGCGGTGTCGGCCGGGCCTTCGGAGCCGGACCCCTTCCGGCAGCCGAGTGTCGCCTCCCTGACCGAGCGGAGGCTGGCGCACCTGCCGCCGGACACCCGGCCGCTGCCCTCGGTGGCCGTCTACGACCAGTTACTGCGACGACGCCGGCCGGGCGGCCGGCCCAACCCCGAGGGAGAAGAGCCGTGACCGTCAAACGCCACCGTGGCCTGACTGAACAGGCCGCCGACGCGGCCATCGAAGCATCCTGCAAAGCCCTTCGACTGCCCACGATCCGGGGGCAGTTCGCCGACATCGCCGAGGATGCGGCCAAGGGCCAGATGACCTACCGCGGGTTCCTGGCGGAACTGTTGCTGGCCGAGTGCGACGACCGGGCCCGCCGGCGGTCCGAACGCCGGATCAAGGCCGCCTCATTCCCCCGGGAAAAGTCCTTGCGGCAATTCGATTTCGACGCCAACCCGAACATCGACCCGGCCGTGATCCACACCCTCGCGTCCTGCGAATGGGTGAAGAAGGGACTTCCGCTCTGCCTCATAGGAGACTCAGGAACAGGAAAGTCTCACCTGTTGATCGCGCTGGGCACCGAGGCCGCGATGGCCGGCTACCGGGTGAAGTACGTCCTGGCCACCAAGCTGGTCAACGAGCTGGTGGAGGCCGCCGACGAGAAGCAGCTGACCAAGACGATCGCCCGCTACGGACGCGTCGATCTCCTCGCGATCGACGAGCTGGGATACATGGAACTCGACAAACGCGGCGCCGAGTTGTTGTTCCAGGTTTTAACCGAACGGGAGGAAAAGAACAGTGTGGCCATCGCCTCCAACGAGAGTTTCGGGGGCTGGACGAAAACCTTCACGGATCCGCGGCTCTGCGCTGCCATTGTCGACCGGCTCACCTTCGGCGGGAACATCATCGAGACCGGCACCGACTCTTTCCGCCTCGCTCAAACCCGAGCCCGTCATGAGCGGAGCGACACGGGCTGACGACTCGTCTGTTGTGAGGATCACCGGTCAGCGGGTCACACTCCGATGAAGCGCACTGTCTCTGCCATGTCCGCCCGGCCTGTGCGCAGTTGTGGCATGCCTTCCTTCTCGAATCCCACCGAGACGCCGCAGAACAGCACGAGCTCGTCATCGGCTCCGACCATCTGGCTGACGGTCTCGCGATACATCGTCCACATCACCTGGGGGCAGCTGTGCAACCCTTCCGCCCTCAGCAACAGCATGACCGTCTGCAAATACATCCCCGCGTCCCCCCACTGCCCGTGCCCCATCGTCCGGTCTAGGTAGCAGAACAGCACGACCGGCGCCCCGAACGCCTCCGAGTTCAAGGCGGCGATCTTCATGGGCCTGTCGGGGTCGTCGCGCTCGATGCCCAGCGCTTTGTACCGCTGGGTGGCCGCGGCGGCGAAGCGGTCCAGATACGGCGAGGTCAGTCCGGCCGGGTACATCGGATACTCCCGCTCGTCACCCGGGTCGCCCGCCAGTGCTCTGGACGTCGCGCGCCTCTTCAGTTCGGCCAAGGGCTCGCCGGTCACGACGTACACGTGCCACGGCTGGAGGTTCCCACTCGACGGAGCCCGCGTTGCTGCAGCCAGCACTCGTTCGAGCATCTCTTTGGGGATCGGCTCATCGCTGAACGCCCGCACGGCCCTGCGGCTGTCCACGGCTTCATACACATCCACGTTTTTTCGTCCTCTCACTCCATGGCGGGCAGCGAAGACACGAGGATGATCATCGCACCAGGCGAGCAGGCCGGGCGGAGCTTTGGTGGTGCTAAAACTGGCCGACATTCCTCCACCGGCCGATCACGAAGTGCTGTCGAAATTCACCTGCATGCGCTGCCGGCTCTCAACGACAAAGCCAGCGGTCGTCCAGCCGCTTCCGGCCCCGCAGCGACACCGGCAGCAGCGGCCCGACAAACTCCCACTCGGCATCGGACAGTTCATGGCGACGTATCACCCGACCATGATCCACCACTCAAGATCTTTTGAAGACACGCCCTAGGACGGCTGCGGTTTATGGCTGTCGAGCAGCTTGGCGAGCAGGGAGTGGAGCTGTCGTTGTTCCGCGGTGTCGAGGCCGGCGAGCAGTTCGGCCTGGACGGCATCGGCGTGCTGCTGGAGTTCCTGGAGGTGCTGCTGTCCGGCGGTGGTGAGGGTGACGACGTTGCGGCGCCGATTGGCGGGGTCGGCCTGCCGGTCGACCCGGCGGCAGTCTTCCAGGCGGTTGAGGATGCCGCTGACGTCGTTGCGGTCAAGGCCGAGGCGGCGGCCGATCTCGGCCTGGCTGAGCGCCCCGTACTCCTCCAGTGCCGCCATGACGGCGAAATCGGCGCGGGCGCTCAGCGGCATGCGTTGCGCGGTCAGCCGGGCGCCGAGCGTCGACACCTTGCCCGCCTGCCAGCTGGCGAGCTCACGCAGTCGGGCCGGGGGTTGCAACGCGTGATCCGTGTCCGCCATGCCCCCATCCTAATTGTTGGCCGCCCCAACACGCACCTGCTATGTTGGGCTAGCCAACGTTGGTTTGGCCAACATGCGAGTGGGGTCAGTGCCGGACCGCCGGCCGACTGCCCCGCACCGCTCCCGAGGAGTGATCTCATGCACAGCAGCAGTACGCTTCCCGATCTGTCCGGTCGCCGGGTTGCCGTTCCGGGCGGCACGGGAGCCGTGGGAGAGGGCGTCGTCCGCAGCTACCTGGCCGCCGGTGCGGACGTCGTCGTCCCGACCCGCACCCAGGAGCGGGCGGAGGAGTTCCGGCGCGTGCTCGGTGACGCGGCGGCCGACCGCCTGCACCTGGTGGTCCACGACTACACGACGTTCGCCGGCGCCGAGCAGCTTGCCCAGGAGACGGAGCGCAGGCTCGGCGGCATCGACGACGTGGTGGCCCCGATCGGTGGGTGGTGGGCCGGCAAGCGGCTCCGGGAGATCGACGAGAGCGACTGGCAGAACGCCTTCGTCGGGCTCGCGGCCGCGCACGTGGCCGTCCTGCGGGCCTTCCTGCCCCGGCTGAAAGCCCACGGCGCCTACACATTGATCGTCGGGGCCTCCGCGTTCACGCCGGTTCCCGGCAGCGGCCTGGTCAGCATGGAGCAGGCCGCCCTGCTGATGATGCGGCAGGTGGCCCAGGCCGAGGCCGCAGGACAGCAGCGGGTCTTCGCCCTGGTCCTCGGGCCGGTCAGGACCCGTCTGGCCGACTCCGGCGATCCGGACCGGGTCAGCGCCGACCAGGTCGGTGCGGTCGCCGTCGCGGCCTCGGCCGCAGCGGCGGTGGGCGGCTCGGAGATCCGGCTGCGCAGCCGGTCCGAGGCGGACGAGGCGCTGGCAGTGCTCCAGGGCGACCAGCCGACCGGGACCGGCGCGGTCGTCGCCGTGTCCACGATGGAGCCCCGGAACGGACGACGCGAGGATCTCCTTCAGGTGCTGGCCGAACTCGCTCCGCAGATACGCGCCGAACCGGGGTGCCTGCACTACTCGGTGCACCGCACACGCGGCGATGCCGGCGGACCGCTGCTGGTCATCCAGAAGTTCGCCTCGACCGAGGCGTTCACGGAGCACAGCGCGAGCGTGGCGGGCCAGATTCCGAGGATCGCCGCCCTCCTCGCCGCGCCCCCCGTGCCGCCGGCCCTGTTCGAACCCGTCCCGCAGCCCGCTCTCACCGAGGGCGCCGCCAACGGCGAGAAGGGCCACGCTTGGTGACGTCATCCCGAGCAGAGGGCGAAGCCCAGGCCGGCAGCATGCCCGGGCTTCGCCGGCGACACGGAGGCACGGTCTGCCTGTCCGGCAATCCGGCTGCTGCGAAAGCGAACCGGGTGCGGAACCGGACCGTGATGACGCTCACGTGCGGCCGGTACGCGAGTGGGGACATCTCGGCGCAGGCCCCGATGAGCCGGTCCTGGTGCCGATCGCACTGTTCACGGGAGTGGCTGTGGTCTGCCGGGGATGCGGGCGGCGGCTGCGGCGACGGTTGCCAGGTCTTCGCCCGAGAAGCCGGCGCGGCTCAGCACCGCCAGGGATGTGTTCGTCGCCACCGCGCACAACGCCAGCCCGGCCGCCTCCTGCTCACCGGCCCCCGCCGCCACCAACGCCTGCTCCAGACCCGCCCGCAAACGGTCGATCATGGCGCGGACCATCGCCCGGCCCTCCGCGTCGAGCGCCGGGCTCTGCGTCGCCGACACCGTGAGCAGACAGCCGTCGGGGACCGTCGGGTCGGCGATACGGTTCAGGGCGACCTGCAGGAAGGCGGCCACCACGGCGCTCGGACTCCGGTGGGGGCCGGACAGCGCCTGCTCGTACAGCGGCTGGTAGGTCTGCGCGTACCGCTGGAGGCTCTTGCGGAAGAGGGCGCTCTTGTCGCCGAAGGTGTTGTAGAGGGAGCTCCGGCCCAGGCCCGTGCCCTCGGTCAGGCGGTCGATCGAGGCCTCCGAGTAGCCCCAGCGCCAGAAGACGTGCATCGCGCGTCGTAGTGCCTCGTCCATGTCGAACTGCTTGCGGCCTGCCATGTTCGTCAGCGTACACATCTTGCACCGATCGGTTCAACATGCGTATGGTCACCGGCATGACATCTTGCACCGATCGTTCCAAGACCAGTTCGGCCGACGCCACGGCAAGCCTGAGTTCGCTGCGGCTGCCCGACGGGTTCACCGACGTCTTCACCAGCCGGCTCGTGGAGGTGAACGGGCTGCGGCTGCACGCGGTCACCGGTGGGCACGGCCCGGCACTGCTGCTGGTCGGCGGGTGGCCCCAGACCTGGTACGCCTGGCGGGAAGTGATGCCCGCGCTCGCCCGTGAGCACACCGTCGTCGCCGTCGACTCGCGCGGGGCCGGACTCTCCGACAAGCCCGACGACGGGTACGACGCCGGCACGCTGGCCAACGATCTGGTCGCGCTGATGGCCGCGCTCGGGCACGACCGGTTCGACGTGGTCGGCCACGACATCGGCACGTGGACCGGATACGCCCTCGCCGCCGATCACCCCGAGCGGGTGCGCCGGCTCGCCGTCCTCGAAGCAGTCATTCCCGGTCTCACACCGTCCCCGCCGTTCTTCGGCCCGGACGCGGTCAACCTGAAGCTCTGGCAGTTCGGCTTCAACCGGCTCACCGACCTCAACGAGGAACTGGTCCAGGGACGCGAACAGCTCTTCTTCGGCTGGCAGTTCGCCACCAAGGCCGCCACACCGACCGCCATCCCCGCGTACGCCGTCGACGTCTACGTCGACGCGATCACCGCCGATCCCCGCGCGCTGCGGGCGAGCTTCGCCTACTACCGGGCACTGGACGAGACGATCGCCCAGAACGAGCGGCGCAGCAAGACCCGGCTGACGCTGCCCGTGCTCGCCGTCGGCGGCGCGCTGTGGAGCGGCGCGAACGCCGCCCACACGATGCGGCTGGCGGCCGACGACCTCACGGAGGTCGTCCTCGACGACTGCGGCCACTACCCGGCCGAGGAACAGCCGGCGCGGTTCACCGAGATCCTGGAGGACTTCCTCGCGGCCGACCGGTAGCGGGCGTGCCGCACGGCTGACACATGTGTGGCGAAGGTTCGCCATGTCTGTCCTGCGCCCCCGCTCATCCACCCTGCGGCCCCTCCTCCGCGCCAAGAACCTACGGCGACGCGCATGCCGTCGGTGGTGCGCGAGGAATGCCGATGTCCACAGTCACCTACCGCGGGGCTCCGGCCCCGATGTTCGCGGCGTTGCTCCGCGCCACCGTCGCCCTGGCCGGGTCACCCCCGGCCAGGGCGACGGCCGTCACCTCCCCGGACGCAGCAGTGACGGTCTCCCGTACGTCCTGCTCGTAGAACTCCAGCAGCTGCCGACCGCGACGCCCCTGCGCCAGGACGTCCGCGATGTTCTCGCCGGCCGAGCCGTCCAACCACTCGCGGACAGTCGGCCACGGTCTCTCGCTCATCCGTCCAGTGTCCGCAGAGGGCTCCCGTCTCCCCGGCGCACACGCCGCGACCGCCCACCCCAGGGCCATGATCACCGGCTGGCGTCAACCGCTGTACCGATGTTCCCCGAGACCGTTGTCAAGCCGCGAAGCCGATGTTGGTGACGTACTCGTACTGCCCCCACTGCGAGCCGAGGTCGACGGCCTGGTCGATCCAGGCGTCGTCCAGTGCCTGGTCGTCGCCGGCGGCCCACGCGGCGACGATGCGGTCCCAGTGCCGCACGTTCAAGGTCCGGAACTCCACTGCCCTCTGGCGGGGGCGGTCCACCTGGGACTGGTTGAGCGGGTGGATCTCCACGCGGGTGCCGCGGTTGAGGCGGGCGAGGAGGTAGCGGGCGACGTTCTCGCGGCGCACCGTGCGGTAGGCCTGCTCGATCGCGGCGAGGTTCTTCCGTGAGGGGGTGCGGGTGCCGTTCAGCCAGGCGCGCAGGGTGCGGCGGGTGACGGTCAGGCCTGCGGCGCGGGCGGCGGCCTGGGCGTGGTCGGTGCGGGTGAGGTAGTGCAGGCGGGCGAGGAGGCCGCGGCGGGCGGTGACCGGGGTGGCGATGTAGCCGGCGAGGGCGTCGAGCTGGCGGGCGACGGCTTCGTGGCCCTTGATGCCGCGTGCGCCGAACCTGCCGAAGTCCACGTTGCGTTCGGGCATGTCAGGTCTCTTCCGGGGTGGTGGGGTCGGCGTGGCCGACGGTGTAGACGTCCTTGACCTTCACCTCGGTGACGCCGCGGCCCTCGGGGAAGACGGCGCGCCAGTCGCCGGCCACGTGCAGTTCGTCGGTGCCCATGGCGCGGACCACCATCAGGCCTTCGTCGTAGGCGCGGTGGGCTTTCCACCACAGGTTGGCGAAGGCCTGGGAGCGGATGAGGTGCATCCAGTCGGTGCGGTAGAGGTCCCGGTTGTAGTTCGACTCCCCCATGGTGGAGACGAACTTGGAGTACATCGCCTTCACGTATTCGAGTGTTACGTCGTCGCTGTCGGCGATCGCGGTGTCGCGGGCGTCCTTGAGCGTGATGCGGAACTTCTCCAGCAGGCCCTCGGTGGCGCCGGATGTCCATGATTCGTGGATGACGGGTGCTTCGCACAGTGCGTATTTGGGGCTGGAGATGCGCAGCAGCAGGCGCAGGGTGGGCTCGGTCACCCAGAGGGGGCCGGCTTCGTCGCGGTTGCCGATCGGGTTGGGAAGGACTGTGTCGTGGTCCCAGGCGGGTGGGGTGATCAGGTGGATCCCTGCGCGGCGGCGGTCGTGGTGGTCGCCGGTGGAGTGTTCGAGCTGTCCGAGCGGGAGGTGGGTCTTGAGGGCGGACAGGTAGGCGCCGTTGACGTCGAGGGCGGTCACCTCGTGCACACCGGCCGGGAGTTCGGGGCGGGCCCATTTGGGGCGGGCCTCCCAGACCTGGTCGGCGCCCCGTGCGGTCTGCCTGCGCAGCACGTCGGGCAGCCACGGGTGCGCGACGACGTCGTAGCGGCCGCCCATACGCGTGTGGTCCAACAAGGCCATCGCGTCCGGGATCGCCCGCTTCACCAGCGCCGCGGTCGCCGCCCCGACATCACCGGCATGCTCGGCAAGGACGGCCGTGACGGCGGCGGCGATCAGGTCCGGGGTGCCGGCCGTCTGCATACGGCGCCCGACCGGCACCACCTTCACACCGCGCCCGGCCTGCCGTACCCGCCTGCCCATAGGCGCCGGGCGCCGCGCCTCCGTACGCCCGGCCGGCTCCGGTTCCGGGGTGGGTTCGGTGGCCGGAGTAGGTTCGGTGGTGGGGGTGGTCCGGGCGGGGCTGCAGTCGGCGGGGTCCAGGTGCTGGGGGAACCCTTCGACCTGGTGGCGGGCGGGCCGCCCGCACAGTACGCACGGCTGCGGAACGGCCAGCTCGCCGACGTCATCCAGATCGTCCGGCTCGTCCAGATCGTCCAGGCCGGCCGGCTCGCCGGCTTCCGCCGGCTCCTGCGCAGGTTCGGCGGCAGGCTCTGCGTCTGCGGCCTCGGCGGTGTCCAGTCTGGTGCGGGCCCCCTTGAGGAAGTACGCGTACTTCTCCCGCACTTCGCCGCTCGGGTCACGTCCCGACTCCCAGCCCCCGACCGTGGACGCACCGACCCCCAGAGCCTGAGCGAGCCGGGTGCGGGAGACATTCAGGGCCTCCCGCAGAGGGCGGCGTTCCCCGACGGGCGGCAGGGGGGTTTCCTGTCCCGCCCGGGCGAGCAGGGCATCGACCGCCCCGAAGTCCGTCATCACACTCCCCCGCCCCGCACGGCCACGGTCCGGCGGGCACGGGCCGGGGTACGGCCGGGCGGACGGCGACGGTGTACGGACAGGGACTCCACGGCCCGGGTGGGACCGGCCAGCAGCTCCAGCACGTCGATTCCATAATGTGCGGCCACAGTGTCGCAGTCGGCCAGACTCCAGGCAGCCGCCCCTGACTGACGACGGCTCACCTGCGCCTGACTCACACCCAGCACGGCCGCGAGACCAGCCTGCGACTCACCCGCCGCATGCAGGAGCGCAGCCACCGCCGACCGCACCCGCTCATCCAGAACCATACCCATAACGCCGATTCTACCACACACATCACATCAATTATGCGTTAAAGGCATGAAACGAACCGCAATAGTGAAAGCTCCACACAACACGGCACTCCAACAACGGCACACAAACACACCAGGTCAGCGAGCCACCACCCCCACCAACACCACCCCTCCAACACCTCCCGGAACCCACCCAGAACCACAGCCAGCCACCACCCACCAACAGACACCACACACCGAAAACCCTCCACGTCACCAACCCCCTCCGCGACCTGGTGCCAGGAGGGCGAGAACAACAGGAACAACTCCAGTCGGCTCTCCGCACAGTCCCAGTCGGGCAGTCCGCACAACACCACCAGGAGATCGCTCCGCGCCAGGTCACCCGTCTCCGCCGCAGCAGCCTGAGTCTCGTAGATCACCAGCGCCCGCCACCACCACCCGCCCTCCAGGGAAACACCGGACAGACACACAACAAACGCACTCCGACAGCGCAACCACCCACACCCACGCCACAGAACAATGACCCGCCCGAAGCCAGCAAACGCCTCCCCACCGCATCTCTGAACGCGGTGCGTCTCACCACGCCAGCAGCGCGGCCAGGCGGCAACGGGTTCCAGCGCGAGTGAGCGGCCGAGGTCCGCGAGCGCGGCTTGCATGTCCCCCAGAGTGAGGTGAACGTATCCACGAGCGGCGTAGGCCCATGCATAGTGCGGGTCGAGAGTGAGAACACCCGTGAAGTCAGCCAGGGCAGCCCGGTGGCACCGCATGCGGTGGTGCGTCCGACCCCCGGAAAGTCACGGCCCGGCCGCTGCTGCGGTCCAGGCCGAGAGCCTGGCTGAAGTCCGCCAGAGCGTCGTCGCAGCGGCGCAGGTTGAAACGGGTGATGCCACCCACGCCCAGCGTGCTGCTGCTGATCGGGCCCGACGGTGGGAACGCCGTACACCTGACCACCATTGAGGTGTCCGAGGCAGACCTTGCGCTGCTCGCCGAATTCGCCGACGCTCTCGACCGTGCGGCCGGCCCGCGCCCTGGCCCGGGGTTCGAAGCGCTCACCCAGGCGCTGGGCGAGATCGGGCGAGTGCCCTACTACTCGGGGATGCCGGAGGGGGATGAGACCACCGTCGCCCGCAGGTCATCACGCCTCCGCGATCCGGAATATTCCCTGGGGGCGTCAGGCCGCTACCTCCTACGATCGTCAGATGATTGATCCCCTCTACCCCACCAAGCCCCGCCCCGGAGAGCGGGTCGCGGTGCTGTCCCCCTCCTCCGGTCTGCCCGGTCTCTTCCCTCTGCCCTACGAATTGGGCCTGCGCAGGCTCCTGGAAGACTTTGGTTTGAAGGCAGTGGAATATCCGGCGACCCGGAAGATGGGTGCCACGCCCGAGGAACGGGCCGCCGACATCCACGCGGCCTTCGCGGACCCCGACATCAAGGCGGTGATCGCCAGCATCGGCGGCGACGACCAGATCACCGTCCTCCCGCACCTCGACCGCGGTCTCCTCCGCGCCAACCCCAAGCCGTTCTTCGGCTACAGCGACAACACCAACCTGCTGCTATTTCTGCGGAACCTGGGCATCGTCAGCTATCACGGCGGCTCAGTGATGGTCGAGCTCGGACGGCCCGGCGCGATGCACCCGATGACCGAGGACTCCCTCCGGTCGGCATTGTTCACCTCGGGCGAGTACGAACTCACCTCGTCAAGCACCTATGGGGACGTCAGCCGCCCGTGGGAGGACCCGCACACCTTCGAGTCCGAACCGGAGATGGAACCCGCCGACAGTTGGTCCTGGCACAACGGCGACCGGGTGGTCGAAGGCATCAGCTGGGGCGGCAACCTGGAGATCATCTCCTGGTTGCTGATGGCCGACCGCGCAGTGCAACCGGTTGACGCCTACGCAGGCAACGTGTTGTTCCTGGAGACCTCCGAGGAAATGCCACGCGCCGAAGAGGTCTACCGGATCCTTCGGAACATGGGCGAACGCGGGCTGCTGCAACAGTTCCCCGCGCTGCTGATGGGCAGGGCCAGGAGCTGGTCGTTCGAGAACCCGCTCAGCACCTCGGAGAAGGCGCACTTCCGTCGGCAACAGCGAGAGGCCGTCATACGGGCTCTCCAGCAGTACGCCCCCGACACCATGGCAGTGTTCGACGTCGACCTCGGCCACACCGACCCGCAACTCGTGGTCCCTGTCGGAGGACGAATCCGGGTGGACGGCCCGGCACGCCGGGTCATCGTCACCTACTGAGCCTGAGCCGTTCGGATCCGCCACAGTGACGGCGATCCGAACGGCGCTCTCACAGATTCGCGACCGCCCCGGACCCCGTCGTAACTTCTGGACGGCACACCCCATCAGAGGTTCAGAAGCACATCGCGAGTACAGAAGTGCAGAGACGCATCTCGCGATCGTGCGGCCAGCAGGCATTCTTCGAAGGGCACGTCCAGGCGCTGATCACGCTGGGCGGCGTGCCGACGGGGCAGGTCCGCTACCACAACCTCACTCCGGCCGTGAAGAAGGTAGTTTTCCGCAGCCGCTCGCGGGAGGAGAACCCGCCCTGGACCAACTTCCATGAGTACTACGGATTCACCCCGTTCTACTGTGAGCCGGGACCGCGCGGGGCCCACGAGAAGGGCGGCGTCGAGGGCCAGGTCGGCTACTTCCGCTGCAACTACCTCACCCCGGTGCTGCGGGTGGACAGCCTGGACGAACTCAACGACCGGCTCGCCGAGTTCGAGGCAAGGGAGAACCAGCGGCGGATCGGGGCCCGGATGCGTACGATCACGCAGGACTTCGCGAGCGAGGCCGACCATCTGCTGCCCTTGCCGGACGATCCGTTCCCGACCGGCATCACGCTCACTCCGCGCGTCGACCGATACGGCATGACCACCGTGAAGAAGTGCCGGTACTCGGTCCCGGTCCGCTTCATCGACCGCAAGGTCACCGTCACGCTCACCTGCGACGACCTGACCGTCTATGACGGTCGACGCAAGATCGCCCGCCACCGGCGACTGACCGGCCGCGGTGCCGAACACCTCGTCCTGGACCACTACTTGGAAGCCCTGCTGACCAAACCTGGGGCACTGGAACGCTCCGAGGCCCTCCACCAAGCCCGTGCTGGGGGCACGTTCACGGCCGTCCATGAGGCTTTCTGGGCCGCGGCCAAGAAAGCCCTCGGAGACATTGACGGAACCAAAGTTCTGGTCAGGGTGCTGTTGCTGCACCGGCACCAGCGGCATGCCGACGTGGTGACCGGGATCCGTGCGGCCCTTGCGGCGGGCACCTTCAGCGAGGACGTCATCGCGCTGGAGACCCGCAAGGCTGCCCAGGCCGCCGGACGGACACCGACCGTCACCGCCAGCGCTCCCGTTCCGGAGCCGTTGGAACCGGTCCGGGCCCAGGTGACCCCGCCTACTCCACATCGCCCCGCTCGCGATCTGCCCGCCGATCAGCGTCCCTTGCCCCGCCTGGAACGGTGGGACGAACTGCTGCAGCTTCGCCGGAAGGATTCATCATGAACACCGCCCATCACGCACTGACCGCCCAGACATCGGACGCGGCGATCGACACCGCCTGCCGGCTGCTGCGGCTGCGGCTGCGGCTGCGGCTGCGGCTGCGGCTGCGGCTGCGGCTGCGGCTGCGGCTGCGGCTGCCCACCATGCGGGCCCAGGCCGCCGACACGATCGCGCGGGCCGAGCGCGAGGGCCTGTCCTATGCCGGGTGTCGGCGTACGACCTAAGCTCCCCAGCCACGTACGGATGAACGTCCCCAGCTATGTCGCGGGAAGCAGCACGGCTGAGATCTTGGTTGAGATCGTCAGGCTGGCCGGAGACACTCGCACGATGAGTCGTAGCGCATCGCCCGGATCGGTCGAACGAGGTTGGGACGGGCCGTGGTATCGGGTTCGCGCGGACGACTTCGAGGCGTCGTTCCTGCCTGACCCGGACGAGGAGTTGGAGGCGGTGTGCAACGTCGATGTCTTCGTGGACCTCAAAGACGGCTCCCGGTGGAGCGCGACTGTCTTCACGATCGCCGAAGTCGAACGCTTGATGGAGACCTGGGCAGGAAGCGGCGAGGCTCTCGGCGGCCGTTACTTCTGGGTCTCGGACGGCCTGATCGTCCGGGATCCCGGCATCGACAGCATGACCGATGTGATCGCCGGACTGATCGAGACCGACGAGTTCTCCACGGTCTTCCAGCGACTCGAAGACGACTGATCGTGCCCCGGCCGCCGAGTCGACGCGGCCTGTCAGGCCACGTCTGTTTCCCGTCGATGGCCTTGAGCCGGGTTTTGAGCCGGTAGCTGGGTCCGTTGATGGAGATCACGTCGCAGTGGTGGAGGAGGCGGTCGAGGATGGCGGTGGCGAGGACTTCGTCGCCGAACACCTGTCCCCATTCGCTGAAGGTCTTGTCCGAGGTCAGGATGATCGAGCCCTTTTCATACCGCTTCGAGATGACCTGGAAGACCAGGTTCGCTTCTCCGCGTTCGAGGATCTCGTAGCCCACCTCGTCGACAACGAGAACGCCCGGCCGGAGGTAGGTGCCGAGCTTGTTGGCCAGGCGCCCGGCGGTTTCGGCGGCTTTGAGGTTGCGGACCATGTCGTCGAGGCTGGTGAAGTAGACCGAGTAGCCGGCTCGGCAAGCGGCAACGGCGAGAGCGACGGCGATGTGTGTCTTGCCCACCCCCGGCGGGCCCAGGCGAGCCGCGTTGGCCTTGGCCTCGACGAACGAGAGGGTGGCAAGGTCCTTGACCTTGCGCGGGTCGAGGTCGGGCTGGAACGAGAAGTCGTACTCGTCGAGCGTCTTGTGGTGCGGCAGCCGGGAGAGTCGCAGTCCCTGGCGGAATCGACGGTCGTCACGGACGGCCAGTTCCTCGGAGAGGACCAGATCGAGGAAGTCGAGGTAGCCCATCTTCGCTTCGTCGGCCCGGCGGGTGAACTCGTTGATGGTTTCCGCGAGGTGGGGCAGGCCGAGCTTGCCGGCCGTAGTGCGGATGCGGCTGCCGGTCAGCTCGCTCAAGACGACTCCTTCGTCGGGGAGTTGGTGGTGAAGAGCCGGGTGCCGGTCAGCTCGTCATAGACCGACAACGGTCGGCGCCCGACCTCGATCCGGGTGGCCGCGGCCCTGTTCAGCAGGGCCTGCAAGGGTCCGGTCTCCTCGCTCCGCGGCCGTTCTTGACGAGGCCGGACCGGGATGTCGCCGGTGCTGGTCCGGCGTCCCTGACCGGTGGCAAGCCGTCCCAATGGGACTCGTCGACGACACAGGCACCGCGGCCGATCGCCCGGGGATGAGCCGCCAGCAGCGTGCTTCCGTGGACACCGGCGAGGGTGGCATGTAGCATGACTTGAGATTTTGTTGCCCGGATCTCGACCAGCTGCCGCGGGCGGACCCTGCGGGCCGGCACCGAGTAGAGGTTGCCGTCGAAGGCGACCAGACAGTCCTTGCCGACGTGCCGCAGCTGCCGTTCGGCCACCAGATACGCAGTCGGCGGCAGCGGTTTGAGAGCCGCGCGATCCCGCGCCGCCCGTTCCGCGATGACCTCCCGGTGCGTCTTGTGGATCTGGGCCCGCCGCACGGGCACCCAGGAGGTGAACGCGGCGTCCATCTCCTCGACGGAGGAGAAGGACCGGCCGGACAGGACATGGTCGCGGACGATCAGGACTTGTCGTTCGACCCGGCCCTTGCCCTGTGGGCGGTAGGCGGCCAGGACGTCGATGTCGAAGTCGTAGTGGCCGGCGAAGCCGACCGCTTCCGGATGCAGCGGGACCGCCTCACCGGGGGCGACGTGCCGGCGCACAACAGTCTTGGTCCGGTCGTAGACGATCGTCATCGGTGCCCCGCCGAAGTGCGCGAATGCCCGGCTGTGGCAGTCGAAGAACGTCTACAGGTCCTGGCCGGTGGTAAAGCAGCAGAAAGGATCCCGCGAGTACGAGAGCGTCATGTGGAAGGAGTAGACCTTCGCGACGCCCATGTGGGCGAGGATCTTGCCCTCATCTCCCCAGTCCACTTGCGCTTGGGCCCCTGGGATCACCTCGAACCGGCGGTGCATCCCCGCCAACTCCATGGGCGTGATCCCGAGTTCCTCTGCGATCCTCGGCCGGGCCGTCTGAACGTAGAGCTTGACCCGCTGATAGTTCCCGGGTGAAGCCGTACTCCTGGGCCAATCGCTCGTGGATGACCGCGGCCTTCATCAGGATCTCGGCCCGGAGCATCGAATCGATCAGCGGCCCGAACTCGTCGATCACCCTTGCCCGCGACCGCCCGCTCGGCGATCGCCGCGGAGGCGTTGCCGACCCCGGTGCGGAGAGGTACTTGCGGACCGTCTTGCGGTCCAGACCGGTCTCCCTGTAGATCTCCGACAGGCTCATCGCCCCGGACTCCAGCAGGCCGCGAAAGCGCCGAAGCTCCAGCCATCGCTGCGGATCCAAGACCACTGCCAGCCCCCTCCGCCGCCCGTATCGACTCAGCAGCAGAGTGCCGAGCAGCAGGTCTCACCGCATCAGCAACTGTCCCTTCTCATCCGTACGAGGCTGGGGACGTTCACGTGTACGCCGACACCGGGTTCCTGGCCGAACTGCTGATGGCCGAGTGTGAGGACCGGGACCGGCGCCAGGCCCAGCGACGCATCCGGGCAGCCCACTTTCCCCGCGAGAAGTCCTTGCGCGAGTTCGACTACGCCGTCAACCTCAACGTCGATCCAGCGGTGATCCACAATCTCGCCGCCTGCGAGTGGATCGCCAAGGGTTACCCCTTGTGTCTGATCGGAGACTCCGGCACCGGCAAGTCGCATTTGCTGATCGCGCTGGGTACCGCCGCTGCCATGCCGGCTACCGAGTCCGCTACACCACCGCAGCTGCCCAGGTGAACGAGCTGGTCGAGGCCGCTGACGACAAACAGCTGGCAAGACCATCGCCCGCCACGGGCGCGTCGACCTGCTCGAAATCGACGAGCTCGGCTATTTCGAACTGGACCGCCGCGGCGCGGAAATACTCTTCCAGGTTCTCACGGAGCGTGAGGAGAGGAACAGCATCGCGATCGCCTCCAACGAGGCTTTCACGGGCTGGAGCCGGACCTTCACCGACCCCCGGCCCTGCGCGGCCGTCGTCGACCGACTCACGTTCAACGCGACTCTCGTCGAGACCGGCACCGAGTCGTATCGGCTGGCTCGCTCCAAAGCCAGGAAGAACAGCCAGGCGAATTGACCGTCCTTGCTGCGTGAGACGAAGCAGGCAGATGCGCATTCGGCACAGGGCACGGCTCCAAGCCCTAGAGATCTTCGATCTCAGGACCGGGCAAGTACGGGGAATCGCCCGTCACCAGCCAGTATTGGAGGTCTCTCAGCCGCCGGAGAGCTGCCTCGTAGTAGTCCAACGGATCTGGGCGGGGAAACCTCGGGTGGGCCGTGTGATCAGGCAGCCAGTCGACACACAACCAGAACCCTTCCACCAGCCATCGCGGCAAATCCTGCTGATCATTCTCCTCGAATGTCGAGCACACTCCGCGCATGGCCCGTTCAAGGCGAGAGAAAGCCTCCCTGTCCCACCTCCGATCACGGATCATGATCGCCAAAAACGCGTCCTCATTCCCTGAGAACTCCTGCCGGAGCACAGCGAGATCATTCATCTGGTCATCATGACGGCACCCACTGACATCCGGATGCCGACGAAGCGGCGCGTGTGACGTCCTGTTGGCGCCAGATCAAGCCGTCCCCCGGAGCCACTCCAGGACGTCAGGAGCCCGGAGACTCTGCGCCAAGTGGGGCCGTTCGAAGCCAACATGCTGGAGCCGCAGAACAACGTCACAGCCAGGCCGGAACTGCTCGCGGGTGAGGCCGACATCGATGCCCATACCCAGCACCGGACACCGCGTCACTGCGGTGGTGGTCCCCTACGGGCGGCACACCGAACTGTCGTACGACGCGAACGGCCATGTGACCAACGCGGTCGAACTCGCCGTAACCAGCAGTGCCCGCTCCAGCAGCAGCGTGGTCTTCGACGGCGCCTACGACCAGCCGGGCAGCGTCACCGACGCACTCGGCCACAAAACGACGTTCACCTACGACGCCGACGGCAACCTGACGAAGACGACCGACCCCCAAGGCCGCGCAACCAGCTACACCTACAACAGCGCGGGGCAGGTCACGACGGCCACCGACGCAGCACAGGCGGTCACCGCCTACACCTACGCCAACGGCAACCTCACCGCGGTCACGGAAACCGGCTCTGGCGATGATCACGTGATGGGTCAGGGTGTCAGGAATATTCGGAGTCTGAGGAGGTCGAAGTTGGCTCTCCCGTAGCACTGGCGTTTGAGGGCCTTCCAGGCTCAGCCGTCGGTGACCGCGGCCTGGTCGGAGCGGGGGCAGGTGGTCGCCGCGGGCCGAGGCGGCAGCCGTGTGGGCGCGGGGCTGGGACCCGACCGGCTCGCCGTCGGTCTCGCGCCCATGGGGGAAGTCAGGTGTGGGTGTGAAGAGGATTATGGGGGCCGGAACATCAGGGTGAGGGGGAGGCCATGAGGTGGCTGGGATCGGTGCGGTGTCCGGTGGGAACGGCCGAGGAGGCGTGGGTCGAGGACAACATGGCCTGGCTGGCTGACCAGTTCGAGCCGGAGGTGCGGGCGGAGCGGATGGTGGAGCCGACGGCCGAGTTCTTCCCCGGGGCCTACGCCGGGTCGGACGAGGACATCCGGCGTACCGTGCAGCGGGTGTGCAAGCGGATGCGGGTGGACTACGGACGGCTGCTGGTAGAGGTGGAGCCGTACGACGACACCGAGCGGCAGACCTGGTTGAAGATGGGCCTGCAGTACCGCAGCGGCGGAGCCGTCGGGCACTACCGGCGCGAGGGCGGACGTCCGGTGGTGGCGATCAGTCAGCACCTGACCCGGCAGCCGATGGCGCTGGTGGCGACCATCGCGCACGAGCTGGGGCACGTGCTGCTGCTGGACGAGGGGCGGATCACCACCGCCCAGCGGCCCGACCACGAGCAGCTGACGGACCTGCTGACGGTCCACTTCGGGCTAGGGATCTTCAGTGCCAACGCGTCGTTCGACTTCACGCGGGACAGCAGCGGGTGGTCGCGGTCCCAGCTGGGTTACCTGAGCGAGGAGATCTACGGGTACGCGCTGGCGGTCTACGCCGCCGCGCGCGGCGAACAGCAGCCGCCGGAGTGGGCGCGGCACCTGGATACGAACCCCCGCGTCTACATGAAGCAGGGGTTGCGGTACCTGTCCCGGAAAACGCGACAGGTACGAAGTTGATGTCAGTGTTCACGGAATTCCGGGCTCTGGTGATGATCACGTGAAGTTGGCTGTTCAGCGCGCCCTGGCGCGATCGGCTCCGTGGAGCCCGAGAGGATGACCTGCGTGCCTATCTTCGAGTATTGACCTGTTGTTGCCCCATCTGAGAGCTGTCAGTGTCGACCGGGTCGAGTCCGATGGGTTGTCGGTGACGCTCTTTGTGCGGTCGTCCGCGCAGGTCGCGGGATGTTCGGGGTGCGGGGCGCAGCCGTCCCGGGTTCACGCGCGCTACCAGCTGATGCTGGCGGATGCGCCGTCGGCGGGGCGCAGGACGAGGGTAGTGGTGACGGTGCGCCGCTTCAAGTGCGACAATCCTGCGTGCGCGCTGTCAACGTTCAGCGAGCAAGTCCCGCACCTGACAACGCCGTTCGCGCGGCGGACCCCGGTGCTGACCGAGGCCCTGGTAGCCATTGCGCTCGCGCTGGCCGGCCGGGCCGGCGCACGACTGGCCACGACACTGGGCATGCCGTGCGGCCGCGACCTGCTCATCAAGATGATCCGCGCGCTGCCAGCACCCGAGTTCCCGGCGGTGAAGGTACTAGGGGTCGACGACTTCGCGATTCGCCGCCGTCACACCTACAACACCATCCTGATCGATATGGCCACGCACCGGCCGATCGACGTCCTACCGGATCGAGAGGCCGCCACGCTGGCTGCCTGGCTGGTCGAGCACCCGGGCGTCGAGGTCGTATGCCGTGATCGCGGAGGTGCGTATGCCGAGGGTGCCCGCACCGGCGCGCCGGACGCCATCCAGGTGGCAGACCGCTCTCATTTATGGCAGAACCTGTGCGAAGCGGTCGGGAAGACCGTGAACTCCCACTACCACTGCCTCCGCGTCCAGACCGAGCGGGCCACACCGGAACCGGAGCCGACCCCGGAACCCGTGCCGGCGACGGTCCTCGCGCCGGAGCCCGCGCTGCCACCGCGCCCGGAGCGGCGACTGGCTATCCGCACCCGCGAGCGCTTCGAGGCGGTGCAGAGCCGCTTGGCGGCTGGCATGTCACGGGCGGCAGTAGGCCGTGAGCTGAACCTGGACCCGCAGACCGTCCGCCGGTTCGCCGACGCCACCACGCTGGCGGAACTGCTGGTGAAGTGCGAGAACCGCGTGACGAAGCTCGACAGCTACCGCGAGCAGGTCCACGCGTTGTGGAACGCTGGCGTCACCGATGCCGCGGTGATCACCGAGCGGCGCGGTGGAATGCGGCGTCCGCTTCAGAACAGATTCCGTAACCCTCACAGTCGACATCGAACCACTGGCCGTCGCCGCAGGCGTTGTGGAGAAACGCTGTGGCATCTCCTACAGCGCCCGGAACCCAAGACAAATGCGGAAATCCCTCCTGGGGCAGATCGGCTACGTCCAGCGGGTCCAACCGCTCCTGACCGACGCCACCACGATCGAGGGCCTGATGAGTCAGACCGGCGCCCACGAATGGCGCGGTCGCCGTTCCACGCCTGAACAGTGAGGTCGAAGCGTGCCCATGACCAACAGACGGGGGATCCTGCGCGCCTCGCTCGGCGTTGCAGCTGTCGGAACAGCGGGGCTCGGCGCAGCAGGCGTCGCGGCCATGGGCGACGACAAACCCCGTCGGGATACGGAGCCGGCCCATCTGCGCGGCACGGCCCCGTTGCCGCACGCACAGGTGTTGTCTCTGGGCCTCGTCGCGGCCGCATCTGACCGTGGCAGGCAATTGCAGGCTGCGCACCGTGCTGTTGAGGCGATAGACGGCGGATGCATCTCCGCCTGGTCGGCGCTGGGAAGCAGCGCCTTTCCAGAAACGGCGTCCAGGCCGCGTCAGTTGAGACCGATGCCGCCGTTTGCCGGAGACGTACTGGATCCGTCCCAGTCGCACGGGGACCTCCTGGTCCAGATCACCGGGACCTCCCGCCGTGTCGTACAGGAAGCCGCCGAGCACACTCTGCGCCAGTTACCGCGGTGGCGGGTGCGCTGGCGTCTCGACGGCATACGGCCTGAGAACCGCACAGAGCACGGCAGAGGACTGTCCCTCAATCCCTTCCACTTCACCGAGGGATACGCCAACCCCGCCGGCCAGGCCGACACCGCCGAGCGCGCCATCGTCGCGGCCGACCAGGGCGAACCCGCCTGGGCAGTCGGCGGCAGCTACCAGGTGATACGAATCATCCAACTGGCCACCGCCTTCTGGAACCGCGACACCGTTCACACGCAGGAACGCATCGTGGGCCGCCGCAGGGACGGCCGATGGCTGGACGGTACTCCCAGCGCCGAGCAGCCCGCCTTCACCGCCGACCCGCAGGGCAAGCTCACACCGCTTGACGCCCATGTCCGCAGGGCAACTCCCGACCAGCGCAGTCCTTCACCGCTGGTCCGGCGCGGCTACAACTACCACCACAGCGACAACGACCAAGGCCTGATCCTCTCCTGCTTCCAACACGACCTGGCACAGGGCTTCGAGGCCGTGCAGCACCGGCTCCAGGGCGAAGCCATGGCCAAATACACCCTCACAGTCGGGGGCGGATACTTCTTCGTCCCACCCCCCGGTGACGATTGGATCGACGCTCTGGCCTAAGGGTCAGCAGGCCTGGCAGCAGCCGACGGCGTGGATGAAGGTGGCCGACGGCTTCGGCGGCGGGAGCGTCTGGGTGGGGGGCTCCGGCGGCCAGGGGCGCACGCGGTCGAGAACCCCCCTGGCCAGTTCCTGACGGGACCTGGGACCCGGGGCCCGGGGACCAGGGGCCGACCGGCCACGGGCGGGGTGCAGTCGAGACGGCCCGGCCACCACGGCGCCGAGCCGCCCCGCGCGCAGGGCGGCCGACCGCTCAGCGCCAGCCGAGCTCCGGTGCCACCTGGGTCAGGATGCTCTCCAGCACATGGACGTTGTAGTCGACCCCGAGCTGGTTGGGGACCGTCAGCAGCAGGGTGTCCGCGGCCTGGACGGCCTCGTCCTCCCGGAGCTGCTTGACCAGCACGTCCGGCTCGGCGGCGTACGAGCGTCCGAAGACCGCCCTGGTCGTGTCGTCGATCATGCCGACCTGGTCGCGCGAGTCGCGGTCGCGGCCGAAGTAGACCCGGTCCACGTCGTCGGTCAGGGCGAAGATGCTACGACTGACCGACACCCGCGGCTCACGCGCGTGGCCCGCCTCCTTGAAGGCCTCGCGGTAGGCCTCGATCTGCCTGCGCTGCTGGACATGCAGTGGCTCGCCCGTCTCGTCGTCCTTCAGGGTGGAGCTCTGCAGGTTCATGCCCAGCTGCGCGGCCCACACAGCGGTCGCGTTCGAGCTGGAACCCCACCAGATCCGTTCGCGCAGCCCCTCGGAGTGCGGCTCGACGCGCAGCAGTCCCGGCGGGTTGGGGAACATCGGCCGCGGGTTCGGCTGCGCGAAGCCCTCGCCCCCGATCACCTTGAGGAACGTCTCGGCGTGCCGGCGGGCCATGTCCGCGCCGCTCTCCCCCTCCCCGGGCGCATAGCCGAAGTAGCGCCAGCCGTCGACCACCTGCTCCGGTGAGCCGCGGCTGATGCCCAACTGCAGCCGGCCGCCGGAAATCAGGTCGGCGGCGCCCGCGTTCTCGGCCATGTACAGCGGGTTCTCGTAGCGCATGTCGATCACACCAGTGCCGATCTCGATCTCCGAGGTCCGCGCGCCGATGGCCGCGAGCAGCGGAAACGGGCTGCCCGCCTGCTGCGCGAAGTGATGCACGCGGAAATACGCGCCGTCCACGCCCAGCTCCTCGGCGGCGACCGCCAGGTCGATGGACTGGTGCAGGAAGTCAGCGGCGGACCGGGTCCGGGAATGCGGACTGGGCGACCAGTGACCGAACGAGAGGAAACCAATCTTCTTCACACAGGCCAGAGCATCCGGCAGCCACCATTGATTCCCCGCACCCACCCACCGTGACCAGGCCGACCGGCCAGTACCGCCGGTGCGGCCAGTGCGGCCAGTGCGGCCATCGGAATCCTTCCCGGGGATACGGCTGCCCTTTCCGCGTCGAGGCCGGGGCCGGCACCGTCATGGCGGCGACGGGCAGCGGCGCGGCTGCCGTCGACTCACCGCACGGCACGATGCTCACCCACCGGACAGCCAGCACCTTCCGACGCCCCCGCAACCACGTGTGCGCCACAACTGCTCCCCACACTCGCAGGACTGGTCCCGGGCCCTCGCCGAGGCTGGTGACGGCTACTCGTCGGCGGCAACCCGCAGACGGCCGACATCGGTCCCGCCGTGGTCGTGAGCGCCGTACAACGCACCGTGCCCACAGCACTGTCCGGGCACCAGCGTCACATCCACCAGCACCTTCACCGCACCGTCCGCACACAGCACCACCTCCACCCACGCGGACAATCCACCGCGCCGGGCAGTCAGACATGCGCAGAAGGCACCCCGGAAACGGGACGCCCCCGCACCCGCAGACACTTCCTTGCGGACAGCACCGGGCCCGCAGCACACCCGCACGGCCTTCTCCACGGTCACCACACTCCCCGGCGCGCTTTCCCTCCCGGGTCCTCTGCAGTCCCCTCAAGAACAGCCTGCCGAAACGGTCATCCACGCGGCCAAGCCACGGACAGCCCTTCAGACGCGGTCGCCCCAGCATGCGACGCGCCGCCGCACGGCCTTGCCCACCCCTCGAAGTCCAACCGGCCCAGACCGTCCCCGACGTACCGTCACCCTGACGGCACCCAGCCCAGCCCGGCCCGGCCCGGCCCGGCCCGGTCCCTCGGACAAATCCCGGGCAGCCATGCATCCGCTCCGCCCAGCACAACGTGTACCCGGACACACCTCACCGAACACCACCACACAGCACCACAGGCTTCCGCCGCCATCGACAACAAGCTGACAAGTAAGCCGACGAAGAACAGGGCCTGCGCCCGGATCACAGGACCCCGGAACGCGCCGGGGCATCCGATCCGCTCATGGCGGCCTCGGCTACGTTGACGGAATGGCCGCAGAAATCGCCGAGTACGAACTGACCGGCCCCTGGACGGGCTTCATCGCCTCGCCCCCAGCCGGTGGCAGCCGTGCGGGTGTCCTTGTGCTGTCCGGATCGAGCGGCCGGATCGAGCGCGAACGCTGCCGCCTCTTCGCCCGAGCCGGCGTGAGCGCAGCAACGGTCCGGTGGTTCGGCGGCCCCGGGCAGCCGCCCGGCATCTGCGAACTTCCGCTGGAAACCCTCGTAGAGGCGACCGGGCTGCTGCGCGAACGCGGTGCCGAACGCGTCAGCATCCTGGGACTCTCCAAGAGCGCCGAGGCAGCGTTGCTGGTGTCCACCCTCTCAGACTGCGCCGACGCCGTGATCGCGCTCGCCCCCTCGTCGGTCGTCTGGGCCAACGTCGGCCCCGGACACGACGGCCGGGACCACCCCTACCGATCCAGCTGGACCTGGCAGGGACAATCCCTGCCCTTCGTCCCCTACAGCGAATCCTGGCTCCCGCCGGAGCCCCGGGACGCGCCGGTCGCCCTGCTCAACTGGTACGAATCCAGCCTCACGGCCCACCAGGACCGTCTCGGCGCCGCGGCCATCCCGGTCGAGAACACCCACGCCGACCTGGTCCTGGTCGCGGGCGGCGCCGACAAGATGTGGCCGTCCCTGCGGTTCGCCCACGAACTCGCCGACCGGCGCACCACGGCCGGACGCGAAACGACGCTGATCACCCACACCGACGCGGGCCACCGCATCACCTTCCCCGACGAGATACCGCCGCCTCCCTCCACCCGCTACGACCACGGCGGCACCCCCGCGGCCGGCGCAGCACTGGGAACGGCCGCCTGGCCACACGTCATCGCCGCCATCCACGGCAACCGAACACCCCCCACACCACCCACCGGCGAACCGGCCCCACCACCACACACAGACCGGTATCCGGCGCGATACGGGCCCGTCAACCACCGGACTGAGAACGGCAAACCAACGGACTGAGAGCGGACAGCGCAAGAAGGACGCGGCGGCGAACCGGCGGCGACCAGCAGCGTGGCAAGCGGGCCGACACACCAGGGTGGTGGGTATTGCGGCCTGAGCCGACCAACTATGAAAGGCGAAGAAGCCCGCACAGCAGGTCCCGGCTCCCGTCCGGTCCCGGGCTCCCCTGCTGAAGTTCCTCCAGCACTCGGCCGTACTGGGCGACGTCCTCGCGTCTGTCCAGGTACATCGCGCTGGTGAGCTGCTCGACGTACACGACGTCCGGGAGGTCGTAGTCCAGAAAACTCAAGATGGCGAAGGGGCCGCTCGCCGCGGAGTGGCCGCCGAAGCTGAACGGCATGATCTGCAGCAATGCGTTGGGGCGCTCGGAGAGCTCGATGAGGTGGCGGAGTTGGCCGCGCATGACGTCACTGCCGCCGTATGGGCGGCGCAGAACGGCTTCGTCCAGGACGATGTGGAGGGTGGGGGCGTTGTCCGAGAGCAGGATCTTCTGGCGCTCCATGCGCAGTGCCACACGCCGGTCGATGTCGGCGGCGCTCGCGCCCTCCATGCCGCAGCTGATAACGGCGTGGGCGTACGCCTCGGTCTGCAACAGCCCGTGCACGAACTGCACTTCGTACGCCCGGATCAGCGAGGCGGTGCCCTCCAGGCTGACGTAGGTGGCAAACCAGTTCGGCAGCACGTCCGAGTAGCGGTGCCACCAGCCGGCCAGATTGGCGTCACGAGCGAGATCGACGAACGCGTCGCGCTCCGCCTCGTCCGTGATGCCGTACAGCGTCAGCAGATCTTCCACATCACGTGTCTTGAAGCCCGCCTGTCCCCTTTCCATCCGGCTGATGCTCGCCGCAGACGCACGAATCGAGATACCTGCCGCATCCTGGGTAATCCCGCAGAGTTTCCGTAGCTGCCTCAGTTGGGAACCGAGCAGTATGCGCTGCGCCACCGAGCCAGTCACACGGGCCTGATCGCGGGTGGTGCGTGCACGCAGCCGCTGGGCGCCCGGGCTACCGAGGGACGAGCCCTCCAGCAGGGCATCGAAGTCCAGACCGTGGTCAACCATGTTGTCCACCACCTTGAAACCGCTGCGCCTTCTTCCTCCATCTGTACAGCAGTCCCTCGATGGCGCGGACCGACTTCTCGTCGAGCATCTGCTGGATCTCTTCCTGCGTGTAGTCGTCCAGCGTCAGGGCCACAGCGATCCGCGTCCGCGGGTCGGCTATGTTCTTCAGCTCTTCGCGGACCCACAGTTCGCCCAGGACCTCATCGGCGGTACTGCGTGGGCTGATCGGGTTCTCGTACACCGTTTGTTGCCGTTGCAGTGCCCGGCGCTGCCGTTCCTCGGCGGCACGGTGCCTGCGGAACTCGTTGGGGAAGCGGTAGATGCAGGCGCCCATGAAGTACGTGGTGATGCTGGCGCCGCCCTCGAAGGTCCAGCCTCCTTCCACGAGAGCTGTTTGCCGGAAGCGGGGTAAGGCGCGGGCCACGGTCATGGTCGCCAGTTCTTCCCGCACCTCGCTCTGTGTGGCCAGTTCTTCCAGGTCGAGTTCATGAGGATGAAGACCGAAGCCGCGTTGGGCGACGAGCTGGAAGATGAATCCGGAATGCATCCATCCGCGCAGCACCGAGATGCCGTAGCGGACCAGCTCCTCCACGAAGAGGTCATAGCGCGATCCCTGGAAGCCGTCCTGGGCAAGCAGGAGAAGGATCTGCCGGTCTTTCAGCCTGCGGTCGACACTCTGCTGCAGGCGCCGGGCCTGCCGTCCGTGCCTGGCGCTCATCCGGCGCAAGTCGTCCTCGGACACCGGCGCGCTCAGATCGCCCGTCTCCAGCCGGCCCGAAGGTTGTAGGTCCCGGGCGCTCGCGGCCGCGGACTGGCCGCCCGCGACGTCGCCCTGCATTCCCTCTCCCCTTCGGTTGTCTCCTGCCCGCCCTCACGGTGTGTGGGGGCCGCCTACGTCGTCCCCTTCTATGTGGCCCGCTGCGCCGCACCCCACGGACATTTTCAAGATTTTCCCGGGGCCGTAAGACGCGAAAGTTCCCCGTGGGACAGCGGGCTGGAGGGCACGTACGAGTAAGCACCTGCGGCGTCAACACCCCGGAGAAGAACGTGAGTCGAGCCCGCACCACCCGACCGGACCAGTCCGAGCCCGACCCGTTCATGACTCTGCACACCGCCGTCGTGCTCCTGACCGCGGTCGTCATCGGTCTGGCGGTCGGAGGGTTGTCCTACCTCAGTGGCACGCCCGTGGCCGGTGCGGTTCTCGCAGGTCTGCTCGGCTCCGGCAGCAGTGTCCCGGTGCTGCATCACCTCATCCGGTGACAGCACAACAGCTCGCCGGCAGGGTCGGGGTCGGCGAAGCCGGGGAACCTTCTTGGTTCACGCGGTGGACCGCGGTGACCGCATATCCGGCACCGCGGCCGCCCTCCCCGGTCTCGTCTCCGGCTCAGAGAACGCGCGTCGGACGAGCTCCCGTATCGCCGGGTCTGCCGTGCGACCGCCTCCACGATGTCCGGGTCCACCACGCGGGACGGGCGGTCTGCCGGTGGGCGGAGCGGTGGGAGCCGTAGCCGGCGAACTCCCGGTCAAGGACGACGAACACGGCGGTGTCGGCCGATCGGGAAGAGAACCCCGGTACTGCCATCTTGTATGAATCCAGTGCGGTCCCGCTGACCGGCGTCGGGCGACTTTGCCGGGCGGACCGCCGGCTTCTCCCCTGCGCCGTGCCTCATGTTCCCGCGCCGGCTCAAGGCATGGCCCGCGGGCACGACCCATGGCCAGGCCTGGTCCGGACGGTCCTGTCGCCAACGAGACAGGGGAACGCCGGGTTCGAGCCATCGACGTACCGCTGCGCCACCCGCCCTTGTGGTCCAACTTCCTTCAGGCCGATCGAAATTCGATGAGGCGACTCACTTCGGTCGAGGCTCTGTCACTCGCGTGAGCGGCGACGTTGGGAACGGTCGGAGGAAAGAGCCCGCCGGGCATTCGCCTCCGAGAAGGGGCTATACCTGCGGCGGGAGGGCTTCCCGGCGACGCTCGTACCGCCGGAGATGGTTCTCGAACACCGGTATGGCGGCGGTGCCAGCGGCGTGCGCGGACGCGCTCACCGTGCCCCGCATCGACGACCGGTTCGCCGGGCTGCTGCGGCTACTGCCGCCGACCCTAGCCGACGCGGACCAGGATCAGGCCGTACTGCTGTTCAAACACCTTCCGAGGTCTGACGGCTCTTCCTTGCCGAACATCCGGGTCCCCGGCTTCCGGGCTCAGCGCAGCCCCGGCCGCGCCGGATTGGTCAGCGGTGTGGGAGGTGGATCTGCGGCTGGGGTGGCAGCGGTTTCAGCTGGTCGTGGTGCGGTGCGGGCGCAGCCGCCTTCCCCGATTCGCTACTTTTAGCCCCCAATCGGACACGAGGAGTAATGTGCACAGGGTTAAAGAGGCGATGTTGGCGTTCGCGCTCGTAGGCGCGATGTTGTCTGGGACGGCGGTGGCGGCGCCGCCCCAGCGGGAGGCCCCGGTGGTGGTTGCCTCGTTGCGCGCCTATCTGGCGGGCGTCTTCGAAGGCATCGGATCCAGGCACTTCGTAGAGGGCCACCAAGAGGAGGTGGAGGCGCTGGGGAAGGCGGCCGGCCTGGTCCGCGCGGGGCGTCTCGATGACGCCGCGGCGGCCGTAAGGCCCTCCGGCTACCGGGTCCAGGAGGTCCGCGATCGTGGCGCGGGCCGCACGTACGGTGTCCTGCGTGAGGTGGTTCCGTGTCGTATGTGCTGGGGCACCTTCGTGATTGACATGGGGCAGGGAACCAGGAGCGTTCTGGTAGAGGCACCGCATCCGAAGAGTGATCTGGAGACCGAGACGTTCGCTCTGGAGGCGTTTCAAGGGCTGCGGGGAGCGGCGCTGCTGGTGGCAGGGACCAAGCGTGACGCCAATGGGCCGGTCACGAAGTGCGCGTTCAGCGCATCGGACATGGCGCGTAATGACAGAAGCGCCTTCTTGGCGGTCCACCGCAATCTGATGCGGCGCGGAATGCGGGCGCTGCAGTACCACGGGTTCATCGACAAGGCCGGATATCCGGATGTCGTCCTCAGCGATGGCGTGAAGCGGGCGGTCGAGGGTGCGGCCCCCAAACCCGGGGCGCGCCTGTCACGGCTGAGCAGGGAGTTGGTTGCGCGCGGGATTTCCGCGGGGATCTATACGGGTGGCGACCGCTTCGACGACCTGGCCGCCACGTGCAACCCGGTGGGCGCGCAGACCCGTGCGGCGGGTGGTGTCTTCGTCCACATGGAGCACAAGCCTGCTATTCGTACGTCGTCGCCCCTGAGGGCAAAGGCCGTCGCAGCTGCTGAGAGCGCCCTCTTCGGCGGCGGCTGAGATCGAGAGGCTCCCTGTTCACGGACTGCCTGTCCCTGGGCAGGGACGGTGATAAGGGAGTCCGGGCAGGAGCCGGTCCCATTCCGGGGCGGTGAGTACCGCCCCGGCCCGTTCGCACAGGGTGGCGGCGGTTGGCTTCGGCCGGGTGTCCCAGGACCGGATGGTCCCGTCGTCTCCCACGGTGGACAGCAAGGGCAGCGTGGGATGGAACGCCAGTCCCTCCACTCCGGCCTGGTGTCCGCTGAGTGTGGCCACCGGCTGCGGTGAGCGGGGGCTGGAGACGTCCCACAGACGGGCGGTCCGGTCGGCGCTGACTGATCCGAGGAGGTTGCCGTGAGGGCTGAATGCCACGTCGTAGATCCGGCTGAGATGGCCAACCAGCGTGCTTCGCAGGTGTGGGTTTCGTGGGTGGGACACGTCCCACAGTTGGATGGTGCTGTCGTAGCCGCCGATGGCGAGCAGTCGCCTGTCCGGGGAGAACGCGATGCCTGAGATGGTGCTGGCGTGTACGTCGCCGGGCTGGTGCAGCAGCACGGGTGTGTGGGTGGGGTCGGTGGTGTCCCACAGGCGAACGGTCCGGTCGACGCCGCCGGTGGCCAGGAGCCTGCCGTCGCGTGTGAGTGCCGTCGCCCATACGGATTCCGCATGGTCGCAATGAGTGGTCTGAAATGGTTTGCCCGGTTTTTCAAGGTTCCAGAGCCTGGCCACTTTGTCCTGGCCGCCCGTCACCGCCATCCGGCCGTCAGGAGAGAGCGTGACCGTGCTGACGGCTCCGTTCTCGACGGCGGTGACGGTGGCGAGGTGTCTTGCTCTTTCTGGATTGCTGATGTTCCACAGAGTGAGCTGTCCCCGCTTGTCGCCGGTGGCCAGCAGCCTGCCCTCATCGGCGATCGCCAGCGTGAACACCACCTCGCCGCCCGTTTTGAGTCGTGTGACCAAACGCGGGTGACGGGGGTCGTCCGTTCGCCACAGCCCGACCGTGCCGTTCCATCCGGCCGTGGCGAGGAGTTTCCCGTCGGGCCGGTAGGCCACGGCCTGGAGGTTGCCCTGGTCGGCCTCGACCACAGGGGAGGGCAGCCGCCAGATCCGTACGATGTTGTCGGCGGCCCGCGTCACGACGAATCGGTCGGCCGCGCGGACGTCCACCACGGTGTCGGGGTGCCGCAGTGTCTCGGCAGGCTGCCGGTCCCGCCACACCAGTACGTCACGATCGACCGATCCGGTCACCAGCGTGCCGCCGGGCGTGTAGGCGATGGCTGACACGTCCTCCCGGTGCTGGTGCAGTGTCTTGGAGGGTGGCCCGGGCCCGGTCCACAGCCATACGTTGTGGTCGTCGCCGCCGAACGCCATCTCCTGCCCGTCCCGGCGCACCGCCACGCTCTTGGCCTCGAAGCTGCCCTCCAGCTTCATCGGCTCGGGCCGCACGGAGCCCAGATGCCAGGCGTGCGGCCCGCTTGCGTCACCCGAGGCAAGCACGTCGCCCGCGCCGGACAGGGCTACTCCCGCCGGACGAGATCCGACCGACAGCGGAATCGGGGAAACGCCGGTCGGCCGGTGCACCCGGATCCGCCCGCCCCCGTCGGCGGAGGCGACGGTACGGCCGTCTGCTGAAACCGCCACCCAACGAGCGTCAGGGTGCCGGTAGACCTCGGTCGGCGGGCCCAAGGTGCGGGCGTCGGAGACCTGCCATCTCCGGACGCCTCCGTCCCTGTGGGCGGTCACCAGAGTGTGCCCGCTGAAGGCGAGGGCCGTGATGGGAGAGGATGGGGTGACCTTGAGGGTCTCGGCTGGGGCATACCCTGACGTCAGGTCCCACAGGCGCAGACCGTCGGCGGCATCGGCGGTCACCAGGATCGTGTCGTTGCCGCCGACCGCGAGACCGGTGACGGTCGCGGCGAAGGCCGGAAGCCGTGTGGCGATCGGCGTGCCGCCGGAACTGAGGACGGCACTTCGGGCTTCAGGGGTGTCCGCGAGCTGTCGGGATGCGACTGCCACCTGCGCGGCGATCGCGGGATCCGTATCGCGCAGCTGATCGGCGCGGGCAGCCGCCCGCTGGGACCAGGCTTGGCGGGTACGGCTGTCGGCGACGCTCCGTTGCTGCGCCGCCACGAAACCGCCGGTGACGGCCAGGACCAGGAGCACGGCGAGCGCGGCGACGGCATGCCGCAGCCGCCGGACGAACCGGGCCTGCGTCTGGATGTGCCGATTCTCCTGGATCCGGGCAGCAGCCAGGAACTCCGAGGCAGGCCCGCTCGCCCCCGCTCCGGCCTCCTCCGCGAGGAGCAACGCCGTACCCCGGTACAGCAGTCCAGGCTCGCGGCCGCTGTCGGCCCACCGTTCGGCGGCGTCCGTGAGCTGCTGACGGGTGCACAGCACGACACGGTCCTTGTCGATCCACTCGCGCAGCCTTGGCCAGGCCCGCAGCAGCGCCTCGTGGCTGATCTCGACGTGCTCGGTGTCGGCGGTCAGCAGCCGGGCCGAGGTGAACATCTCCACCACCGCCACGGCTGAGGGATCACTCGCAGGGGCAAGACTTCGGCGCTCGGCCCGGCGGCGCGTGTCCTCCGTCCCGTCACCAACCCGTACCAGGCTCAGCAGCACCCGCCGGGCGATCAGCTGCTCGCCTTCAGTGAGCTGCCCGTATGCCCTTTCGGCCGTCGCGGCGACAGCACCGCGGATGCCGCCCGTGCGCTCATAACCGCCCACGGTGAGTACACCGTCGCTGCGGTGCTGCCAGGTTGCGCGCAGGGTGTGGGAGAGCAGCGGCAGCGCACCGGCGTGGCGAGCGGGGTCGCCGTCGGCCGTGCCTGCACCGAGGTCACGCAGAAGGATCTCGGTGAGTCCGGGCTCCAGCGCCAGTCCTGCCGCCGCAGCGGGTTCGGTGATCGCCGTTCGCAGTTCGCCCGGGGTCATCGGGCCCAGCGGCATGGACCTGGCCCGTAGCGCGGTGAGCAGGCGGGGGTGACCCAGGGCATGGCCGTAGAAGTCAGCCCGTATGCCGACGACCACCGGCAGGCCCCCGCCCGCCAGCCGGCACACCTCGTCGATGAACGACATGCGCTCGTCGGCATCGGCGCACAGCGCGAACACCTCTTCGAACTGGTCGACGATGACCAGAGCGTAGCTGTCCAGCGGCCGTACGGCGTCGTGCTGGCGCAGCTCGGCCAGGGGATGCGAGGTGGGAGAGAAGCAGAGCGCCTCAGGAGTGCCGGGATGACGGGCCGGCAGCACGCCACGGGGCACAGCGGGAGCCAGGCCGGCCCGCAGCAGCGAGGTCTTCCCCACCCCCGACGCGCCGACCACCATCAGCGGATGGCCCGCGGCCGCCGAATCTCCCAGCAGGCTCAGCAGCTCGGACAGGGACCGGTCCCGGCCGAAGAACCACCGGGCGTCCTCCGTACGGAAGGACACCAGCCCCGGATAAGGACACTGCCCGGGCCCGGGCCCGGCGGCGAGTACCAGCAGCTCACCCTCGGCGCGCAGCACCTGATCGCACGCCCGGGCGAACTCCTCGCTGGGGCGCTTCTCCCCGTTCTCCACCCGGCTGATGTGGCCCCGGCTGTAGTGGATCAGCGCCGCGAGCTGGGTGAGCGAGAGCCCCGCCAGGCCCCGATGTCGGCGCAGTTCCGTGCCGAAGGTCTTGTCACCGGGCTCCCCGGCACCGGATGCCCCCTCGCCGTACTCGATCCCCACCGCGGCCCTCGTCCTCTCACACGCTACGGAGCAGTTGCTGCGCTCCGGACGAACACTCCCAGAACCTATCGCGACTCTCAGTGTCAGAACAAACACGGTTGGCGATATCCGCAGGTCGATGGGTGTTGTCCGGACCAGCAGGACCCGACAACAGACAACCGGTTCCGCGACCTGCCCCGGCTGTCGAAGCATCAGAGCACCGGCCGACCGCGCCACCCAAGCCCGGGACGGCGACGGCGACGGCCGATCGCGCGGCGGGTCCATTCCGGACGCCTCAGTGCCGTACAAGTCGCCGCGCTCCAGGACCAGAACAGGAAGCGAGAACACACATGTCCAACACCACTCCCATGACCGCCGACCAGATGCTTGCGGCGCTGCGCGCCGAGGGGCTCCGTATCACCGAGCACCCCGGATGGCGCGGCCACCACCGCCCCGTCGACACGCAGCATCACTGGGGGCCCATGAACGGTGTCCTGATCCACCACACGGGAGGCAACCCGCCCTCCGACCTCAACGTCGTCTGGACCGGACGCGCAGGGCTCCCCGGCCCGCTGTGCCAGTCGTACCTCGCGAAGGACGGCATCGTCACCATGATCGGCAACGGCCGGGCCAACCACGCCGGTGCCGGAGACGCCGAGGTCTACCGCGAGGTCGTCCGCGAGAGCTACGGCGACCGCCCGTCCCGCCCGGTCAAGGACACGGTCGACGGCAACACCCACTTCTACGGCCTGGAGATCTCCAACCGGGGCAACGGGGAAGCGTTCCCGCCCGCCCAGTACCAGGCTGCGGTGCGGTGGGCGGCCGCGATCTGCCGCCACTACGGGTGGACCGCGAAGAGCGTCATCGGCCACAGCGAATGGACCAAGCGCAAGGACGACCCGAACTTCTCCATGGTGCAGTTCCGCAAGGACGTGCAGGCACGACTCCAGCACCGGGCACTCACCTCCTCAGTGGCGGAGCCGGAAGACATCCACGCATCCGCGCCTGAGGCCGAAGCCGCGGCGGCTGTCATCGGGGACGCGATGACCGATCTCCCGTAGCTTCTGCTCGGAACGACCCCGAGAGTGAGGTCTCGTCCGGTCAGATCGGACCGGACGAGACCTCGACGGCTTCTCGATGATGATGGTCGGCAGCAACTGCCGCGGGGTGGGACCGGATGGTGTGGGGACGTCCGCGAGATTTTCGAGAAGCCGGTTGAGCGCGGCCCGACCGTCCGCGACGGCGGCTTCTTCCTCGTCGGTCAACGGGATTGTGGCCCGTATGCGCTGGAGGTTGTCCTTCGCCTCCGGAAGCTGGGCCTTGCTGGACTCCTTGGGAGTGCAGAAGTCGCAGCGGGCGCAGGCCATACGGTGGGGGCACTGCTCGAAGAACGTGTACGTGCAGTAGCCGTGTCCCAGGTCGTAGTGCTGCCACGGTTTCCCTGCCGCAGCAGCGCCGGAGGCAACAGCCTCGCGGTCGACGGGACCTCGATGGTGCGTACGTTGCGGGCGAAGTATTCCGAGCCACGCCTGGAGCTCGAACACGGTCATGGGCTCTTTCGCCTTGTAGGGCTGGCTGGCGATGGTGGAGCGGGCGCGGTAGGAGAACAGGAAGTCGACCTGCTCTCCGGTCCGCCTGTCGGTGCGCCTGGGCTGCCTGGGACGCAGGGCTTCCCAGGCGTTGATGGTCTGCCCGAGCAGGGGGTCGACGGGCTTCGTGAACGCCGTGCCGGTCTTGTGAGCGGGCACGTCCAGGAGGCAGACGGCGTCCCGGGCGAGGATCTGCGCCGAGTTGCCGGCGACTGGGCCCCGTCGTGCTGCCAGCGGACGCATCCCAGGCGCAAGCGCGCGATCTCGTTGCTGCGCTGACCGGAGAAGAGCCAGGTCAGTGTGACGACGGGGATCAGTTTCTACGGGATAGACGGCACCGCCTTCGCCGCGTGAGACATCGCTGGCCTCCAAGTCCAGCCCGGCCCACAGCAGCTTCGCCCAGGCCTCATCGGCGATCACACGCGGCCGTGGGCCGATGAGTGCGTTGATACTGCGCGGCAGGGCGAGGGCGCGCTGGGGGTCGAACTGGCGCGGCAGCCAATCCCAGTCCTGGATGTCCCGGAAGAAGACTCGTACGCCACGCACGAGGCCGGCCTTCGATTCGGCTTGCAGCGGCTGGCCGAGGTGCTCCTGGAAGCTGCTGGTGCGCACGACGTAGTCGCCGATCTTCATGCGGTCGACGACCGCGATCCAGGCCGCGCACGTCTGCCGCGTCCATACCGCGGGATCAGCGACCTCCGGGTGCTGATCCGCAACCCATCGGCCGGCTTTCAAGAGCGCGGCCCGGCTGTGGAGACGAGACCGGTGCGTCATGGTCGTCGTGGCCGTCCACCGTTCCACCCACTCACCCCATACCAGTGGAACCTGGGCGAGGCCGGCACACTCAGCCCCGAAGCGCGAGGCGGGCGCCTCGCAGTGGCCGAGCATGGCAACAGCCCGCTGCACCGCGAACAGAACCCTCGTACCCCCGTCTGTCAGGAGGTCCTCGCGCCGGACGCGGTCGAAGAACGCGGTGGTGAGGTCTCTGCTGCGGGGGCTGCGGTTGAGGAGGAAGAGCTGGCTCATGACGGAGGGCACGCCCTGTCGTGAGCCTTGCCGTACTGGTAACAGCAGCCGGGCAGCACGGTACGGACCTGTCCGATCTCCCCATCGACCAGGCAGCTGCCGAAGACGCGGCCGTTGCAGTACGGACGCCGGGTGCCGATCGGCTGTGGGAGGCCGATCTCGGGCCGGTGATGGTGTTCCTGGCCGGCACCGGAGCGCGGTTCATGACGGGCCAACTGATCGCCGTGAACGGCGGCTTGCAGATGCTCGGCGCCTGACCCGCACACCAGCACCAAGAACAATCAGTGCACTCTTATTTCGTCAAGTGAGCGAATGATCGGTTCCGGACGGCCCCCGTATTGGATGTGACCATGAACCACGTCGGCGAGAGCAGGCGGCTTCGCCCACCTGTCGGCCTTGAGCACTTGAGTTTCCGGGAAGAACCGCTGTCCGTCTTCGTGGCAGTCGCCGCTGCCGGTGGCGCCGACAGCGTCTGCCTGAGCGTCAATCACCCCGAGGTCCACGACACGAAGATGCTGCGCGACACCGTGTCCCGGCTGGACACACTGAACATCCCCGTGGCCATGGCCGACGGATTCATCCTCAGGGCCGGAAGCGACCTGGACGGCCTCAAGCGCCAACTCGACGTACTCCAGGACATGCGCGCCCCGTTCGCCAACACCTGCGCATACGAGCCCGATCCGGACGCGGAGCACAACCCCACAGCGGTGGCGGACCTACTGGGCGAATTCTGCCGGATCGCACGAACCGCCCAGGTGGACATCCTCCTGGAATTCACGCCGCTCTCCCAGGTCCCCTCCCTCGCAGCCGCAGTGGACCTGGCTGGTGATCGCCACCTACGGCCAGCTCCGGCTCGCCCGGCCACTGGCCATCGACCTCCGCAGGCCGTGGGAAAACCCGACCGAGCCGAACAGACTCACCCCCGCCCGCGTCCGACGGGGGTTCAGGCACCTGCGCACGAAGACCGGCTCCCGGCCGGTGCACCGAAACCTTCAGCACCCGGACCAGGAAGGCCACTTGGTTGAAAGAACCGCCGTCCCGCGAGACGTGCCCATCAGCGCCGAAGTCCCGCTCCGACGCCTCAAGCAAGCAGGCATCTCACCGCAAGAACGCGCCCGCCGGATCATCGACGACAGCCGTCGGCTCGTAGCCGAAGCCTGGGCTTGAACCGGGCTGGTTCTCACGCCCAGTTGGGATTTCGATAGGCACGCACACCGACATTCACCTCGGCGGTCGAACCGACTGTCGGATCACCAATTGCGTGCTCAGCACCACGTGGTCGTCGGCGAGAGACGGATCCCGCTCCAGCGCCAGGCGCACCGCGGTGCGTCCAAGTTCCTCATAGGGCACCCGAATTGTGGTGAGCGCGGGCATCAGGTCGGTGGCGAAGGGCACGTCGTCGAATCCGACCAGGGACACGTCGCGGGGCACGTCCAGACCAGCCTCACGAAGCGCGGCCAAAGCGCCCACGGCCACCATGTCGGTGCCGGCGAAGATCGCTGTGAAATCCACCCCTTCCGCCAGAGCGGCCCGGGTTCGCTGGTAGCCGGAGACCCGCGTGTACGACCCGGAGACGTCCAGTTCCTCGGCGTAGGGCACGCCGTGCGCCCGGAGAGCCTGGAGGTATCCGGTCCGGCGCTGTTCGGCGCTGCTCATGAGGGGATCGCCGCCCAGGAACAGGACGCGCCGGTGTCCCATGCCGAGGAGATGGTCGACGGCTTGGAAGGCGCCACCCCGGTTGTCGTAGTCCACCACCGTCACCGGCGAGCTGGACGTCAGTGGCGGTCGTCCGCACAGCACCAGCCGCGAGCCGGCCGCGTCCAATACCCTCGCGTACTCCGCCATGCGCTGGTGATAGTCGTCGTCCATCACCGCTCCGCCGACGAGGACCACAGCGGCGGCATGCTGCTCGCGCATGAGCTGCACCAGGTCGTCCTCGCGGGCCCGGTCGTTGTGGGTGACGCAGACCAGGCTGAGCCTGCCGCGCGCTGCCGCCTCCTGCTCCACTCCCGCGGCGACATGGGCCAGGGAGGGGCCGGTGATGTCCTGGAGAACCATCGCGATGGGGCCCGCGACGCCGCCGGAGAGGGCTTTGGCGTGGACGTTCACCACGTAGTGCAGGGACTCGACCGCGGCCATGACCCGGGCCCGGGTGGCTTCTGAGACTGGGTAGTTTCCGGCGAGCGCTCGGGAAACGGTTGCTACCGAAACGCCTGCCTTCACGGCGACATCACGAATTGTGCTTGGCCCGTCACTGGGACCATTGCCACGTCGGCGCCTGCGGGGCTGCTTGGATTCTGAGCCCGTTGGAGCACTGCTTCCGTTGTCCGTCACGGCTCGACGTTACTGCATGTGACGCCTCTTGTGATCAGCTGGTGCACGAACTAGCGTCTCCGGACAGTAATCGTTTACCGCCGCCATCTCCGGAGTCGCCACCGTGTCCGTCACCCACCTGCGCTGGGGAACCGACGAGTTGTCCCTGCTCCTGTCCCTCGACACTGCCGGTCCCGTCAGAGTCCTGGCAGCGGGCGACGCGACCACGCTGCCCGACCCAGCGCGCGAAACCGACCTGTGCACCCTGCTCACGCACCGCGCCCTTCCGCTGGTCGAGATCCAGACCGCGGGCAGCGGGCGTCTCGGCACCTCGGGCAAGCGCCATGTGGACGGCGCCGCGTCGCTCGCCCTGCGGTACGCCGGTCACGAAGAGGTCCACGAGCGGCACAGCGGCGGGGACGTACGGACTCTGCGGGTGCGGATGGCCGACGAGACCACCGGCCTGCGGGTCACCGCCGTCTGCGCACTGTGGGAGGGCATACCGGTTCTCCGCACAGAGGCTCGCCTGGAGAACGTCGGCGAGCGCCCGGTCACCTTGGAGTACGTCTCCTCCTTCGTGTACTCCAACCTCGCCCGGCACCTCGGGGACGGCGACCCCTGGGAGGACGGTGTCGCCCTGTGGCTGGCGGCCAATCCGTGGAGCGGTGAATTCCGCTGGTCGAGAGCGACTCTGTCCGAACGCGGTCTCCACGACGTGGGCATGGTGCCCTTCGGTCAGACCGGCTCCAAGAACCGGATCGCCGTGACCAGCACCGGGTCCTGGTCCTCCTCCGAGCATCTGCCCATGGGGTGCCTTGAGGAGACGCGGACCGGTCGCGCCCTGCTGTGGCAGATCGAGCACAACGGGTCCTGGCACGCCGAGGTCGCCGATCGCTTCGACGACGTGTACCTGGCCCTGTCCGGGCCGACCGACCGCGAACATCAGTGGCGGCGCGTTCTTGGCCCCGGCGAGTCCTTCCGTACCGTGCCCGCCTCGGTCGCCTTCGTCCCCGCGGGCGGCCTGGAGGCCGCGCTCGCCGCCATGACCCGGTACCGCCGGGCCACCCGGCGTCCGCACCCCGACCACCAGGGCCTGCCGGTCGTCTTCAACGACTTCATGAACAGCTTGATGGGCGAGCCGAGCACCAAGGCCCTGCTCCCTCTGGTGGACGCGGCGGCGGCAGCGGGCGCCGAGTACTTCTGCATAGACGCCGGCTGGTACGACGCCGAGCCGCCCGGTGCCGTAGGTCCCGGCGGCGTACCCGGCTGGTGGGACTCGGTCGGCGAGTGGACGGAGTCCGCCCCGCGCTTCCCCGGCGGGCTGAACGAGGTCCTGGACCACATCCGCGACGCAGGCATGGTCCCCGGGCTGTGGCTCGAACCCGAAGTCGTCGGCGTACGCAGCCCGGTCGCCTCCACCCTGCCCGACGAGGCCTTCTTCCGGCGGGACGGCGTCCGCCTGGTGGAATGGGGGCGCCACCAGCTCGACCTGCGGCATCCGGCGGCGCGGGCACATCTCGACGCGGTCGTGGACCGACTGGTGCGCGACTACGGCGTCGGCTACCTCAAGCTCGACTACAACATCGACATCGGCGCGGGCACCGACGGGCCGTCGGGTACCGACAGCCCCGGTGACGGCCTGCTCGGCCACAACCGCGCCTACCTGGACTGGCTCGACGGCGTCGTCGACCGGCATCCCACCCTGGTACTGGAGAGCTGCGCGGCCGGGGGCAGCCGTACCGACCAGGCCGTACTGTCCCGGCTGCCGATCCACTCCGTGACCGACCAGCAGGACTTCCGGCTGCTGCCGGCCATAGCCGCCGCGGCGCCCACCGCCGTGCCCCCGGAGCAAGGCGCGATCTGGGCGTACCCGCTGCCGGAACACAGTGATGCCGAACTCGGCATGGTGATGGTCTCGGCAATGCTCGGCCGCATCCACCTCAGCGGCCGTCCCGACCTCCTGGAACCGGAGCAAATGGCCCTGGTACGTGAGGCGTTGACCACGTACAAGAGCTACCGTCACCTCCTGCCCCATACCCGCCCGCACTGGCCTCTGGGTCTGCCCGGCTGGCGTGACGGCTGGCTCGCCCTGGCGCTGACCACGGAGGACACCGCCGGAGAGGGTGGCAGGACACTGCTCGCTCTGTGGCGCCGGGAAGGCGCACCCGAGACCGTGACCGTGCGCCTGCCGTGGGCCGACGCCGACAGTCGACCGCGTGTCATGTTCGAAGCGGGGGCTCAGTCGACGTACGACTGGAACGGCCGAGAGGGGAGTCTGCGGGTCGGCCTCCCCGCCGAGCAGTCTGCGGTCCTGCTGTCCTTCGGCCCCGACTCGGACGTGTCGGCCTGAGTCCCGCCCCGCGCGAACACGCCTGTGGCCCCTCGGTGAACTCACGTTCGCCGAGGGGCCGACTCCCGCGATGGGGAAGGGAGTTGGAGCAGGTCCCGGTATAGGTCCCGGTATACCTCAGGCGCTGATCACCAGATCCGCCCGGCGGACCTCGTGGGCGAGTTCGAGGCCGGAGGCCAGGCGCGCGAGCTCGTCGACGACGGTACGGCCGAGTCGTTCCAGTTCGTTGCCGAGCGATCCGGCGATGTGCGGGGTGAGGAACACGTTGGGCAGTCGGTAGAGCGGGGAGTCGGCGGGCAGGGGCTCGGGTTCGGTGACGTCGAGGACGGCGCTGATCCTCCCGCCGACCAGTTCGTCGGTGAGTGCCTCGGGATCGATGAGGGCGCCGCGCGAGGTGTTGATCAGTACGCCGCCGTCCCTGATCAGTGCCAGCCGGTCGCGGTCGAGCATCCGGTAGGTCTGCGGGATGTCGGGAGCGTGCAGGCTGACGATGTCGCTGGTGCGCAGCAGCTCCTCCAGGGACATGGGTACGGCGCCCAGCGCTGCCGCCTCGGTGTCGTCCACGTAGGGGTCGTGGAGTGCGGCCGAGAGGTCGAAGGGGCGCAGGAGTTCGAGCACCCGGCGGCCGACCCGCGAAGCGCCGATGACGCCGACGCGTCGGCCGAGGTTGCCGATGTCCGCGTAGTCGGTGGGGGCCGGGTAGACGCGCTCGTCCCGGAAGCGTTCGCGCAGGCCGAACGCGTCCTTGCCGGCGAGCAGAATCGCGGCGAGGGTGTACTCGGCCACCGGCAGCGCGTTGGCCCGTACCGCGCTGGAGACGGTGAGTCCGCGTTGCCACACCTCTTCCCCGACGAGGCTGCGCACGCTGCCCGCCGCGTGCAGCACGGTGCGCAGCCGGGGTGCGGCGGCCAGCGCCTCGGCGCCGATGTGGGGGCAGCCCCATCCGGTGATCAGTACCTCGGCCTCGGCCAGTGCGGCCTGCGCGGCCGGGTCGGTGAAGTCCTGGACGACGAGCGTGGAGTCGATGCGGGCCAGTTCCCTCAGCCGTGCCATCAGGTGGGACGGAAGCAGCTCGGGCAGGTGCACCGGGTTCATCGCGAACACGGCCGAGGGCAGTTGTGGGTTGGGCATGGGGCTCCTGCTTCGAGGCGGAGAGTGATCGGCTCTAGTAAACGTATTCCACGCTAGAGACGAATCCGGCCACAGGTCAATGGCTGCGACAGAGGTCTCGGCAACGTACCGAATGTCGGCCTCCGAGTCGCCCGGAGCCACGTCGACGCAGATCAGGGCACACGTGAGGTAACTCGTTTGAAAGTTCGACGAAACAATCCGGCCTCGCCTCTTGTGGATCTGGCCATGTGCGACTTACGGTCCACCCAGCAAACGGTTACTTGCCGTTCACAGGAAGGGCGTCCTGCCCCCTGCCTCGCTGACCACCGCGCCGGCCGGCCCCCACACCGCACGCGCCGTTCTGTCCCCTGTGGAGGACCGATGACCACGTTTCGTGCCAGAACCCTCGCCTCGTCGGCCGCGGCAGCTTCCCTCTGTCTTGTTCTCGCCGCCTGCTCCAGCGGCAGCGACACCAACGCCGGGGCCCAGCCGAGTACCAAGGGCAAGGTCAAGCTCCAGTTCTGGAGCTGGACCGAGGGCATCGAGGCCCAGGTCAAGACCTGGAACAAGACCCACCCCGACACCCAGGTGGAGTTCTCGCAGGAGGCCGGCGACACCGTGTACCAGAAGCTGCGGGCCGCGGTGAAGGCGGGCACCGCACCGTGTCTGTCCAAGATGGACGGACAGGACCTGGCCACCTTCGCCGCCGACGGCCTGCTCACCGACATCGGCAAGACCGCCGCCCAGTACAAGAGCGCGTACACGACCGCCGCGTGGAACGCGGTCAGCCCGGGCGGCACCACGTACGGCATCCCGATGGGGTCGTCCCCGCTGTTCACCGCGTACCGCGCGGACCTGTTCCAGAAGTACGGGATCGCCAAGGCCCCGGCCACCTGGGACGAGTTGATCGCGGACGGCATCGCGATCCAGAAGAAGAACAAGAACATCAAGATCTTCAACATGGCCGGCGAGGACCCCAGCACCCTGGTGGACCTGTCCTGGCAGGCAGGCGCGTCCTGGTACAAGGTGGACGGCGACCAGTGGAAGATCGGCTTCACGACCCCCGAGGCGCTCAAGGCCGGTGACGTGGTCCAGCAGCTCATCGACCACAACCTGGCGTCCAACGCCTCCTACGCCGACCCGGGCGTATTCAAGACCTGGGACCTCGGCAAGACCATCCTGATGACCACCTCCACCTGGCAGTTGCCGATCTACAACACCAACTTCCCCAAGTCCAAGGGCAAGTGGCAGCTCGCCGACGCCCCGCTGTTCGACACCGCGACGCCCCGCACCTCCAGCTTCTTCGACACCACCGCCGTGCTGAAGGGCTGCAAGTACCCGGACCGCGCCGCCCAGTTCGCGGCCTGGCTGAGCAGCAGCAAGGAGTCGATCACCACGCTGACCGACCCCGCGTCCAAGTCCGGCCTGTTCCCGGCACTCAAGGACGTCACCCCGTACGTCGACAAGATCATCCCGACCGAGATGTTCAACGGGAAGTCCGACAGCGCCCAGATCATCACCACCGCCGCGTCCCGGGTGGGCGACCAGTGGCAGTACGGCCCCGACTACGCCGACATGTTCGCGGAGATGCAGAAGGACTGGGGCAAGGTCATCAAGAAGGAGATGACCGTCAAGGACATGCTCACCCACCTCCAGTCGTGGACCCTCTCCGACCTCAAGAGCAAGGGCATCAACGCCTCCGCCGCGAACTGACGCCACCGCCCCGAGCCAGGGCCGAGGCCCGGCGACGCCGGTGCCGGCTCGACGTACAGCGCACCCGACCGTAGGAGAGATCCGTGTCCACCGCCCTGCGGCGCAGCAGTACCGCGCCTCCCGCCCCCGTGTCCGGACGGGCCGCCGTCCCGCGATCCGCGCGAACGCGGGGAGCGTACAAAGGGCTGCTGTTCACGCTGCCCTTCCTGGCCGGCTTCCTGGCGACCTACGTCATCCCCATCGGCTATGCCGTCTACCAGAGCCTCTACCAGAAGAAGAGCTCGGGCCTGGGCTTCGGCCCGACCCGGACGGTCTTCACCGGGTTCGCCAACTTCGCCGACACGTTCTCCGACACCTCGTTCTGGTCGAGCATCGTCCGGGTGGTCCTGCTGGGGGCCGTGCAGATCCCGGTCATGCTCGGCATCTCGCTGCTGATGGCCCTGCTGCTGGACAGCGTGGCCGCCCGCGCGGTGCGGTTCTTCCGCTCCGCGCTGCTGATCCCCTACGTCATCCCGACCGTGGTCTCCACCCTGATCTGGCTGTTCCTCTACAGCCCGACCGGCAGCCCGATCCACGACGTACTGGGCGACGTCGGCGCCGACTTCAACTTCTTCGGCGGCTTCACCACCTACCTGGCCCTGGGCAACGTACTCACCTGGCAGGGCATCGGGTTCAACATGATCCTTATCTCCGCCGCGCTCCAGTCGCTGCCCCGCGAGATGTACGAGGCCGCGCACCTGGACGGGGCCGGCGAGTGGCGGATCGCCTGGTCGGTGAAGGTGCCCAACATCACCGGGATCCTGGTTCTGACCGGCATGTTCTCGGTCATCGCCCGGCTCCAGCTGTTCGGCGAGCCGCTGATCCTGCGGCAGGTGGCACCGGAGTCGATCAACACCGACTTCACCCCGATGCTCACCATCTACTACAAGGCCTTCCAGACCGGCGAGTACCAGTACGCCGCCGCCCAGTCGCTGATCCTGGCCCTGGTCACCGGCGTGCTCGCCTTCGCCTACTTCCGCTTCACGAACCGGGGGGCCAAGTGAGCACCGCCACCACCGTCAAGTCGCCGATGGCCCCGAGCCGACGGGCGAAGATCGTCACGACCGGACTGCTGATCCTGTTCGTGCTGTACTCCCTGGCGCCGACCTGGTTCCTCCTGGTCTCCAGCACCAAGAACCAGACCGACCTCTACTCCACCTTCGGCCTGTGGTTCTCCGCCAACCACTTCACGGACAACCTGCACGACATCTGGGTCTATCACGACCACCTGTTCGTCCGCTGGATCGGCAACTCGATCTTCTACTCCGGCGTCGGCGCGCTCGGCTCCACGCTGATCTCGGTCGCGGCCGGCTACGGCCTGGCGAAGTTCGACTTCAAGGGCCGGGGCGCGATCTTCGGCACGATCGTGGGCGCCTCCCTGCTGCCCGGCACCCTGCTGGCCCTGCCGCTGTACCTGCTGTTCGCCCAGATCGGATTGACCAACACCGTCTGGTCGGTGCTGATCCCGTACTTCGTCAACCCGTTCGGCGTGTACCTCGGCAAGGTCTACGCCGACAGTTCGGTGCCGGCCGAACTGCTGGAGGCGGCCCGCCTCGACGGCGCGGGCGAGCTGCGGATCTTCCGGTCGATCTCGCTGAAGCTGATGACCACGGGGGCCATCACCATCTTCATGCTCGACTTCGTCGGCATCTGGAACAACTTCTTCCTCCCCCTGTTCATGCTCAACGGTGAACGTTCCTTCCCCGTCACCCTCGGCCTGTTCGCGTGGGAGAAGCAGTCCCAGTCCGGCATCAACATGAACACCCTGGTCCTGACCGGCTCGCTGCTGTCGATCATCCCGCTCGCCGTCTTCATGTTCGCCCTCCAGAAGTACTGGCGCAGCGGCGTGCTGGTCGGCAGCGTCAAGTAGCCCTCGCCCGGCCGGACTTCACCCGAACTGCCTGACGAAAGGCACAGCCATGTCCACAGCCCCACGACGACGTGAGGTACTGAAGTACGCGGGCACCACCGGTATCGCCGTGGCCGGCGTCAGCTGGCTCGCGGCACCGCCCGCCGCGGCGACGCCCACCGCAGCAACGGGCTCGGGAAACTCAACGGCGAGCGCTTGCAAGCCACTTGACGTCGTCGTCTTCGGTGACACGGCCTCCGAGACCGCTCACCACCTCGAAGCCACCCTGTCCGACACGGTCACCGGCGGCCTCGGCCAGAAGGCCCGCGTCCTCAGACCCGCCGACACGGCCTCGTACTGGGGCGGCACCCTCACCTTCGACGCCAAGGTCAGCCCGACCGGCACCACGTACGTGACGGTCCGGCTCTGGGGCGACGAGCACGATCCCACCGCCACCGAGGCGGGCTTCGGCTCGAACAACTGGCGGCTCCAGTTGTTCTGCGAGGGTCTTCAGATCGGTTACCAGGACGAGGGCGCGGTCGACAGCCTCGACATCCTGGACACCGCACCGCGCACCCCGGGCCGTTTCTTCTTCCACACCCTCCCGCTGCCGGAGAAGCTGACCAAGGGCAAGAAGAAGGTGAGTCTGGAGATCCGTTCGATGGGCCGCATCTGGTCCTATGGCCAGAACCAGGCGCAGCTCTACTACAACCAGACCACCAACTCGCGGGGAATCTACCGCCTCTACACCCACACCGACCCGTACTTCGTGCCGCCCAAGGGCGAGGTCCAGGGCCCGGCCCCGATCCCCGTGCCGCGCACCACGGGCGCGGAGGTGCTGGACGCCGTCAAGGCGCGCGTCCAGAAGGAGCAGACCGCCCTCCTCACCACCGCCACTCCCGCCGCGATGGACGGCTGGGCGATGGAGTCGCTCGCCGAGGGCTATCTGTGGTCCGGCAGCCCCGCCTACCAGCAGGACGCCGCCGTGGAGCGGGTCCTCCAGGCCATCGACGGCCGCTACATGGCCTGGCAGTCCGACACGACCGTACTCACCGGCTCCGACCAGCAGTGGCAGGGCTTCGGCCGGGTCGGCCTGTGCCTGGCCCTGCTCTGGGACCACCTCGGCGACAAGCTGGACGCGAAGGTCACCGGCTCGCCCTACGAGATAGCCAACGCCAGCTTTGAGGACGGCGGCTCCACCCCCACCTCCTGGGTGCAGCCCGGCTGGGCCACCGGTGGCGGCGGCACATGGACCCGCGACACGACCGTCGCACGCACCGGCTCCGCCTCCCTCAAGCTCACCGCCACGACCACCGGCGGCTACAGCTACGTCAACTCCGCCCCCAGGACCAGAGTTGACGCGGGCACGTACACCTACGGCGCCTGGATCAAGACGGACGGCGTCACCGGCGCCGGGGCCCATATCGACCCGCTCTTTTTCGACGCGAGCGGCAACCTGGTCGGCAGCGACCACAAGGCGTTCGCGACCACCGGCACGCACGACTGGGAGTACGTCTCCGTCGATCTGACGACCCCCTCCGGGGCCACCCAGTTCGAGCTCCACCTGCGACTGTCCGGCCCCGGCACCGCATGGTTCGACTCCGTCGATCTCGTCAAGCCGACCGAACTACGCAACCCCGGCTTCGAGGCCGGCGCCGACACCCCCATCGCCTGGGCCCGCCCCGGCTGGGCGTCCGGCGGCACATGGTCCCGCGACACGACCGCCGCACACTCCGGCTCCGCCTCCCTCAAACTCACGGCCACAGGCGACGACGGCTACAGCTACGTCTACGCCACCCCCAAGGTCCAGGTGGGCACGGGCACTTACACCTACGGCGCCTGGATCAGGACGGACAGTGTCACCGGCCTCGGGGCCCACATCGACCCGCTGTTCTACGACGCGAGCGGCGCCCTCGTCGGCGGCGACCACAAGAAGTACGCCACCACCGGGACCCACGGCTGGGAGTACGTCTCCCTCGACCTCGCGACCCCGGACGGCGCCACCCAGGTCGAGTTCCACCTCCGCCTGACCGGCCCCGGCTCCGCCTGGTTCGACGACATCGACCTCATCGCCCCGGCCGCCGGCAGCGTGGAACAGCCGGTGCGCAGGGCGGCGTACAAGACGATGCTCCAGTCCAGCCGCGACTACTGGCGCCGACACTTCCCGCACTACTCCAACCAGACCCAGATCTGCGCCATCGGCATCTACCAGGCCAACCGCGGCCTGCGGCTGCTGGACCCGGACCTCGCCCTGCCCGAGGCCAAGGCGCGCGACTACCTGTACCAGTCCATCGGCTCGGTGCCCTACCTCGGCCCCGAGGACGCGGACGGCAACCCGTCCAAGCCGCTCGGCGCGGACTACTACCAGGTCACCAAGGCGGGTCTGACCCGCGAGTTGGGTTATGTCGGCAGCTACGGCGAGATCACCGACTGGCTGGTCATGATGTACGAGTCGGTGACCCGGGGCCACGGCGGCCAGGACGCCCCCGAACTCCGCGACCAGATGGTCAAGATGGTCAAGGCGCGCGGCCGGTTCCGCGTCGTCGACGTGGACGGCGACAACGCCCGGGTCGCCCGCACCGAGACCGTCATCGGCTGGCGCAACGAGGTCTACCCCGGCGCGATCGCCTACGCCTCCCGCACCGCCTGGGACTCCAACCCCCTCATGTCCGCCGCCGTCTTCAAGGACCCCGAACTCGTCGGCTGGACCCAGGAGATGGTGAACGACGGCCAGCTCTGGCCGCAGCTCCAGCTCATCGCCACGTACGCCTGGACGCGCGTCGGCCTCAACGCGCTGCGCCTGGTCTCCCGCGACTGGGACGACTACCAGTCGCTCGCCTCCCGACCGGGTCGGCTGCCCACCGGATGGGACAGTCCCGACTTCGTCTTCACCGACGAGGAGAACGGCGCCGTAGCGGTCAAGCACGGCAAAGAACTCCTCTTCGCCTCGCTCTACTGGCGGGCCCGGCAGGGCGTCAACGACTACGCGCGCGTCCACCACGTCACCCCCGTCGACCAGCGCTCGGCGACGGTCCGCCAGCACTCGGCGGGCACCACCGCGGACACGTTCACCGCCCGCGACTGGATCCTGTGGGACTACGCCGTCAACGACCCCGGCGCCGCGGGCCTCCCGCCCGGCGGATTCCCCCCGCCCGGCGACACCCTCCACCAGTCCCAGAAGGGCGACGTCTACCACCTCGCCCCCGTCCCGGCCGACGTCCCCGACCCCACCCTCGGCGTCCACTTCGACGGCGTCGAGACCATGCTCGTCGGCCGCGCGCCCTTCTACTACTGCGAGTACGGCGACTACCTGATCGCCATGAACACCAGCACCGACAAGGTCTTCACCCTCCCCGCCCGCCAGGACTTCGGCCCCGCCCGCGACCTGGCCACCGGAAAGACCATCGGCGCCGGCACCCGCCCCAAGGTCGGCCCGCGCAGCACCCTCGTCCTGCGCCGCGTCTGACCCCCTCCTTCCCGTACTCAGCGTCGAGTCGACAAGGAACCCCATGCAGAATCCCCAGCCGCCCGCTCCCGGCCCTGAACCCTTCTCCCCCGCCGACCCCTATGGCCCCTCCGCACCGCCCAACCGCCGCCGCTTCCTCAAGCTCACCGCGATCGGCGCGGGCGCCACGGGGACAGCCGGGGCCGCCGGACTGGCGGGCGCCACCAGCGCCGCGGCCGTCACCTCCGGCCTCTCCTCTCTGACCCACCCCGGCGTGCTGCACAGCCTCGCCGACCTCAACCGGATGCGCACAAAGGTGGCCGCGGGCGCCTCACCCTGGATCGACGGCTACAACGTCTTCGCGGCCGACTTCTTCTCGTCGTCCTCCTACGTGGTCGCCGGCGGCCGCGCGACCGTCACCCGCGGCACCAGCCCGGAGAACGGCAACGCTGAGCTGTGGTACGACTGCAACGCCGCGTATCAGAACGCCGTCATGTGGTACATCACCCAGGACACCGCCCACGCCTACAAGGCGCTGGAGATCATCAAGTCCTGGACCAACGCGCTCCAGACCATCAACGGCGTGGACGCCGAGCTCGCCGCCGGAATCTACGGCGCCAAGCTGGCCGCCGCCGTGGAGATCATGCACTACACCGGCCCGGCGGGCAGCTGGTCGCTCTCCGAACTCGCGGCCACCGTCGCGATGTTCCAGAACATCTTCGTGCCGCTGATCAACATCTACGGCGACGGCGGCTACGGCCTGATGGGCCTCAAGGGGTTGCTCCAGATCGCCGTGGCCTGCAACAACCTCACCCTCTTCAACGACGCCTACAACGCCTTCTACACCAACAGCTGCTGCGGGCTGACTAAACTCGTCCAGTCCGGCACCGGCCAGTGCTGCGAGTCCGGCCGCGACCAGGGGCACACCCAGCTGATCCTGGGCGCGCTCGCGGAGATCTGCCAGACCGGCTGGATCCAGGGCCTCGACATGTTCAGAGCGTCCAACTCGCTGCTGCTGTCCGGCTTCGAGTACACGGCGAAGTACAACCTCGGCAACAGCGTCGCCTACGACGCCACCTTCGGGCGGTGCAACTGGCACTGGTCCGCCATCTCCACAGACGGGCGCGGCGCGTTCAAGCCCATCTACGAGATGGCGTACAACCACTACGTGAAGCGGGCCGGCACGTCCGCCCCGTACACCGCGCAGGTGGCGAGCAGTCTCCGACCGGAGGGCGCGCCGACCCAGTGCGACCAAGTCGGCTTCGGCACCCTGTTGTTCTCCCTCTGATCCAGCGACACCCGATCGGACCTCACGTGATCGACAACCCCGTCCTGCGCGGCTTCGAGCCCGACCCCGCGATCCTGCGGGTCGGCGACGAGGACTACTACATCGCCACCTCGACCTTCGAGTGGTACCCGGGAGTACGGCTCCACCACTCCCGGGACCTGGTCAACTGGCGTGCGCTGGGCGGCGCGTTGGGCAGCCGCCGACTGCTCGACCTGGCCGGGGTCCCCGACTCGGGCGGGATCTGGGCACCGGGGCTCTCCTACGCGGACGGGCTGTTCCACCTGGTCTTCACGGTGGTGGACACCTACGCGGAAGGCTGGAAGGACCTGCCCAACTACGTGACCACGGCACCCTCGATCGAGGGCCCGTGGTCCGACCCGGTGCCGCTGCACAGCCGGGGTTTCGACGTCTCGCTCTTCCACGACCGCGACGGCCGCAGCTGGCTCCTCAACATGCGCTTCGACTGGCGCCCGGGGCACGACATGTTCGCCGGTATCGAGTTGCAGGAGTTCGACCGCGCCTCGCACAAACTCATCGGACAGCCCAGAACCATCACCGTCGGCACAGCCGCCGGGGTCGCCGAGGGCCCGCACCTCTACCAACGGGACGGCTGGTACTACCTCGTGCACGCCGAGGGCGGCACCGGCTACGAACACGGAGCCGCCGTCGCCCGCTCCCGCGACCTGTTCGGCCCCTACGAACCGGACCCCGCCGGACCGTTGCTCACCTCCCGGCACGATCCGACGCTGGAACTACAGAAGGCCGGCCACTGCTCGCTCGTCGAAACCCCGGCCGGCGAGTGGTACGCAGCCCACATCACCGCCCGCCCCTACACCGAGCGGGGCCGCTGCGTACTCGGCCGGGAAACCGCGCTCCAGCCGGTGACCTGGACAGAGGAAGGCTGGCCGCGCATCCCGGGCGCCATCCCCGCGGTCACCGTCCCGGCCCCCGCTCTCCCGCCCACTCCCTTCCCCGCATCACCCGCGACGGACCACTTCGACGCGTCCGTCCTCGGCCCTGACTGGTCCACCCTGCGCCGCCCGGCCGACGAGGACTGGCTCAGCCTCACCGAACGCCCCGGCCACCTGCGCATCCACGGCGGCCAGTCACCCGCAGGCCGCCGCTCCCCCAGCCTGGTCGCCCGCCGCGTCACGGCCCCGCGCTGCTCCTTCGAGACCCGGGTCTCGTTCGACCCGCGCACACCGGACCACATGGCGGGCATCACCGCGTACTACAACACCCGCAACTGGCATTTCCTGTACGTCACTTCGGCCGACGACGGCACACCGGTCCTGAACGCCCTCAGCTGCGAACAGGGCACCCGCACCGCCCACCCGGTCCAAGTCCCCCTGTCTCCGGGCAAACCCGTCACCCTGCGGGCCCAACTCGACGGTCCCACACTGCACTTCGCCTACGACACCGGCAACGGAACCGTGACCCTCCCCCTCGAACTCGACGCCACGGTCCTGTCCGACGAAGCCGCCGACGAGTTCCACGACGGCCAGCTGCGCGTCCTCGGCTTCACCGGCGCGATGTTCGGCTTGTGGGTCCAGGACCTCGACGGGGCAGGCGTGCACGCCGACTTCGGCTACGCCACGTACGAGGCGGTGACCGGATGACCACAACCGTGGGCCTCTTCCACACCGTCCTCGATCCGGACCCCGGCGCCGTCACGGACGCCAACACCCTTCTGCTGGTGCACGGTTGGGGCGGCGACGGCCGCGAATGGTCACCGCACGCCGAGGCCCTGGCCGCCGCCGGGCACCGCGTGATCGTCCCCGACCTGCGCGGCCACGGCCGCTCGCCCGTCCCGGACCAGGACAACACACCGGCGGCGATGGCCCAGGACCTGACAGCACTGATCACCCGCCTGCACACCGGCCGCGTCGTGGCCGTCGGCCACTCCATGGGCGGCCAGGTGGTGAACCTGCTCGCCGTCCACCACCCTGACCTCGTACGGTCCGTCGTCGTCCTCGATCCCGCGCACGGTGCGCACGGCGCCGAACTCGGCGAGATCCCGCGCCGCCTGGCCGCGTACCGCGAGCACGGATCGGCCGCCGCCGTACCGCTGGTGGCCGGAGCGTTCTCCCCGACCGCCCCGCGCGGCCTGCGCACCGCACACATCCGCACCATGCTCGGCACCCCCGGCCATGTCATCGCCCAGGCGTACGCGGGCATGTACGCCGATCCCGACGCAGTGGGTATCCGCCCGCACAGCCAGGCGTACTTGCGGCGCCGTACCTGCCCCGCTCTCACGGTATGGACCTCCGCCGAGGCCGCCGGCTGGGAACGCTCGACCCTGCGGGCGCCCGGATCCCGCGTCGACCACTGGACCGATACAGGCCACTACCTGCACGAGGAACAGCCCGAACGCACCGTCCGGCTCATTGAGGAATGGGCCGCGGGCTGAACGAGACCCTGTCGGGCAGCCTTCCCATCGGTTCCAGGGCTCTGTCGGTAGTAGCCACCGGGGGCCTGAATGTCTCAGTCCCTGCGGAAGATATCGATGTTCTCCGCAGCCCACTGCTGGAACCGTCCGGCCGGGGAACCCGTGACCTGCCCCGTAGCGGAGCCTGCTGACGAGTGGAACAGCGGTCGCTCGCTGGCCGCCGTGTGCGGAGGGCTGAGGCGCGTCAAGCCGTCCCTGCTCCCGCTCGCTCCGGAGCCCAGCCTCGGCTTCACCGCCGCGCCCCCGTCGAACTCAACTACTGGTGCACGTCAGTGAAGTCGGCGCTGTGGCGACGCCCGCCCGACGAGCGCGTCCCGGACAGCCGCGGACAGACCGAGGCACCGCCCAGGCGGAAGACGGCGGACAGTGTCCCGTTCTGACCCCGTCGTGAACCGGAAAGCAACCTGATTGGATAGGCCACGCACCTTCCCCCGCATGGCTCTGGTCCGCTGGGCGTTCGGAGGACGTCGGCGGGAGGTCACGCGGCAGGCCGTCACGGTTCGCCGTCCAACTGGTGGGCGGCACACCACAGTTAGGAACCACGCGATGAGTACCCCGTACGGGTTCCCCCTGAAGCCCGCTCCGATCCATGTGTCCGACGAGGTCCTCGACGACCTGCGCGCCCGCCTCGCAGCGACCCGTCCGCCACTGGACGAAGGGAACCAGGACTGGTCCTACGGCGTCCCCGACAGCTATCTCCGCGAGCTCGTCGCCTACTGGCGGAACGACTACGACTGGCGCGCGGCCGAGGCCGCCATCAACGCTCACGAGCACTACCAGGTGAGCGTCGCCGGTGTCCCGCTGCACTTCATGCGCACGCCCGGCCGCGGGCCCCGTCCGATCCCGTTGATCCTGACCCATGGCTGGCCGTGGACGTTCTGGCACTGGTCGAAGGTGACCGGTCCGCTCGCCGACCCGGCCGCGTTCGGCGGTGACCCCGCCGACGCGTTCGACGTCATCGTGCCGTCCCTGCCCGGCTTCGGTTTCCCCGGCCCCCTCACCGGCTTTCCGGACGTCAACTTCTGGAAGGTCTCCGACCTCTGGCACACCCTGATGACCGAGACCCTGGGGTACGACAAGTACGCCGCCGGGGGCTGTGACATCGGCGGCGTCGTCACCAGCCAGCTCGGCCACAAGTACGCCGACGAGCTCTACGGCATCCACATCGGCTCCGGACTGCCGCTCGACTTCTTCAACGGCCCCCGCGCCTGGGACTTCGGCAGCAGAAGGCCCCTCACCGACGACCAGCCCGCCGAGGTCCGCGCCCGGATCATCGAGATGGACCGCCGCTCGGCCTCCCACCTCGCCGTGCACATGCTCGACGGCGCCACCCTGGCCCACGGCCTGAGCGACTCCCCCGCCGGACTGCTCGCCTGGCTCCTGGAACGCTGGAACGCCTGGAGCGACAACGACGGAGACATCGAGTCCGTCTTCACCAAGGACGACCTGCTCACCCACGCCACGATCTACTGGGCGAACAACTCCATCGCCACGTCGATGCGCTACTACGCCAACGCCAACCGCTATCCCTGGGCACCCGCCCACGACCGCACCCCGGTGGTACAGGCCCCGGTCGGCCTCACCTTCGTCACCTACGAGAACCCGCCCGGCGTCCACACCGCCGCCGAGCGCGTCGAGGCGTTCAAGAAGGGGCCGCAGAGCGCATGGTTCAACCACGTCAACGTCAACGCCCATGACCACGGCGGCCACTTCATCCCCTGGGAGAACCCCGACGCCTGGGTGAACGACCTGCGCCAAACCTTCCGCGGCCACAGGCCCTGAACCGCGCCGAGGACTGTTCCCCGCGCCTGCGGGGAGCATCCCCCGGTCGTGCGCAGCGTGTACGGCCGAGCGGGTCCTGGTGGTGGCCGTCTGCTGCCGCACGAACCCGACCATGCGACAGCTCGGGCCGCTGTTCGGGATCTTCTCCTCGACCGTGTGCCGGGTGCTCCAGCGGCTCGGTCCGCTGCCGGCAATTGAGCCGGTCTCCCGTCCAGCTGAGGCGGCCGACGGGTTGTGGATCGTGGACGGCACCCTGGTCCCGGTCCGCGACCGGCACGTGGGCTCCTCGTCACGCAACCACCGGTCCTCGGCGAACGTGCAGGTCATCGTGGATGCCGACACACGTCTGGTGATCGCGGCGGCCCGGCCGGTGCCCGGCACCACCGCGGACGCCCAAGCCTGGCGCGCCTCCGGCCTGGCCGAGCACGGCCAGGACCTGACACCGCCGCCCACCGCAAGGTCCGAGCGCGGGTGGAGCATGTGATCGGCCGGACGAAGAACCACAAGATCCTCCGCGCCTGCCGACAACGCGGCGACCGACTTCATCACGCCGTCCAAGCCGTCGCCCGCTCCGCGCGAGTGCCGGGGCAACAAGTGCACGCCGCGAAGCGGCTGCGCATCAGCCGGACGACGCTGTACAGCCGTATCCGCGCCCTTCCCATCACCACGTGACCGGTGGAGCGGGGTCAGTGGGGCATGTCATCCAGCGCGGTCGATAGACCGGCGCCGCGCAGGGCGTGCCGGGCCCGGTAGGTCCCGGGCATGCCCCGGACCGCAGTCCACTCCCGCCCGGACCGTTCGATGCTCTTGTCGCAGGCCCCCAGGCGTTGCGGGTCAGGACGTTGGTGACGTGAGTTGTCGGCAGATCAGCTGGTGAGCAAGTTGTGCCGTCGCGAGCAGGTCCTCGCGAGCCGTGTCGACGTTGGACCGCACTGACAATCCGTGCCAGACGGACTGGATGAGCCCGGTCAGGACCGCTGGGTTGGTGCCCGCGGCCAGTTCCCCGTCCTGGATCGCTCGTTCGATGCGCACGAGGAGGGCCTGCTCGTTCGAGCTGTGCAGTTCGGCGATGTAGGTGTTGGTATCGAGCGTGCTCGTGCTGTCGGTCATCACGGCGCTGCTGATGAGGCATCCGGGATGTCCGTCGCTCGGCTGGGTGAACTCGTGGACCGAGTCGGTGAGGATGCGTTCGATGACGGTCTGGATGTCGTTCTCGGCGACAGCCTGCTGGTAGATCTCGCGGTAACGCTCGGCGTAGGTCCGCACCGCTTCCTCGAACAGCCCGGCTTTGCTGCCGAAGGCGGCGTAGAGGCTGGAGGTGGAGAGCCCGAGGGCCGCGGTCAGGGTCCGGGTCGAGGTGCCGGAGTAGCCGCGTCGCCAGAAGAGGCGAGCGGCGTCAAGGACCGCGCGGTCGCGGTCGAAGGCTCGTGGTCGTCCACGGTGGCGTTCGGTCACGCTTGCACTCTAGATCGTTCGCTCCATAATAGATTTATGGAGCGAACGATACAGAAAAGACTGCCCGTCGGCGGGGACAGCTGGGTCACGGTCGATGTGTACGGGGAACCGGATGCCCCGGGCCTCGTCGTCGTCCCGGGCATGATGAGCGATGCGCACACATGGCGCCATGTGGCGGGCGCCATCGACGCCTGGCCCTCAGTGGTGGTCGTGAACCGCCGGGGACGTGCTTCCTCGGGGCCGTTGACCGACTCGTACTCACTGCGGACGGAGGTCGAGGACCTCGGCGTGGTCCTCGACGAGTTCGCCAGCACGAGGGCGCTCTTCGGCTGGAGCTACGGCGGCCTGATCACCCTGCTGGCCACCAACCACCGCCCGATACCCCAGGTGATCGCCTACGAGCCGGTGATGCAGCCATTCGGTCGCTGTGCGGTGCCGGACCTGAAGCACGCAGCGGAGACAGCGGACTGGGATCGCTGCGTCGAGATCGTCAACCGGCAGATCTCCGGCTTCTCCACCGCACACGTCGAGGAGCTTCGGGCCGATCAGGACGGTTGGGCGATCCTGCGTCGCCTGAGCGGCCCGCTCTACGCCGAACTCGGCGCGCTCAACGCGGCGCCGCCTGCGGATGTGATGGCGCGACAGGCAGATCAAGTCGACCTGATCATCGGCCAGCGCAACCGCACAACAGCCCCTTACGGAACGTCGTTCGACAACGTGCGGCAGCTCGTCGCTCACGCCGGAGTCCACGAACTCCCCGGCCAGGGCCACCTGGCCCACCTTCAAGCACCGGCAGAACTCGGCCACCTGCTCAACAACCTCGCCGCCATCTGATGGGCACCCATACCAACGCGCCGCTCTCCACCGAGAACCGCAGGCGACTCGTCGGGAGACGCCCGTCACGCCCGATCGCCCACGTCGCCGCGGAGACGGGCCTCTCCAGGACACGCATCTCCAAGTGGGTCAACCGGTACCGCCGTCATGGTCAGCCCGGCCTGCACAACCGGACCTCCACACCCCACCGCCAACCCACAGCCACACCTGGCAACGCCGTGGAGCGGACCGAGCAGATACGCCGAAACCACAAGCGGTCCGCAGAACGGACCGCCTCCGAACTCGGCCAAACCGCACACGCCGTGAGCCGGCGCACCGTCACTCGGCACCTCGCCCGTGAGGTCCATGACGTCTGCGAGGTCTGTGAGTGCCGTCGGACGATGCTCAGCCGCGCGGTGGCGTCCAGTGCTCCACCATCATGGCCACGGCTTCGTTCGCGTCGAGGGACTGGAGGCGGTCGGCCACGTCGGTCAGCATCTCCGTGATGCCCGGCCAGCGGGGCGCCCGGTCGTGTCCGGTACGGGTGAAGGGGACGACGCAGCCGTGGAGTTGCCCCGGCCGCAGGTCGGTGAACAGGCCGCCGCCTCCCCCGTCGACGGCCACGGGCAGCCACTCCGGCAGCCATACGGGGACTGCTTCCGTGGAGTACAACGTGCCTGCGGGATCGGCGCTGCGAGCACGGGTGTGCTCTTCCCAGGCTGCCGCGAGCGGCGGGGGCACGATGTCCTGCGCCACCTGGAGGTGGATCGTCCGGCGTTCGTCGGCCTCGGCCGCGCCGCAGGGGTCGTAGAAGTCGGGGATCAAGTGGCCTGCCGGGGGCGGTGATTCGGGGGCCGGCGCACGGTCGAGGCCGTCCGTCCGGGCCCACCAGCACAGCAGGGCCGGGGGCAGTTCGGCGCCCGCGGAACGCTCCGCGACCCCGCGCAGCAACGCGCTTTCGGCGGGCGGGCGCAGGCGGGCGCGGTAGCCGGGGGCGTGGTCGGACAGCCAGCGGTCGATCCGGTCCCAGGCGTCAGCCGGTGCATGAGTCACGGTCACCGCCTCCTTTCACATCGCAGTTGTGATCGCCGGCCTCACAGGTAAGTCACAACATCTCCCCGCGCATATCGGAGGTTTCAGCCAGCGTGTCCCTGTGCGTCGTCGCAGGTGCCTCTTGGATATCTGGTGAACCGTATGGTCGCAGCAGACACGCACCTTGCCTCGTAATCGTGGGTGCCCTTTCCGGCCCAGCCGTAATGATGGCCGTGTTCGGTCAAAAACGGGGGCCGCTCCATGCGTCACATCTGTACGCGAATGCACAGCCTTGCCCTGACAAGGCGGCCCCTCTTACATCGAGGGGGAACACCCGCATGTCGTTGTCTCGCATCAGGAGGCGGTTGCGCTGGTTCGCAACCGGGCTGCTGATACCGCTGGCCATCGGTCTTTCCGGCCCTGCGGCACACGCACAGGACGCCAGGACCGCAGCCACCGCATCCACCGCCGGCACGAAACTCATCGGCGAACCCGTCCTCCTGCCGTACGAGCTCGGCAAGGTCCGTCCGGGCGAGAAGGCGGGCAGGCCCGCGCCCTCCGTGCAGCCCGACCGTACCTCCGCGCTGTCCGCGAAGACCGTCGCGAACGCGCTGCTCAACGCGGGCAAACAGGACCAGCACAGCTACGCCGACACCTCCAAGGTGCCCCTGACCAAGGACGCCACGGTGCCGAGTTCCGAGGCGGCCGCGGCGGCGGCACCGCCGACCGGCTGGGGTGACGAGCCGCCCCCCGACAGCGCGGCGTGCCTGGACCGGGACGGTTCCGAGACGGCCGCGGGAGAGACGTACAACCGCTGGCTGTGGTGCAAGAAGGGCCGGCTCGGCATCGACTACTACACCGTCAACAGTGACGGCACCCGTGAGTTCCATGGCACAGCCAGCGTCGCGTACGACGCGGTGACCGTGGGCAACGGCAAGGAGCGCGCGGTACGCACTTACTTCCAGGCGCAGTACGGCTCCGTCTCGTACGACGGGTGGAGCCCCCTCGACAGCTGGATCTGGGAGGTCGACGACCTGTCGATGTACGTCCTGTCCGACTGCACCCAGGACGCGACATTCTGCTACGGCACCGGTAGCGGGATCGAGCACACCTGGGACGAGTGGGACTACCACGACGAGTGGCTGCACTGGGACATCTACTCCAACGAGACCGCCTCCACCGCCGCGGACAAAGTCCTCTACCACCAGTGGCACTTCCGCTTCGGCGGCAGCGGCGGTGACTACGTCTACACCACCGGCACCACCGAGAACCACACCATCCGCTGCGACTCGGCCAACTACTTCACGTTCTTCCAGGACTATCCGAAGGCGTGCGTGAACTACGACGTCATCCCGCATCTCCAGTACAGCGTCGGTGACGGCCGGGTCACGTCGGTCGCCCAGCACATCCGGTTCGCCCAGAACGATCCGACGCGTACCTATCCGATCGAGATCGAACCCAAGGACATCCCGGGCAAGTACACCGGCTCTCGCGACGAACGCGGGCTGCACCGGGTGCCCGCCGGGCCGATCACCAGTACCAACAGGTACTACAAGGACGCGGCCTGCAACCGCACCACCCCATACGACGACCAGACGGGCCTGCCCGCCTACGACACGGCGACGCGGGACTGCGACGAGTACCCGTTCCAGTCCACCGACGAAGGTGCGGGCAGTCCGGTGTGGGACTTCTCGGTACGGGCCGTGCCACGGACCCAGAACCAAGCCGCGGGCGGACTGCTGATCTGGTACTACTTCAGCGACCGCATCCTGTACAACACGGACGAGTTCTGGGTCGACATCACCGACTGACCGCCGACGAACTCCGTCCACACGACAGCCCCGACAAGAAGGACGCGCCCGTCCGGCACCTTGCTGTCCCGGACGGGCCCTACACCGGGGACTCCATCGATCAACCCGCTCCAGCGATGCCGGGTCGCCGACGCTCTCCGTGACGGACCGGATAGGCATCCATCTCCTCGGCGAGGACGGACAGAAAGGGCCCGCAGCTGGCATCCGACGAGACGCCTGTGACACCCCGCGCACACCGTCGGAGTGAGCCTCAGCGTCGAGCGATCCGCGCACACTGAGTATACTTAATTCACTCCCCCTGGTTACAGTGAGCCCGAGTCCACGACAGAGGAGTGCGGGCGCAATGGAAGCTGGGGAATCCATGGATCGCCGGTCGGCGACTCCCGTGGGCGGCGAAGCGTCTCTGCCGCTCGCTGGTCGGCGCGTGGTGGTGACGGGGGCCGTCGGCGGAATCGGCGCGGCAGCCGTGTCCGTATTCCTTACGGCCGGGGCGCGTGTCGTCGGCCTGTTCCACTCGACGCCGCCGCCGGACGAACTCAAGGCGCGCTGCGACTGGGTGCCCTGCGACGCACGCTCCCGCACCTCGGTGACCACCGCTTTCGACCAAGCCGCCTCGATCCTGGGCGGCCTCGACGTACTCCTCCACGCGGCGGGCACCTGGCGGCCCGGAACGCCCGAGTCGCTGTCCGACGACGAGTTCGACCTGGTCGTCGACGCCAACCTGAGGACCACCGTGTTCACCAACCAGGCGGCGTTCGAGCACATGCGGCACGACGGCGGCCAGATCATCAACCTCGGATCCAGCGAGGGCGTGCGCGGCAACCCCATGGCGCCGCACTACGCGGCGGCCAAGGCCGGCGTCCACGCCTGGACCCGCTCCGTGGCCTCGGCCTGGGGGCGATACGGGATCACCGTGAACGCCCTGGCACCGGCAGTACAGACGCCGGGCGCCGATCGGCTGTGGGACCACCTGGGCGAGGAGCGCGCGGTGGCGTTCAGACAGAGCTTGCGGACGACCATGCCGTTGCGAGGTGAACTCGGCGATCCGGAGGCCGATCTCGGGCCGGTGATGGTGTTCCTGGCCGGCACCGGGGCGCGGTTCATGACGGGCCAACTGATCGCCGTGAACGGCGGCTTGCAGATGCTCGGCGCCTAACCCACACATCAGCACCCACAGCAATCAGTGCACTCATATTTCGTCAAGTGAGCGAATGATCGGTTCCGGACGGCCCCCGTATTGGATGTGACCATGAACCACGCCGGCGCGAGCAAGCGGCATCACCCACCTGTCGGCCTTGAACACTTGAGTTTCCGGGAAGAACCGCTCTCCGTCTTCGTGACAGCCGCCGCTGCCGGTGGCGCCGACAGCGTCTGCCTGAGCGTCAATCACCCCGAGGTCCACGACACGAAGATGCTGCGCGACACCGTGGCCGAGCTGGACTCCCTGAACATCCCGGTGGCCATGGGCGACGGATTCATCCTCAGGGCCAGGGGCGGCCTGGACGGCCTCAAGCGCCAACTCGACGTACTCCAGGACATGCGTGCCCCGTTCGCCAACACCTGCGCATACGAGCCCGATCCGGACGCGGAGCGCAACCCCGCAGCGGTGGCGGACCTACTGGGCGAGTTCTGCCGGCTCGCACGAACCGCCCAGGTGGACGTCCTCCTGGAATTCACACCGCTCTCCCACGTCCCCTCCCTCGCAGCCGCAGTCGAACTGCTGAAGCAACTCGACCAACCGAACCTCAGGATCCTCCTCGACACCCTCCACCTCGTGCGGGCCGGAGAGGGACCTGCCGACCTCCGGAAGACCGACCAACAGCTCATCGGATACTGCCAGTTGAGCGACGGACCCCTCACATCCGAAAGCCTCGCCACCTACCTGGACGAAGCCAACAACGACCGCTCCATCCCCGGACACGGCGAGTTCCCTCTCACCGAAATCCTGTCGCTCGTCCCGCAAGACGTGACCATCAGCGCCGAAGTCCCGCTCCGACGCCTCAAGCAAGCAGGAGTCCCACCACAAGAACGCGCCCGCCGCATCCTCGACGACAGCCGCCGGCTCGTAGCCGAAGCCCGGGGGTAAAGACCCGAGTCCGGTGTTCACGTCCTGTCGAGCGCGGCAACCGCGGAGGGTACTGCTCCGGCCATCGCCGACTGGAGCAGACGCCTGATCTCCGAGGCCTCCGGGCGGCGCGGATCGGCATACGACGAGGCGAGAACCAGCCCAGTCACCCGGTCACCCGGTCGAGGCCCGACTCGCACATCCCAAGGTCCGCGGGACTTCGACGCGTCGCGGTCTCCCGCTGGAGCTGGAAGAGGCCGAGAGCAGGGTCGTCGGTGCCGCGGCCGCTAGCAAGATCCTTCACCTGTGCGACGGGATCGCCAACTCCTCTGGCGACCACGCGCGTTGCTCCCACCCTGGTGACGAGTTGGTGATGCACACGGCTGCTGCGTCCATGTCACGACTAACGGCCCAGATCCAGCGGAACAGCTCCGCCACGGCTCCCCAGAGCACCCGCGCCAAGTCGAACGTCGTACATCAGGTGTGCCCGTCCACGATTCCGAACGGCGACACCGCCCCCACCCACCCACCACCATCGACCCGACTCCCCTCCTCCGGGACTTCTTCATCGCCCACCCGACGCCCACACGATGCCCACCCGATGCCCACCGAGCGAGTCCCCTCGGAGCGCACGCCTCACAGCCAGGTCCGATCCTTCTCGGCGACTTCCTTCAACTTCTGAAGGCGCTTCGCGAGGTCCACGAGCCGCGTCAGAGGGCGTCCACTCGACGGCAGGAGCGGCATACCGGCGCAGCGTTCAGAAATTCCCAGCTCAACGCAGTGAGAGTGCGCGCAGCCAACCGCTGGAGAGCGCTCCATGACTCTACGGAGCTTGGTTCGGACCTTTACCAGGACTCCATACGGCGTCGCCAAGAGGCCTGCTTTTCAACCCGTCACGTTGAAGCCGTTGACGCATGGAGGGTCGCGCCGGACACTCCTGCATTGAACGGCGATCCCTGCCTGACCCACACCCAACTCAGGCTCACGGCAGCCGACATGACGGATCGTCCGACATCAGGAGGACAACCAGGGGCCGCAGACTCACGATCACCCTGAGAGCGCTCTCAGACCTGACCTGCGCCCTGGTCCGCACCAGGAGTCAGGTCCCCTGCACCACCACTCCCCACCCGCCAGCTCGCCAGGGAGAACCCACACGATGACGAACTCCTCACCACCTGCCGTTGCGCCCGCAGGCAGCCAGAGAACCGTCCCTCTCGTTCTGGGCAGCACTCTGCTGCTGCTCATCGGCACACTCGTAGGCCTGATCGGAACCGGTGGCAGCGCCTCGGCGGCTGTACCAGGCGCTCCCACAGGCTGGACCACCGTCTTCTCCGACGACTTCAACGGATCGTCCGGCAGCGCGCTGAACCGGACCGACTGGCTGTACGACCTGGGCACCGGATACCCCGGAGGTGCCGCCAACTGGGGAACGGGCGAGGTCGAGTCGGCCACCGACTCCACGAACAACGTGTACCAGGACGGGCAGGGACACCTGGTCATCCGGGCGCTCCGGGACGGCTCCGGCCACTGGACCTCGGGACGCATCGAGACCCAGCGCACCGACTTCGCCGCCCCTCCCGGCGGACAACTCCAGATGAGCGCGTCCATCCTCCAGCCCAACCCGGCCAGTGGGCTGGGCTATTGGCCCGCGTTCTGGGCGATGGGCGGCGCCGCCCGCCCGGTCGGCGCGACGAACTGGCCGAGCATCGGCGAGTTCGACATCATGGAGGACGTCAACGCGCTGAGCAAACACTCCACCACGTTCCACTGCGGGGTGTGGGCGGGCGAGTGCCACGACCCCGACGGCATCACCAGTGATCTCCAGCCGTGCACGGGCTGCCAGACCGGCTACCACACGTACTCCGCGATCATCGACCGCACGAACACCGCCGCGGAGCAGCTCCGCTTCTACCTCGACGGCACTCTGACCTTCACCGTGAACGAGAACCAGGTCTCGGTCGCCACCTGGCAGGCCGCCGTCGACCACGGGTTCATGGCCATCTTCGACCTGGCGATCGCCGGTTCGTACCCCGACAAGGTCTGCGGTTGCAGCTCGGCCGCCCAGGCGGGCAGCATCACATCAGGCGCCGCCATGAGCGTCGACTGGTTCGCGGTCTATCAGCAGGGCGCCAGCGGCAGCACCACCGGTGGTACGACGACCGGTGGCACCACGGGCGGCAGCACGACTGGTGGCAGCACGACCGGCGGAAGCACCGGCGGGAGCACGACGACGCCCGACTACACCGCCGGCGTGACGCGCCTGAGCAGCAGTCAGGCGCAGATCACGTTCGTTCCGACCACACCCGCGGCGTACGTCGACGTGCACTACCTCATCAACAACGCCGGCCAGCAGAACTTCCGTATGACCAACACCGGCGGCACCTGGACGCAGAACGTCACGCTCACCGCCGGATCCACCCTGACCTACTGGTTCACCTACGAGAAGAACGGCCCCCAGTACGACAGCCCGCACTACACCTACACCCAGTGAGCCTCCTGGGCCGGTCCCACGGGACCGGCCCAGGCCGTCAGTAGCGGTCGCAGGTCTCGCGGACGTAGCCCTCGTGGCCGGCCGGGGTGACGTCGAGGTCCCGCCGTACGATGCTGATCCGGTCGCCCCAGCCCGCGCAGGCCTTCTTCATGCCCTTCTCGGTGTACTCGACGACGATGACGTGGTCGCCGAACGCGTCGACGTAGGACCCGCATTCGTCGTACTGCCCGCACTCCTCCACCACCGCGAAGTCGAGGCCGACCCGCTTGCGGTCCTTGGCCAGTTCAAGGGTGTTCTTCTGGGCGATGGCGAGGTGCCGGGCGTGCGCGTGGCGGGCGAGCAGGGTCTGGAACGCCTCGGCGTCGGCCGCGGTGAGCAGTCCGTGCGGGGCGCGGGTGTAGCTGTCGTAGTTGTCCGGCTCCACGCCGTCGAATCCCTTCTCGGCGCACACGTCGATCCAGCCGTCCACCTTCTTCGCGATGCGCGCGCGCTTGGCCGGGGTGCCGATGTCGAGCATCGCCTCGCCCCAGTCCTCGTCCATGACGACCTTCCCGGAGCGGTCCCGCAGCAAGAGGTCGGCGTCCCAGTCCCCCTGCGCGTCCGGCTGGGCCTGGAACGCGTTGACGTAGCAGATGTTGTAGACGCCCGGGGCGGGCGCGGCCGTGTAATCGCGGGAGACGACGGAGACGCCCTTCGGCGGGGTGTAGGCGCCGCCGAGTTGGTAGTCGACGCCGGCGTGGACGGGCGGTGTGGACACCTTCGCCGTCGGGGTCTGCGGCGAGCTGTCCGCGTCGGTGGCGGAGCCGGAGCCGGAGCAGCCGACGGCGGCTAGGGCCGTCGCGGCGAGGACGGCGGAGAGGGGCACGGTGACGCGGCGGGAGTTGGCCCGGGACTTGCGCATGACGGTCTGCCTCTGGGTGCGAGAGCATGCCCCGCCTCGGACGCGCTGGATCCTGGCGACTGGGGCCGGACTGACGGCTCGAAGGCCTGTTACCGGCTGGGAATGCCTTGGTTGTGCGGACCGTGGGCGGGGTGTCGGGTGGTCCGGTGCGGTGACGATACCAAGGCGGCCGCGACCGATCTTGTGCCGCCCCAGGGACTGGTCAGCAGCCGCCGGGCGTTGTCCAGGATTCGGACCAGGGACGGCCCTAGGGGACGCTCAAACGGTCGCGGCGTACGCCCAGAAGTCGCGCATCCACGCGGGGAACGCGGGACCGGACAGGCCGCACGGGGTGAAGAGAACGGTGACCGTGTCGGTCGACGGGTCGATGTACGCGGCGGTGCCGGTGCCGCCCACCCAGCCGTAGCGGCCCGGGGTGTTCCACGGCTCCGCCGATGTGACGTCGACCGAGCCGCCGTAGCCCCATCCCTGGCCCTGGAGGAAGAGGTCGCCCTCGGCGCGTTGGGCCGCGGTGAGGTGATCCGTCGTCATGAGGCGTACGGACTCCGGGGAGAGGATCGTGCCGCCGCCGGACAGCAGCATGCGGCCGAAGGCGTGCCAGTCCGCGACGGTGGACACCAGGCCTCCCGCGCCGGAGGCGAAGGCGGGCGGGGTGGACCATGCGCCGTCGGCCGCGTCCGCGAAGGTGTGGGTGCCGTCAGGAGCTGTCAGGTAGTAGGGGGTGAGGCAGTCGCGTTCCGACGGTGGTACGGCGAAGGCCGTGTCCTTCATACCGAGCGGCTCCAGGATTCGCTCGGCCAGGAACTCCGGCAGTTCGCGCCCCGCGGCCCGGCCCACCAGTACGCCTTGCAGGTCGGAGCTCGCGTTGTACAGGAACGCCTCTCCGGGCTGTCGCAGCAAGGGGATGTCGGCGAGCGCGGCGACCCACTCGTCCGGGGTCAGCGGCGATCGCGGACCTCCGTTGTACACGGCCACGTCCGCGAACAGGGGCTGAAGGGCGGGCGCGGTGAAGTCGGACCCGAAGCCCCATCCGGAGCGCGACGAGAGGACGTCCTCGACGGTGATGGGACGGGCGGCCTGCACCACGTCGTCCAGCTCGCTCGCGGGAGTGCGGACGACCTTCGGGGACGCCAGTTCCGGCAGCCAGCGCGTGATCGGCGCGTCCAGGGTGAGCACGCCGTCGTCGACGAGTGCCAGCACCGCGGCGGCGGTCACGGGCTTGGTGACCGAGGAGAGCCGGAAGAGGGTGTCGGCCCGCATCGGCGCCGCACCCTCGGGCTCTGTCGATCCCACGGCCGCGACCTCCACCTCGCCGGAGCGGTCCACCAGGGCGACCGCTCCGGGGAAGGCTCCCTCGGCGACGTGCTTCTCCAGCAGTGCGGTCAGGTCGCTCATCAGGTGCTGCTCCTCGTGTCACGGCCGACGGCGGACATGTCTCGGCGGATACGTCACTAGGACCCTCCGCCCGCCCGGAACTCATCGGCGCGGAACCTCACGCCTCCTCAATGGCCGTGGGTCGAGGTGCTGCGGTAGTCGGTGTACGTGTAGGGGTTGTCGAGGACCTTGGTCTCGGGGACGTCCGGGTTCATGCCCTTCGTCCAGGCGTCCTCGCCCATCGTGGAGCGCAGGTGGTCCACGGTCCGCTCGACTGTGCGGCGCACCGCGGCCAGGTCGGTGTCGAGGAGACGGTGCTCGTGCTTGACCACCCGGCCGTCGACGATGACGGTGTGCACGTCGCCCCGCTGGGCCTGGAAGGCCACATGGCCGTACGGGTTGAGCAGCGGGAACGAGACCGGTGAGTGGTCGTTCTTCAGCAGGACGAGGTCGGCCTTCTTGCCCTCCTCGATGCTGCCCAGGTCGTGTTCGCGGCCAAGTGCCCTGGCGCCGCCCCGAGTTGCCCACTCCACGACCTGGTCGGCACGCAGCGCGCTGTGGGTGACGGTCTCGCCCCGGGCGTGGGCCTCCAGGTGCTCGCGGGCGCGGTCGGCGCCGAGGGTGGTGCGCATGGCGGAGAAGAGGTCACCGCTCCACCACACGCTCGTGTCCATCGACAGGGAGACGGGGATGGCGTGGGAGCGGACCGCCCAGGTCGTGGGATAGCCCTGGCCTGCGCTCTGCTCGCTTTCCGTGGACACCGAGACCGAGCCGCCCGTGGCCGCGATGCGGTGGTAGGAGTCGGCGGACAGGGTGGAGGCGTGGACGTAGACCGCCTCGGGGGTCATGAATCCGTGTTCGTGCATGAGCCGGATGCCGTCGTCGTTGGTGGCGCCCCAGACTCCGGCGTGGGTGGTGACGGCGACGCCCAGGTCGCGGGCGACCTCGAAGGCGGGCTTCTCGGGGAAGGCGGGATCGCCGGTGACGTCGAAGGCGATCTGGAAGCCGAGCATGTCGTCGCCGGTGATGCGTCGGCGCACGAAGTCCCGGAACTGCGGTGCCGCGGTCCATTCCGCGGGAGCCTGCTGGATGTTGCCGTAGGCGAGGACGAACCGGCCGGGCACGGCCCGCAGCGCGTCCACCGCCGCGTCCGCGTGGTCGACGGTCTGGAGCCCGTGCGACCAGTCGACGACCGTGGTCACCCCGGCGTCCAGCGCCTCGACGGCGGCAAGGAGGTTGCCTGCGTGCACGTCCTCGGGGCGGAAGGCGGTGCCGTGTTCGAGGTAGTACCAGACGAAGTACTGGGTCAGGGTCCAGTCGGCGCCGTAGCCGCGCATCGCCGTCTGCCACATGTGCCGGTGCGTGTCGATCATGCCGGGCATCACGATGCCGTCGGACGCGTCGATCTCGGCGGTCCCCTCCGGCACGGCGAGATGCGGGCCGACCGCGGTGATCCGGTCGCCCGTCACGAGCACGTCGGTGTCGTTCAGCACCCGCCGTGCGCGGTCCATGGGCAGGACGGTGCCGCCGCGCAGGACGACGGGTCGTCCCGCCGGGAAGGGGGTGGACTGGCTCATCACTGGATCTCCCACTCGACATCGGACGACTGTCCGTATGGCGGCTCTCGGTAGGTGACCGATCGTCGTCAGGGTGTTGTCCGGTGTCAATACTCCGCGGTTTCCGAATTCCGCCCGGTAATGTCCTCAGCCGTCCGCTCTGCGGTCGGTTCCGAGCCGCCGCGTCCGAGCCGTCGCGACGGAGGCTTGTTCCGCTGCGTACAGTGCCTTCGACGGGTGTCCGTACGGCGGACACCCAGGAGCGAAGCCGACGGCGATCAGAGGAGCCACCATGCCGCGCGAAGGAACCGGACCCGATTTCATCGAGGCGCTGGCCCGGGGCCTGGAGGTCATCACCGCCTTCCGCCCCCGGCAGCCGGTGATGTCGCTGTCCGACGTGGCGACCGCGACCGGGCTGGCCAGGCCGACCGCACGCCGGATCCTGCTCACCCTGACCGAACTGGGCTACGTACGCCAGCAGTCCGGCGGTTTCGTGCTGACCCCGCGCGTCCTGGACCTGGGCGTCGCCTACGTCCGCTCGACGGGACTGTGGGACGTGGCCCGCCCGCACCTGGAGTGGCTGGTCGAGCGCACGAACGAGTCCTGCTCGATCGCCCAGCTCGACGGCTCGGACATCGTCTACGTCGCCCGGGTCTCGGTGCCCAAGATCGTGGCCCTCGCCGTGCAGATCGGCACCCGCTTCCCCGCGCTGCCCACCTCCCTGGGCAAGGTCCTGCTGGCCGCGCTGCCGACCGACGAGGCGGCCCGGGTCCTCGCCGAGCCCACCCGGTCCGGTCTGGATTCGGTGTGGCACCCCGGCCGGGCCGAATGGGAGGCCGAGCTGCGGGAGGTGCGCGCGCGGGGCTGGGCGGTGACCGACGAGCAACTGGCCAGGGGCATCCGCTCGGTGGCCGCTCCGCTGCGGGACGGCTCGGGCCGCGTCGTCGCGAGCGTCAACGTGAACGCGCACGCCGCCGAGACCTCCATGGAGGTGCTCCTCGACGACTATCTTCCGCTCCTCCTCCAGGCCGCCGGCGAGATCAGCCTGGACTTCGCCCGGCTGGAGTCCGCGCCCCACGCGGTCCGGCCGTCCGCCCGTGCGGCGCGACCGTGACCCTGTGAAGCCCCCGCCGTGACGTCTTGACTCCTCCGCCGTCCCAGACAGAGAATCACTTTCCGGACGTCTGTCCGGTGTACGGACAGAAAGGCAAGGTTCATGTCGCAGAACGCCAAGCCCACTCCGCCGGGCACCGCGGGCCCGCTCTCCGGGGTGCTGGTCGCGGACTTCTCACGGATCCTTGCCGGGCCGTACGCCACGATGCTGCTCGCCGACCTGGGGGCCGACGTCGTCAAGGTCGAGGGACCGGGCGGTGACGACACCCGCGCCTGGGTGCCGCCGACACGCAACGAGGTCTCGACCTACTACCTCGGAATCAACCGGGGGAAGCGTTCGATCGCCCTCGACCTGCGCGACGAGAAGGACGCCGCGGTCGCCCGGAACCTCGCCCGCCGGGCGGACGTCCTGATCGAGAACCTCAAGCCCGGCGGCATGGCGAAGTACGGACTGGACTACGACTCCGTCCGGCAGGACAACCCCGGTCTGATCTACACGTCGATCACCGGCTTCGGCGCCGGGCCCGGCCGGCACGTCCCCGGCTACGACCTCATGGTGCAGGCCATCTCGGGGCTGATGAGCCTGACCGGCGACCCCGACGGGCCGCCGTACCGGGCCGGGATCTCCGTGTTCGACGTGATGGCCGGCAACCACGCCACGATCGGCATCCTCGCCGCACTGCGCCACCGGGACGCCACGGGGACGGGCCAGCTCGTCGAGGTGAACCTGCTGTCCTCCGCCCTGACCGGACTGGTCAACCACAGCTCCGCCTACGTCGCCGGCGGCACCGTGCCCTACCGGATGGGCAACGCCCACCCCAGCGTCTTCCCCTACGAGCCGCTGCCCACCGCCGACAACGACCTCATCGTGACGGCCGCCAACGACGGGCAGTTCCGCAAGCTGTGCGAGGTCCTCGGCATACCGGAGGTGGCCGACGACCCGCGGTTCGCGCGCAACGCCGACCGCACCGCCCACCGGGACCTGCTGCGGCCGCTGCTGGCCGAGAGGCTGAAGACGCGCGGGGCCACCGAGTGGTTCGAGGCACTGGTGGAGGCCGGCGTACCGAGCGGACCGATCAACACCATCGACGGCGGCTTCGCCATGGCCGACCGCTTCGGACTCGACCCGGTCGTCACCGTGGGCGAGGGCGACCGCGCGGTGCCCACCACACGGCACCCGATCCGCTTCTCCGCCACCCCCGCCTCCTACCGTCTGCCACCGCCCCAACTCGACGAACACGGCACGGAGTTGCGCACCTGGCTGTCCGGACCCGAGGAGGCCGACCATGTCTGAGCCGACACCGCGCCCCGCCCATCCCGTCTACCCCACGGCCCTCGGCGCCTCCGACCTGCGGACCATCACCCTGCTCGGGCACGACCTGGCCGAGGACATCATGGGCTCGGTCGGCTTCGGTGAACTCGCGTTCTGGCTCGCGACCCAGCGTCGGCCCGCACCGGGCGAGACCCGTGTCTTCGAGGCCGTGCTCGCGGCCCTGGCCGACCACGGTTTCACCCCCACGGCCATCGTCACCCGCCTGACGTACCTCTCCGCCCCGGACTCGGTCCAGGGCGCACTCGCCGCCGGGCTGCTCGGCGGCGGCTCCCGTTTCCTCGGCGTCACCGAGGACACCGGCCGCTTCCTGCACGACGTACTGGCCTCCCTCGACGGAGACCTGCCCACCGACGAGGCCGGCTGGGACGCGATCGCACTGCGCACGGTCGAACGGCGGCGCGAGGCCGGGGAGTTCGTCCCCGGCCTCGGTCACCACGTGCACAAGGAGGGCGACCCCCGGACGCCGAGGCTGATCCACATCGCGCAGGAGGAGGGCGTCTTCGGCCCGCACCTGAGCCTGTTCGCCGCCATCGGCCGGGTGCACCCGAAGGTGCTGCACCGGACGCTTCCCCTCAACGGCGCGGGGGTGTGCGGCGCCGCCCTCGCGGACCTCGGCCTCCCCCTCCAACTCCTGCGCGGCTTCGCGCTGTTGGCCCGTACGGCCGGACTGATCGGCCAACTCGCCGAGGAACTGCGCCATCCTGTCGCGCAGGACGTCTTCCTGTCCGTCGACCGCAACAACATCCCGGTGCCGCCGGAGCCGTACACCCCGGACCCGCTCACGAAGGACCGGGGCGAGGACTGACCCCGCGCCCGCCGTCCCACCATCCATATCCATCCGCACGCAGACCAAGGAGCCGCAACCGTGTTCGTCGACGAGGACAACATCACCGAGCTGGCCGTCGAGCGGTGGGCCACCGCACACTCCCCTCGGCTGGGCGAGCTGATGACCGCGCTGGTCCGTCATCTGCACGCCTTCTCGCGTGAGGTGCGGCTCACCGAGGACGAGTGGATGGCCGCGATCGAGTGGCTGACCGCGGCCGGCGGGATCAGTGACGACAAGCGGCAGGAACTGATCCTCACCTCCGACGTGCTCGGACTGAGCACGCTGGTCGTCCAGTTGAACAACGCGTTCACGCCGGAGGCGACCCCCGCCACGGTGCTCGGCCCGTTCCACATCGACGGCTCGCCGACCGCGCCCCACGGCTTCGACATGTCGGACGGCATCCCGGGCACACCGCTGTTCTTCACCGGCAGGGTGACCGACACCGAGGGCAAGCCGCTCGCGGACGCCGTGCTCGACGTGTGGCAGGCCGACGCGGAAGGTGCCTACGAGGCCCAGATCCCCGAGATCGACGAGGCACGCCTGCGGGCCAAGTACCGCACCCGCGCGGACGGCACGTACTGCATCCGCACCATCGCGCCGCGCGGGTACGCCATCCCCATGGACGGCCCCGTCGGCGACCTGATGCGCCAGACGGACATCAGCCACTTCCGGCCCGCACACGTCCACTTCCTGATCGACGAGACGGGCTACCGGAAACTCATCACCCATCTGTTCCAGGCGGGCAGCGACTATCTCGACTCCGACGTCGTCTTCGGCACCAAGGACGCACTGATCATCCCGTTCACCGAACGACCGGCCGGTACCGCACCCGACGGCGACACGCTCGAAGTCCCGTACCTGCACGCCGAGTACGACTTCGCCCTACAGCCCCGCTGACCGTCCTGGCGGAGAACGCAACGGCACGACCACGGGAACACGACCGGTTCACCCCGGGTCAGGTCCGAGCGGGACGTGCCGCGTACCGTGCGGGCAAGCGGGCGAACGGGAACGCGCACGCGCCGACCGGCGGCGGACACCTCTCGGCGTCCACGCGACGCCCCCGCCGGATGCACCCGCCGTGTCCCCGCAGCACCCGCACTCTCCCGGAACGGAAGGACGAGCCCCGTGCTCATGTCGTACGCCGACCACTTCGACACGCCCGCGGGATATCTCGACTTCGCGCGGTTCGGTCCGCCGTCGCGGGACGTCGTGGCCGCGACGGTCCGGGCCATGGAGGAGTCCGCTCGTGCCGACCACACCACCGTGGACGGCCTGATGAGCGCGGAAGCGGTGACACGGGACACTGCCGCCCGTCTGGCCGGTACCGACGGCCGCCACACGGTGCTCCTCCCGAACGCGTCCACCGGGCTGTTCCACGCCGCTCTCGGCATCAGTGAGGGCGTGGTCCTCGCACCGCGTACCGACTTCCCGGCCAACCACTATCCGTGGCGGCGCAGCGCCGACCTCGGCCGGGCCACGCCCCGCTGGCTCGACCCCGCGCCCGGTGCCGGAGTCACCCCCGACCTGGTCCGCGCCGCGCTGACCGACGATGTCGTCGGTGTGTCCGTCAGTGCCGTCGACTTCCGCACCGGCTTCCGTGCCGACCTCGCCGCGCTGAGGGAGGCGATCGGACCGGACCGGCTGCTGATCGTGGACGCCATCCAGGCGTTCGGGGTGGCGCGGATGGCGTGGGACGCGGCCGATGTGGTGGTCGCGGGCGGCCAGAAGTGGCTGCGCGCGGGATGGGCGACCGGCTTCGCGACGCTGTCCGACCGTGCCCTGGAGTCCCTGGAGCCGGTGCTCACCGGCTGGACGGGGGTCGAGGACGTCGGTGTCTTCGACGGAGCCGACCACCTGCCCGCCGTGGACGCGCGCCGGTGGTCGATCACCAACCTCAGCCCGGTGACGGCCGCGGCGTTCGCTGCCGCTCTCGGGCTCGTCGAGCGGTACACGGTCACGGCGATCGAGGCCGCGATCGCCGAGCGGCTCGCCGAGTTGACCGAGGTCGTCGAGGAGCACGGGGGCCGCGTGCTCTCCCCCGCCGACCCGGCACGGCGGGCGGGCATCCTCTCCTTCGCGCTGCCGGGGCACGATCCGTCCGTCGTCGCGAAGGCGCTGCACGGCGAGGGGGTCACCCCGACCGTCCGTGCCGACTCGCTCCGGTTCTCCCCGCACGCCTCGACTCCGCCGGAGGCATGCGCACGTGTGGCGGCGGCACTTGCCTCGCTGAGGAACTGACCCCGCCGAGCGCCTGTGAACCTCGCGGATCCACCGCCGAACGGTCCCGGCAGGCTGGCCGGTGGTCCTCCCCAACTCGCTCCGGCCATCGCCCATTTCGGTGAGCAGCCGGACACCGGTCGGCACGCCGACCCCCGGCAAGCTCCTGATGATCTCCGCGTCGGGACGGCGGCGGCCCTCACGGCTCGAAGCGGCGTACCGTCCCGTCGTCGGTGATCAGGGTCAGGACGATTCCCAGGTCACGGGCCGCCGTGCCCGCCGCGATCTCGGTGAGAAGCTCGTCGCGGTCCGCCCAGCGGCGCAGCAGTCGGTAGCGCTGGGCGAGGGTCAGGGTGAGGTCGCCGAGCGGGAGCGCGCCGGTCAGCGCCGCGAACGCGGCCTGGTCGGGGGGCGGGGTCACACCCACCGCGGCGAGGTCGTCGAGCGACACCGTCGTGTGCGCCGCGCCCGCCCAGTCGGCGGCGGCCAGGCGGGGCACCCGCGCCCCGGCGTCCGGGGCCGCGAGCCGGAACTCGGTCCAGCGGTGCAGCGCGTCGGACGGGTCCGGTCCCCCGAGCAGGCCGCCGAGTCCCGGCCGGCCGAACGGGTCGGCCCCCTCCTGCCTCAGGGCGTCGACCAGCGCGCCCGGCAACCAGTCGCCTCCGTCCGCAGTCTGACGGAGCGTCAAAGGCAAGGAAGCGGACCGGATTTCGGTGTCTCCCGGCTTCGACTCGGGGGCCTTCGTGGCGCTCGACTTCACCTGGTCCGGGGCGACTTGGACGCCGAGACGGTCGGTGAAGAGTCCGGCGACGTTGTCCAGCCAGCCCGCCGCGACCGCGGGGTCGATGTCCGGCCGTACCGACTTGCTCATGTAGCGGCCGGACTTGTCGTTCACGGTCCACGTCCGCAGGCTCTCGCTCCAGCGGAACTCGCCCGACACCCGACTCGCGCCGGGCCGCGTACGGCCGCCCTCCTCGAACACGGCGGCGATACCGGTGTGCCCGAGGCCGTCGATCTCCGCCCGCAGCGACTCCGCCGTCACCTCGGGACGTCGGGTGCGGACACCGGCGAGCAGCGCGTCGAACCGGTCCTGCGCCATCACCCGCGAAGGGGCCTCGCTGCCGAGCAACACCCGCCCGTCGTCGGTCACCGTGTACAGCCACACCGCGTCGCGGTTGCCGGTGATCAACAGGTCGGGGTCCACCTCTTCGAGGGGGATCCACAGCGGGTTGGCCCGTACGTCGCCCTCGTCGTCGCGCTCCTCGTCCTTCACCCGCTTCGGCAGCACGGGGTCGCCGAAACCGGCGGTGAGGTCACCGCTCGGACCGGGCTGCGGCGCCGTCGGCAGCAGGGTCTCGTAGTGGTCGATGCCGTTGTAAGCGACGTACACGGTAGGCCCGTTGGCGTCCTCGGAGAGGCGGTGCAGGATGGATCCGCCGTGGCCGTCGGGCTGGACGACGACGAGGTCGATGCCCAGCGACTGGGTGAGCAGCAGGGGTACGTCGTCGTAGAAGGGTGTGTGCCACAGTTCGGGCGAGCGGATCGCGCGGTCGACCAGTCCACGCTCCCCCAGGGTGGCGGTCAGCGCCGGAGTGGCGGGCACGGCGGTCGGCAGGTGGCTGCGGATCTCCCGCCACAGCGCCCGCGACCTCGCCGTGCTGGGGCCGTGGAGGGTACTCAGGACCAGTTGGCGCACGTTGTTCCCGTGCGCCTGGTCGGTCAGCGCGCTCCGTCGGGCATCCGCCGCAGGCCCCGTGACGTTCTCCAGCCCCTCGGTCTTCAACTGGGCCTGGATTCCCGCCCGTTGTGCAGCGGTCAGCGGGATGGGCCTCCGCGGGTCCAGCAGCGCGAGCAGGGGCTGGAGACTGCGCAGGTCCGGGTACCTGTCATGGACGATCGTGTCCAACGGGTCCCGCGTGGCGTGCTGGTGGGCGGCGGCGGACGTCCTGTACCAGTCGGCGGTGTCGTCGCGCAGGTCGGCGACCGTCATCGTGTGTACGGGTCTGCCCCGCACGGTGTGACCGGGGTGCTGGGCGCCGAGGCCGGCGATGACGGCGGTGAACAGGCAGTTGCCGTCGGGACGCACGTTCTGGAGGGTCATCTGCCGACCGTCCACGAGGACGGTCCGGGCGGGCGGCGGCTGCTTGTCGCCGACGGACTTGCCCGTTGCGTCCGAGTCGGGCTTGTCCTTGGGCTTCGTGTCCTGGCTCTGGGTTTCCTTGCCCTTCGTGGTGTCGGCATCCTTGGTGTCTTTGGTGTCTTTGGTGTCTTTGGTGCCCTTGCCTCCCGGCAGCTCCGCGCCCCGAACAGGCGGTGCCGGTACCGGTGTTGAGGTCCGCGGACGGGCCGACAAGTAGCTGTCACCGCGCCGGTAGACGGTCACCTGCCGGAGCGGGCCCGCCGTCGGATCGGCGGAGCCCGGGAAGAACCGGTAACTGCCGTCCTCCCCCACGACCGTGATGTCCACCCCGAGGGAACGCGCCGTCAGGTCCGCGGCGAGGTCCGCCGTCGCGTCGTCCCAACGGCGGGCCCGCTGCACGTGCAGCCGTACGAGACTCTGCCGCTGGGCGGGGGTGAGTGCGGTGAGCAGGCCGTCGGGCAGCCGACCGCCGTTCTCCTCGACGGTGGCGGACAGAGCGGGATCGCGCCGGAGGTGCTCGCCGAGCCTGCTGGTCAGTTCGGCCGTACGGAACACCGCTTGCGGGTCGAGCGTCACGTCCCGGGGCATGTCGACGCTCCGGGCCACGCGGCCGGCCAGTCCGGCACGGCGGGCTTCCGACACCGCCGTCGGCCCGCCGCGCTCCGCGACGCCGAGGACCGCAGTGAAGAACCCGTTGCCGTCGCCGTCCGGTTCGTGCAGGTCGTAGATCCAGTTGCGGCCGTCGGGATCGGTGGCGGTCAGGGTGCGGTGGTCCTGGGCCGCGTCGAAGTGGCGCAGGGACGAGTCCGGGGTGCCGTCCGTCTCCCACGGCGGGCGGCTGAACGCGGGGCGCAGTTCGGCGTTGGCCGCCGCGTCGTCCTGCTGCCCGCCGTCCTTCTTGTCACCGTCCTTCTTGTCACCGTCCTTCTTGTCGCTCGTCTTTTTCTCCGCGTCCTTCTTCTCGGCGTCCTTGTCGCTGGTCTTCTTCTCCGTCACCGGTGCCTTCGCGGTGCCCGGTGCCGCCGGGGCCCGGAAGACGACCTCGTCCGGTTCCGGGGTGGCGCCGAGCTGTGCGCGTCCCGCCGGTGTGGCCGCGAGCTGGTGCCAGCGGGTCAGGCGGTCGGCGGCTTCGCGGACGCGTGCGTACTCGTCGGCGAGCGCCTCGGCGAAGGCGCGTCGTTCGCCCAACTCCGCGGTGAAGGCGTCCAGTTGGTCGCGGACCGTGTCGCGGGCCGCGCGGGCGGCGGTGACCTCGGCGTCGGCCGCCCGCAGCAGAGCCGTCACACGGTCGTGTGCGGCGTCGCGTTCCGCGTCGTGGAGTTCCGCCCAGCCGTCGTGGGCGGGTTCCGCGCCCTCGTTCTCCTGTTCCAGGCGGGCGAGTTCGCCGCGTGCGGCGATCACCTGGGGCAGGGTCTCGGGGTCGCGGGCGGTGAGGGTGGTCAGCAGGGTCTCGGCGTCCGTGAGGACGGTCTCGCGGCGCGGGCCCTCGTCGCGGCGCAGCTCCCAGTACTTCTTGTCGGCGGCCGTCCACTCCTTGTCGGCCTTGGTGACCGCGTCCCACGCCTTGGCCGCCACCGGCGGGAATCCGTCGTCGCCGATGAGGCCCAGTTCACGGGCGACGTCCTCGCGGACCCAGGCCAGGACGGTGGTGTCGGTCTCGCGGGCCTGCGGGGCGCGCTGCGGGTTGCCGAAGGGGCTGCGCATCGCCCGTACCGGCGCGGAGTCCTTGACGTGGTGGTGGACCGAGGCGACGCTCAGCCAGGTCGTGGGGATGGCGAACAGGAACGTGCGGGTGGTGTTCGGCTTGACGTTCACCGACGCGAGGCGGTCGCCGCCCGAGGCGAGGGTGTCGGACTCGGTCGCGACGTCGCCCGGTCCCGAGGCTCCCATCTGGTTGGTGCCGGTGGCGGCGGTCGACGTGGCGGGACCGCCGCCGAGCGCCGACTCGGCCTGCCCGACGCGCCCGGCGCTCGCGCCACCGCCCTGCACATGGCGCTTGGGTGCCTCGTGCTTCATGCCGTCGGTGACGGCGAGCAGCCGGGCCTGCCGGAACTGCGGCCGGGAGTACAGCCGGAGGTCGGCGTCCGCGCCGCCGAAGAAGCCGCGTTCGGTCAGGCCGGCCACCTCGTAGCCGCCGGGGTCGAGGGTGCGGTCGTAGAAGGCGCTGAGGGCGCCGTTGCCCGTGCCGTCCTCCAGGTTCTGGGCGGGCCCGGTGCCGGCGCGGGTGAGCGGGGTGTCCTGGGCACGGGCGATCAGGTCGTCGTCGACCGCGTCGGTGAGCGGGAAGGACGTGTCGTAAGCGGAGGCCAGGGCAAGGGAGTTGGCGGTGTGGAGCTGGTCGACGCCGACGATCCGGCGGACCTTGAAGCCGTCCGGCGGCATGGTGAACGGCTTCATGCTGTCGTCGGGGTGGAGCGTGTCGAGCCAGCCGCCGGTGCCGGTCGTGGCGGGCGGCGCGACGCGGCGGGAGGGGCCGGGGGCGTCGAGGGCGGGCGGGGCCAGCGGGTCGTCCCGTTCGGCGGCGGGGTCTGCGGGGTCGGGGCGCATGAGGCTGAGCGGGTAGTGCTCGACGAGTTCCCCGACGTCGCCCTCGGAGCGGATGCGCAGCAGGCGTCGGCCGGAGACGCCGCGCCAGGTGCGGTGCGCGGCCCGCTTCACCCACGCGGAGGCGCCGGTGCCGGTCTGCGGTTCGCGGGTGTCGGTGACCTCCAGGGTGAGCCGCATCCGGTAGCGGGTGACGTACTCGGCGTGTGCCTGGGTCGTCGTCGCGGTGGCGATCCGCACGCTGCCCTCGGACTGGTTCTGGGCGGCGGTCTGCTGGGTGGAGCCGACTTCCGCGTACGTCGGTCCGGCCATCCGCACGGTGTCGTTGCCGGTGTGCGCGCCCTGGGAGACGGTGGTGCCGACGCTGGCGCCGGAGGCACGGCCGCGGCCCTCCTGCGTGGTCTCCGCGGCGCTCCGGTGCTCCTCCAACTCCACGCTGTGCCCGAGGCCGCCGAAGCCGCTGCCATCCCCAGCGGGCCTGTCGACGGGCACCTTCACCGGAATCAGCTCGGCGCGCGCCCGTACCTTGCGGCTGCCGACCCACAGGTTGGCGGTGGACGAACCCCAACGGCCCACGCGGGCGGGCACGGAGGAGCTGCCGCCGGTCATCTCCTTGCCGAGGGCGCGCACGACGCGTTCCGACATCAGCCGGTGCACCGTGTCCCGGTCGCTGGACGTCAGTCCGAGCGGCCTCAACTGCCGGTCGAAGTCGTTGAGTACGGTCGCGGTGTCGAGCGCGGTGAGCGGGAAACTGCCGAACGGGTTGTCCAGGAGCCAGGGTTGGGGCGACCACCGGCGCCGGGTGTACAACGGTACGTCGCCCCAGCGGTCCCGGAGCAGTCCCATCCGGTAGGCGCTCTTCTCCGGGACGTGCCCGACCCAGCCGTCGTTGACGAGGACCCGTCGCCCGGCCGCGCCCGCGAGCCAGCGGGGCAACCGCCTTATGCCCGTGGCGCGTTCGCCGACGAGGGTGGAGGTGGCGGCGATCTCGTGGTCGACGTCGGCGGTGACGAGGACCTGCCTGCCCTGGTCCTTGCGGTTGATCTCGGCGAGCGCGGTCCGCGAGACGGCCCGGAAACGGGACTTGTCGAGACGGTAGGGGCTGGCGACGAGACCGTAGATGCCGGTGGTCCCGGTGCCGGTGTCGTGCGAGTGGAGGTAGACGAGCTGGCCGCCGAAGAACAGCGTGCTCGTGCTGGTGCTGCGTCCAGAGGCCTGGGTGGCACCGCCGACGGTCGTCTCCGCCTCGATCGGGATCGCGCCCGTCACGGCGGTGAGGCTCCCGGGGCGCAGTCGGCTGCGGTGGGCGAGGACCGAGGAGCGGTCCAGGTACGGGGCCTTCGCCCACAGCCCGGAGGCGCGCCAGCCGGTCGGGGCGGACGACTGGTCGAAGTTCGCGGTCAGGAACTGGCTCTGGAACACGCGCAGTGCCGCGTCGTGGACGGGGGCGCCCTGGTGGGTCAGCATCCAGGAGTTGCCCGACGACTCCTTGAGGACGTCCTCGGCGGCCCGGCCGAGGGCGGGGTCCGCGACGACCGCGAGGGTCAGGTACGGGTGGCGCCGGTACTCCTCGCGGCCCCGGCGGCCAACGCGCTCGAACAGGCCGCGCCTGGCGAGCGCCAGGTCCCGCGCGGCCTGTGTGGTGCTCGCGAGGGGCACGCCGTGCAGGGGGTGGTGCGGGCGTGAGGTGTCGCGGACGGGCGTGTGCTCGACGGGCACGCCGAGCAGCACACGCCCGACGGAGGGCCGCTTGATGTCCGGCCCGGAACCGGCCGGGCCGATGAGGTTCTTCTCCCGCTCGGTGAAGACGAACGGCCGCGTGCCGAGCAGGTTGAGGAAGAGGACACCGCGCAGCAGCCCGCGGAAGCGGCGGAAGCCGCCGCGCCGCGCGGTGAGGGTGACCTCGTAGCTGTACAGGTGCGTGCCCTTGGTGCCGATCGACATGGCCTCGTGCGTGGCGGCGGCCCCGTAACCGCTCTCCGAGTCGGTACGGCCGCCCCAGCGCACGCCCACGGAACCGGTGCCCGCGTGCAGCGGGCCTTTCGCCTCGTCGGTCGCCGCGTCCCGGAGCGACAGCAGCCCCTCCACGCCGACGTGCGCGCCGCGCGCGCTGTTCTGCCGTCCGCCGAGGTTCTCGCTGCCGGGTGCGCTGAACCGCAGCCGCAGGTCCTTCTGCGTGCCCTCGAAACGCCGGTCGGTCAGGGCGGCGTCCACCCACACGTACCGTTGCGCGCGGGTGGCGCGGCGGGAGTCGACCAGGGAGATCCGCAGCCCCGAGGTCATCATCGTCTCCAGGTTGCCCGCCATGCTGTGGAAGGCGAGGGTGTTGAGCACCTCCAGGGTGTTGGAGACCGCCATCTGGAAGTGGTCGGCGTTGCGCCAGCGGGGGTTGGCGGGATCGAGTTCGGACAGGGGCGCGACGAGGTCGGGGTAGGCGCGCGCGACCTCTCCGAGAACCTGGTCACTGAAGTGGTCGAGGAACGTGCGATCTTCGCCGTCGATGTTCCGTACGTAGGAGCCGTCGGCGAACGTGAACTCCTCGACCCTGCTCATGCCGAGGGTCGGCGGCGAGTCCTGGGTGAGGTACGGCGGCACCCTGGGCGGGGTGCCGGGCGCGGGGCTCGCCTCCCCCGCGAGGCGACGGGCCTCGGTGCGGGTGAGCCGTTCCACGGCCCAGGTCTGGAACGTCTGGGTGCGCGGTGCCTCGCTCCAGGTCCGCGGCGGGTTCTTGCGCAGCTTGCCCGGCGTCGAACTCGCCTCGTCGCGCCTGCGGTTCGGCAGCGGCGCCTTGGTGTCGGGCGGTGCGGTGACCGTGACGGTCTTCTGGACCAGGTAGAGCCCCGTGGGGTCGCCCTTGGCCTGCCCGGCGGACTTCACGGCGCCGGTTCCGCCGGTGACGGAGGCGCGGTTGTGGGAGGAGCCGTAACGGAAGTTGAGGCCTGCGAGCATCCTCAGGTCGAACTTGCCCCGGTCGAGACCGAGAAGCTGGAAGGCGGGTCCGAGGGCACCGCCGACGTCGACGCCCGAGGACCTGCCGGTGGTCCGCTCGTTGCGGACCGTCGTCTGGGAGATGTCCCGGAGTTCGGCGGCGGTGGTCTCGCTGATGAGGACGGCCTCGCCGGGCTCCACCCGGACCGAGAAGACACCGAGCGGTTCGCGCCCCGCGTCGTCCTTGAACAGCGGCGGCGAGGTGACCGTCCCGGCCGCCATGACCCGGCCCATGCGATGGAACCCGTCGGTGGAGAAGAACGAGTTGATCTGCTTGCCGGCCATGCTGTCCGTGTCGGTGCCGATCTGCTGGAGCGCCCAGTCCCGGATGTGCGCGACAGGACCGAAGCTCTCCGTGTTCATCATGCGGTAGTTGGAGCCACGGTCGAGCCGCATCCGCGGCGGCAGCCGGTCGGCGGGCGGCTTGGGCCGGGTCAGGCTGTCGGCGATGCGCACGAACAGCCCGTCCCTGACGGCGAACCCGAAGGCGACCTGAGCACGCGTGCCGGACCTGGGCCCGATCGCTTTGCCGGTCCGGTCCACGGGGCGTCCGGCCGGATCGGTGACCTTGAACTCGTACCAGACGTCGTCGAGATGGGCGTGCGAGCCGTCGGTCGTACGGGTCTCGTTCTGGTTCACGACGAGGTTCTGCATGTTGTACTCGACCCGCTTGGTCCACGAGAACTGCGCGAACACCCGTCCCCAGGGCGCGAACAGCGTCTTCACCGGTCCGAGCGGCGCGGTGGGCGCGAGCGAGGTCGACGTGCTGTTCACCGCGACCCGGCCGGTGAGGGCGGTGTTGCGCTGCATCGTGTCGATCTTCACGGGGTTGGCGTACCCGAAGGTGAACCTCTCCCACTGCCCGTACGGTCGGGCCGTGACCGTGAGAACCCGCGACTTGCCGTCCACCGTGCGGTAGTTGAACTGCTGCCCGTCCCCGAAGAAGCCGCTCGGGTTGTGGACGAGAGCGTGTCGTACGTCGTCCAGGAGCCCGTCGCCAGCACGGTTGCCGCCGGGACGCGCAGGTCGAGGTCGGACTCCCGGCGGCTGCCGAAGGTTGAGATCGAGCTGCTCTACGACGCGATCAGCGCCGCGCAGGACCCGGTCCCCCTGGCCGAGGGTGTAGGAGCGGCGCAGCAGATTGCGCGGCAGCCCGCGCAGCAACTCGCCGATGCCGCCCATATAGACGGGCAGTTTGGCACCGTCGGTGAACTTCGCGGGTCCGCCGCCGCTGTACGGCGCGGGCGGCAAGTCGAGGTCGACGCGCGGCGGCCGACGGGAGTCCAGGTCGTGCACCACCCAGGTCGGCCCGGGCGTGGCGGGCTTCTTGACGGGCGGTGCGGTGAACTCGGCCTCGGCGTCCTCGTCGATGGGTTCGAGCGGAGGGGTACGGCGGTTCGGCGCGGCGCTCTTGCGGGGCGGGCGCGGTCGACGGGGCTTCTCCGGGGGTTCGTCCGAGTCGCGCGGAGGCGTCGAAGTCGACTTGTCGTCAGTGGACTTGACCAGCTCGTCGACCGGCACGTCCGTGATCGTGGCCGTCGTCTCGGTCGTCGTGCCGGTCGTCGAATTGGTCGTGGTGGATGTCGTCGCGACGAGAGGTGTCCCGGTGCCCAGGGTGACCACGGGCTGGGGAACGTCGGAGGACTCCTCGGGCTTGGGGGCACCGCCGCGCAGCCGCTGCGGCAGCCCAAGTCCCTTACGGAGACGGTCGGCGAGCGCGGTCGCTTCGGGACGCGTCCCACCTGTGGCGAGCACGTCGGCGACCTGACGTACCGCGCTTCGGTACGACTCGATCGCGTGCCGCGAGTCCGCGAGCACGGGGTGCAGTTCCAGGGGCAGCACGAGCGCGGTGGCGGTGTCCCACGACTGGCGTGCGGTGTCCGGAGTCGCCCCGGTGGTGCTCGCCGCGAAGTCCGAGAACGCGTCGTTCCACAGGCGCCTGCTCGCCGTGGCGGCGGCGGTGTCGAGGTGCCCGGACCACGGACCGGGTTGCAGCATCAGCGCCTTGGCCTGCTGCAAGGGCGTGAGTCCGGTCTCCAGCAGGGACAGTCTGCCGCTCCCCATGACTGCCTGGGTCTGCTGCTCGACGGTGAGGGAGGCTCCGGTGGAGGATAGGGCGGCGACGTCCACGTCGATGTCGACGTCGCCGGTCTGGAGGCCTCCGACGGAGAAGTCGTGGGGCAGGTCGTCCTCGGTCAACTGCGAGGCGATCCAGTGCCGTTGAGCGTCGGAGCGGTCCACCACGGGGACAAGGGCGGAGGGTTGCGCCGACGAGTCGGAGCCGAGGTCCTGGGCGGCGTCGGCGTGGGAACGCGGCACCTCGCCCAGTTCACGCAGCCGCGTCTCCGTCTGTGCGAGGTCTGCCTGCGCCTGCCGCACCCTGTCGTCCGCGTCGTGCAGTGCGGTGCCGTCGTGGCTCGCCCCTTCACCGGTCTCGACCCGCACGCGGAGCCGCTCTGCGGTGTCGACCGCGTGCTGAAACGACCGTACAGCGTCGGCATGGGCGTCGTGGGCGGCACCTACGAGCGGAGCGGGGTGGGTGACTGTGCCGGGGTCTGGGTCTGTGGCGTCCGTTGTCGGTGGAGCCACGGCCTTTCCCTTGCCTGTGCCCGTGTCGTTGCTCGAACTCCCCTGAACAGGACCGCCGTTGTGCGTGACCGCAGGAGGAACGGTGGTCCCGACACTGGGCGTCACGGGAGCCGATGTCACCACGGGCGGCGGCAACTCCGTGACGGGCGGCTCGACAGCAGGGTCCTGGTGCAGGGTCGGGGGCGGGTCGACCCGAGTCGTTCCGACCGGCTCCACCTCGGCGGTGTTCAAGTCGTGCGTCTGCGGCGGGGGTGCGGTGCCGTTGTCGTTTCCGTTGCTGCCGTGCGTCACGACGGGCGGTGTTGACGTGACACTGCCGCCGGTGACGGTCGGGACGGCCGGCGGGATGGGCGGTACGGATGTCCCAACCACTGGCGGAACAACCGGTGTTGAAGTCTTCGTCGACGTATCGGTGTCTGTGTCGGTGTGGATACCGGTGTCCGTGTCCGCGCCCTGGCCCGATTCCGGATCCGCGTCAACGGGCGTGCGCGGGCCGCTTCCCGTAACGGACTTGGGGCCGCCGCTGTTGCCCGAGCCAGGGTTCTGACCACCGGTACCGACGTCTCCGGTCCCGATGTCGGAGACCGCCGTGGAGATCGTCGGCGGATTCCCCAAGTTCTTGAACCAGTCGGCACTGTTGGTGACCGCATGCTCGGCCCCCGCCTCGAACCGCTCGCTCAGGCCCGCCCCGACGAACGTCTGCCAACTCGGCGTGAAGTCACCGAAGAACGCGCCCATCACGAGGGACTCGGCCAGCGTCTCCGAAGCGCCGTCCGCGACGAACTCACCGCTCTGGTCGAGCACCTTGGCGGAGAAGCTCTCGTCGCCGTGGGGTGTCGGCGTCACGTGCGGGGTGACCGTGGGGGTGGTCTTGGGAGTGGTCTGGGGAACATGGGTCCCGGGTCCCGGCGTAGGACCGGGCTTCGGCTTGTTCGTCAGGTTCAGGTCGGTGTCGTTCAGCTTCGGCGGCTTCGCCCCGCCCACGTTGACGTCGTCGAACTTCTTCCCCAGATCACCGATGTTCTTGACGTTGTTCGTGAGGTTCTTCATCGTCTTGGTGAGGATCGGCGCGAGGAACCCCGCGACGGCGCCGAACGCGGCGCTGAGAGCGATGTCGCCCCAGTCGATCGACTTCGGCCGTTGCCCCTTGGGGGCGCCCACCATCATGGCCAGGCGGACCGCGAGGGTCATGAAGGCCTCTTCGGCGGCCTCCAGGAAGCTGGGCAACAGGTGCGTGCGGCGCGAGAGTTCGAGCAGGACCTCCAGGATGAACACGCGGCTGCGGGCACGGGCCACCGCTGCCTCACTGGCGCTGGCGCCACCAGTGAAGAAGGACATCACCGCGAGGATCGCTAATTCGATGAACAGGCGGATCAGTTCGGCGATGATGTTCCACTTCGCCTCGCGGATCTGCATGGCGATGTTGACCTGGTTCTTGGTGACCTTGTCCAGGTCGGCCTCGAAATCGTCCAGATACGGCAGTACTTGGTTGATCGCCCCGATGAACTGGTCGGCGGTTCCCTTGGGGAGGCCCTCCCCCACGGCCACTACCGCTTGTTTCGCCCGTGCCTTGAGCGCGCCGACGTGCTGGTGGAGCTGGTCGAACGACCGGCTGGTGTCGTACGCGTGGTCCTCATTGGCCTCCAGGAAGTTTTCCCCGATGAGGATGAAGAACAGCCAGTTGAGCTTGGGCGAGATGACGATGGCCACGTCAGGGTCGGCTCCCGGTCCGCCCTTGTTGTTCGTGGATGGCGTCGATGATCCCGCCCTGGGTGGTGCGGATCGAGCGGAGGTTGTCGAGAGTGCCGTCGCCCACGGCCGAGATGCCGGCGGCGATGGCGTCGATGGTGGCCAGGACGGAGTCGCGGGTCTGGACGAAGTCCTTCCTGAGCTGCTTCCCGTAACTGTCGTCGCCGGTCCAACTGACGTCGGCCAAAGCGGAATGAGCCGACGCGCCGACGTCGTTGGCGTAGCTGCCGAGGTCCTTGATGACCCGGGTGCCGCCCAGGATGGCCTCGGGGTTCGATGTGTAGGACGGGCCGGTCATCGGGTGCCTCCGTCCTCTTCGTCGTCGGCGATCTCGTCGTGCAGCCGGGTGCGTGCGGCGGACCTGGCGGAGCTGTTCCGGGCCGGGGCGGACGGGCCCACGAAACGGGCCCAGTCGATGTCGAGTCCGGCGAGTTCGGGCACCTGCTGGCCGGGGGCGTCGAGCGGCCGGAAGTGGCGGGCGGCCTCGCGCCGTGCCTGGTCGCGACCCGCTTCGACCGCCTCGATGATCGCCGCGCCCAGTTCCGCGCTCGACATCTCACGGAACTTGGCCCCCAGGAACCGCAGGTCGCTCAGTTCGCCCCGGGGTCCGACGGTGACCTCGACGGAGCCGTCCTTGGAAACCGTGGGCGAGGATAAGTCGCCCATCTCGGCTTCCGCGCGTGCCACCTGCCGCTCCGTCGCGGCCAGTTCGGCTCTGGCCTGTGCGAGACGTCGCTCCAGCTGTTCCGCGTAACCGTCCGGGCCGGACTCGGGCTCCTGGGTCATGCGGCCTCCATCTTTCTCGTACTCCACTCACCGGAGGTGACCACGGCGGGGACCGGCGCGAACGCCGGGCCGCCCGTACCGGCGGGGGCCCGCGTCGGTAGCGCGGACATGTAGCGACGGCAGTCACGTCGGCGCGCACCGGAGGTCCCGTCCGTACGCACCCGGGGCCCGTATCACTCGCCCTGAAACAGGACGCGCGCGGCTCGGACCCGCAGACGTCCGATCATGGCCGGGCTGGTTGACGTCCGCCCCAACGGCACATGACTGGCAATGGATGAAGATCCGCATCCGGATTAACTTCCCCTGTACCAGGGTGACTTGAAGTGGCAACACACCCGCGGCGAGAGACCCGGCGACGGCCCGGCCGTGGGAGGACGAGAGCCCTGCTAATACTTGAGCAGAGTCCCCGTCCTCACAGATCCACGCGTACTCCCCAGCCCCGTTCGAGCGCCACGTCATAGGCCACCCGGACCGCCGCGACGTCGAGGGCGGCGTGGCCGGTGGACTTGAAGACGGTGAGGGCGTCGGTGGCACCGCCCCGGCCCGGATGGCCGCCGTCGAGGACGGACCCGAGGAGGGTCACCGGCTGGCCGGGCCCGAGATCCTGGAGTTCATGGGCGCCCGCCGGTGGTGGCGCGGTGGCCGCGCCGGTCCACTCAGCGAACAGGGCCGCGTCCCGGACGGTGCCGGAGTCCAGTTCGGGTCCCTGGGAGCCGCCGACCGACGAGACATGGACGCCGGGAGCGAGCCACTCGCGTCGGACGACGGGCGTGGTGGCGCCGGTGCAGCAGAACACCACCTCGGCCTCGCGGACCGCCTCCTCGACACCGGCGGCGACCCGCGCGCCTGGATACAGCGCGGCCGCCGCACCGGCCCGTACCAGATCGCGACCGGCCACCGTCACCTCGGCCTCGGGCAACACCGTGGCGAGCAGCGCGAGTTGGGCGCGGGCCTGGGCGCCCGTCCCCACCACCGCCACCCGGCCGAGACCGGGACGGACGGCCAGGGCCAGCGCGCTCCGGGTGGCGACCGCCGCCGTGCGGACCTCGGTCAGCGACTCACCGTCCACGAGCGCCAGCGCCCGCCCGTCGTGTTCGTCGAACAGGGCCACCAGCCCCCGGTGAAAACCGCGCCCGGGATGCCGTGGATCGGCGGTCACGGTCACCAGTTTCGCGGCCAGCCCGAGCCCGGGGACGTAACCGGGCATCGCGCCCAGCAGCCCTGTTGGGGTCAGGGCGGCGATCCGCGGCGGGACGGAGACTTCATCGCGGGCGATGGAGACCAGGGCCCGGCCCACCGCGTCGAGGACGACGTCGGGCCGCAACGCGGCGGCCGTCTGCCGACGGTCCAGCACCAGCAGCCCGCTCACCGTCCGCCCTCCGCCGCGCCAACGGTCAGGGCCGCACCCAACTCGTCCACCGCCGCACGCAACTCCCGCTCCACCAAGGCCAGTTCCGGCCCGTCGAACTCGGCGTCCGGTCCCACGACCGTCAGTGCGCACACCGGAGCACCGGGGTCGGGCACCACCGCCCGACTGACGGACGCCACCAGCTTGTCGTTACGACCGCGCTCCACCGCGACACCGGCCCGTTCCACCTCGGCCAACTCCCGTGCCACGTGCACCGCTTCCTCGCCGAGCCCGTCCAACCACCTTGTCCTGGCGACCGGTTCGAGCGCGGCGACCAGGGCCAGCGGTCCGGCGAACCGCCCCACCGGCAGCAGTTCGCCCCGCAAGTGGCTGATCATGGCGAGCCGTTCGGGCCTGACGACGTCGATCACCCGGGCGCCCCCCTCCTCCAGGACCTGGAGGTTGACCATCATCGAGGTCGCGGCGGACAGCCGTTCCAGCACCGGACGGGCCAGCGCGGTCAGCGAGTTGCCCGCGGCGGAGGCGGACATCCGGAGCACGGCGGCGCCGGGCAGATAGCGGTCACCGGCCCGCAGCACCCAGCCCCGCCGGACCAGGTCGAGCAGGATCCGGTAGGCGGTGGCGCGGTGCAGGCCCACCTCGGCAGCCAACTCGGTCAGCCGCACCGGGTGCGGTGCGCGCGAGACGGCCTCGACCAGGTCGAGCGCCTTGTCCACGGCCGACCTGGGTGCCGGGGTACGGGGTGCGACGGGCATGGCAGCGGTTCATCCCTCTCGTCCACGGTGCGACCACGGAGTACAGTATCCGCGTTTTCATCAAACGAAACAGTTGTTACATAGAGCGTAACAACACAGCGACCTACGACCTCCCGTCCTGAAGGTGACCATGACCGAACTGCCCCCGGGTGCCCCGACCCCCTGGGCCGCACCGCCCGCCGGAACCGTCACGGTCTACCGCGGCGCCACCCTCTTCGACGGCACCGGCGACCGGCCCCGCCCGGACACCACGATCGTCACGGACGGCGCCCGGATCCACTCCGTCGTCGGCGACGGCGACCCGTTGCCCCCGCTCGCCGCCGACGCGCCCCGCGTCGAACTCGACGGCAGATACGTCGTCCCCGGCCTGATCGACACCCACCAGCACCTGGCCACCCCGCCCGACCGGCCCGTCGCCGATGCGGTGCTCCGGCGCCTGGTGCACAGCGGGGTCACCGCCGTCCGTGACATGGCCGACGACCTGCGGCAGATCGGCGACCTCGCCCGCGCCACCCTGGTCGGCGAGATCCCCGGCCCCGACATCCACTACGCGGCGCTCATGGCAGGCCCCTCCTTCTTCGACGACCCGCGCACCCACGAGGTCTCCCGGGGCGCGACGCCCGGCGCCGTCCCCTGGATGCAGGCCGTCACCCCCGACACCGACCTCACCATCGCCGTCGCCCTGGCCCGTGGCACCCACGCCGCCGCTATCAAGGTCTACGCCGACCTGGACGCCCCGACCGTCGCCGCGATCACCGCCGAGGCACACCGCCAGGGCATCGCCGTATGGGCACACGCCACCGTCTTCCCGGCCGCGCCCGGCGAGGTCGTCACCGCGGGCGTGAACAGCGTCTCCCACGTCACCCTGCTCGCCTTCGAGAACCCCACCGAGCCGCTGAGCAACTACAAGACGAAACCCCCGGTCGACTACGACCGTTTCGCCACGGGCGACGACCCTCAACTGGCCGCGCTCTTCGCCGAGATGCGCCGTCGCGGCACCGTCCTCGACGCCACCGCGTCCATGTGGACCAGCGACGAACTCCGGGGCGACACCGCCGAGTCCGCCGAACGGGCCCGCCGCAACACCGAGTTGGCCGCCGCGATCACCGCCCAGGCCCACCGTGCCGGAGTCGACGTCTGCACCGGCACGGACTTCGAGACCGACCCCGACGACCCGTTCCCCGCCCTCTACGGCGAACTCGCCTTCCTCGTCGACCGTTGCGGCATCCCAGCCACCGACGTCCTGCGCTCGGCAACCCTGGTCGGCGCGAGGGCCGCCGGCACGGAGGCGGACATGGGCAGCGTCGAAGCCGGAAAGCTCGCGAACTTCGTCGTCCTTGACGAGGACCCGCTCCGGGACATCGCCAACCTGCGCACCATCACCCTCACCGTGAAACGCGGCCGCCGCTTCGACCGCGCCGACTTCGAGAAGGACGCCAAGTGACCGCCGCCGCCCACCCGATGATCGTCAACGCGCTGGGGCAGCTCGACAACCCCAACACCCCCGCCGCCAAGGCCGCCGCCACCCAGCTCAACCCCGACAGCGGTCAACTCGCCGTCGACGCCCGGGCGATCGCCGAAGCCCGCGCCTCCGGCCTCACCGCCGTCAACATCACCCTCGGCTACACCATGGGCGAACTGCCGCCGTACGAGCACACCTTGGACGAGATCGTGGTCTGGGACGGGATCCTCGACGCACACCCGGCCGACCTGCTCAAGGTGCGTACGGCCGACGACATCCGGCGCGCTCACCGCGAGCGGCGGATCGGTGTCATCTACGGCTTCCAGAACGGCGTCGCCGTCGGTGAGGACCCCGCCCTCGTGGAGAGCCGTGTCGCCGAGTTCGCGAAGGCCGGTGTACGGGTCGTCCAGCTCACCTACAACCAGGCCAACCACCTCGGCGACGGCTCCATGGCCACCGCCAACCGGGGCCTGACCCCGTTCGGCCGCCGGGTCGTAGAGGCCCTCAACGACCACCACTTGATGGTCGATCTCTCGCACAGCGGGGAGAACACCTGCCTGGACGCGGCCCGGCACTCCCGGCAGCCCGTGTCGATCAACCACACCGGCTGCCGTGCGCTGGCCGACCTCCCGCGCAACAAGACGGACGAGGAACTCCGCCTGGTCGCCGACCGGGGCGGGTTCGTCGGCATCTACTTCATGCCCTTCCTCAACCCGACCGGTCACGCCACCGCCGCCGACGTCGTGGACCACATCGTGCACGCGGTCGACGTCTGCGGCGAGGACCATGTCGGCATCGGCACCGACGGCAGCGTCACCGCCGTGGACGACCTCGACGCCTATCGCGAGGCTCTCGCCGAACACGTCGCCGCCCGGCAGGCGGCCGGTGTCGGCGCGGCGGGCGAACGGGCCGACACCTACCCCTTCGTCGTGGATCTGCGCGGCGTCGACCAGTTCCGCGACCTGATCCGCCTGTTGGAGAAGCGCGGCTACGGCTCCACTCGCATCGAGAAGATCCTCGGCCGCAACTTCCTCGACTACGCGGACCGCGTCTGGACGTCCTGAGGGTCCGCGTCCCGTACCGCCTCCGACGGGGTCGGGGTCGGGGTCTGGGTCGATGAAGAAGTGATCAGCGCAGAGCTGCCGGTGTCACGGTCCGTGAGGCCCGCGAGGAGGGCGAGGCCGAGGCCCGCCGCGGCGAGCGTCGCGCCGACCAGGGCCGGTGACGCCCAGCCCCAGCCCGCGGAGATGGCGAGGCCGCCGAGCCATGCTCCGCCCGCGTTGGCCAGGTTGAAGGCGGAGTGGTTGGAGGCCGCGGCCATCGTCGGGGCGTTCTTCGCCTTGGCCATGAGCAGCATCTGGACGGGCGTGGTGACCAGCGCGCCCATCGCGCCCATGAACACGAGGGTCACCAGCGCGGGGACGGTGCTGTGCACGGTGAAGTAGAACGCCACGAGCGCCGAGCCCAGCAGGAAGAGGCCCCCGTACAACGTCGGGCGCAGGGCCCGGTCGCTGAGCGGACCCGCGATCAGTGTGCCGAGCGTCATGCCGATGCCGTAGAGCGCGAGGACCCAGGTGGTGGAGGAGTCGGCGAGGCCGGTCACGTGGGTCAGGATCGGCACCAAGTAGCTGTAGACGGCGAAGAAGCCGCCGAATCCCACGACGGCGGTGGCCAGGCCGAGGGCGACCTGCCGGTTGCCCATCGCCCGCAGTTCGTGCCGGATGCCGGACTGGCTGCCGCGGGGCTGATGGGGGACGAAGGCGGCCAGCGCGGCCAGCGCGAGCAGGCCGATGACGGCGACGCCGCAGTAGGCGTACCGCCAGCCAAGGTGCTGGCCGAGGGCGGTGCCCGCCGGGACTCCGACGATGTTGGCGATGGTGAGTCCGAGGAACATCTTCGAGACGGCCCGCCCGGCTCGTTCGGGGGCGACCAGCCGGGAGGCCACGACGGCGCCGACGCCGAACAGCGCGCCGTGGGGCAGGCCCGCCAGGAACCGTGCGGCGAACAGCAGGCCGAAGTTCGGGGCGAGAGCGGAGGCGACGTTGCCGATCACGAACATCGTGGACAGCAGGAGCAGGAGCCGTTTGTGGGACATGCGCGCGCCGATGCCGGTCAGGACGGGCGCCCCGACGACGACACCGAGCGCGTAGGCGGAGACGAGGTTGCCGGCGTGCGGCACGGACACGCCGACGCCGTCGGCGATCTGGGGCAGCAGTCCCATCGTGGCGAATTCGGTCGTACCGATTCCGAACGCGACGAGGGCAAGGGCCAGCAGGGCCAGTGGCATGGGGCGCGAGTACCTTTCAGGGGCTGCGGTGTGCGTGCGGATGCGGGAGGGGGGAAGAGGGCAGGACGACCGTGAAGCGTCCGGTTCGCCCTGTTTCTTTAGCCTGTCGCCTCGGCCGCCGTTGCCCGATGCGCCCCTGGGGGCATGAAGAGTCTACGAGCGCCGCGCCGCTCGCCCAGCCGTGAGGTCAGGTCAGGACCGCTCGACCGGGATCCACAATTGGGAGTGGGTCTCTTCGCCGATCTCCACCGGCCGCGTCCGCAGGAGTTCGGGACCTGGTCGGCTCGTGTACGGGTTCGAGGGGAACCACTGGGTGAACACGTCCCGCCACAGTGCCTGGAGCGCGCTCGGATAGGGCCCGTCGTTGTCGAAGACCGCCCAGGTCCCGGCGGGTACGTCGAGGGCGTCGAGTTCTCCGACGACCGTCCCCGCGCCGGTGGCCACGCCGATCCAGTAGTCCGCCTCGGCCCCCTCCTCCCGACTGTCGGTCAGATACACCGCTGCCGACAGGATCCCCTCGGGTTCGCGGTCGGCCAGCTCCTTCATCCGTACGATCGCCCGCTGGTCGAGGCTCTCCAGATGCGCCGTGGCGGCCGCGTTGGCCCCCTCGTGGACCAGCGGCACCCGCGACTTCCTGCCGACGATCCGGAACGCCTCCTTCTCCACGATCCGGTAGCGCATCGTCGTACTCCCTTCGACGACGACGCGGAACGACATGCGTGGCTGTGCCGTGAGCAGCGCGCCCGTGCGCCGGGCCTCGCCCGGTCCGATGCCGTGCACCGACCGGAACGCCCGGGCGAACGCCTCGCCCGAGCCGTAGCCGTACCGCACCGCGACATCGAGGAGCGTGCGGTCCCCGGCCAGCACCTCGGCCGCGGCGAGCGTCATCCTCCGGCGCCGCACGTAGACCGGGAGAGGCATACCGGCGAGGGCGGAGAACAACCGCCGGAAGTGGTACTCCGACACCGCGGCGATCCGGGCCGCCTCGGCCACGTCGACCTCCCGGTCGAGGCCGGCCTCCAGGTGGTCCAGCGCCTGATTCAGCCGCTCCAGCACGTGTGTCCGTACCTCTTCCTGCCGCTACAGCCGGGCCGTCTTCAGGTCTAGGTGATCTCCGCACGCCCTGCCCGACAGAAGCCGTACGGGAATTGTCGGGCGGGTGACCTCGGCGTTGCCTGAGGCTGGCGCACATGACTGATGTTAAGGGGATGTGCGAGCCACGGTTCGGCGCGGTCGAGGCGGCCCTCGCGGCCTCGCTCGGCAAGGACGATGTGGGCGCCTCCGTCGCCGTCTACCTCGACGGTGAACCGGTGGTCGACCTGTGGGGCGGGTACGCCGACGCGGATCGCACCGCCGCCTGGGAGCGCGACACGCTCACGGGCGTGAACTCGACGACCAAGAACATGACCGCCTTGTGCGCGCTGATCCTGGCCGACCAGGGTCGGCTCGACCTGTCCGCGCCGGTCGCCGCCTACTGGCCCGAGTTCGCCGCGGCGGGCAAGGAGCGTCTGCTGGTACGCCACGTGCTGTCCCACACCGCGGGGCTGCCGGACCTGTCCGGTCCGACCGCGGTCGAGGACCTCTACGACTGGCAGCGCGTGACCGCAGGGCTGGCCGCACAGGCCCCCGAGTGGGAACCGGGAACCGCCGCCGGGTACCACGGGCTCACCTTCGGATACCTGATCGGTGAGGTCGTCCGACGGATCACCGGCAGCTCCCTCGGCGACTTCTTCGCGGCGGAAGTGGCCAAGCCGCTGGGCGCCGACTTCCACATCGGGCTCTCCGCCGACCACGACCGCCGCGTCGCACCGCTCATCCCGCCGCCGTCGCTGACCGACGAGTACACCGCCGGCGCGCCGACCGGGCCGGACGGCACACGTCGGGAGTACGACGGTGTCACGGTCCGCGTCAGGGATGCCAACTCCGTTGCCTGGCGCCGTGCGCAGATCCCCGCGGTTAACGGCTTCGGCAACGCTCGGTCCGTCGCCCTCGTCCAGTCGGTACTGGCGAACCGGGGTACCGCCGGTGGCGTACGGCTGCTGTCGCCCCAGGGTTGCGAGCCCGCATGGCAGGAGGTGTTCCGCGGTGAGGACCGGGTGCTGCGGACCTCGATGGCCTGGACCGTGGGCTTCGGCAAGTTCGGCACCATGTTCGGTTGGGGCGGATGGGGCGGCTCGCTGGTCGCGAGCGACCCTGAAGCACGGATGACGGTGGCCTACGTGATGAACCAGATGCTCGACCGGGAGCAGCAGGAGGACAGCCGCGGCATGGAGATCATCATGGCCGCCTACAGCGGACTGCGGTGACAACCCGCGTCAACTCCCGCCCCCGAGGCCGAAATTGGTCTAGACGAATCTTTCCCAGATCTCTTGACGCAGGCCGACGCGGACGGCCACGCTTCGTACCGCAGGCAGATGTAAGGAAAGTTTCCGATTAACTTCACGACTCGCCGTTCGACGGATTTCCCCTGCCTCACCCCGCCCTGATCACGTCGCACGGCTCCTCCCCACCCGCACCTCTCCACCGTGCGACGGGCGTGCAGGGCACCGCAATCCGCGTACCGGCGCGACGCCGTGCGCGGCCTCGCCCCACGGAGGAGCAACCGCATGAGACGTGCGTCGCTGCGCGCCGCATTGACCGCCGCCCTGATGGTCGGCGGCCTGGCCACGACCGCCACCCCGGCCGCCCACGCGGCCGACAACACCGGTCTGATCGCCTCCTTCGGCATCACCTCCACCTGGGGTGCCGGATTCGAGGGCGGCTACACGGTCACCAACAAGTCCACCCACACGGTCAGTTCATGGACCATCACCTTCACGCTGCCCGCCACCGAGGCCGTCACCAGTTCGTGGAACGGCACGGTCACCCACAGCGGGACGCAGTACACGATCACCTCCCCCACCTGGGAGGCCCCGCTCGCCCCCGGTGACTCCGCGCCCGTCGTCGGCATGGACTTCAGCTACACCGGCTCGGTCGTCCCGCCGAGCGCCTGCCTGATCAACAACGGCCCCTGCGCGGGCGTCCCCGCCGACACCGCCGCGCCCTCGGTCCCCACCGGCCTCGCCGTCCGGGCCACCGGCCCCGGGAGTGTCACCCTGGGCTGGAACGCCTCGACCGACAACGTCGGCGTGGTCGGGTACCGGGTCTACGAGGGCAGCGACGTCATTGCCACCACCTCCGGCACCGGCACCACCTTCACGGTGATCGGCCTGCTCGCCGGCAGCAGCCACAGCTTCTCGGTGACCGCCCTCGACGACTCCAACAACCAGTCGGCGCACTCCGCGACACTCACCGCGACCGCGGGCAGCGGCACAACTCCCGGCGTGGCGGCCCCCTTTGTCGACCTCGGCGCCTACCCGACGCCGAACCTCACGCAGATCGCGACGAACACCGGGCTGCGGCAGTTCTCGCTCGGCTTCATCACCGCCGGGTCGACCGGTTGCTCGGCGAGCTGGTTCAACTCCTTTGACCCGGGCGCGGCTTGGGACCGGGCCGACTTCGACTCGCTGCGCGCGATGGGCGGTGACGTACGGCCGTCCTTCGGTGGTGCGTCGGGCACCGAGCTGGCCCTCGCCTGCACCAGCACGACCGCGCTCCAGGCGCAGTACCAGAAGGTCGTGGACGCCTACGCCCTGGACCGCGTCGACTTCGACATCGAGGGCGCCGCGGCGGTCGACCACGCCTCGATCGACCGGCGCTCGACGGCCGTAGCCGCCGTCCAGGCCGCACAGCGCGCCAAGGGCCGCGACCTCAAGGTCACCCTCACGCTCCCGGTCCTGCCCAGCGGCCTGACCGCGGACGGCGTCTACATCCTCAACTCGGCCAAGTCGCACAACCTGAACGTCGACACGGTCAACCTGATGGCCATGGACTACGGCGACAGCGCCGCGCCCAACCCGTCCGGGAAGATGGGCACCTACGCCATCCAGGCCGCGACCTCGACCCGCGCCCAGATCGCCTCGGTGTGGCCCAGCCTCACCACCGCCCAGACCTGGGCGATGGTGGGCCTCACCCCGATGCTCGGTCAGAACGACACCGCCAGCGAGGTGTTCACCGCCACCGACGCACAGCAGGTGCTCGCCTTCGCCAAGCAGAACCACCTGGGCGAGCTGGGCTTCTGGGACGTCACCCGCGACGGGAACGCCTGCACGGGTGCCCTGAGCCAGTGCACGAACATCCCGCAGACCCCGTACCAGTTCTCCAAACTGTTCGCGACCTACGCGGGCTGAGCCCCCGGTCAGCGGAGGGTGCGGGTGAACTGGTACGCGCTCTGTGACGTGCCGCTGCAGGTGTCGGACAGCTGACCGTTGGTGGCGCAGGCCTTGTCCCGGCCCAGCGACCAGAAGGACAGTTCCTGGATGCCCTTGCTCGCGGCGAAGTTGGCGAGCGTGGTGGCGTTCGCGGTGCTGAACACCTCGGCCGTGGTGTCGTTCACGCCGATCATGGGGGTGTTGCCCTCCATGGCCCACAGTTGTGCGGAACTCTTGGTCGTCCAGATCCGGCCCAGCTGGTCATGGAGGGCGGTCGCCGCGTCGGTGGCCGCCTTGCCCATGTCCATGGCCGGGCCGTAGTCCATGGTCATGATGTTGACCAGATTGACCGTCAGGGCGTTGCTCTTGGCGTTGTTCAGCAGGTTGATCGAGTTCTGCTCCAGGCCGGTCGGATCGACCGGGAGGGTGTACTGGACGTCAAGTCGGCGCCCCGCTGTCGCGTACTCGCTCTGCAACTGTGCCAGGGCCTTGTTGCGCCGGTCGTTGGCAGCCGTGTTGTTGAGGGTCGAGCCCTCGATGTCGAGGTCGACGCGGGTGAGGTTGAGGCTGTCGATGACCCGCTTGTACTGGGCCTTGAGGGACGACACCGAGGTGCAGGCAACGCCCAGTTCGGTGCCGGAGGCGCCGCCGAAGGAGGCGATGACGTCGCCGCCGGCCGCCCTCGTGGAGTTGATGGCGGCGGTCCAGGAGGCGTCGGTGATGGACGTGTCGCCGTTGAAGGTCGCGTTGCAGCCGCTTCCGGCGATGACGAAGGCGAGGGTGAAGTACTTCTGGCCGGTGGCATTGCGTGCGTTGGCGAGGGCGGACGGGGAGTTCCAGGTCTCGGCGTACGGTGCCGAGTACCGGGCGGGGAAGCCCGGCCCGGGGTTCGCCGCGGTCGGGGCGGCGGATGCCGAGGGGGCGAGGACGGCTGCCACCGCCGCGCCGGCGGTCACGGCAACGGCCAGTGTGTAGCTGCTGTTTCGACGCATGAGTCCTCCAAGACACGGCGCATCCAGTGCGCTGGTGGGGGGGTAGAGGAAACCACGACCAGTTCATGTTCATGAACAATTTCCGTTCATGTGAACAGGCTGAAGCCATTAAGGCCTAGACCAATACGACCGTCAACCCCCGCGGCAACAACTGGAAGTCAGTTCGTCGCGGAAGCGGAAACGAAAGACGCGGAAGAGGAGAGGACACACCGCGGCCCCGAGGCGATCGAAGCACTCGGGGCCGCGTCTGCGCGTTGCGGGAATGGAGGGCGGTCGCCTACGCGGCGATGCGCTCTGCGGGGCTTCAGCCGGACGATCGTCCCCGCAGGCAATAGGTGAGGCCCGGGGACACTGTCCCCTCCACTCCCACGGTTCTTCCAACCACATTGCCCCGCCGTGCATTCCCGGGCGGCATGGAATCCTGAGCCGGTAGTCAGGGCGATCGAGTCGGGGCTACGCCGTGAGCTCAGGTCAGCCGTCCGACGCTGCCGTCGCCCGAGGCGTCCCAGTGTGCGGCCGCCGCGAGGACGGCGGCAGCCGCGCCCGTTCCGAGTACGGCGCCGGCGACGACGTCGCCCGGGTAGTGCACCCCGGTGTGGACGCGCGAGTAGCCCACGGCACAGGCCAGCAGGCCGAGAGGGACCGTGACGGCCGGGAACGCGGGCCCTACCGCCGCCGCGAAGGCAACGGCGGAGGCGGTGTGGCCGGAGGGGAACGACGCGGAGGCCGGCATGGGGACGTGCCGACCGGGGAACGGCGAGTCCTCGGCACGGTGCGGGCGTGGCCGCCGTACAAGACGCTTGCCGAGCAGGTTGGCCGTGGTGGAGGCGACACCGATCGCCGCTACGCCGAGCAGCGCGGCGCGGCGGGAGCGGCCTGGGCGCAGAGCCAGGGTGGCGGCGATCAGGAGAGAGATCTTGGAGTGGTCGGCCGCCGCGGACAGTCGGCGCAGCGCCGAGTCCAGTGCCGGTGTGCTGGTGACCGTCACGGCTTCGTAGAGCGCCTGGTCGAGGCCGGCGAGATCGCGCAACAGGCCCTGCGGTGCTCGCTGTTGCCGACGGCGACGCTCAATCATCGCTCTGCTCCTGGTTCTTGTCGCGTGGGGGAACTGCTCGGTCCTGGCTCTCCTGCTCGTGGGGCGACCGGTCGAAGGCGAGGCGCAGGACGCGGTACCAGTCGACGGTCGGCGCGACGTACGGCGCCCCAGGACGTTCCCGTGGCACGCGCACCCGTAGGGCGCCGGGCCGTATCGTGCACACGACGGGCGGAGGCAGGACGAGTGCCTCGCCGTCCACGGCCACCGGGATGGTCTCCTCGTCGGACTCCACGACGACGCTGCGGGACGTCAGGGTCGTGATGCCGCTGGCCCGCTCCCCCAGCAGCGCCAGTTCGGCGGCCTGTACCGCGCCTCCCACCCGGACCGCGATCACGCCGAACGTGCCCGTGTCGAGCCGTTCCCTGCGGCCACCGGCCAGGGGTCGGCCCGTGCGTAGGGGTTGTTGCTGACCAGCACCGCCTGTGGGGCATCCAACCGCTCTTCGTCGGTGCGCGCGCTGAGTGCGGCGCCCGCCTCACCTGCCAGCAGGTCCGGCAGCTGGTCGAGCGCCGTGACGGCTTTGGCGTCCCGGTAGTCGGGGTTCTGCACGATGTGCGCGTACGTACCGAACGAGGCGGTGTTGACGAACGGCCGGCCGGAGATGTCTCCGAGGTCGACGCGGAGTTCCACACCGTCCGAGAGCGCCTCCAGGCTGCGCACCGGATCGTCCCGGTCCAGGCCGAGGTCCATGGCGAAGTGGTTGCGGGTACCGGCGGTCACGACCATGAACGGCAGACCGTGTTCGGCGGCCACTCCCGCCACCAGGGCCTGGGTGCCGTCGCCGCCGGCCACACCGAGCAGGTCCGCTCCCTCGGCGACGGCCTGCCGGGCCAGTGCCACCGGATCCGGATCCGTGTCGAGGTCGAGCAGGATCACGCGCGCGCCCAGTGCCTCGGCCCGCTCGACGAGTCCGAACCGCCCGACCTTCCCGCCGCCCGACTTCGGGTTCATGATCAGCACGGCCCTGCGGGGTGGGCGGACCGTGCGGGTGTGCATGCCGTGCGGCTTGCGCAGACGGCGCAGGGCGCTGCGCGCGCAGCCGAGCGCGGCCGTCCACGCCGCGAGGGCGACCACCGCGACCACCCACAGGCCCGACACGGCGTACAGCACGAGAACGCCGACGGGTGCGGCGACCGCCAGCAGGGCACCGAGGAGCCGGGCGAATCCGCGGTGCGCCAACGCCCACCACAGGCCCGCGCCGGCCAGTCCGAGGCCCGCAAGACCCAGCAGCAGGACGAACCAGTGGTTGGTGCCGGCCACCACTGCCGCCACCGCTCCCGCGATGCACAGCAGGGCGAGGCGGGCCAGGGCTCGCGCCGAGCCGATACCCGTGTCGGGTCCGTGGCGCCGCGTCTCGTGCGTCGTTCCGGTCTTGTTCAATGTCGCTTCCCGGTCATGGCCCCATCGGTGATCGACCGAGCCTCGACGACATGCGTCGCGGAGTGGATCAAGACTACAGGCCGGGTTCCGCCGGCCCCGGGCACTCAGAGGTGGCCGTCCAGGAACTTCCGTACCTCGGCGACGGTCATGGGTCCCGTGCCGTGCGCCACCGCCTCTCCCTCCTTCAGCAGGACGTAGGACGGTGCTCCGGTGATCCCGTATCGCTCGGTCGCGGCCGGACAGCGTGTGATGTCGGCGCGGACGGCGGTCAGGCGGCCCGTGTAGTCGTCGGCGATGCCCTCCACGACGAGGTCCATCACCCGGCAGGGTTCGATCGCCTTGGGCCATGTCCCGGTGAAGTACGCGAGGACGGGTACTCCGCTCATCCCGAGGACGAAATCGAACTCCGCGTCCTCACGGGGTCGGTGAACCCTCTTCGCCATGGAAGCTCCTGACCTCACGTTCCGTCATTCCGTCCCCATCATCCCTCGCGCGGTGCGGCGGGCCCGCCCGGTCCCGCTTCTCAGTCGCCCCGAAGACCGACCGCCAGCGTCAGTTCGAGGACCCGCTGTGGCGACGCGAGATCCGGGAACAGCTCCCGCAACTGCGACATGCGGTACCGGACCGTCTGGGGATGGACGAACAGCGCCGCCGCCACCTCGTCCCGTCTGCCCTGGTGCAGCAGCCATTCCCGCAACGTCTCCTCCAGCCGCCGTGCGGTCGCGGCGGGCAGATTCCGCAGCGGTGCGAGGGCTCGGGCCCGCAGGTCCGCGAACGCGTCCGCGTCGGCGCTCAGCACCAGTTCGGGCAGGTGCTGCTCGGTGTCGCGGATGTCGGAGGAGAGGGAGCGCGCGCGTACGGCTCGTGCGTGCGAGGCGGACGCTCGGGTCCAGGGCCGGGCCGGGCCGACCACGGCGGCGCGGTCGGTCAACTGCCGCAGGAGGTGCGGTCGGTCGGCGTCGGGGACGAGCAGCACACCGGTGGTGTCGGGCAGATCGTCAAGGACGAGGGTGCTCGGGTCGAGCGTGCGGTAGGCGGGCCGGGCCTGGGCGGCGGGCAGCAGGACCGCGGTCAGGGACAGCGGGGGCGGCCACCCGGCCCGTTGCGCGGAGGCAAGCAGCACGTCCGGGCTCGCGCCGGCGAGGAGGTCACGGGCCAGGTGTTCCAGGTGGCGCTCCTGGGCCCGGCCCCGGGCGGCCAGTTCGTCGGCGTGGCCCGCGGCGCTCGCGGCGGAGAGCTCGTCGATGTAGGCGAAGGTCAGCTCGGCGAACTTGGCGACCTCGGCGGCGGGCAGACCCGCGGGTACGGCACCCGCCGCCAGGCCTCGCCAGGCCACGCGGGCGCCGACGCGGTAGGCGCTGAGCAGGGCGTCCATCGAACGGCCGTCGCGCACCTCGCCGCGGCCCAGATCGTAGGCCGCGTCACCGCCGTCGCCACCCGTGGCGTTGCCGCTCGCGAGGTCCAGGTAGTGCCCCAGGGCGGTGCGGACGGCCCGGCGGATGGTGCCGCCCATGGGGCCCGAAAGGGCGTTGGCGTAGGGCGGCACCTCGTCGATGATCGCCTGGACGACCTCGTCGGCGGTGCTCGTCAGCGCGGCCCGGAGTGCTGTGACCGTCGTCTCGTCCAGGGTCAGTTCGCCGGCCCTCTGGATTGCATGGCTCACGTTTTTGTTCCCTGCGAACAATTCTGCCGATCAGATTCACGCCTTACGGACAGGACTTTACGCCTTCGGGCGCAGCAGGCTTGAGTCATGACGAGTACAGCCCTTCGCAGCAGGGCGTGGAAACTGCTGGAGATGGTCACGACGCCGCTGCTGCCGTCGGACTACCTCGACCTGGTCAGCCCGCTGCGTGCGGGCGCCGACCTGCGGGGGCGCATCGAGGCCGTGCACCCCGAGACGGGTGACGCCGCGACCGTCGTGATCAGGCCGGGACGGGGCTGGCGCGGCCACACGGCCGGTCAGTACGTACGGATCGGGGTCGATGTCGACGGGGTGCGCCTGTGGCGCGCCTACTCCCTCACCTCGCCGACCAACCGTCAGGACGGCCGCGTCACGATCACCGTGAAGGCCATCCCGGACGGCAAGGTCAGCAACCACCTGGTCCGCAGGGCGAAACCGGGCACGCTGATCCACCTCGACCAGCCGACCGGTGACTTCGTGCTGCCGCGGGCCAGGCCCGCCAAGGTGCTCTACCTGACGGCCGGCAGCGGCATCACGCCCGTGATGGGCATGCTGCGCGACACCGAGTTCGACGACGTCGTCATGGTCCACTGCGCGCCACGGCCGCAGGACGTGATCTTCCGCGACGAACTGCACGGCCTGGTCGCGGAGAAGAAACTGCGGCTCACCGAGGTGCACACCGACACGGACGGCAAGCTCGACGTCGCCCGTCTCGACGCACTCGTGCCCGACTGGGCCGAGCGCGAGACCTGGGCCTGCGGGCCCACGGGCCTGCTCGACGCCGCCGAAGCGCACTGGAACGAGCACGGCGTACAAGAACGCCTGCACACCGAACGCTTCCGCCCCGGCATCGTCGTCACCGGCGACGGCGGCGAGGTCACGTTCAGCGCCACCGGCAGGACCGTGGACGCGGACGGCGCCACGCCGTTGCTGGACGTCGGCGAGGAAGCCGGTGTGCTGATGCCCTCCGGGTGCCGCATGGGCATCTGCTTCGGCTGCGTCACACCGCTCAAGGCGGGCGCCGTCCGCGACCTGCGCACCGGCGAGATCACCGAGGCCGAGCCGGGCGTCCTCATCCAGACCTGTGTGTCCGCCGCGGCGGGCCCCTGCGACATCGAACGGTAGGAGCACCTTGACCGCCATCGACCCCACCGCCCATCTGACCGCTGAGCAGATCGAGGAGCTCGGCCGGGAGCTGGACGCGATCCGCGACGAGGTGATCGCCGGCCGCGGCGAGAAGGACGCCGCCTACATCCGCAAGGTCATCTCGGCGCAGCGCAAGCTCGAACTGGTCAGCAGGGGCGTGCTGTTGTTCTCGATCTTCCCGCCCGCATGGCTGATCGGCACCGCCGGTCTGTCCGTGGCGAAGATCATGGACAACATGGAGATCGGGCACAACATCCTGCACGGCCAGTGGGACTGGATGCGGGACCCGAAGATCCACTCCACCACCTGGGAGTGGGATCACGTCTCGCCGTCCGAGCAGTGGAAGCACTCGCACAACGAGCTGCACCACACGTACACGAACGTGATCGGCAAGGACAACGACCTCGGCTACGGCATCATGCGCGTCGACGAGGACCAGCGGTGGCACCCGTTCCACCTCGGCCAGCCGCTGTGGAACTTCCTCAACGCCTGCTTCTTCGAGTACGGCATCGCGGCGTACGACCTGGAGCTGGGCAAGAACCTGAACAAGCGCCGCCGCAAGAACCCGGAGTTCCGCGCGCGGGCGAGGGCCGTGGGCCGCAAGATCCGCAAGCAGGTGCTCAAGGACTACGTGATCCACCCGCTGCTGTCGGGCCCGTCGTTCCTCACCACGCTCGGCGCCACGTTCACCGCGAACCTGGTCCGCAACATCTGGACCCACTCGGTGATCATGTGCGGGCACTTCCCCGAGGGCGTGCAGGTCTTCGAACGCCGGTCGATCCAGGGCGAGACGCGCGGCCAGTGGTACCTGCGCCAGATGATGGGCTCGGCGAACATCAGCGGCAGCAAGGCCATGCACTTCATGACCGGCAACCTCTCCCACCAGATCGAGCACCACCTGTTCCCGGACCTGCCGAGCAACCGGTACGCCGAGGTCGCGGTGAAGGTGCGCGCGCTGTTCGAGAAGTACGAGCTGGAGTACGTCACCGGGCCGCTGCCCAAGCAGGTGTACTCCGCGTGGCACAAGGTCTTCCGGCTCTCGCTGCCGAACAAGAAGCCCGCGGTCAAGACGCCGGACCGTGAGCAGGAGCTCGTCGCGGCCTGATTCCCGGCTTCGGTTCGGAAGCACACAGCCTCCGGCGAGGTGTGGTGTCGTCGGTCGGCGGCCGACACCAGGTTCGTCCCGTGGATCAGTAGCGGTAGCCGGGCCGGTGAGGGTCCTCCCAACGGTCGTCGCCGGTGAGTCCCAACAGCCGTATCCGGTGGAGCAGTTCCTCCGATACGCCGTGGGACCGGAGCCGGGCAGGGGCGTTACGGACCAGCCAGGCGGTCAGCTCGGTGCGCTTCTCCTCCTCGTTCTCCCAGGAGTACCAGGGGAGTTGGTCGCCGAGCAGGTCGTACTCCCACTTGGCCGCCGCCTCGGCCAGGTGGTCGTCGGCCGGACGGCCGGTCAGCGTCTCCCATGTGGTGAGCCAGGGGGTGAGCGTGGCCGATGCCTCGGTGAGCAGGGCCAGGACCTCGTACGCGGGTGCCGCGGGATCGGGATCGGTGAGCGTGTCGGCCCACCATGCGTGCAGGAACTCCCTGACGGCTTCGGCCTGCGCGGTGGGCCACCGCTGCCAATGACCGCGGGCAAACGAGCGGCCGACCTCCTCGAACCCGTCGTGCGGCTCGACGGAGCCGTCCACGAGCGCCGTGGTCAACTGGGGCAGGATCCGGCGCAGTACGGATGCGTGGTCGCTCCAGTCGGGGGCCCGCCACGTGCGGTCCAGGAGGTCGAGGTCCAGCTCCGTGTCCGGAACCTTGAGCTGCGCGAGTTCTTCGGCGCTGCCCCAGTGGCACTCGCAGTTGTGCTCGTCGGGGTGGGCCGTCATCCCGCCGAAGACGGCGGCCAGGCCGTCGAGCGCGGCGGTGAGGCGAGGTCGTGCGGAGGTCTGGTCGGGGTTCATCATGGCGTTCGCATTCGGGGACTCCGGTAGCCTCTGCCGTCCGAAGATCGCCAACCTACCCGGGTGGTTCTCAGGCCGCCATCGATTTTGACGTCTAGCGGCGGGGGTAGGGCAACCGGGCGTGGCAGCAGCGGATATCGGCCAAAGCCCGGGCCTCCGGCACTCAGCTCGAAGAGCTTTGTGTCAGAGTCCTCGCGCATGCAACCGCCGCGCTGCGTCAGCGGTGTTAACGAATGGGGTTCGTGTACTCCTTCGGCCTGCGTGCGGAAGACCGGAAGGATCGAGGTAAAACGGGGTGTGCGCGTTGACCAGCGCTCGTGTGCCTGCCTGGTGCGGAAGAGAAACGACCCGAAAGGCACGCTCTGCCGGAATCGGGGGACGATGAGCGGCGTACTGATCCATGTGTCACAGGACCCGCCACTGACGCTACGGCTCGGCGCAGGTGAGGTCGCCCGCTTCGGGCGCGGCTCGGACACGGTCGCCGTGGAGTTGCGGCTCGACGATCCGGCGGTGTCGCGGCTGGCCGGGGAGATCCGGGTGAGCGAGGACCACTGGCTGCTGAGCAACCTCAGCGCCACCCAGAGCTATCTGGTGGAGAACCCGGAGGGCGCGGGCGAGTATCTGCGGGTGCCGCCGCGCCGCCTCGGGGCACCCATTCCCTTCGAGTTCGCGCGTGTGGTCCTGCCCACCCGGGACCGGGTGGTGAGTTTCCAGGTGTTCGCCCCCGACCATGTGTACCTGGACCCTCAGGGAGCGGTCGGCGGCCGACTGGGCACGCAGACCCTGACCGCGTACTCGCTGGACGAGACCGCGACGTACTTCCTGGTCCTGGTCGCCCTGTGCGAGCCGCGGCTGCGTGACGAGTCCGCGCTGGCGGTTCCGACCACGCCCGAGATCGTCGAACGGCTGCGGCGGCTGCCGCAGTGCGCGCGTCTCACCGCCCGCGGGGTGAGTGCTCACATCGACTACCTCGCCGAGGAGAAACTCCGCATCGTCCTGCCGGAGCCGCGTGACGCGGGCCGGGGTGCCCGTCGCAACGGCAAGCGCGAGGCACTGGTCGGAATCGCCCTGCGGTTCGGGGTGGTCGGCGAGTCCCATCTCGCGCTGCTTCCGTCCCGTTCGGCGGCCTCCGGCGGCAGTGCCCAGGCGGTGGGCCGGTGAGCCGTGGGGCCGAGGCCGAGCGTGTTCCCGCCGGTTACCGGGTCGGGGACTGGGAGGTAGGCGAACCGATCGCGGACGGCGGCTGGGGGTGGGTCTACGAGGGCCGGAGCGTGCGCGGAACGACGGACGACCACCCGGCTGTCGTCGCCTTGAAGTTCCTGCCCACGTCCGGACTCGCCCCTCAACAGGCGCGCGGACTGCTGGAATGTGCCCACCGCGAGCGCGAGTTCGGACGCCGGGCACGGCATCCCCGGCTGATCCGGGTGCTCGACTCACTCGTACTGAACGAGCCGGACCATCCCGAACTCGACGGCGCCATCGTGCTGGTGATGGAGCGTGCCGAGCGCAGCCTGCGCCAACTCCTCGGTGGTGAGGCGGGGTTGGCGGACGGGCAGGCCGAGCGGATCCTGACGCAGATCTGCGAGGGCCTGGCCCATCTGCATGGCCAGGGCTGGGTGCACGGCGACCTCAAGCCCGACAACGTTCTCCTCATGGCGGACGGATCGGTTCGCCTGTCGGATTTCGGGCTGGCCTCGGAACTCGACGGCACCCATGGCACGCATGCGTGGATGCCGCCGCTGGGCACGCCCGACTATCTGCCGCCGGAGCGTTGGAAGGCCCCGCTGGGCGAACGCGGTGTGCAGGCGCGGCCGAGCGCCGACATCTGGGCGCTCGGCATCATGGTCCACCAGATGTTCACCGGCGGAATCTCACCCTTCCCCGGCGCGACCCCGGCCGCACGGGGAGCCGCGGCGCAGGAGTACGCCGGCGGCCGGGCGCCCCTGCGGCTGGATCCCGCCGTACCGCCGTTCTGGCGCGACCTGGCCACCGACTGCCTCGCCCCCACCCATGAGGCACGCGCCGCCTGCACCGCGGGAGCCCTGCTGGCCCGCATCGGTGCGGAAACCCATGGCGGCGGCACAGGCGCGGCACGTGCCGACGGGGACCGGCGCCGACGACGGATCGTCCTCGGCGCCGCGGCGGCCACCGCACTGTGCGCGGCGGCGGTCGCCGGATGGGTCTACGTCGCGGACGGCGACAGTGGAACGCGGGACAACCCCGTCCATGCCGAGAACGTCTCCGAAACCGCCGGTCCCGCCGCCATCAAGGTGTACAACGTGGAGCCGACCTGCCGGGCCCACGCGGCCGACCGTGATCAGCAGTGCAGCCTCGGTCTGGCGATCGACCCGCTGGCGCCGTACACCGTCAGCAACGTGGTGGCCACCCGTGTGTGGCACGGAGACGTCCTCACCGCGCAGTGCCGGTTGCCTCAAGGGCTGCCGGTGACCGACGAGTTCGGTACCCGTACCACCGAGTGGTACCGCGTCCGGCTGCCGGGCGGCGCGGCCGACTCCACCGCGTGGTTCCCCGCCGTGCGCACCAAGGACCGGCCCGCCCTGCCCACCTGCCGTTGAGGCCGTGCACCTGATCCGGCCGGATCAGGTGCACGCGGGGATGTCCCGGCCGTCGTTGTCCTTCGCCTCGTCGTTGCCCCATCGGTCGAGGTAGTAGGCGGAGACGTACGCCCTTCCCCGGCCGCCCGGTGTCACCTCGTCGAGGTCGGTCAGCAGCCACCAGTGGTTGTACGCGGCGCCGACCCGCACCTCGTCGCCCCACTTCCGGCACAGGACGTAGTTGGTGCCCTTGCGCAGGGTGCCCTGGGCTGCGCAGCGCGATGTGCTGTCGTGCGTGCAGTCGGCGTCGGGATAGCCGGTGGCGTCGGCGAGGGTGTCCACCCAGTACTTGGTGGTCGGCTGGCCGCCCCCGCCGTCGCACGCGTTGGTGCTGGTGACGCGCGGGAACGGGCCGTCCGGTGTGAGCCGGTACTCGGTGCCCTGGAGCACCGGGTTGACCATCTCGTCCGTCTCGCCGTCGTTGTCGCCGTTGGTGTCGTAGAGCTGCTCGTAGTGCAGATGCGCCTCCTCCGTGCCGACCAGTCCCAGCCGCCCGACCGGATCCCCCGACGCGACCTGCTGGCCGAGGTGGACGTCGATGCGGTCCATGTGCAGGTAGACGCTGAACCAGCCGCCGCCGTGGTTGATCTCGATGCCGCCTGGCTCGAAGAACTCGGTGACCGTGCCGGCGGCGGACGCGGTGACGGTGGCGCCCAGGGTCGGGCCGTCGACGTGGTACATGTCGAGCTTCTTGTCGTCGGGATCGTGTCCCAGGTACGTCTGGAGCTGCCAGGTCTGCCCGCAGGGGAACGGCAGCCGGAAGTCGGGGCGGGCGGTGGGCGCCGCCGACGCGGCCGGTGCGCTCGCGCACAGTCCCGCCGTCATCAGCAGCGCCGTCAGTGCCGCCGCCCAGCCCGCTCTTCCCGTCGGCCTCAACCTCATGGTTCTCGCCCTCTCTTCGCCTCGGTGTGCGGCAACGACGGTGCCGTACAAGGGCGTTGAAGGGACTCCGGCACGTTACGGGGTGACGGCCGGGGCGGGTCGGCTCAGGTGCCGCACTGGCGGGTCACGCCGCCGGTCGCGTCGCCCTTGAGGTAGATGCCGCTGACGTAGCCGACTCCGCCCGAGTTCAGGGCCAGTTCGATCCACTTGTCGCTGGTGTAGCCCTCGTCGGTGACGACCTGGCCGGTCTTCCAACAGTTCGCCGGGTAGCTCTGGTTCGGGAACACCGTGCTGACCACGCCGCACGAAGTGGAGGCGCAGGAGCGGACGTTGGCCTGCGTCCACGCCGTGACGTTCGTCTGCCCGCCGGTGTCGCCGGACGGCTGGAAGGTGACGTCCACCCAGTCGTTGTCCGTCATGCCCAGGCCGTCCCAGAAGGTGCCGTCGGCCACGTCGATGCCGGCCGGGTTGGCGACCCGGCGCCCGAACTCGTCGAGGCCGCCGTTGTAGCCGGACTGGTAGGCGGCCTGTGCCTCGGGCGTGCCCTGCGGCAGATCACCCCACATCTGCCGCTGCGCGGACGGGTTCCAGTAGTCGTCCTGGGTGTTCCAGGGGCCGACGTCCCACACCGGTGCCGTCTCGCAGCGTCCAGTGCGCTGGTAGCAGAGCCGTACCTGGTACTCGTGGCCGCCGTTGGAGGCGAGCATCCGCCGGGACGGCAGCGCGACGAAGTGGTCGCGCTGCTGGATGACATGGCCGTTGGCGGTGGTCTGCCCGGCGAGGCCCTCGCGGGTGGCGAAGACGCGGTACGTCGGGGAGGCCGTGGTCAGTGCGCGGGGTGCCCGGGGAGCGGGCTGTGCGAGGTCGGCGTGGACGGAGACGGCCGAGACCGCGGGGGCGGCGGTACGGCCGCCGAGCAGGGTCAGCCGCACCTGGACGACGGAGACGGCCTGCGCCAGCCGCAGCCGACCGGCGCGGTCGGGAGTGGTCCACTGCGTCCACCGTCCGGGGTGGTCGCTCCCCCGTACCTCGGTCACCACCTGTGTTCCCGCGGGTACTTGGGCCCGTGGGCGGACGGTGAACGTGTCGGCCTGCCGTCCGAGGCTGCGGGTCGGCGCGGTGTACACGGCGAAGGCCCTGCCGGGTGCGGACGCGGTGCGGGCGCGGCGATCGCCGATGGTGAGCGCGCCGTTGTTGCGGTGGTCGGTGTTGTGCTGGTCGGCCGAGGCGGCGGCGAGGTCGATGCGCCAGTCGGTGACCGGGCGGGCGGCGGGGCGTTCGTGGCCGGGGCCGTCGGCGGCAGCGGCGGCGACCGGCGGCAGCCCGCCCAGAACCAGCAGGGCGCACACGCCCTGTATCAGTCGTCTGGTGGTGGATCGCATGACGCATCTCTCCAACTGGTCGGGAAAACGGTGCGGTTGACGATCCACAGCCCTATCCGGCCGCGCGCCGCCGCGTCATTCCGGAACGTTCCGGATGCCGCCGACCGAGGAGCCGCGGATAGCTTCCGTGCCGTCCACCAGAAGTCACCGGAGAGGAAGCCTCGTGCGTCTGTTCCCGTACGCCGGACTCGTCACGGCCGCCGCCGTCCTGCTGCCGCTGACGGCGGCCCTGCCCGCCGCCGCGGCACCGGCCGCCCCGGCCGCGTTCGCCGCCTCGCGCCCGACCGCCGGGGTCATCACCCAGGGCTACAGCGACAGCCACGACGGCGTCGACATCGCCAACGCCCAAGGGACGCCCATCTACGCCGTGGGCTCCGGCGAGGTCATCAACTCGGGCCCCGCCAGCGGCTACGGGCAGTGGATCCGCATCCTGCACGACGACGGCACGGTGACCGAATACGGGCACATGTACCAGCGGGACGTCGTCGTCGGCCAGCACGTCCAGGCCGGTCAGCGCATCGCCCTGATGGGCAGCGAGGGCGAGGCAACGGGGCCGCACCTGCACCTGCGGGTCAGGATCGGCACCTCCACCACCGTGCGCGGCATCGACCCGGTGCCGTATCTGCGCGACCGCGGGGTGAACCTGCCCTGCACGCCCGGCGGTGGTGGCGGGCAGGGCACCAGCGTGACCGCCTGGGCGCAGGCCAACGTCCGCTCCTGCGCGGCCACCAGTTGCGGCGTCGTCAGCACGGTGTACCCCAACGAGAGCTACCCGGCGAACTGCTGGAAGACGGGCCAGCTCGTCACGGCCGAGGGCTACAGCAACGACAAGTGGATCGAACTGCCCCTGAACGCGGGCGGTGTCGGCTACGTCAGCGCGATCTACCTCAAGGGCGACGACAAGGCCGACGTCAGCCGCCAGTGCGGCTGACCGCTCCTCTGTCCAGGCGCCCGCACCCGACTCCCCGCCGCACTCGGCCGCGGGGCACCACCACCCCATCGAAGGGAACACCCATGTCCGTCTCCGTCCTGACCCGCGTCGCGGCGCTCGCCGTCTCCGCCGCGGCCATCGCGCTGCTGCCCGCCGCGACCGCCTCGGCGGCCGACGCCGTGAACACGTTCAAGAACCAGGCGACCAACCGCTGCATCGACGACACCGACAACGGCTTCCGCACCTGGGACTGCAACGGCTCCACCCCGCAGAACTGGATCGTCCACAAGTGGGGTGACGGCACAGTGCAGTTGAAGAACGCCTTCACCAACCGCTGCATGTACGACAGCGACCAGGGCTTCAAGACCGCGAACTGCGACTCCAGCACCAACCAGAGCTGGCTGGTGCACAAGTGGGGCGACAACACCATCGAGCTCAGGAACCAGCAGACCAACCGCTGCATCGACGACAGCAGCGCCGGCTTCCGCACCTGGGCGTGCAACTCGGGCCAGAACCAGAGCTGGTTCTGACACCCGCGGGCGCTCCGGTGCCGCCGTATTCCAACGGCGGCACCGGAGCGCCCTGTTGAGGTGATACGGTCCGTCGGTCGTCGGCCGCGCTCAGTACCATCCACGCATGTCCTGGATACGACGTCATAAGCGCAAAGAGGAGCCGCAGGCGAAGCGGCTGCCCGACCTGGAGTTCCTCGCCCTGGTCAGGGCCGGGCTCGAAGAGTTCGCGCCAGGAGTGACGCAGGGCGCCGAACTCAAGGGCAACTCCTTGGTCAGCCCGCAAGGTTGGGCCGTGGCCGTGGCCCCGCCGCACCACGGGGGCGGCCAACATTACGACCTCGTCGCGCTGCCCGACGTCAGTATCCAGCCGGACGTACCGTGCTTCATGGACTGCGTCGTGTCGATGTCCGCCGATCCACAGGACGCGGCGAACACATGGGTGCAGACAGCGGGCGCCTGCCTGCTCGAACTCCTCGACCTCCGCGAGCAGTTCGCGGATCACGCGGGCCCCGACAACAAGCGTGGCGTGCCCGGCTGGCACATGATCACGTCGGGTGCGGTCGGTCTCGGAACCGACGTCGACGAGAACCGGCGGCTTCAGGGCGCACTGCTGGACGCGAACGTGCTGCACCGGATCGCGGACTCGTTCACCGCGGACCTGGAATCGCCCTTCTTCAACGGCGTCAAGGTCTTCTACGGCGGTCGCCCCGGCGCGATGGAGGCCGAGATCCGCGTCAACGGTGAGCGCCACGAGGCCGCTTCGGCAGCGATGACGGCGCTCGGACTGCCCGAGCCGACGGCATTCACGGCCGTGCGGTTCTACGCGCTGCTGCTTCCGCTGCCGGAGGGCGAGAACGAGGACGAGCCCAGCCACCCGGCAACGGCCCGGCCCGATTCCATTCCCGCCCAGGCGCAGGCCACTACCCACACCCACGGCGCGTCCTGCGACTGCGGCGGCCACCTCGATCCCGAGCACCCCGGCTTCGACCTGGCCCTGCCCCACCTGGTCGCCGAGCTGTCCGAAGAGGAGCGCAGGCGCCTCGTGAAGTCCGACACGGGCGCCATCATCACCGCGGAGGGCGTCGGCAACTTCCTCAAGGTCCGCCTCCCGATCCGTCTGGACGACGGAAGGACGGTGGTCTATCTCGCCTGGGTCTATCTCCAGCCGACCGTGTTCGACGACTTCGTGCAGCGGGTCCACGACGACGACCTGGCCGACCACCGCTTCGAGGGCCTGCTGTGCAACGCCATCGACCCCTGGGGCGAGGACGTCCTGCGCGCCCCCGTCGTCCTCGGCGGCCAACGGATCAACGAGGACGGCTCGGTCCGCATCAGTGAGGTTCTGGAGTCCAGCGATCCCCTGCTCGGCAAGGTGCTGACGGAGAGTTGGCCCGCTGACTTCGTCCTGGGCGACCGCTTTCCCCGCCGGACGTAGCGTCGCATCCGATCAGCTGAGGTGATCGTCGCGCCGGCCGGCGAGTCGGCTCACGATCCCCTGCGAGCCTGGAGTACGAACCCGACCCGCCAGACACCGGGCACATCCCGTACACACGCGCCGAATGACGGGGAAGCCCAACGACTGGAGAGCGCGCCGCACCTGGGCACGGTGCGGCCCGAATCGAATGTCGTGTGTCGCGGCGGACCGGGCTCACATGTACCAGCCGCCGTTGACCCCGATCTGCTGGCCGGTGATGAATCCGGCCTGGTCGGAGCAGAGGAAAGCACAGGCGGCCGCGATGTCGTCCGGCGTTCCGGCGCGACGCACCGGGGTCATGCCGGCGACGGTGTCGACGCCGATGAAGTCCCCACGCTTCTCGGCCTCGCGGGCCATCGGGGTGTCGACGATCGAGGGCGGGACGGTGTTGGCGGTGATTCCTTCCGCGGCCAGTTCGACCGCGAGAGCTTTGGTCAGGGCGATGACGCCTCCCTTGGCGGCGACGTAGTGGGCCATGTTCGGGGCGCCATGCTGGGCGCTGGAGGACGAGATGGTGACGATCCGCCCCCACTTCGCGGCACGCATGTCGGGGACGACGGCCTGCACACACGTGAACGTGCCGGTGAGATTGACCGCCAACACCCGCTCCCAGGCCTCGGGCGTGATGTCGGTGACGGAGGCGAACGTCTCGACGCCCGCGCTCGTGACGATGACAGTGATCGGACCGTACGCCTCGCGGACCGCCCGGAGCGCCGATACGACCGCACCGCGGTCGGAGACGTCGCACGCGTAGGCCGTCGCTTCCGCGCCGGTCTCACGGAGTCGGACGGCAGCCGACTCGGCGGCCTCGGCCCGCCGGTCGAGCAGGGCCACGCGGTGCCCTGCCGCCGTCAGGTGCCGCGCGACCGCGAGCCCGATCCCCGACGCCGCTCCGGTGACCACGGCGGTTCGGGGGCTCGCCGGGGCAGTGTCTGTGCTGGGGGGCATGGACCTTCCTCTCGATGCGGGACGTCCCGCGCAGGCGCGGCTTGCCCAGCGGTCAGCCGACCGGCGTGTAGGCGAGGTGCAGGGCCGTCAGGCCGCGCAGGATGTAGGTGGGTTCATAGCTGAGCCGACGGTCGGAGACCGGGCCGTGCTCCGCCTCGTCGAGGTGGATGTCGGCCATGCGGTCCAGCAGCCGTTCGACGCTCACCCTCGCCTCGACCCGCGCCAGCGGGCTGCCCGGGCACGCGTGGACGCCGCGGCCGAACGCCAGATGCTCGCGTGCGTTCGGCCGGTCGATGCGGAACCGGTCGGGCTCCTCGAATCGGGCCGGGTCACGGTTGACGGCGCCGTTGAGCAGCATCACGGTGGTGCCCGCGGGCAGGTCCACGCCGTGCAGCGTGGTGGACCGGCGTACGAGCCGGAAGTCGGACTTGACCGGGCTTTCGAGCCGTAGCGTCTCCTCGACGAAGGCCGGGATGAGGCTGCGGTCCTCGCGCAACAGGGCCTGTAGATCGGGGTGTTCGGCGAGGACGAGCAGCACTGAGCTGAGCAGTCGGGCCGTGGTCTCCTGGCCGGCGGCGAACAGGAAGGTGGCCACCCGGACCACGTCCGTGACGTCGGGTGTCGATCCGTCCGGGAACGTGGCGGTGGCCAGCGCGGTCAGCACGTCGGCGCGCGGCTCGCGCCGTCGCTCCCGGACGAACGAGCCGAACTGCTCCTCCAGAAACTCCAGCGCGTTGCCCGACACGGCCTCGTCCGGGACCAGGGACCCCACCTTCTGGAGGCCGAGCCGGACGCGGAACGGCTCGTGGAACTCCTCGGGGACACCCAGCAGATCCGCTATCACGAGCAGGGCGAACGGCTGGGCGTACTCCCGCAACAGCTCGACCCGTCCGCGGGCGGCGAACTCGTCGATCTGCCGGTCGGCCAGCCGCCACATGAACTCCTCGTTCTCCTTCAGCCGCCGGGGCGTCAGAAGGCGGGCCAGCAGAGCACGGTGTGCGGTGTGCAGCGGCGGGTCCATCGTCACCATGTGCTCGCTCATGGGTAACTGTTCGCGCACCTGCTCGATCAGTTGCCCGATGTCGTCGCCCTCGGGCTCGGCGGGCAGGCCCGGGAACGGGCCCGTCACCGAGTTGCAGGAGGAGAAGGTCTCGTGGTCGCGGTAGACCCGCACAGCCTCGTCGTAGCCGGTGACGGCCACGACGCCGTGGTGGGACTCGCGGTGCACCGGGCAGCGTGCCCGCAGGTGCTCGAAGTAGGGATACGGATCGTTCACGACCGATCCGTCAGTGAAGAAGTCGGTGCTGTCGAAGTCGGTGCTGTCGAAGTCGGGCACTGCGTCCTCCCCTGGAGCCGCACCCGTGGCACGGATGCTGGACGGTCGTACAGCAATGCTGGACATATGCTTAGCGTCGGGGTCCTGAGCCGTCAAGGCATGCGGCGCGGGCCGGAGTTACGCCGAGAGAACGGAGACCGTGTGACGTCGTCACCCCGCCGCTACGGTTCGCCCGACGCCAAGAACCGCAGTGTGCTGCTGGACGCCGCCGAGGAACTGCTCCTGGCAGAGGGCTACCCGGCCGTGACCGCACGCCGGGTTGCCGCGCAGGCCGGGCTCAAGCACCAACTCGTGCACTACTACTTCCACACCATGGACGACCTCTTCCTCGCCCTGTTCCGCCGTCGCGCCGAACAGGGACTGCAACAACAGGCCGCGGCGCTCGCCTCCGACCGGCCACTGCGGGCCCTGTGGGCCTTCAGCACCGACCCGGCCGGCGCCTCCCTGACCATGGAGTTCATGTCTCTGGCCAACCACCGCGAGACCATCCGGACCGAGGTCGCCCACTACGCCGAGCGACTGCGCGCCGCACAGGCCGAGGCCCTCCCGGGCATCCTGCGACGCTATGGAATTCCACCCGAGACCTGTCCCCCGCTCGTGCTGGTGTTCCTCACCACCAGCGTCGCCAGGGTCCTGGTCCTGGAGGACCGCCTGGGCATGTCCGCCGGCCACGACGAGACACGCGCCTACGTGGAAGACCTGATCCAGCGCCTGGAAGAGGACAAGGCACCTCGGTCCGAGGCGCACTGACCACAGACCTGGGCCAGATCCGGGCCAGATCCGGGCCGACCCAGCTCGCCGAGCGACAGCGACCCGTTCAGCACCTTGTCCAGTGGGCAGTGGACATGCCAAGATCGCCGCTGACCGCAAGGACTCCCAGAGCTGGAGCTGAAGCCAATTGGATGCGGGCGAGTTCGCTACTTGAGCCGCCGATGCACCGAACGAATCACCTGACGCGTGCCTGTTTGCGGGCCCGGCGATATCGGCGGCATGTCCGAGTTCACACATGCCTTCAGAGGGATCCTCCTATGGACTTCGACGTCCAAAACCATGCGCGCACGCGCGCCCTGCGTTCCTACGGCCATCTGCGGAGCGGACCGTTCGTGGTGCGCCATGACCGAAACTGGCCGAGCCCCTTCGCCAACTACGCGATCCCGGATGACGGGGCCGCGCCGACCGCGAGCGAGATCAGCGCCCTTGTCAGCACGTTCCGCGCGCTCGATCGGGTGCCGCGTCTGGAGTACCTGCCCACCTGCGCGCCGCAGGTCGAAGCGGCCCTGCTCGCAGCGGGGTTCACGGCCGAGAACCGTGCCGCGGTCATGGCCTGCGCAGCTGAAACACTCATCATCCCCAGAGCGTCGGCCGACGTCCTGATCACTGAGCCGACCGATGACGCCGGGCTCCTCGCCACCGCGACGGTGCAGCACGCCGGGTACGGACAGCCGGGTGAGCCGACAACGGGTGAGACCGCCTGGCTGCGCGACACCATCACGGGCGGCGGCGTGGTCGCACTGGCCAGCACCGACGACGGCACCGCGGTCGGCGCGGGTGTCTGCTCTTCACCGGTGGACGGCTTGAGCGAGTTGGCCGGCCTCGCGGTCGCCGAGAGCGCCCGGCGGCGCGGTATCGGCGCGACGCTCTCCGCCTACCTGACCGCCGCAGTCCTGGATCGAGGCTGCCGGACGGTGTGGCTGGAGCCGGGCGATCCGGGCATCGAGAGGATCTACGCCCGGATCGGCTACCGAACCGTCGGCGAGAAGCTCAATATCTCCCTGCGATAGGCCGGCGAGGGCGGGCGCGGGAACACCGCGACCCGCCCCACGGCTTCGTCGACCGGCGTCCGCGGCCGCCGCCACCTGTTCAGCGCGAGCGGGAGTGGGGGCCAGCCGGTAGGAGTCGGTGCCGGTCTCGATGATGGTGCGTCAATCGATGGCGGGGTTGGCGTCGAAGCCGAACTGCCGGATCGATTTCTCGCGTGGAAAGCCGACCACTTCGGTGCGACGCTCGGCGCGGCGACGGGCCCGGTCATCGCATTCCGACAGCAGTAGTTCGGCCAGGAACCCGCGACAGCCGTGGGTCGGGGTCGACGCCGTGAGCCCGAGACTTCCGCCGGAGACTCCGCCGAGGGCGAAGGCAGAGGGCAGCGCACAGCAGGAGGCGCCCGCCAGGTGGTCCACCGCGAAACTCGTCCAGCAGGCCGCTCGGATCCGCGCGGCTTTTGGCGCGTCACCCCGGGCGGCGTACCGGGCTACCGCGCCGACCGCCCTTGACGATCGGAACCACCGCCGGCTCCGGTGCCGTGGCACGTACCGACAGAAAATTGTGCACTGGATGACAAGTATATGGAAAAGCAACCTGTCACCATATTCGGAGTAGCCACGATTTGGTCTTTCGCGAATAACTGTGACCTGGCAGGCGGGTGAGCTGCGCGACCTGGACCGGTCCGACGCCTGCAACGTTGCGGTGCATTGAGGGGCAGTTTGATTCTGCCGTCCTGCCATTTCTTGGAGATACCTCATGGCTGCTCAACCACCCGGCGGAGCAGACGGCAGGCGCACCCCACCAAACCCTAAGACCCCGTAAAGGTATCGGACCAATGCGAGAATGCATTCAGACATTGGGATTACCAGGCCCTTCAGGAGATCGCCCTGAAGACTCTGGATTCATCAACCTTCGATTCAATGAGAACCCTTTCGGCGGACAGTATCGCCGCTACCCCGAGCACTCACCTGATTTCCTCGTTCCCCTATATCTGAGCGCACTGGAAATTATCGACCCAATCACTGCTCCACAGCCGACCGACACCACCACCGAAGGCAGCGGACGTCATCCCTCGGAAGCGGATGCGGTGATCACCCGCGGCGCCACGGAAGCCCTCGATCTCTTACTACGGGCACTCTTTGAACCGGAGAAGGATGCCGTGGCGGTCACTTGGCCAAGCTTTGGCTTCTTTGAGCGACTCGCCACACTGCACAACGTTGCACAATATCGTGTGCCACTCGGAGGGGCGCGGTACGACCGATTGGACATCGATCGCTTGCTGTCACTTCCGGTAAAGGGGATTTTCCTTTGCGACCCCAACAACCCGACCAGTACCTGTCTGGACTCCGACGACCTGGACTGCTTGCTGAATCGCTTTGACGGGGTCGTAATCATCGATGAGACCTATTCCGAATTCACCGCTCGGCCTTCGCACCGGCACAAGCTGGAATCCCACCCGAGACTGGTCTCGGTGCGGTCGATGTCAAAGGCCCTGGGCATGGCAAATTTGCGGCTCGGAGCGTTGTTCGGAGCGCCTGCCATCCTTGACGCAGTACGTAAGGTCCGACCGCCCTTCCCTATCCCGAACCTCGTCACCGAAGCGGCGGCAGCGGAATTGACCAACCCCGCACAACTCGCGTCCAGGATCGCTTCCTGCATGGCAGAACGCGACCGGTTAGCGAAAAACCTCATGGACTGTCCTGACGTGCTCGATGTCTTCGCGGACGCCGGATTCATTTCCATTCGGATCGCCGACCAGGACTCCGTGACGGCAAAACTGCAAGATGCTCATATCGCCGTGGCATCCGAGCCAGAAGGCTGGCGCAACCATCTGCGGATCTCCATCGGATCCTCGTCCGAGAACGCGCAGTTGCTTTCCGCTCTCCAATGAAACACTCAACGCACCCCCCTTGATTTCCCTCCCCCCATTCGCGTTCACAGGAAGGTGAACACACGTGACCGAACAACTCGCCATGGATGAAAAGCAGTTGGACACCGCAGTCCTGACCGTCTCACGCAACGACATCCGGCGGATTTCCTCCGTCATGGTGGAGGGCAACGCCCACCATCTCGGAGAGCAGCGGGACTTCCGGCGGAACGACCTTCTGGCCGACTTTCTCCCGGAAACCGGCCGCCTTTCAGTCGCCTGGGTACGCCTTGCCGACGGTGAGCAACTGGATGTCCACCAACATCCGATCAAGTCGATGATCCTCGTCTGCAAGGGCTCGGTCCGACTCCTCGGGGACAGGGAGCAGGAGCTGACCGAGGGTGACACCGTCGCCGTTCCCCCGGGCGCCCGGCACGGCTTCGTGACCAGGCCGGGTGAGGAGTTCTGCGGACTCTCGGTGCAATTCGAGGGAAGCGGGCTCTACGAGAACGAAAGTGCACCACGAGTCAAGTTCGGCGGGACCTCCGCACCACTGGCCGAACTGGAGGAATACAACGCCGAGCGGCTGCGCAAATTCAGCGATCACCACTTCTTCGACCTGTTCGACGGCGGTCATGTGGGACGAGACCACACGATGCGCGACCGCTTCGTGTCCGCTCTCTACGTCTGGTCCGTGTACTTTCAGCGCATGCTCTATGCGCGGCAGGCGACCTGCGCCGATCCGCTGTTGCGTGAGGTGTACGCGGGCCATCTGCGCGAGGAGTTCGGACACGACCTCCTGCTCAAGGAAAAGCATGGCGTCAGCGACACGGTCTACGACCCCATTCTGGAAGCCGTCGGCAACTGGTTCGTGATGCAAATGCACGGAACGGACGAGGCGTCGAAGATCGTCATCGTTCACATGGCCGTAGAGACGTGCTGCCAGGTGTTCGGCGAACGCACCAGCGTGGCCTTCACCGAGGAAGACACGGCCGACACCTCTTACTTCGATCTCCATTCCGAAGTGGACGAGGATCACCGGGAACTGGGCCGTGACTACCTCAGGGGACTGTCGGCCGCGCAATTCCCGCAGCTCATGCAGGTATGCGCCCAAGCATGGGACCAGATCGATCTGCTCTTCGATCGCATCTCCGCTCACATGGTGCACTGACGGGACAACGCGGGAAAGGAGGGCCGATGCGGCACACGCACTCGGGTGGGGGATTATTTCCGCACCCGGAGAACCGCGACATGTTCACGAAACTGCTGCGGCAAGTCATCGACGACTACTACCGGTGGCACGCGCAGTGCGCGGAAGCTGCCGCACCGGCCCTCATCGACCCCACGCACGAGAGCGCGGCGGATGACACCGCGGGGCCGGCGGGAGATATGAACGCCGTCGCGAGCCTGGTGCGCGAATTGTCCGGGCGACTTGCGCACCAGGCGACGCCCTTCCCCTCGCCGTTGTATCTGGCCCACATGACGCCTGACATCCCCGTAGCGGCAAGCCTCGCGCACCTCTGCGCGATGCTCTACAACCCCAACAACGTCACACCTGAGACCGCTCCGGTGACCACCGAGCTGGAACACGAGGTCTCCGAGGACCTCTGCCAGCTGATCGGCTACCAGCCCGACACGGGGTGGGCGCACCTGTCATCCGGCGGCAGCACGGCCAACTTCGAAGCCATGTGGATCGCCCGCAACCTGCGCAGCCTGCCCTCCGCGGCCGCGGCCCACCCCGCCGCGGTCGACCTCGTCTCCGATCGCTCCCCCTTGGTGCTCGCCAACATGCCAGTGCCCCAGGTGCTGGATCTCGTCGAGGCCCTCTCCGCGCGCGGGCTTCTCCCCGAGGTGGCGCGGCTGGCCGCCGAGCAACGGCGGGAGGCGCACACATCAGGCACCCTGCTGCTCGCCCGCAGTGCGCACTACACGTGGGACAAGTGCGCCGACCTGCTCGGGCTGGGCCCCGCCGATGTGGAGGAGATGGAACTGACTCCGCTGCACAGGGTGGACGTACAGGCACTCGGCAGGCGAGTCCGCGACCTGTTGGCGAACGGGCAGCCGATCCTGGCCGTGGTGGCGATGTGCGGCAGCAGTGGGGAAGGCGCGGTCGACGACCTCGACGCCATCCTGCGGTTGCGGGCCGATTGTGAACGGCGTTTCGGCGCTTCGTTCTACGTCCATGTCGATGCCGCTTTCGGCGGATACTGCCGCAGCCTGTGGCTGCAACCCGACGGCACGATGGCTGCTTTCGAGGACCGGCCCTTGGACGGGAGTGGCGCCCGCATGAAACCAGAGGTCCACGCCGCTTTCCGTGCGCTGCCCCTCGCCGATTCGGTCACTGTGGATCCCCACAAGAGCGGCCACAGCCCCTATCCGGCAGGCGCCTTGGTGTTTCGTGACAGACGAGCGGTCTCCCTCGTGGCCCGGGAGTCGACGTACTTCGGTCACGGCAACGGCAGTCGAATCCCCTTCGGTCCCCACACACTCGAAGGGGGTCGCCCCGGAGCGGCGGCTGCCGCCGTATGGGCCGCACACCGACAGATCGGGCTGCATTCCCAGGGCTACGGCCGATTGCTGGGCGGCTGCATCGCGACGGCTCAGAGACTGCACAAGCGGTTCTCCGCGGCTCGGCGGGCAGAGCCAACCGCAAGCTGCGCCGTGGATTCCGAGGTCATCAGCTGCTTCGCGCCGGACCTGAGCATCCTCAATCTGTCCATCGGACTGCGGGAAGGCACATACGGGCGCGTCCCCAGAGGCGCCCTCGGCCGCTTGGCACTCGACTCGATCCTCGCCGAGGCCGCTGATGAACCGCTGACCAGCCTCTACGTATCAGGAAACACCCTCATCGGCCGTCCACTGCCCGGAGGGGTAGAGCAGGTGCTCCGGTTGTGCACGATGAAAGAGCTCGGGCCGACGGCCTTGGACGTCGTCGAGCGACAGCTTCGGGCTGCCGTTTCCCGATCCATGGCCAAGGTGGGCACGGATGGTGTCGCCGTCCAACCGGTCTCCGGCTCCTGACCGCATACAGATCCCTCCAGCGAAGGAGTGGAAGTGAAGTGACCGCCGCAGACACCGACAAAAGTGACAGGCCGTCAGAAGTCAGCTGGGACCCGCAGTTGTACCTGCGTTTCCCGGAACACCGGATACGCCCGGCGCTGGAATTGCTGGACCGCGTTTCGTTCGACGCGCCTCCCGCGGTCGTGTACGACCTGGGGTGCGGTCCGGGGACGCTCACGCGCGTGTTGACCGAACGCTTCTCCGACGCGGAGGTTCACGGCGTCGACAGTTCCCCGGAGATGTTGCGGACCGCAGCCGAGGCCGCGCCCGCGGCACATCTGCACCGGGTGGAGATCAGCTCTTGGCGCCCACAGCGCCGTCCCGATCTGGTGTTTGCCAATTCGCTGTTCCACTTGGTCCCCAACCACGGCGACATCCTGCGGCGCATCGTCCGCGACCTCGCTCCCCGCGGCGTACTGGCGGCGCAGATGCCGGTGTTCCACCGCACGCCGTGGTTCCGGCTGATGACGGAAACGCTGGAGGAAGGTGGGCCGGGCGGTACGCCGCTGGGTGATCCCGGTCTGCGTCGGTCGCTGTACCGTCGGCACGCGTTGGATGCGGTGGGCTACTACAACCTGTTAGCCGGCCCGGACGCCGAAGTGGACATCTGGAGCACTGAGTATCTGCACGCCCTGGACGGTCCCGATCCGGTGTGGGCCTGGGTCGAGGCCGCTGGACTACGGCCCGTCATCGACGGACTGACCTCTGCCGAGTTCGATGCGTTCCGTAGCGCCTACCTGGATCGACTTCGCGCGGCTTACCCGACCATGCCGGACGGACGCACTCTCTTTCCGTTCCAGCGACTCTTCCTCATCGTCCACCGCCCCTGAACCTCGATCCACAGGATGAACTCATACCGGGCCCGCAACGAGTGGTCTGCGGTAAGGGGGCATGGCCAAGGCCGAGGCCAGCGAACGGCGCCGCCGGGACGCCAAAGCGACGGGCAGGATCCGTCAGGTCCACGACGAGTCTGACCGGCTACGGCTCCCCCGCGTGGACGCCGTCCTCAAACGTGAGGGCGTGCACGTCGGCCGCAGGCGAGTCGAGCGACTCATACGCCAAGCCGGCCTTGCCAGGATCAGCCCCGCCAGGACAAGGGCTTGCTTCACGCGCCGCGCTCCGAACACCGCCCCTGCCCCGCACTCGGTGCAACCCGACTTCACCACGCCCAGGCCGATCCGGCGGTGGGCCACCGACCTCACCATGGTCCCCACCGGGGAGGGCCCGCTGTGGTTGTCCGCGATCCGCGCCGCGCTCTCCCGCCGGATCGCGCCCTGAGACAGCGTTTGAGATCTGCCGTAGCCGTGGGCTGACCTGACGTGCTCGTCGAACTCTCCGTGAGTCGTTCTGGGGGTGGGTCCCCGTCGGACCTGACGGACGAACAGTAGACTCTGGTGGAGGCGTTGCTGCCGTCGGCGCGGGTGGGACCGAAGGACGGGCGGCGGGAGAAGCATCCGCGGCGTCGGATCGTGGACGCGACCTTCTATGGGGTACGGACCGGGTGCGCCTGGCGGCAGCTGCCGAAGGACTTCCCGCCCTGGCAGACGGTGTACTGGTACGGCGGCCTGATCGACTCGCAGTCCATCCGCACCGCCGGACACCGTCCCCGCCGCAACCAGGGGCTTCGACGCCGGCAAGAAGGTCAAGGGTCGCAGGAGGTTCCTGGTCACCGACACCCTCGACCTGCTCATTGCGGTCCACGTCGTCGCCGCGAGCGTCCAGGATCGCGACGGCGCCCGTCGACCGCTCCTGTGGGCCCGGCTCGACCACCCGCAGATCCAGAAGTACTGGGCGGGTCAGGGCTTCGCCGGCCGCCTGGCCGATCGGACTGCCCAGATCCTCGGCCGCGAGCTGGTCATCGTCCGTAAAGGCCCTGGCCGGCGCGGCTTTCAGGTCCACCCCAAGCGGTGGGCGATCGAGCCCACCTTCTCTTGGCCCACCGCCCACCGTGGCCTCACCCGGGACTACGAGACCATTCCGGCCCGGCCCGGTCCGAGACCGTGATCCGGTGGGCGATGATCGGCAGCATGGTCCGCAGACTCGCCCGTGGCAGTCCGGCGACGCGGCCGGGCCCGCACCCGCTCGTACGCACCGCGGCCGGACAAGCTACCTGACTCGGCTGAGCGGTTCGAGGACGTCGGGTGTGCCGTCCACGGCGGGACCGCAGCCTGGAGGAAGGTGCGAGGCTACGATTTTGACGGCTTCTTCGGCGGAGTCGGCTTCGGCGGAGTCTGCTTCCCCGACCTCCTCCTGTCCCGGGCCTCGCGGTTCATGCAGCTGCCTCACGCGAAATCGTTCACCGAAGAGGGGGAAGATCCTGGGCAGGTCCTGCGACCAAGGGAAGCGGGTGCACCGGCTGAACTGCAACGATCCATGGCTGACCAGCGGAAACAGAGCCCGGAGGGCGGGGTTTGCGTATGCCGCCTCTACAAGGGCTTTGTCGATGAGGTTCGCGTCCATCTCGCGCACGACCTGCCACTTGGCTGCCACAGGGTCTGGTGCTGTCCCGAGTATGTCCTTCTCTGCCATGCTCGGACATTAGCTGACTCCGCAACCGCTGGTTCCTGCGCCGCCGTTCGCCTTCCTCCCTGATGAGGCACTGATTCACCACTACCTCATCGACCACCTCCGTCACCGGTCGCTCCGGCGCCACCTCGTCCACGAGACGGAGCAGATCTCAAACGCGGCCTGAGAGGCCTCCACCTCGCTGGAGTGTGTCTAGGCCAGCGCTCACCCGCGATTACGCGGAGCGGTGCATGACAGCCTGTGTCGTACCGCAGAAACAAAAGCTCGCCACCGAGGCCAAGAGCTACACCGAAACCCGCCACCATCACGAACAGCCCAGGCACTACCGGCAGTTCAACCGCGACCGACCTGAGACTAAGGGCTTGCAGGGAATCAAGGTGTTGCTTCCTGTCCTGAAGCTCGTTGGTGTGGCATGCGCATCCCGGATGAGACTCGTGACCAACTCGCTG
>NZ_JBSFCQ010000024.1:0-132741 GCF_053891435.1 Streptomyces sp. NPDC002276 | reverse complement strand
CCCACCGCCCCACCACCCCCACACCTCCTCGCCCGCCACTACACCCGCAAACACGGCCCCAACGCCTACTACGGCAACCCAACCCCCGAACCCGCCGCCTGACGTGCCCCGGGCGCCGGCCATTCCTCTTCGCTATTCCGGTGTCACCGCATAACCGGACACCGACGGCCAGCGAACCGTCACCAACACGGATTCCTCTTCCGCGAACCAGGAATGGTCCACTCCAGGGCCCCACACGACGTAATCCCCCTGCTGCTCCAGAAGAACGCTCCGCTCCGGGAATTCCACCCGGAACCGCCCGCTGACGAGCACCAGAAGAGCGGTCCGCTCGTCACCTCTCACCCATTCCAGGCGTTCGTCGCCCTGTGGATGGATTCCCCACTTGACCTCGACGGCATCGGTGTGGCGAGGGTCGCCAGCGTCCTTGAAATGACCGAGAAGCCATCCTCGATCAAGCGGTGCATCCTTGCCCGCATTTCCCACATATATGTTTCCGGTCATAAATCCATACCTTACCGTCCATCATTTTCGATGTGCACATAGGTCCGCACGCCGTGCGCATCCGTGATGTCGATGATGATGCCCTTCCAGTCCTCGATCGGCGGCTCGGGCACCGCGGCCGTCCGGTATTCGGCCTGCGCCAGCAGTTCCGCGGTCACCCGGACCCCGGTGAGGCGCTCGGCCAGTGCGAACACCGCCGCTTTGCGATCGGCACGGGTAATCTCTTCGTCCGTGAGGCCGAGACCGACCTCGCATATCAAGGAATTGAGCTCGTCCGGGGTGCTGCCGCCCCGGACCCTGGGCCATTCGAAATGAGTGCGCAACTCCCCGTTCTCGTACCAGTGGAAGAATTCCATGGGTTTCCCGCCGTTGCTCGAATGGGAGACAGCACGGGTCCCGGCCGAAAGGGTTTCCATGACGCCGGGCGGCCACGAATCCCCACCGAGGGACAGAACGAGAGTCCAATCGCCTTCCTCGCCCGGGACGGCGCACGCTCCCGCGAGGACGTAGGGGCCGTCCTGGCCCTCGGATTCTTCGAGGAGCTCCAGATGTCTCCGGATCAGTTCGTCGGCCCCCTCGCACACGCCCCTCGGCTCGGCTCCCGCCAGGGCGAGCAGCTGCTCAGGGGGGACTCCTCGCACCAGAGTCAGGGTGTATCCGCTCTCCAGGGCATAGCGGAACGGTGATGAGAAGTCGCGTATCCAGCCGTAGTCGGCCGCGGTCACTGTGGTCATGGAATGCATGCTGCCAGCCGCCACTGACATCCGGCCCGGCCCGATCGGTCCGGCCATCGATCCCCGATCGTGGGCGAACACCCTCGGCCCGCCAGTAGGGTAGGAAAGCTGCGGCCTCCCCACCAACACCCGTCCCCGCAAAGGGACATGGGCCGCAGCGGTCGAGTCGGTCTCACTGCGTGAGGATGAAACAACAGGTGCTGATAGCGGGCCGGTACCGGCTGCACGTCGCCATCGGACGTGGCGCGATGGGCGAGGTCTGGCAGGCGTACGACGAGGTGGGCGGCAGACCCGTGGCCGTCAAACTCCTGCACGCCCAGAACTCCGAACCCACCGCCGCCGCCCGCTTCCGGCTGGAGGCGCAGACCGCGGGCCGGCTCAGCCATCCCCATGTGGTCGGTGTCCTCGACTTCGGCGAGCAGGAGGGCCGGCTGTTCCTGGTGATGGAACTGGTCCAGGGCGACAGCCTCTCCCATGTGCTCGCCCAGGCGGGATCCTTGCCCGCCGAGCAGGTGGCCCGTATCGCCGCCCATTCGGCCGCCGGGATGGCCGCCGCGCACGAACAGGGCATCGTGCACCGGGACATCAAGCCCGGCAACCTGCTCCTCGACGCCGACGGGTCCGTGAAGATCGCAGACTTCGGTATCGCGCAGTTCATGAACGACCCCGGTGGCGCGCTCACCGCGACCGGCCAGATCGTCGGGACGAGCCTGTACATCGCCCCCGAGCGTGCGCTCGGCCAGCCCGCCGGACCGCCGTCCGACGTCTACTCGCTCGGCTGCGTGCTGTACCAACTCCTCGTCGGACAGCCGCCGTTCCGCGCCAGCAGTGCCATCGCCGTGCTCCATCACCACCTCGACACGCCCCCCGTACCGCCACGGGAGCTGGGCGTCGGGCTGCCGCCCGCCTTCGAGAACTACCTGCTCGGGCTGCTGGCCAAGCGGCCCGAGGACCGTCCCACGGCGGGGCAGGCGGCCAACTGGTTCGCCACGGGTGCGTGGAAGGGGCTCGCCGAGCCGCTCCCCGCGGCCGCGCCGCACCCCGAACCGGTGCCGGTGCCCCGTGCGGCCTACCGGGAGTCGCTCGGCGAGCCCCGGGCGAACACGGCTTCCGGGTCCGTGACCACGTACGCCTTCCCGACCTCCACCGCCAACACCGCTCCGGCCCACCGGACGCGGCGACGGCCGCGCGAGGGGGTCCGCGCCACCGCCGGACGCCGGTCGCAGACATCGCGGACCTCGCGCACTTCGCGGACGGTGGTCACGGTCGCCGCCGTGCTGATCTTCCTCGGGGCGCTGCTGGTCGGCGTGACGTTGTTCTCCCGCGACCACAGCTCGGCGGACACACCGGCGACTAACCCGCCCAGCGCCACCAGCCCCTGACGCGCCGACCGGCCCGTACGAGTCAGCGCGCGGGCCGGTTGTCCTGTTCTAGCAGTCCCGGTTCCTCGATGCAGTCGAGCAGGAACGGCACCAACCCCCATTCCAGCAGGGCGAGTTCCCACTCCTCCTGTATCCAGCCGCCCTCGGTCGCTTCCTCGCCGGACGCCGTGTCGTCCGCGCCGGGGAGGTCGTGGGCCGGTGCCTTCCACGACCAGACGAGGTCGCCGACGATCGCCCCGGCGGCCACGGCGCCGACGATCAGCCCGGCCGTCATCACGCCGTCGCCGACGTAGGGCCGCCCGACAAAGGCGCGGAAGGCGAAGCCGAGCGCCAGCAGCGCGACCGCGACGACGGCCACGAAGGCGAGTGCGGCCATCAGCCAGCCGCCGCCCCGCTTCCCGGTCCTGGCCGGGGAAGCGGTGTCGCCCCGAGCGTCCTGCCGACCGCCGGCCTCCACGTACTCGCGGTACTCGGCCGCGGCCGCCTCGGCGATCGCGGCCCGCTCCCGGAGCGCGCGCTTGCGCAGGCACTCGCGGTCGAGCTTCCCGCAGGACCGGCCCAGCGCCTCCCTGACCCGCCCGGAATCCAGCGCCCGGCACAGGAGCCGTTCGAAAGCCGAGCCGACGTCCGGCCCTGAATGCCCTGGATCCCGCATGGCTCTCCCCCGATGAATCAGTGCCCGCGGCAGCGGGCGCCGACCGCGCGCGTGAGCGGTCAGGGGAGGAGAGTGTAGTGGCTCCGGCTTACGGGACCATGAGAGGGACGTTCGACCAGGGGCGGTGCCCCGCGAGCCGCCCGCGTGATCCAAACAGGGAACATGATCCAGGTACCCGAGTCGGAACACCGTCCGGCCGGGACCACGGCCACGAGCACGCAGGTCTCCAGGACGGGCCCGCCGAATCGGCGCAGGCCGGCGCGGTATCGATAATCACGCACAATCGGTTTTGATCAGAATTCGGCATTGGACGCGGGGCACCATCGTCGTTCATGCTCAGAGGCATGTTCAGGTCTGTGACTGCTACGGAGTTCGGCCGGTGCCCGGCCGGTGTCTGCGTATGCCTACAGGGGCGAAGCGCTCGCCTGATGCCCTGCCTGACGCAGTGCCGAGTCGTCGATTTCGGCAAGGTCAAGTCGACAAGCTGTCGTTGAGCCGGTGACGGTCCCCAGCTCCTGACACGACTCGGTCCCGCCCCGACCGGCGTTCCAACTCTCTCCCGCAGCACGCCTGTTGTCACACCCCCAGCGCGCCGCAGCACTTTCCGCTGCCCCGTGCCGCTCACCCCACGTGTCCGGACAGCTACCGAGCCACAAGGAACAGACATGGTCACCGCATCCCCGTCTCCCGCTCCGGTGGGGCGCTCATGAGCTCCGCCACCGAAAGCCGACTGTTACCCGCAGCTCTCGACCGCCTGGACGAGGTGACCGCGTCGCTCGCGGCGACCGCCGCCGAGCACGACCGCACCGGGGCCTTTCCGCACGCGCCGATCCAACTCCTGCACGAGACAGGGCTGTTGACCGCTGGTGTCGATCCCCGGTACGGCGGTTCCGGCGCGACCTTCACGGAGGTCACGAAGATCCTGCTGGCGCTCGGCCGCGGCGACCCGTCGACCGCGCTGATCGCCGGCATGACCATCGTCCCGCACCTGCTCCAGACGCGGAGCCCGTGGCCGGCGGAGCTGTACGCACGGGTGCTGGCCGAGTCCGCCGTACGGCCGACTCTCCTCAACCACGCGCGGGCGGAACCGGAGATGGGCTCCTCGTCCCGTGGCGGCCTGCCCGCGACCACCGCGCGGCGGACCGCGACCGGCTGGTCGATCCGGGGGCGGAAACGGTACGTCACGGGTGCGGAGGGTCTCAGCTACTTCCTGGTGTGGGCCGCGACGGACGAACCCTCGCCCAGGGTGGGCAACTTCATCGTGCCCGCGGGTACCCCGGGCATCGAAGTGGTCCCCACCTGGCATCAGTTGGGGATGCGCGCGACGGGCAGCCACGAGGTGGCGTTCACCGACGTCGAGATCCCCGCCGAGTACACGCACGAACTGGCCCTGCCCGGGGCCGCACCGGTCCCCGGCACACTGCCCGGCAGCGTCCTGCTCCTGCTGTCGTCCGCCATCTACCTAGGGGTGGCCCGCGCAGCGCAGTCCCACGTGCACACCTTCGCCCATGACCGCGTACCGCCCGCGCTGGGACGCCCGTTGGCCACCACGGGCCGTTACAAGCGGGCGGCGGGCGAGATCGAGACCCTGCTCACCACCGCCCAGCAGCTGATCTTCTCGGTGGCGGACCGGGTGGACCGCGGCGACCCGGTCAGCGGTGTCGACGCACTGGCCGCCAAGGTCGTGGTCGTACGCCACCTCAACACCGCCGTCCACACCGGGCTGCAACTGCTCGGCAACCCCGGTCTGGCCCAAGGCAGCCCGCTGGAACGGCACTTCCGTGACATCCAGTCGGCCGGAGTGCACGCACCCGGAGAGGACGCCATCCTGCCGCTCGTCGGCGCGGCGGCCCTCGCGGCGGAGGCACCGGATGACTGAGCCGACCACATCCCTCAACAACCCCTTCAGCACCCGGAGTTGGCCCATGCGTCGTCCCACCGTGTCCGCGACCAGAACCGGCCGTCTCCTCGCGGCGACGCTCAGCTCGCTCCTGCTGCTCGCCGCCTGCTCGTCGGGCGACGGCGGCACCAGCGGAACGGGGTCGAACACACCGGTCCGGGGCGGCACCCTGACCGCCGCCGTCGACACCGAACCCGTCTCCTGGGACATCCACGCGAGCACGCAGGACGTCACCGCCGAGATCCAGCGCCAGGTGTTCGACTCGCTGGTCTCGCAGGACTCCCAGGGGAAGTTCCACCCCTGGCTGGCCACCAAGTGGGAGGTGGCCGACGACTACAAGAGCTACACCTTCCATCTGCGCGACGACGTGACCTTCAGCGACGGCACCAAGCTCGACGCCTCCGCCGTGAAGGCCAACTTCGACCACATCGTGGCCAAGTCCACCAAGTCGCTCTACGCGGCCAGTCTCCTCGGCCCGTACACCGGCACCCAGGTCATCGACGCGCACACGGCGAAGGTCACCTTCTCCAAGCCGTTCGCCCCCTTTCTCCAGGCCGCAAGCACCACTTACCTGGGCCTCTACTCCCCCAAGGCCCTCGCGGCGAACGCCGGGAAGCTCGCGGCGGGCGGCCCGGCCGACGTGGGCAGCGGACCCTTCGTGTTCAGCAGCTACACCAAGGGCCAGTCGGCGGTGCTGACCCGCAACCCCAAGTACGACTGGGCGCCCGCGACGGCCAAACACACCGGCCCCGCCTACCTGGACAAGCTCGTCATCCGGTTCCTGCCGACGGCGTCGGTGCGCGCGGGCGCGCTGACGAGCGGTCAGGTGCAGGTCGCGAAGGCCATCCCGCCGCAGAACGTCACGACGGTCAAGGCGACCCCCGGGCTCTCGCTCATCTCCCGGCAGGCACCCGGCGGCAACTACAACCTCTGGCTGAACGGCTCGATCGCCCCGCTCGACGACCAGCGCGTCCGCCAGGCGATCCAGCGCGGCATCGACATCGGCACGGACGTGAAGACGGTCACCTTCGGTCAGTACCCCCGTGCCTGGAGCCCGATCAGCCCCACCACACCCGACTACGACAAGTCCCTGGAAGGCAGTTGGCCCTACGACCCGAAGCTGTCCGCGAAGCTGCTGGACGAGGCGGGCTGGACCGGCCGGGACGCCCAGGGCTACCGCACGAAGAACGGCAAGCGGCTCACCGTCAACTGGCCCCTGCTGTCGATCCAGGCGACCCGCGAGGGCCGTGACGTCCTCGCCCAGGCCATCCAGGCCGACCTGAAGAAGATCGGCGTCGAGGTGAAGCACCCCAGCCTGGACCTCGGCACCTACAACACCGAGGTCTACGGCGGCAAGGCGAACTTCGTCGACCTCAGTTGGCCCCGGTTCAGCCCGGATGTGCTGTGGCTGTTCCTCAACTCCGGGAGCGCGCCCGCCAAGGGCGGTATCAACGCCACGTTCGTCAAGGACACCGACCTCGACAAGTGGACGGACGAGGGCCGGGCCACGCTGGACGAGAAGGTCCACACGGACGTCTACACCAAGGTGCAGCAACGGGCCGTCGACCTCGCCCTCGTGGTCCCGCTCTACACCCAGGTCTCCCTCGTCGGCGAGTCGGCCAAGGTGAAGGGGCTGACGTTCAACGCCAGCAACTGGCTGACGTACTACGACGCCTGGCTGGACTCGAAGTGACGGCGGCCTCGGCGACGGCCCTGACCCGCGCGGCCCTGCGGCGGCTGGGCTCGGCGGTGGCGGTGCTGGCGGGGGCGGCGACCCTGGCCTTCCTCGCGCTCCAACTCATCCCGGGCGACCCGGTGTCGGTGCTGCTGGGCCCCTCCAACGCCGGGTCGCCCGCCGTACGGGCCGAGATCAGCCGGGAGTACGGCTTCGACCGGCCCGTCGCCGTCCAGTACCTGCACTACCTGGGCCGGTTGCTGCGGGGCGACCTGGGAGAGTCGTACCAACTCCAGCGTCCGGTCGGCTCGTTGATCGGGGACCAGTTGCTGCCGACGGTTCAACTCGCCCTGGCAGCACTGGTGTTGGCCGTCGTCCTCGCGGTGCTCTCCGCGGTGGCGACGGCGGGGCGCCGGCCCGCGTTGCGCGCGGTCGCCTCGGTGTGGGAGCTGGTCGCCGCGTCCACCCCGTCGTACTGGGTGGGGATCGTGCTGCTGACGGTCTTCTCCTTCCGGTTCCACGCCTTCCCGGTGGCGGGCGCCGACGGCTTCGCCTCGCTGGTGCTGCCCGCCGTCACGCTGGCGCTCCCGCTCACGGGGGTGCTGGCGCAGGTGCTGCGCGAGGGTCTGGAGGCCGCGCTGGAGCAGCCGTTCGTGGTCACCGCCCGCTCGCGCGGGGTCGGCCAGACGGCGGTACGGCTGCGGCACGCGCTGCGCCACTGCGCGGTACCGCTGCTCACGCTGGCGGGCTGGCTCACCGGTTCGCTGATCGGCGGGGCGGTGCTGGTGGAGACGGTCTTCGGCCGGCCGGGCATCGGCTCACTCGTCCTCCAGGCGGTGAGCGCGAAGGACATGCCGGTGGTGATCGGTGTGGTGCTGCTGTCCGCGTTCGTCTTCGTCGTGATCTCCACCGTGGTGGAGCTGCTCTACCCCGTCCTCGATCCGCGGCTCAGGAGCGTCTGATCCCATGGCCAGTTCACTCCTCCCCGATCTCGCCGCCACCCTGCCCGCCCCTGCGGGGGTACGGCGGCGGTGGGCCGGACCGCCGCCGACCGTCCTGCTGGCGGGCGCGCTGTTGCTGGTCATCGTGCTCGTCGCGGTGGCACCCGGCCTGTTCACCGGCGGCTCCCCCACCGCGACCGACCCGGTGGCCGCGCTGCGCGCCCCGAGTTCGGCGCACTGGCTGGGCACCGACCAACTGGGCCGAGACCTGCTGACCCGGATCCTCTACGGCGCCCGCCCGTCCCTGCTCCTCGGCTTCGGCTCGACGGTCATCTCGGTCGTCGTGGGGGCGGCCCTCGGCCTGACCTCGGCGCTGGGCGGACGCGCGGCCGACCACCTCCTGATGCGGCTGGCGGACATCCTGCTGGCCCTGCCCGCGCTGCTGCTGGCCCTGCTGGTGGTCTCCGTGCTGGGCACCGGCACCGTCAACGTGATGACCGCCATCGGCATCGCCTTCGTCCCCGGCTACGCCCGGCTGGTGCGCGCGGAGGCCCTGGTCGTACGGCGTTCCGGGTACATCGAGTCGGCGGTCGCCCTCGGTCTGCCGCGCCGCCTGATCGTGCTGCGGCATGTGCTGCCGAACGCGCTGGCACCCCTGCTGACCCTGGCGACCGTCGGCTTCGGTACGGCGCTGATCTCCGCGTCCGGGCTGAGCTTCCTGGGACTCGGCCCCGCCGCGCCCTCGCCCGAGTGGGGCGCGCTGCTCTCCTCGGGCCGCGACTTCCTCCAGACGGCGTGGTGGATCGGGGTGTTCCCGGGTGCCGCCGTCACCACGACCGTCATCGCCGTCAACGTGGTCGGCCGCTTCGCCCAGCAGCGCTTCACCCGGAGGACCACGCGATGACCGTCACCGAACCACCGCTGCTGACCGTCGAAGGGCTGGACGTGACCTTCCGGCGGCGCGGCGAGGTACGCGCCGTGCGTGATGTGTCGTTCACGATCGGCCGGGGCGAGTGCCTGGCCGTGGTCGGCGAGTCCGGGTCGGGCAAGAGCGTGACCGCCCGCACCCTGCTCGGGCTGACGGGGGCTCACTCCACGGTCAGGGCACGGAAGTTGGACTTCGACGGCACCGACCTGGGCGCCCTGTCCGAGCGCGGCTGGCGTGCCGTACGGGGACGCCGTATCGGCCTGGTTCTCCAGGACGCCCTGGTCTCCCTTGACCCGCTGCGCACGGTGGGCGCGGAGGTCCGGGAGACGCTGCTCACGCACTCCCTGGCCCGGGGTGCCGAGGCGGACGAACGGACGCTCGCGCTGTTGTCGGACGCCGGGATCCCCGATCCCGCCCGCCGGGCCGCCGAGTATCCGCACCAACTGTCCGGCGGACTGCGCCAACGCGCCCTGATCGCGTCCGCGCTGTCCGGCTCACCCGAACTGCTGGTGGCGGACGAGCCGACGACGGCCCTCGACGTGACCGTGCAGGCGCAGGTCCTGGATCTGCTGGGCGGTCTGGTGCGGGCCGGTACGGCACTGCTGCTGATCAGTCATGACCTGGCGGTGGTGGCCAGGCTCGCCGACCGGGTCGCGGTGATGTACGGCGGTCTGATCGTCGAACAGGGTCCCGCCCGGGACGTGTTGAAGGATCCCCGGCACCCGTACACCCGGGCGCTGCTCGCGGCGGTGCCGACGATCGGCTCGAAGGGGCAGGCGCTGTCCGTGGCCGTACCGGAGCAGGGCGAGGCCGCGGGGCCCGCCGGCTGCCCGTACGCGGCGCGGTGTGCCACCGCCGACGCGCGCTGCCGTACCGGACTGCCGGTGGCCGCGGCGGACGGGGACGGGCATCTGACGCTCTGCTGGTACCCCGGCGCGCCGACTCCGCCGCGGGCAGCGGTGCGGCCCGTGACCGCTCCTACGCCGAGGTCCGAACTCGCCCTGGAACAGCCTCTGTTGGACGTGGTGAACGTCTCCAAGGGTTTCCGGGCGCCGAGCGGCGGCTCCTATCCCGCCGTGCGCGAGGTGTCCTTCCGGATCGGGGGCGGGGAGACGCTCGGGCTGGTCGGCGAGTCCGGGTCCGGGAAGACGACCACGGCCCGCATCGTGCTGGGTCTTGTGGAGCCGGACGAGGGGACCGTGCGTTTCGAGGGCGAGCCGTGGAGCGGTCTGCCGGAGCGGCGGCGCCGGGACCGGCGGCTGCGGATCCAGGTCGTCCACCAGGATCCGCTGGGCTCCTTCGACCCCCGGCACAGTGTGGAACGCGTCGTGGCCGAGGCGGTGGCCCGGACCGGGGTCAGGCGCGGCCGGGACCGCACCGCGCGGGTGAACGAACTGCTCGGCCAGGTCGGGCTGTCCGCCCGGCTCGGGGACCGGCGCCCGCTGGAACTGTCCGGCGGGCAGCGCCAGCGGGTGGCGATAGCCCGGGCGTTGGCCACCCGGCCCCGGCTGATCGTGTGCGACGAGCCGGTGTCCGCGCTCGATGTGTCGATCCAGGCGCAGGTGCTGGATCTACTGGCCGAACTCCAGCGGGAGTTGGGCGTGGCGCTGCTGTTCATCTCGCACGACCTGGGTGTCGTCCACCATGTCAGCGACCGGGTGATCGTGATGAAGGACGGACGGCTGGTCGAGACCGGTAGCGTAGGACAGCTCTTCGACCGTCCGGCCCACCCGTACACTCGCGAACTGCTCGCCGCACTGCCCCGGCCCGACCGGAGCCAGGAAGGACAGGGATCACCCGCATGACGACGGACATGGACACCGACCTGTGGATACGACGGTTCCATCCCGCCCCGGAGGCGACCGCCCGTCTGGTGTGTTTCCCGCACGCGGGCGGGTCGGCCGGCTTCTACTTCGCGCTCTCCCGGCTGCTCCACCCTCAGGTGGAGGTGCTGGCCGTGCAGTACCCGGGGCGCCTGGACCGCCGGGCGGAGCCGCAGGTCGAGGACATCGAGACGCTGGCCGGTTCGATCGCCGAGGTGCTGGCGCCCTGGTGGGGTGAGCCGCCCGCGTTCTTCGGGCACAGCATGGGCGCGGTGGTGGCGTACGAGACGGCCCGCCGGCTGGTCGCCTCGACGGGCTCGGGGCCTGCCGCGCTGGTCGTGTCCGGCAGACGGGCGCCGTCCACGACGCGCGAGGAGCGGCTGCATCTCGCCGACGACCAGGATCTCCTGGCGGAGATCGTCCGGCAGGGCGGGACTCCGCCCGCGCTGCTGAACGAACCCGAGCTGATCGAGTTGATCCTGCCGACCCTGCGCGGCGACTACCGGGCCATCGAGCGGTACCGGCACCGGCCGCCCACCCCGGCCGAGACAGCGCTCAAGGCCCCGGTCACCGTGCTGGTGGGTACCGAGGACCCGAAGGTGACGGCGGCCGAGGCGCGGGCCTGGGAGCGCCACACCGACGGTCCCACCGAGGTGCTGACCTTCGGCGGCGGCCACTTCTTCCTCACCGAACACCAGGAACGTATCGGCGAGTTGATCCGTGCGCGGCTGCTTCCGGGCGCCGCGTCCGCACCGTAGCGGAACGGATCCTCGTCGTTCTTCACTGCCCGGATGGACGTCACCGACGGCGTTGGCGTCCGAGCTACCTACTACGCAACCGCGACGTGTGGGATGTGGAGTCCGCCGTGCTTCTAGTCGAACGCGAGAACCAGATGACGCGACTGCGAGAGCTGCTGGCCGACTGTCTCGCCGGACGTGGGAGCGTGACCGCCGTGAGCGGCCCGGTCGCCAGCGGGAAGACGGAACTCCTGCATTTCTTCGGCGAGTTCGCGGGCAGCGCGGGTGCGGCGGTGCTGACCGCGACGGCCCGCTGCTCGGAGCGGGACATCGCGCTGGGGGTCGCGGGGCAGATCTTCCGGAACCGGCACTTCTCGCCGGCCGACCGCGAGCGGGCGCTGCGCCTGCCCGGGGACGGTTCCGGGATCGCGCCGTGCGACGCGGACCTGCTGTCCCACTGCCCGTTGCCCGCACAAGTCAGCCAGATCCAGTGGCAGTTGCTGCACGGGCTGTCGGAGCGGACCCCCGTGGTGGTGCTCGTCGACGATCTACAGTTCGCCGACGCGGCGTCCCTGGAGTTCCTGATCCAGATGGGGCGGCGGCTGCGCACCTCGCGGATCCAGCTCGTCGCGGCCGAGTGCGACACGGCGATCGGGGTGAGCACGACCGAACTGTCGTGGCGCACAGGGCTGTTGCGGGAACGGCACTTCAGCAGGCTGCGGGTGCGGCCCCTGTCCCCGCGCGCCACCGGGGAGATGCTGACGGAACTCGTCGGAGCCGACCCCGGGGACCGGGCCGCGGCCGGGGCGTGGCACCGGCTCAGCGGCGGAAATCCACTGCTGCTGCGCGCCCTGGCGGAGGACCACCGTGAGTACGGCGCCGTGGGGGCGCTCCCGGCCGGGCCGATCGCGGGCGAGGAGTTCGGCCGGGCGGTGGACGCCTGTGTCCGGCGTGCCGGGCGGCGGTTCCGCGACGCGGCCCGCGCGCTGGCCGTGCTGGACGCCTCGGACTCGCACGCCCGGCTGGCCCGGTTGCTGGGCAGGCCGCGACCGCAGGTCGACGAGACGCTGGAGGCGATGGACGCCTTCGGTGTCCTCGACGACGGGCGCTTCCGTCATCCGGCGGCCCGCGCGGCCGTCCTGGCCGGCATGTCGGCCACCGAGCGGGCGGCCCTGCACCGGGACGCGGCACGGCTGCTGTACGAGGCCGGGGATCCCGCTCCGGCCGTCGCCGTCCATCTGGTCGCGGGCCGGCACAGCGAGGAGCCGTGGGTGTTCCCCGTCGTGCTGGAGGCCGCGCGTGAGGCGCTGCGCCGGGACGACACGGTCTTCGCCGAGGCCTGCCTGGACGTGGCCGCCGAGGCCTGCGCGGACGAGGACCAGCGGGTGACGGTGACCATGCTGCGCAGCCTCGTCGACTTCAGGACTGACCCCGACACCGCCTGCCGGCGGCTGCGTCCGCTGATCACCGCCCTGCGGGAGGGCACGCTGACCGGCTGCCAGAGTGTGTCGCTGCTCGGGCGGCTGCTCTGGAACGGCACCAGCGACGAGATCGGTCTCGCGCTGACGCGTCTGGAGCGGGCGTCGGACACCCTGGACGCGGCCTCCGCCGCCGAGTACCGGGCCGCGCGGGAGTGGCTGCACGCCTCCCATCCGGCGCTGCTGCCGAGGGCCGCTGATCGGACGCGTGCACGGCGTTCGGTGGTGCGGGCCGCGGACGGGACACCGGGGCAGATGGCGGGCGTACTGAACCGGCTGCTGCGCTCGGGGCCCGATCCGGAGAGTGTGCGCGGGGCCGAACTGGCGCTCCAGACAACGGTGTTGGACGACGACGGCTTCGACACCGTGCATCAGGCGCTGGCCGTGCTGGTCTACGCGGACCGCTGCGATCTCGCGGTGGGCTGGTGCGACGCCCTGCTGCGGGAGTCGGCCAGGCGTGATGTCCCGGCGTGGCAGGCGCTGTTCGCGGCGGTGCGGGCCGAGATCGCGTTCCGGCAGGGTGACGTACGGCTCGCCGACCAGTACGCCCGTCGGGCCATGGGCCTGATGTCGCTGCGGAGTTGGGGCGTCCTGATCGGCTCGCCGCTCTCCGGTCTGCTGCTGTCCGCCGCGGCGACGGGCACGATCACGGACATCGGGGCGCCTCCGGTGTCGGCGCTGCCGGAGCAGCTGTTCCAGACCCGGTTCGGTGCCCAGTACTTGCAGGCGCGCGGGCGTTGGCGGCTGTCGGTCAACCTGCTGCACGGCGCGCTCGACGATCTGACGAAGTGCGGGCGGCTGTTGCGGGAGTGGGGCGTCGACCAGCCGTCGTTCGTGCCGTGGCGCGGTGACGCCGTGGCGACCCTGCTGCGGCTCGGCAGGACCGACGAGGCCCGTGAACTGGCCGTCGAGCAGCTCGCCATGGTCCCGGGCACGCAGCGCCGCACCCGGGGCATGGCGCTGCGGACAGCGGCCTCCGTGTCCGATCCCCGGCGGCGCGCACCCCTGCTCCGGGAGGCGGTCGACCTGCTGGAGGCCTCCGGTGACCGGCTCGAACTGGCCCACGCCCTGGCCGACTTGAGCGAGGCCCACACCCGGGCGGGTCAGGGCGACCGGGCCCGGATGGTCGCCCGGCAGGCCCACGACATCGCCGAGGAGAACGGTCTCGTCCCGCTCGTACGACGGCTGGCCGCCCGGGACTCCCGGGCCGTGGGGCCGGAGAGCGGCGCCGGTGACCGTGTCGGCGTCGGTGTCCTGAGCAGCTCGGAGGCACAGGTGGCGGCGCTCGCCGCGGCCGGGCTCTCCAACCGCGAGATAGCCGAGAAGCTGTTCATCACGGTCAGCACGGTGGAGCAGCATCTGACGCACACCTACCGCAAGTTGCGGGTGAAGGGCCGGGCGGATCTGCCGCTCTCACTGCTGGACCCGGACGGTCGGGAAGGAGGCGAGCTGCCGGAGCACCGGCTCCGGCAGGAGGCCGCGCGGGCGGTCTGACGAGGGTCCCGGTTCAGAGGGCGTCGGGGGCGGCCGGCAGCGGAAGTCCGAGCCGCTCCCGCAGAGTTGTGGCCTGGTAGGCGGTGCGGAACGCGCCCCGGGTCTGGAGTTCGGGCACCAACTCGCGGGTGATGGCGGTCAGATCGTGGGGCAGCGCGCCGGGCCGAAGCCGGTACCCGGACAGGCCCGCGCCCTGCCACTCCAGCAGCAGGTCGGCGACCTCGGCGGGGGTTCCGACGGCGATGTGGGCGTCGGAGGTGAACTCGCCGCCGTACGCCTCGTCCAGGCGCGCCTTGCGTTCGGCGGCCCGGCCCGGGGTGGAGTCGAGGAAGACGACGATGTCGGCGAAGACGTGCACCTTCTGGTCCGCGCGCCCGGCCGCGGCCTGCTCGGCTCTGATCTCCTCGACGGTCGCGCGGGCCTCGTCCGTGCTGTGCGGTGTCACCGAGACGACGTCGGCGGACCGGGCTCCGTAGCGGTACGGCAGGGTGATGTGGGCGAGGGTGAAGATCAGCGGGTGGCCCTGGGGGGCGCGAGGAGCCAGGGCGGGCGAGTCGATGGTGAGCCAGTCGCCCGCGGCTCCGCCGAGGGATTCGATCTCGGTGAAGCTGCCGCCGGGGTCGGGGTCGGCGGGGGCGAAGCGGCCGGGCGCGAGGTCGCGCAGCGCCTTCTCGTCGTCGACGCCGTCCCACAGACCACGGACCACCCGCACCAAGTCGGCGGCCCGCTCGAAGAGTTCGGACATCGGCCCCTGCACCTCGGGGGTGAAGATGTCGGCTATCACGATCGGACGGGCGGGCGTGGTCTGGGTACGCCAGCCAGCCCGGCCGCCGCTGACGTGGTCGAGGGTGGCGATGGCCCGTGCGATGCGCGTCGGCTGGACCTGGTCGACCACTCCGGTCGGCACAAGACCGATGTGTTCGGTGCGCGAGGCCACGGCCGCGGCGACGACCAGAGCGTCCAGGCGGTACTGGACGGGACCGGTGGGGCGCTTCGGCGGGTCCTCCAGCGTCACGAAGTCCAGCAGCCCGCGCTCGGCCTCCTGGACGAGTTCCGTCCAGTGCGCCAGGCCGAAGAGGTCGCCGTCGGGAGCGTCGGGACCCGCGCCCGCGGCGGGGTGCCAGCCGATGGTGTCCAGGGCGACGGCGAGGTGCAGGGGCTGCTGTTCGGTCATCGTCATCTTCTCTCTCGATCTTCTCTCGTGGTGCGGGTGGTGATCACGGACGGTCTCAAGGGGTGGGCCGGCTCAGCGAGTTCAGCCACTCGTCCACCGCGTTCGCGGTGGTCGCCGAGTGCTCTTCGAGGACCGAGAAGTGGTCGCCGGGAACGTCCGCCGTGTCGTGCGGCAGCCGCCAGAACGCGCGGGTGTCCAGCCCGGGTTCGGCCGGAGTGCCGGGCAGCGGGTCCTCGGCGCGCAGGAGCAGCGTCGGGGCGGTGACCGGCCGGGGCTGCCACGGGCCGAAGGTCCGCAGGTAACTCCCCATGGTGGTCAGGCCGTTGTCGCTCAGCCCCAGGTCGAAGGCGTCGAAGCGGTCGACCATGCCGTTGATCATGGCGGGCATCCACCACTCCATCCCCGGCAGCGCGGCGGTGTCCATCGGGTACGTGTCGACCATGGCGAGGCCGACCGGGGCCGTACCCCGCCGTTCGAGTTCGGCGGTCACGGCGTGGGCGACACAGCCCCCGAGGGACCGCCCCAGCACGGCGAACGGCCGCTCTCCCACGAGCAGTTGGACCGCGTCCGCCTGCATCGCGACGAAGGTGTCGGCTGTGTCCGGCAGCGCGCTGTCGGTGGCGTAGCCGGGCGCCGGTACGGCGATGACGTCCCTGCGGCCCTGGAGGGCCTGCCCGAAGCGGGCGTACTCGTGCGGGCCGGACAGCGCGGTGAGAGCGGGGAAGCAGATCAGCGCGATCGGTGCCTCACCACGGGCGAGTACGACCGGTTCTACGGCGTTGCGCGCGCCGTCCGCCGCGCCGAAGGTGTCCCGCAGGCGTGCGGCGGCCACGATCACCTCGGTGGCGGCCGTGATCTGCCGGGCGGCGCACAGCCGTAGATAGAGCGTGGTGAGCGGGTCCTCCTGTGCAGCGGCCGCTTCGGGTCGTTCCGCCTCGCGCAGCAGCTCGCCCAGGTGGGCCGCGAGGGACTCCGGTGTGGGGTGGCGGATGGTGAGGGCTCCGCCGAGCGGGAGGCCGGTCGTGGCGGCGAGGCGGGTGCGGAGTTCGACCGCCGAGAGCGAGTCGAGGCCGGCTTCGACGAACGCCCGTCCTGGCGGCACCGATTCCGCCGTCGGATACCCGAGGACGGCCGACGCCTGGGTGCGGACGAGGTCGAGGAGCGCGGTGTCGAGGGCGGGCCCCGCTGGCCGCCCGTGCCGTTCGGCCCAGCTGAGCCCGAGGTCGAGCGGCACGGGCCCCTGGAGGACGGCGGCCTCGCCGGTGCTGCGGGTCACGGTGGCGTCGAGCCAGTGGCGGCGCCGTTGGAAGGCGTAGGTGGGGAGGGCGACCGGGCGCGGGGCGAGTCCCTCGAAGACGGCCCGCCAGTCCACGGCGACGCCGTCGGTGTGCAGTTGCCCCAGCGCCGTCAGCAGGGTGACCGCCTCGGAGCGGCCGGCGCGGAGCACGGGGGCGAGAACGGCCGTGTGAGCCTCGTCGGCAAGGACGTCGCCGACCATGGCCGTGAGGATGCCGTCGGGGCCCACCTCCACGAACCGGGTCACGCCCTGGGCCCGCAACTCCCTTACCGCGTCGAGGAATCGGACCGGGCTGCGGGCGTGCTCGGTCCAGTGGTCGGCGGTGCCGAGTTCCCCGGGCCCGGCCAGGGCGCCGGTCAGGTCGGAGACGACCGGGAGGACCGGTTCGCGGTAGTGCACGGCCTTGGCCGCCCGGCGGAACTCGTCGAGCATTCCCTCCATGCGGTGCGAGTGGAAGGCGTGGCTCACCCGCAGCCGGGAGGTCCGGCGGCCCCGGGCACGGAAGTCGGCCGCGAGGGCGAGTACGGGTTCCTCGTCGCCGGAGACGACCACGGAGCGGGGGCCGTTGACGGCGGCGATCGCGACCGTCTCCGCCAGGTCGGGCCCGGCCGACAGGACCGCCGCCACCTCCTCCTCGGTCGCCTCTACGGCGGCCATCGCACCGCCCGCCGGCAGCGCCTGCATCAACCGGCCGCGCGCCGCCACCAGCGAAGCCGCGTCGGACAGCGTGAGCACCCCGGCCGCGTGGGCGGCGGCCAGGCTCCCGATCGAGTGCCCCGCGACGAGATCGGGCCGCACTCCCCAGGACTCCAACAGGCGGAGGAGAGCGACTTCCACGGCGAAGATCGCGGGCTGCGCGTATTCCGTACGGTCGAGCAGGTCGCCGTGCTCCTGGGACAGCACCGCGTCGCGCACGGAGTGGGTCAAGTGCCCGGCGCAGTACGGGTCCAGGGCGTCGGCCACCTCGTCGAAGGCACGGGCGTAGGCGGGGAACCGGGTGTGCAACTCCCTTCCCATTCCGGCCCGTTGACTGCCCTGGCCGGTGAAGAGGAACGCGGTTCGGCCGGAGTTGCGGGTGGTGGTGGCCGGGGTGCGGCCCTCGGCCAGCGCGCGCAGACCGGCGAGGACCTCCTCCCCCGTGTCGGCCACGACGACCGCGCGATGGTCGTGGCTCGCGCGGGTGGTGAGCAGGGACCAGGTCACATCGACCGGGTCGAGTTCGGGCCGGGCCTCCATGAACTCCGCGAGCAGCGCCGCCTGTTGGCGCAGTGCGCCCGCCGATCTGGCGGAGAGCAGCCAGGGCAGGGCTCCGGTGCGGGAGGCGGTCGGGGTCCGCTCGTCGGGGGCGGGCTCCTCCTCGGGTGCCTCCTCGACGATCACGTGTGAGTTGGTGCCGCTCACGCCGAACGCGGAGATCCCGGCCCGGCGCGGTCGGCCCGCGTCCGGCCACGGGCGGGCCTCGTCGAGCAGCCGTACCCCACCGCCCGTCCACTCGACATGCGGGGTGGGGGCGTCGACGTGGAGGGTCTTGGGCAGGACGCCGTGGCGCAGCGACTGGACCGCCTTGATCACACCGGCCACTCCGGCGGCAGCGGCCGTGTGTCCGATGTTGGACTTGAGGGAGCCCAGCCACAGGGGCCGGTCCTCGGGGCGTCCGGCGCCGTACACCTCCTGGAGCGCCTGGGCCTCGATCGGGTCGCCGAGTGTGGTGCCGGTGCCGTGGCCCTCGACCAGGTCGATGTCGTGCGGGGAGAGGCCCGCGGCCGTCAACGCCCGTCGGATGACGCGTTGTTGAGCCGGGCCATTCGGCGCGGTCAGCCCGTTCGAGGCACCGTCCTGGTTCACCGCCGTACCCCGCACCACCGCCAACACGGGATGCCCCTGGCGTCGCGCGTCCGACAGCCGCTCCACCAGCAGCAGCCCCACGCCCTCCGCCCAGCCGGTTCCGTCCGCCGAGGCGGCGAAGGCGCGGCAGCGGCCGTCGGGCGACAGACCGCGCTGGCGCGAGAACGCCACGAAGCCCGCCGGGGTCGACATCACCGTGGCACCGCCCGCGAGCGCGAGGTCGCACTCCCCCGACCGCAGCGCCCGTACCGCCAGATGCAGGGCCACCAGCGACGACGAGCACGCCGTGTCCACCGTCACCGCCGGACCCTCGAACCCGTACGTGTAGGAGATCCGCCCCGACGCCACGCTCGCGAGGTTGCCGATGCCCAGGTGGCCCTCCAGTTCGGCGGGCACCTCGTCGAGGCGGGTGTGGTAGTCCTGCCCGGCCAGTCCGACGAAGACGCCGGTGGCGCTGCCGCGCAGTGTGCCGGGGTCGATGCCCGCCCGCTCGAACACCTCCCACGAGGTCTCCAGCAGCAGCCGCTGCTGCGGATCCGTCGCCAGCGCCTCACGCGGCGAGATCCCGAAGAAGCCCGCGTCGAAGTCGGCCGCGTCGTACAGGAATCCGCCGTGCCGGGCATAGCTGGTGCCCGGCCGGTCGGGGTCGGGGTCGTAGAGCGCTTCGAGGTCCCAGCCGCGATCCTCCGGCCAGGGCGCGATCGCGTCGCCGCCCGTCGCCACCAGCTCCCACAGGTCCTCCGGCGAGGCCACGCCACCAGGGAGGCGGCAGCCCATGGCGACGACGGCGATCGGTTCGCGCTGCGCCGACTCCAGTTCCCGCAGGCGCTTCTGCGCCTCCCGGTTCTCGGCCAGGGCGCGCTTGAGGTAGTGGCGCAGCTTCTCGTCATCGGCCACTGTCGGCCACCTCCCGCGTCACTCGGTCGTCGTCCATCACGCCTCGCTGTCCATGAGTTCGAAGAGTTCGTCGTCGGTCGCGGACTCCAGGTCGATCTCGTCGCCGTCGTGCGGCCGGGGCAGGTCGCCGCCGAGGCGGGTGACCAACTCCCGTAGCCGGGTGAGGAGTTCAAGCCCGTCCGGGTCGGAGGCCGTGACGTCCGGTGCGACCCGTTCCAGCAGGGCGAGCGCGTCCCGGGCCGTGCCGGGGCCGGTTTCGGGACCGGCGGGCAGCAGCGTGGCGAGGTGTTCGGCGACGGCCTCGGGGGTGGGGTGGTCGAAGACCAGGGTCGCCGGGAGCTTGCGGCCGAGGGCTGCGGAGAGTCGGTTGCGCAGGTCCACGGCGGTCAGCGACTCCAGGCCGAGTTCCTTGAACGGCCGTTGCGCGCCCACCTCTTGGGGATCGTCGTGGCCCAGTACGTCGGCGGTCTGGCGGCGCACCAGGTCGAGCAGCGCCTCGGTGCGGTCGGCCGACCCGAGGGCCGTGAGCTGCGCCAGCAGGACGGCGGAGGGTTCGGGTCCCGTCTCGTCCTCGTCGACACCCACCAGGGCTTCGCCCGCACGGACGAGCGGTCCGGCCGGGGCCGCCGCCGCGTCCAGCCAGAACCGCCGCCGTTGGAAGGCGTACGTCGGCAACTCCACTCGCGCGGGGCGCAGTTGCCGGAAGGCCGGGGACCAGTCCACCGGTACGCCACGGGCGTGCAGGACGGCGGCCGAGGCGAGGAAGCGGTCGAGGCCGCCGTGGTCCCTGCGCAGGGTCTCGGTCACCACGACGCCGACGGCGTCCGCCTCCTCGACGGTGTCCTGAATGCTGCTCGCCAGCACGGGGTGCGGGCTGACCTCGACGAAGACCGTGTACCCGTCGTCGACCAACTCCCGTACGACAGGAGCGAAACGCACGGTCTGTCGGATGTTGCGGTACCAGTAGTCGCCGTCCAGCTCCGCCGGGTCGGCGAGCGCGGCGGTGACCGTGGAGTAGAGCGGCACGCTTCCCTGACGGGGCGTCACAAAGGCGAGGCGGTCGAGGAGTTCGTCTTTCGCCTCGTCGATCACCGGGGAGTGTCCGGCGACCGTGGCGGCCCTGATCCGCCGGGCGCGCTCGCCCCGTTCCTCGCACTCCGCGAGGAGTTCGTCCAAGGCGGTCTCGTCACCGGCGACCACGACGGCCGACGGCCCGTTGACCGTCGCCACCGAAAGCCGCCCCGACCAGGCCGCGAGGCGCCGCTCGGCCTCGGCGAGCGGCAGGGCCAGGGAGGCCATGCCGCCCTTCCCGACGAGACCGGCCAGGATCCGGCTGCGCTCCACGACGATCCGCGCGGCGTCCTCCAGGGTGAGGATCCCGGCCACGCACGCGGCGGCCACCTCTCCCTGGCTGTGCCCGACCACCGCGTCGGGCCGCACTCCGTAGCTCTGCCACTGCGCCGCGAGCGCCACCAGCACCGCCCACAGCGCCGGTTGGGCGACATCGACCCGGTCCAGCGTCGGCGCCCCCGCCACCTCGCGCAGGACATCCGTCAGCGACCAGTCGACGTACGGTGTCAGCGCCCGCGCGCAGTCCTCGATCCGCTCGGCGAACTCCGGGCAGGAGTCCAGGAGTTCGTGGGCCATTCCGGCCCACTGCGAGCCGTGTCCGGGGAAGACGAAGACCGTTTTGACGCCTTCGGTGGCGACTCCCCGGACGAGGTGTCCGGACGGTTCGCCGCGGACCAGCGACTCAAGGCCCTCGGTGACGGCGTCGGGGTCGGTGGCGACCACGACCGCGCGGTGGTCGAAGTGCGAGCGGTCGGTGAGCAGCGAGTGCGCGATGCCGGCCGCCGCCGACGGTCCTTCGGCGGGGTCCAGCACGGTGAGCAGGCGCGCGGCCTGGGCCGAGAGGGCGGCCGAGGTGCGCGCGGAGAGCAGCCAGGGCAGGGGCGGTGCCGTATCCGGGGCCGAGGCGTCGGCCAACTCCGTTTCCTCGGCCGACTGTTCAAGAATCACGTGCGCGTTGGTGCCGCTCACGCCGAAGGAGGAGACACCGGCGCGCAGTGGCCGTCCGTCCGCCTCCCAGCGTCGCTCCTCGGTCAGCAGTCGTACGCCACCCAAGGCCCAGTCCACGTCCGGGGACGGTTCGTCGACGTGCAGGGTCCTCGGCAGGACACCGTGCCGCATCGACTGCACCATCTTGATGATTCCGGCGACCCCGGCGGCGGCCTGGGTGTGTCCGATGTTGGACTTGAGGGAGCCGAGCCACAGGGGCCGGTCCTCGGGACGTCCGGCGCCGTACGCGGCCAGCAGGGCCTGGGCCTCGATCGGGTCGCCGAGCGTGGTGCCGGTGCCGTGGCCCTCCACCGCGTCGATGTCGTGCGGGGAGAGGCCCGCAGTCGCCAACGCCTGCCGGATGACGCGCTGTTGAGCCGGACCGTTCGGCGCGGTCAGCCCGTTCGAGGCACCGTCCTGGTTCACCGCCGTACCCCGCACCACCGCCAACACGGGATGACCCTGGCGCCGCGCGTCCGACAACCGCTCCACCAGCAGCAGCCCCACACCCTCCGCCCAACTCGTGCCGTCGGCCGTGGCCGCGTAGGCCTTGACCCTGCCGTCCGGGGCGAAGGCGCGGTGCCGGGAGGTGGCGACCATGCCCGAGGGCGAGGCCATCACCGTGACACCGCCGGCGAGCGCGAGGTCGCACTCCCCCGACCGCAGCGCCCGCACCGCCAGATGCAGGGCCACCAGCGACGACGAGCACGCCGTGTCCACCGTCACCGCCGGACCCTCGAACCCGTACGTGTAGGAGATCCGCCCCGATGCCACGCTGGCCGCGCTGCCGTTGTGGAGGTAGCCCTCCAACTCCGGCGGCAGATCGTGCAGTCGGGAGGCGTAGTCGTTGTACATCACCCCGACGAAGACACCGGTACGGCTGCCGCGCAGGGTGTCGGGGGCGATACCGGCCCGTTCGAACGCCTCCCACGAGGTCTCCAGGAGCAGCCGCTGCTGCGGATCCGTCGCCAGCGCCTCACGCGGCGAGATCCCGAAGAAGCCCGCGTCGAAGTCGGCCGCGTCGTGCAGGAATCCGCCGTGCTGGGTGTAGGTCCGGCCGGGGCGTTCGGGGTCGGGGTCGAAGAGGCCGTCGTTGTCCCAGCCCCGGTCGGTCGGCCAGGGGGTGATCGCGTCGCCGCCGGACGCGACCAGGTCCCACAGGTCCTCGGGCGAGGCGACCCCGCCGGGCAGGCGGCAGCCCATGCCGACGATGACGACCGGGTCGTCGTCCGTGTCCCGGGCCGGGGCGGCGGCGGGCCGCACGGGTTCGGCGGATTGCTCGGTGTGCCGCTCGGTGTGCTGCTCGCCGACCAGTTCGGTGAGCAGGTGGCGGGCCAGGGACTGGGGGGTGGGATGGTCGAAGACGAGCGCCGGCGACAGCCGCAGGCCGCTGGCCGTGCTCAGCCGGTTGCGCAGTTCCACGGCGGTGAGCGAGTCGAAGCCGAGATCCTTGAACGCCCGCGTGGCGGCGATGCCTTGACGGTCGTCACGGCCGAGGACGGTCGACGCCTCGGCCCTGATCAGCCCGATCAGAAGCTCCTCGCGGGCCGCCGCGTCGAGAGGGAGCAGACGTCCGGCGAGGGTGGAGCCCGTCGTCTCGGCCGCCGTCCGCGCGATCGGCCTGCGGGTGCGGACGAGGTCCCGCAGGACGGGCGGGAGTTGTGCGGGGTCGGCCTCGTGGAGCAGGGCGAGCGGGACGAGCAGGGGGTGGTCCGTCGTCCGGGCCGCGTCGAAGAGGGCGAGGCCCTCGGGGGTGGTGAGCGGGCGGGTGCCGTGGCGGGCGTTCCTGCGGTGGTCGGCGCCGTCCAGGTGTCCGGTCAGCTCGCCGCTCTCGGCCCACAGTCCCCAGGCGAGGGAGGTGGCCGCCAGCCCTCGCGAACGGCGGTGGGCCACCAGGGCGTCCAAGAAGGTGTTCGCGGCGGCGTAGTTGGCCTGGCCGGGAACGCCCAGGATGCCCGCGGCGGAGGAGAAGACGACGAACTCGGAGAGGTCCGTGTCCCGGGTGAGTTCGTGCAGGTTCCAGGCCGCGTCGGCCTTGGGCCGCAGCACGGTGTCCAGCCGGTCGGCGGTCAGACCGGCCAGGACCCCGTCGTCCAGGGCACCCGCCGCGTGGATCACGCCGGTCAGCGGATGTTCCGCCGGGATGCCGTCGAGCACCTTCCCTAGGGCGTCCCGGTCGGCCGCGTCGACCGCGTCCACGGTGACGCGGGCACCCAGGTCGGCGAGTTCGTCGAGGAACGCCGTCGCGCCGGGCGTCCGCGCACCCCGCCGTCCGGTCAACAGCAGGTGTCGTACGCCCAGTTCGGCGACGAGATGGCGGGCCACCAGTTTGCCGAGCAGCCCCAGGCCGCCGGTGATCAGGACCGTCCCGTGCGGGGGCGCGAACGCCCGGCCGGGGGAATCGGTGGCGGCGGACACGAGCCGTGGCACGAGCACGGCGCCTTCGCGCAGGGCGAGTTGGGGCTCCCCCGCGCCGAGGGCCGCCGCCACGGCCGTGGCGAAGGAGTCGTCCCGGTCGGGACCGTCCACGTCCACCAGCAGCAGCCGGCCGGGGTGTTCGGACTGCGCCGAGCGCAGCAGGCCCCAGACGGCGGCGGTCGTCAGATCGGGCGACTCCCCGTCGACGGACACCGAACCGGTGGTCACCAACGCCAGCCGTACCGCGGCCAGTTCGGGGTGGGCGAGCCAGTCCTGGACGAGGGCGAGCACACGGTCCAGCGTCGCCCGGGCGAGCACCGGCACCGGTTCGTCCGTCGCCTCCGCCTCCGTGCCGCGTCCCGAGGCCGGCACCTCGTACCGGACGACGTCCGGGACCTCACCGCCCGCGCGGACGGCCTCGGCGACGGCGGCGGGCGTGTCGAAGACCGGCTCATGTCCCCGCACCGGAGTGGACTCGGGATCGGCTGTCCGCAGTGCCCCGGTCGTCGCGACGCCCGGCCCGGTCGTCGACAGCTCGGTCCACCCAAGTCGGTACAGCGGAACGGCGGTTGCGGCGCCCGTGGCGAGCCGGTCCGCCGTCACCGGCCGGTACACGAGCGACTCGACGGACAGGACGGGGGCGCCCGCCGTGTCGAAGGCGTCCAGGGACAGTCCGCCGTCGGCGGCGGGCGCGAGCCGGACCCGCAGGCTCGTCGCCCCCGAGGCGTACAGCCGTATCCCGCGCCACGCGAACGGCAGCAGAGCCTCTCCCGGCTCCGCCCGGAACGTGTCGTCGAGTCCGGCCGCGTGGAAGGCTGCGTCGAGGAGCGCCGGATGCACCCCGAACTCCCCAGCCACCGACCGCAGTTCATCGTCGAGCGTGACGTCCGCGAGAATCTCCGTGCCGTGCCGCCAGGCGGCGCGCAGCCCTTGGAAGCGGGGGCCGTAGACCACACCGGAGTCGGCGAGCCGGTCGTAGAGACCCGTTAGGGGGAGGGAGTTGGCCCCCGGTGGCGGCCAACTCTTCGCCAGGGCAGTGGAGTTGACTGACTGATCCGATCGGGTCAGGGAGCCGGTGGCGTGACGGGTCCAGGGGGCGTCGTCGGGGGCATCCTGAGGCCGTGAGTGGAGAGTCACCGTGCGCCGGTCCTGTGCGTCGGGCGCGGTGACGGCGACCTGGATCCGGACGGCTCCGGTGGCGGGCAGGACGAGCGGGGCCTCGATCACCAGCTCGTCCACCGTGTCCCAGCCGGTCTCGTCGGCGGCTCGTACCGTCAACTCCACCAGGGCCGTGCCCGGTACGAGGATCCGGTCGAGCACCGTGTGGTCGGCGAGCCACGGTTGGGTCCCTACGGAGAGCAGACCGGTCAGCAGCAGGCCGTCACCCTCGGCGGGTCGCAGGGTCGCGCCGAGCAGGGGGTGTCCGGCGGGGCGCAGCCCGAGCCCGGAGACGTCGGCGGACCTGGCGGCGGCGGGTGCGAGCCAGTAGCGCTGCCGTTGGAACGGGTAGGTGGGCAGGTCGGCCTCGGCCGCGCGCGGTCCCGTCAGCACCGGGCTCCAGTCCACGTCGACCCCGCTGACCTGGGTCTGGGCCACGGAGGTGAGGAAGCGGAGAGGGCCGCCCTCGTCCCGGCGCAGCGATCCGGTGACGGTGACGGGCCGCGCGGTCTCCGTCTCCGTCGCCTCCGCCGTCTCCTGTACGGCGGCGGTCAGCACCGGGTGCGGGCTGGTCTCGACGAAGACGTCGTGGCCCTCGGCGACCAGCTTCCGGATCGCCGGTTCGAACAGCACGGTCTGCCGAAGGTTCGTGTACCAGTAACCGGCGTCCATCGTCGTGGTGTCGAGCCAGTCGCCGGTGACCGTCGAGAGAAGGGGGATCCGCGCGGCCCGGGGGGTGACGGGCGCGAGGACGTCCAGGAGTTCGCGGCGGATCAGTTCGACCTGAGGCGAGTGCGAGGCGTAGTCCACGGGGACCCTGCGGGCGCGAATGCCGTCCCGCTCGCAGGAGTTGACGAGTTCGTCCAAGGCGGCGGGTTCGCCCGCGACCACCACGGCGGAGGGCCCGTTGACCGTGGCGAGCGAGATACGGCCCTCCCACGCGACGATCAGGTCCGCGACCCGCGCCTCGGGCAGTGCCAGCGACACCATGCCACCGCCGCCCGAGAGGGCGCCGAGGGCCCGGCTGCGCAGCGCCACCACCAGGGCCGCGTCCTCCAGCGAGAGGGCACCCGCGATGTGGGCGGCGGCGATCTCGCCCTGGCTGTGCCCGACGACCGCGTCCGGCCGGACCCCGTACGACTGCCACAGCCGCGCGAGGGACACCATCACCGCCCACAGCGCGGGCTGTACGACGTCCACCCGGTCGTAGCCGGGCGCGCCCTCGGCGCCGCGCAGGACCTCCGTCAGGGACCAGTCGGTGTGGGGCTCCAGCGCACCGGCGCAGGCGGCGACGCTGTCGGCGAACACCGGTGCGGTGTCGAGGAGTTCGCGGGCCATGCCGATCCACTGCGAGCCCTGTCCGGGGAAGACGAACACGGCACGGGGGTCGGTGCCGGCGCTCCCGCGCACGACGCCCGGCGCGGGTTCGCCCGAGGCGAGCGCGTCGAGTCCGGCGAGCAGCGTGTCCTCGTCGGCGCCGACGACCACGGCCCGCTCCTCGAACTCGGCCCGGCCTACGACGAGTTCGAGGGCGGTGGCCGCAAGGTCGGGGCTGTCGGCGACTCCGTCTCCGGAGCGGAGGTGCGCGGCGAGCGTTGCGGCCCGGTCAGCGAGCGCTGTCGGGGTGCGGGCGGAAAGAACGAGGGGCAGGGCGGTAAAACCAGGCTCCGGCACGGCAGTTGAAATGGGCTCCGGTGAGGTCGCGGAGGTCTCCGTCGTAGCGGGCTCGGGAGCCTGTTCCAGGATGATGTGTGTGTTGGTGCCGCTCATGCCGAAGGCGGAGACCCCGGCCCGGCGCGGCTGTCCCGTCTCGGGCCACGGGCGGTGCTCGGTGAGGAGGGAGACGGCGCCGGACTCCCACTCCACGTGCGGGGAGGGTTCGTCCACGTGCAGGGTCTTCGGCAGGACGCCGTACCGCATGGCCTGCACCATCTTGATGATCCCGGCCACTCCGGCGGCGGCCTGGGTGTGCGCGATGTTCGACTTCACGGAGCCGAGCCACAACGGGCGGCCGTGGGTGCGGTCCTGGCCGTAGGTGGCGAGCAGTGCCTGTGCTTCGATCGGGTCGCCCAGGGTCGTCCCGGTGCCGTGCGCCTCGACCGCGTCGACGTCGGCGGCGGTCAGCCGGGCGTCGGCGAGTGCCTGGCGGATGACCCGTTGCTGGGCGGTGCCGTTCGGGGCGGTCAGGCCGTGCGAGGCGCCGTCCTGGTTGGCTGCGGTTCCCCTGATGACGGCCAGCACCCGGTGGCCGAGGCGCCGTGCGTCGGAGAGCCGTTCGACCAGCAGCAGCCCCACCCCCTCGGACCAGCCGGTCCCGTCGGCGGCGGACCCGAAGGCCTTGCAACGGCCGTCCGGGGAGAGTCCGTGCTGCCGGGAGAACTCCACGAAGGTCGACGGCGTGGTCATGACCGTCACTCCGCCCGCCAGCGCGAGGTCGCACTCGCCCGCGCGCAGCGACCGCACCGCCAGGTGCACGGCCACCGAGGATGCCGAGCAGGCCGTGTCGACGGTGACGGCGGGACCTTCGAGGCCGAAGGTGTACGAGATCCGTCCGGAGGCGACGCTCGCCGCGTTGCCGGGGAGGATGTAGCCCTCCAGGTCCTCGGGGACGGTTCCGGCGGGAGGCGCGTAGTCGTTGCCGTTGGAGCCGACGAAGACCCCGGTGGCACTGGCGCGAAGGGTGGCGGGGCGGATGCCCGCCCGCTCGAAGGTCTCCCAGGCGGTTTCGAGGAGCAGCCGGTGCTGGGGGTCCATGGCCAGCGCCTCGCGGGGCGAGATGCCGAAGAAGTCGGCGTCGAAGGCGCCCGGGTCGGTGAGGAACGCGCCGTGCCGGGTGGACGAGGTGCCGGGTCGGTCCGGGTCCGGGTCGAAGAGCGTGGTGGGGTCCCAGCCCCGGTCGTCGGGGAAGTCGCCGACGACGTCACCGCCTTGGGAGACCAACCGCCACAGGTCCTGCGGGGAGTTGATCCCGCCGGGGAAGTGGCAGCCCATTCCCACGATGGCGATCGGCTCCCGCTCGCTGTCCTCGGCCTCGCGCAACTTCCGCCGGGTGTCGTGGAGTTCGGCGGTGACCCGTTCCAGGAGGTGCCGCATGCGGCTGTCGTTCATGAATCCGTCCTTCGTGCGCGCTGCCCGGTTCAGGGGAGGCAGTCGAGGGGGTGACAAGGGTCAGGAGATGCCGAGTTCCTTGCCGATGAAGTCGATCAGCTCGTCGTCGGTGGCGGACGAGAGCAGCGTGTCGAGGCGGTCGGGCTCGGCCGGGGACTCGTGCGTCGCGCCTGGTGCCGCGCCCTCGCCCTCGTCCCCGGCCCCATCCCCGGCCCCGTCCTTGCCCTTGTCCGTCTCCGTGACGAGCCGTTCGTAGAGCAGTTCGGCGACCGCGTGCGGTGTGGGGTGGTCGAACACCACGGTGGTGGGCAGGCTCAGCCCGGTGCGCCGGTTGAGCCGGTTGCGCAGTTCGACGGTGGTGAGGGAGTCGAAGCCCTGTTCCTTGAAGCCCCGATGGACGTCCACGGAGTCGGCCGACCGGCCGCCCTGGACCTCGGCGACCTGCGTCCGCACGAAGCGGAGCAGCAGCCTGCGCCGATCCTGCTCGCCCTCAAGTGCGGCCAACTCCCCTACCAGGCCCGCGGGTTGGTCGTCCGTCTCCGGTACGACGCCGGTCGTGACGGCACCGGTGAGCGCTTCGAGAAGCGGGTGCGAACGCAACGCGGCGAGGGACTGCCAGTCGGCGCGGCAGACCACGAGGTGGGTCTCGTCCTGGTCAAGGGCCAATTCCAGTGCGCGGACGGCGAGTTCGGGCGCCATCGGTAGCAGTCCGTACCGTTCGCTACGGCGCGCGGTCTCGTCGTCGGCGATGCCCTCGCCCGCCCACAGGCCCCAGGAGACGGAGGTGGCCGGCAGTCCTGCGGCTCGCCGCCGGAAGGCGAGGGCGTCGAGATAGGCGTTGCCCGGCGCGTAGTTGGCCTGCCCGGGGGTGCCGGTGATGCCGGTGGCGGAGGAGAAGAGCACGAACGCCGACAGGTCGAGGTCGCGGGTGAGTTCGTCCAAGTTGCGGGCGCCGACGGCCTTTACGCGCAGAACCCGGTCGAGTCGCTCTGGGGTGAGCGCCGTGAGTGCGGTGTCGTCGAGGACGGCCGCGGTGTGGACGACCGCTGTCAGGGGGTGTTCCTCGGGGATCGAGTCGAGCACCCTGGCGAGAGCGTCACGATCGGAGACGTCGCAGGCGGCGAAGGTCACCTGGGCGCCCAGCGCGGCCAGTTCGGCGCGCGAGGTCTCCGCGCCCGGTGCGTCGGCGCCCCGCCTGCTGAGCAGCAGCAGATGATCGGCGCCCTTGCGGGCCAGCAGACGGGCGGTGTGCCGGGCCAGCGCTCCGGTGCCTCCGGTGACGAGGACCGTGCCCCGGGGTGTCCAGCCGTCCGTCTCCCCGTGGGCGTGGGCCGCGGGTGCCGCGACCAGCCGCCGGGCGAACAACCCCTCGGTCCGTACGGCGAGTTCGGCCTCCCGGTGACGGCCGGTGAGGGCGGCGAGCACCTTGGCGGCGGTGCCGGTGTCGGCCCGCTCCGGCAGGTCGACGACTCCGCCCCAGCCGGGAACCTCGGTGGCGGCGACGACAGCGAGCCCCCAGACGAGCGCCCCGGTCGGATCGGTCACCGGGTCGCCGGTGCCGGTGGTCACCGCGCCGCGCGTGGCGCACCACAGCGGCGCCTGGAGACCGACGTCGTCCAGGGCCTGGAGCAACGCCGTAGTCGCAGCGAACCCTCTTGGTACGGCAGGGAGTTCTGGGTCCGGGTCGTGCTCAAGCGAAAGCAAGGACAGCACACCGGTCACGGGTTCCTCCGCCGCCCGGCCGATCACGTCGGTGAGCCGCGCGGCCAACCAGGCACGGTCCGGGCGGAGTTCGGCGACGATGACACGGTCGACCCGGGCACCGGCCTCGGCGAGGGAGTTCTCCAGGAGCGGCCCCCAGCTGTCGTAGGGCCGTGTCCCGCCGTCGGCGCGGGCGGGCAGCAGGAGCAGCCAGCGCCCCCGCACACTGCGCGGCGCCGCTTCCGGCACCGGCTGCCAGCGCACCCGGTGTCGCCAACTGTCGGTCTCGGCCGCCTTGTTCCGCTCGCCGTGCCATGACGCCAGCAACGGCAGTACGGCGTCGAGTGCCTCGCGGCGGCCGGGATCGGAGATGCCGAGGGTGGCCGCGAGCGCATCGAGTTCTCCCTGGTCCACGAGTTTCCAGAAGCTGTCGTCGTGGGCCGGGGTGACATCGGGAGCCGATCGGTGCTCGGGCGGCTGGGACCAGTGGCGTTGGCGCTGGAAGGGATAGGTGGGCAGATCCACCCGGCTCGACCCCGAACGGCCTACCACCGCGCCCCAGTTCACGTCGACGCCCCGAACGTGGGCCGTGCCGAGGGCGGTGAGCAGGGTCTCCGGTTCGGGACGGCCTCGGCGCAGCAGTGCGGCGAGGGCAGGTGGGGGTGCGTCATCGGCGGCGGGTCCGTCAAGCAGGCTCTCCTGCACAAGTGCCGTGAGGACAGCGTCGGGGCCGAGTTCCAGATAGGTGGTGACTCCGTCTGCCTCCAACTGGCGTACGACGTCGAGGAAGCGGACCGCGCCCCGGGCGTGCGCCGCCCAGTACCCGGGCGGGATCGGCCGGTCGTGGGTGAACAGGGTGCCGTCGAGCGCGCTCAACAGGGGGATGTCCGGCGGGAGATGAGGGAGTCGTTCGGCGACCTCCCCCAGTCCCGCGGTCATCGGGTCCATGAGCGGGGAGTGGAAGGCGTGGCTGGTGCGCAGCCTGCTGGTCCGGCGGCCACAGGCCCGGAAACGCTCCGCCGTCGCGGTCACGGCCGCCTCCTCGCCCGAAATCACCGTCGAGGCAGGGCCGTTGACGGCGGCGATGTCGATCAGTCCTTCCTGACCGGCGAGTTCGGCCAGCACCTCGTCCTCGGACGCCTCGACGGCGACCATCGCGCCGCCCTCGGGGAGGTCCTGCATCAGACGGCCACGGGCCACGACCAGTTCGGCGGCCTCGGCGAGGCCGAGTGCGCCCGCGACATGTGCGGCCGCCAGCTCGCCGATCGAGTGACCGGCGACGACGTCGGGGCGTACGCCCCAGGACTCCAGCAGCCGGAACAGGGCCACTTCCAGGGCGAACAGGGCGGGTTGGGTGTACTGGGTGCGGTCGAGTTCGCCGGCCGCGTCCGTGAAGACGACGTCCCGCAGGCGCAGTGGGGCGGGTGCGTGAGCCGCCAGATGCGTGTCGAGCGCGGCGCAGACCTCGTCGAAGGCTGCGGCGAAGACGGGGTAGGCCTCGTACAACTCCCTTCCCATGCCTGGCCGTTGGCTGCCCTGGCCGGTGAAGAGGAACGCGAGTCTGCCGCGCGGGGTCGACTGCCCTTGCACGACTCCTTCGGTGGACTCGGCGTGGGACAACGCGCGTACGGCGGTGCGGAAGTCGGCCGGGTGCCGGGCCACCACGACGGCACGGTGGGCGAACAGCGGCCTCCGGGCGAGGGCGTGCCCCCACTCGGCGGGATCGGCGGCGGGTCCGGGTGCGAGTTCTGGCTCCGGTTCGGTCGATGCCGTCCGGTCCAGCAACACACCGAACCGCGTGGCCTGATCGCGGAGTGCCTGCGGAGTGCGGGCCGAGAGAACCCACGGGACGGGAAGCCCGCGATCCGGGCCGGGACGCGCGGGCTCCGCCGGAGCCGGGTCCGGGGGCGCCTCTTCGAGGACGAGGTGGGCGTTGGTCCCGCTGATGCCGAACGCGGAGACTCCCGCGCGACGGGGGCGCCCGGTGTCCGGCCAGGGCGTGTTGCGGGTGAGGAGTTCGACGGTGCCCGCGCTCCAGTCGACGTACGGGGTGGGCCGGTCGATGTGGAGGGTCGCGGGCAGCAGGCCGTGGTGCAGCGCCTGGGTCATCTTGATGACCGAGGTGACACCGGCCGCCGCCTGGGTGTGCCCGAGGTTGGACTTGAGGGAACCGAGGTGGAGCGGCTGCCCGGCCGGACGGTGTTGCCCGTAGGTGTTGATCAGCGCCTGCGCCTCGATGGGGTCGCCGAGCGTGGTGCCGGTGCCATGGGCCTCCACGGCGTCGATGTCGCCGGTGCTCAACCGGGCGTCCGCGAGCGCCTGTTGGACGACTCGTTCCTGGGAGGGGCCGTTCGGGGCGGTCAGTCCGTTGCTGGCGCCGTCCGAGTTGACCGCGCTGCCCCGGATCAGGGCGAGCACCCGGCGACCCGCACGGCGGGCGTCGGACAGCCGTTCCAGCAGGACCAGACCGACCCCCTCCGACCAGCCGGTGCCGTCGGCCGCGGCGGCGAACGGCTTGCACAGCCCGTCCGGGGCCAGGCCGCGCTGCCTGCTGAACTCGGTGAACATGCCCGGTGTGGACATCACGGTCACCCCGCCCGCCACCGCGAGGGCGCACTCGCCGGACCTGAGCGCCCGCACCGCCAGGTGGAGCGCCACCAGTGAGGAGGAGCAGGCGGTGTCGACCGTGAGCGTCGGCCCCTCGAAGCCGAACGCGTAGGCGATCCGGCCCGAGGCGACGCTGACACTCGCGCCGGTCAGCCGGTAACCGGCTCCCTCGCCCGTGCCGTCGTGCAGCCGGGGGCCGTACTCCTGCTGCGTGGCGCCCACGAAGACGCCGGTCCCGCTGCCACGCAGCTCGGCGGGATCGATGTCAGCCCGCTCCAACAGTTCCCAGGACGTTTCGAGGAGCAGTCGCTGCTGCGGGTCCGCCGCGTCGGCCTCACGGGGCGAGAGCCCGAAGAACTCCGCGTCGAACCGGTCCGCGTCGTGCAGGAATCCCCCTCGGCGCACATAGGAGGTACCGGACCGTTCGGGGGCGGGGTCGGGGTCGTACAGGTCCTCGTCCCACCCACGCCCGACCGGAAAACCGCTCGTCGCGTCCGTCCCGGACACGAGCAGATCCCAGAGCTGCTCGGGCGTGTCGGCACCGCCCGGCCAGCGTCCCGCGGTGGAGACGATGGCTATGGGGTCGTCATCCGGACCGTCCGCATCCTCCGCGTCGCCGGTCGCCCCGACGTACTCGGGCGTCTCTACGGCGGTGTCGGCGGCCTGTTCCGCCAGGTGCCGGGCGAGGGCGCGGGGCGTGGGACGGTCGTAGGTCAGGGTCGGCGACAGCCGCAGCCCCGTCGCCCGGGACAACCGGTCCGCGAACTCCACTGCGCCCAGCGAGTCCAGCCCGAGCGACTTGAACGTCCGGTCCGGGTCGAGATCTTGGCCCGGAGCCGCGCCGAGGACGTCCGCCGCGGCGGCGAGGACGAGGGGGAGGAGATCAGCGGACGGGGTGGGGGCCGCCAGGGAAGCCACGGGCGCCTGCGGAGCCGGCGAGATCTGCTGAGCCGTCGTCGCGAACCGGAACGGCCGACGCCGGAAGGCATACGTGGGCAGCGCCACGCGTTCTCGCCCGCTCCCCTCGAAGAAGCCTGACCAGTCCGTGTCGACGCCCGCGACATCGAGTTCGGCGAGCCCGCTGAGCAGGGAGAGCCGCTCGGGCACTCCGGGACGCAGCAGCGGGACGACGACGGTCGCGGGGGAAGCGTCCAGGCTGCCTCGGGTCAGTGCGGTGAGGACGTTGCCGGGCCCCAACTCGACATAGGCGGTGACACCCAGGTCGCCCAACTGCCGTACGCCGTCGTAGAAACGGACCGGGCGGCGGATGTGCTCGGCCCAGTAGTCGGGTGAGGTCAGCTCGGCCGGGTCGGCGGGCCGACCAGTGACGTCGGAGATCACGGTGCGGGTCGGGGGGCGGAAGTCGAGCGTGGCGGCGATACGGCGGAACTCGTCGACGGCGTCGTCCATGTGCGGTGAGTGGAAGGCATGGCTGACCCGCAGCCGTCGGGTCCTGCGGCCGAGCGCCGCGAACCGTGCGACGATCTCGTCCGCGGCGTCCGCGTCGCCCGAAATCACCGTCGCCCGGGGGCCGTTGACGGCGGCGAGTGCCAGTCGGCCGGCGTAGTCGGCGAGCGCCGGTTCGATCTCGTCGGCGGTGGCTTCGACCGCGATCATCGCTCCGCCGGAGCGGGCCTGCTCCATCAGGCGGCCCCTGGCAGCGACGAGGGTGACCGCGTCGGCGAGCGAGAGCACGCCCGCCGTGTGTGCGGCGGTGAGGCCGCCGATGGAGTGGCCGAGGACGAAGTCCGGTGCGGGCAGGCGGTGTTCGAGCAGTCGGTGCAGCGCCGCGCCGAGTGTGAACAGGGCCGCCTGGGTGTACTGGGTGCGGTCGAGGAGCGCCGCGTCGGGTGTGCCGGGTGCGGCGAAGAGGATGTCCCTTAGCGGGCGGGCGAGTTGGCCGTCGAAGTGTTCGCACACCTCGTCGAGGGCCTTGGCGAACGCCGGTGTGGAGTCGTGCAGTTGGCGGCCCGCGCCGGGCAACTGGCTGCCCTGGCCGGGGAAGAGGAAGGCGACGGGGCCGTCCGCGCGCGTGGGTGCGGCGCCGACCACGGCGCCCGGGTGAGGTGCACCGGCCGCGAGCGCGTCCAGCGCGCTCAGCAGGCTGTCCCGGTCGTGGCCGAGCGCCACCGCGCGGTGGGCGAACCGGGTGCGCGTGGTGGCGAGCGAGTGCCCGAGGTCGCCGGGCGCGACACCGACCCGGGCCCGGACATGACCGGCGAGTCGCTCGGCCTGCGCCCGCAGTGCGGTGGGGGTGGCACCGGACAGCGGCCAGGGGAGGACGACTCCAACGGCGTCGCTCGCGCCGCTCGGGGAACCGGTGGCCTCCGCGAGCGCGGGCCACTCCCCCAGCAGCACATGGCAGTTGGTGCCCCCCATGCCGAAGGAGCTCACCCCGGCGACCAGTCGCCGATCTGGGCGGGGCCACGGGCCCGCGTCCCGCTGGACGCGCAAGTGCAGTTCGTCCAGGGGGATCCGCGGGTTCGGTGTCTCGTGGTTGAGGGTCGCGGGCAGCCGCCGGTGGCGGATGCTGAGCACAGTCTTGAGCAGGCCCGCGATACCGGCCGCGCCCTCCAGGTGGCCGATGTTGGTCTTCACCGACCCCACCCGCAGGTGCTGGTCACCGGGGCGGCCGGTGCCGTACGCGGCGCCGAGTGCGGCGGCCTCCACGGGATCGCCGACTGGCGTGCCCGTGCCGTGCAGTTCGACGTACTGCACCTCGTGAGGGTCGACGCCGGCGTCCCGGGCCGCCTGGCGGAGCAGGTCCCGCTGAGCGTCGGCGCTCGGTACGGTCAGTCCGTCGGAGGCTCCGTCGTTGTTGACGGCGCTGCCGAGGATCACACTGTGCACCCGGTCGCCGTCGGCCAGGGCCGCCGTCAAAGGCTTGAGGAGTACGACGGCGCCGCCCTCGCCGCGTACGTAGCCGTTCGCGCGGGCGTCGAAGGTGAAGGAACGGCCGTCCGGCGAAAGACCGCCGAAGCGGGCGGCGGCCGAGGTGCTGTCGGGGGCCAGGTTGAGGTTGACCCCGCCGGCCAGCGCGAGCGCGCAGTCGCCGTCGCGCACCGCCCGGTAGGCCAGGTGGAGGGAGACCAGGGCCGACGACTGGGCGGAGTCGACGGTGAGGCTGGGGCCGCGCAGGCCGAGGGTGTACGACACGCGGTTGGCGAGGAGCCCGCGGCTCAGGCCGGTCAGGGTGTGGCGGGTGAGGGGGACGGCGTCCGGGCGGTGGCGGAGCGTCGCGTAGTCGTACGCCATGGCGCCCATGTAGACGCCCACGGCGCTGCCGGCGAGGGTGGCGGGGACGATTCCGGCCTCCTCCAGCGCCTCCCAGGCCAGTTCGAGGAGGAGCCGTTGCTGGGGGTCGGTCTCGGCGGCCTCGCGCGGTGAGACTCCGAAGAAGTCCGCGTCGAAGTGGTCGACGTCGTCGATGAATCCGCCGGGGAGCGCCGCGTCGCGCGGCTCACCGTGAGTCCCGGGTGCCCAACGGCCGCCGGGCGGTGGGCCGATCGCGCTCCCGCCCTCGCGCAGCAGGGCCCAGAAGGCGTCCGGATCCGGTGCTCCGGGCAGCCGACACGCCAGTCCGATCACGGCGACGGGGGCGGCCGTGCCGTGGCCCGCCCGGACCGTAGGGGTGTCAGCCTGCCTGCTCATCGTTTTTCGCCGAACCCTTCTCTCAGGCTGCGCGGAGAATTCCAGGATTGGTTTCACGAACCCCCGCCATTACCTGTCCCATTTTCTCCGCACACCCCATTCCACGCCCACCCCTAACCTCCCCCTAACACCCGAACGACCGCCAGGTGCTGCGGATTTGACGACGTCCCGCGAGACCGGAAGCAGGGTCGGCCGCAGAGACCCCTACCGCGAGAATTAGGGGTTCACATGAAGAAATGGACCACCATAGCGTCGGCCACATAATTCGGCACGGACATTTCCTTTTCACCCCGAGGAGAATGACAGATGGATTCACTGACCGAGGCGGTGCTCCGCGGAGCCTCCGCGGAGGAGCTGGAACGCGCCCCTGTCCCGGCGGACTTCGTCGCCGCCCACATCCGGCAGGAGGACGTCGGCATTTTCGACGGCGCCGCCGACCGCGACGTAAGGCGCTCGCTCAAGGTGGGCCGGGTGCCGATGCCCGAACTCGCCCCGGACGAGGTGCTGGTGGCGGTCATGGCCAGCTCCATCAACTTCAACACCGTCTGGTCGGCGACCTTCAAGCCGATCTCGACGTTCGACGCGCTGAGGCGCTTCGCCAGGGCCGGCGGTTACGCGGCCCGGCACGACCAGCCGTTCCAGGTCGTCGGTTCGGACGCGGCCGGGGTGGTCGTGCGCGTCGGTGTCGGGGTCCGCCGCTGGAAGGTGGGCGACCATGTGGCCGTCAACGCGGCGGTCGTGGACGACCAGGACCCGGTGACGCACTCGGACGGCATGCTCGGCGCCGACCAGAAGGCGTGGGGATACGAGACCAACTACGGCGGCCTCGCGCACTACACCGTCGTACGGGCCAGTCAACTGCTCCCCAAACCGGGCCACTTGACCTGGGAGGAGACGGCCTGTGTACCGCTGTGCGGTGGCACGGCGTACCGGATGCTGGTCAGTGACCGGGGTGCCCGGATCAAGCAGGGCGACATCGTCCTCATCTGGGGGGCGACCGGCGGACTCGGCGCGTTCGCCGTGCAGTTGGTCAAGAACGGCGGCGGTATTCCGGTCGGGGTGGTCAACTCCGAGGCGAAGGCGAAGCTGTTGGCGAAGCTGGGCTGCGACGTGGTGATCAACCGCGAGGAGATCGGCATCGGCGGTGTTCCGGCGCCGGGTGCCGAGACGGTGGAGCTGGCCAAGCGGCTCGGGCGGGCGGTCCGGAAGGAGGTGGGCGAGGACCCGCACGTCGTCTTCGACTACGTCGGCCAGGCCACCTTCGGGATCTCGGTCATCGTGGCCCGGCGCGGCGGCACCGTCGTCACCTGCGGATCGAGCACCGGGTACCAACACACCTTCGACAACCGGTATTTCTGGATGAACCTCAAGCGCATCGTCGGCAGCCACGGCATGAATCTCAACGAGGCCGCGGAGATGATGCGGCTGCTGAAACTCGGCAGCGTCGCGCCGATCCTGTCCGAGGTGTTCCCGCTCACCGAGGTCGGCGAGGCGGCCCGGCTGGTGCAGAACAACGGCCACACCGGCAAGGTCGGCGTCCTCGCCCTGGCGCCCGCGCCCGGCCTCGGTGTCACGGATCCCGGGCTGCGGGCCGCGATCGGCGAGGAGCGGCTCAATCCCCTGCGGTCCGCACCGAGTCCGGCACTTGTCGGATAGGCGACCCGCCCTCGACTCACCCCGCCCGCCCGTGCCTTGCTCGCCGCGCGGGCCACGTACCGAACGCACCACGCCACAGCGAGGAAAGGCCCGACACCCATGACCGCCACGGCCTTCGGCCCGCCGACGACCGCGCTGCCCTCTCTTCCCGACGTACTGCGGCTGCGCGGCAGGACCCGGCCCGACGACATCGCCTATGTCTTCCTGCGTGACGGCGAACACCCCGACCAGTCACTGACGTACCGTCAACTGGACGACACCGTACGCTCCTTGGCATCCGTTCTGCGTTCCAGGGGGCTCCGGGGCAGCGCCGTCGTGCTGCTCTTCCCGTCCGGCCTGGAGTTCGTCTCCACGCTGCTCGCCTGCATGTCCGCGGGGGTCGCGGGCGCTCCCGTGCAGGTACCGACCCGGCGCGGCGGTCTGACGCGGCTGCGGCGCATCGCCGACGACGCGGACACGAACACCGTGCTCACCACGGCGGCCGTCAAAGAGGACCTGGAGCAACGCTTCGGCGACACACCGGAGTTGGCCGGACTCACCCTGGTGGACGTCGCCTCGCTGGAACGACCGCCGGTCGAGGACCGGTCCGATCCCGAGGTCGGTCCCGAAGTCGGTCCCGACGACATCGCGCTGCTCCAGTACACGTCCGGCTCCACCGGAAACCCGAAGGGCGTGCGGGTCACCCACGCCAACTTCCGTGCCAACGTGGCCGAGACGGACCGGCTGTGGCCCTGCCGCCCCGACAGCGCCGTGGTCAACTGGCTGCCGCTCTTCCACGACATGGGCATGCTGTTCGGTGTCGTCCTGCCACTGTGGGCGGGGATCCCGGCCTATCTCATGGCCCCCGAGGCCTTCATCCGCCGTCCGGCCCGCTGGCTGGAGGCGATCTCGCGGTTCCGCGGCAGCCACACCGCCGCGCCGAGTTTCGCGTACGAGCTGTGTGTGCGGGACGCGACCGACAACGGGACGTCCGACGGACTGGACCTCTCCTCCCTGCGGGTGGCGGCCAACGGCGCCGAGCCCGTGCGATGGACGACTGTGCGCGCCTTCACCGAGACGTTCGCGGCGGCCGGGTTCCGGTCCCGGGCCATGTGCCCGGGCTACGGGCTGGCCGAGAACACGCTCAAGGTCACGGGTTCCCTGGAGGACCTGGAGCCCACGGTGCTGCGACTGTCCGCCGAAGCCCTGCGCGAGGGCCGCGTCGAGCACGCGCAGGGTTCCCCGGCGAACATCCTGGGCCATGTCGTCGACGCGGTCGGCTGCGGTACGACGGTGGGCGCGACCTCGGTCCGGATCGCCGACCCCGGGACACTGGCCGCTCTGCCGGACGACACGGTCGGCGAGATCTGGGTCAACGGCCCCTGTGTGGCGGACGGTTACCACGGTCGGCCCGAGGAGAGCGCGGAGACCTTCGGGGCCCGCCTCACGGGTGCGGAGGACCAGGGCACCTGGCTGCGCACCGGCGATCTCGGCTTCGTCCACGCCGGGGAGCTGTTCGTGACGGGCCGGCTCAAGGACGTGATCATCCGCAAGGGCCGCAACCACTACCCGCAGGACATCGAGGTGTCGGCCGAGAGCGCGGACGCCGCCCTGCGCCCGAACTGCGCGGCGGCGTTCTCCGTGGACGACGGCTCGGCCGAGCGGCTGGTGCTGGTGGTCGAGGCCGACGGGCGCGCGCTGCGCGAGGGCGGCCGGGAGGGTCTGCGCGAGCGGGTCCGGAACGCGGTGCTCGACGGCCAACGGCTCGCCCCGGACGAGATCCTGCTCGTCAGAAGGGGCGCGCTGCCGAAGACCTCCAGCGGCAAGGTGCAGCGCCGGGAGACCCGACGGCGTTATCTGGAGGGCGAGTTCGGGCCTCGTACGGTCGTGGTCGCGCGGGCGGAGACACGATGACCGGCGCGAGCGAAGTGACAGAGGTGTCGGAAGCCGTACGCGGGCTGAGGGCTCCGGCGGCCGTCCCCGGTTCCCGGATCCTCGGTGTCGGCGCCTACCGGCCCGCCCGTGTGGTGCCCAACTCCGAGGTGGCGGAGGCGATCGACTCCGGCGACGAGTGGATACGGCGTCGTTCGGGCATCGCCGGCAGGCGCTTCGCCGCCCCGGACGACACCGTCGTCAGCATGGCGGTGGCGGCCTCGGTGAAGGCGCTGGCCCAGGCGGGCATAGCGCCCGGAACGGTCGACACGGTGCTGCTGGCCTCCATGTCGTACCGGGAGCAGTCGCCCCCGGCGGCGCCCCGGGTCGCCCACGCAATGGGCGCGGTCGCGGCGGGCGCGATGGACCTGGGGGCCGCCTGCGCGGGTTTCTGCCACGCGCTCGCGACGGCCGACTCCCTGGTCAGGTCCGGCAACAGCCGGTATGTCGTGGTGGTGGGCTCGGAGCGGATGACCGACATCGTGGACCCCTACGACCGGGGTACGGCCTTCCTCTTCGGGGACGGCGCCGGTGCGATGGTCGTCGGTCCGGCCGACGATCCGGGTATCGGGCCGGTGGTCTGGGGCTCCGAGGGCGACCGGCACGAGGCCATCGCGCACTCCGCGCCCTGGCCTGCGCAGGGGGCGGCCGCCGAGGTGACGCCCACGCTCCGCATGGACGGGCCCGCCGTGTTCCGCTGGGCGGTGGCCACCGTACCGAGGGCGGCCCGGGCGGCCCTGACCGCCGCCGGGCTGACGGTCGCCGACCTGGCCGCGTTCGTGCCGCACCAGGCCAACCTGCGCATCATCGACGCGGCGGCCGACGCGCTGCGGCTGCCGCCCCATGTGGTGGTGGCCCGGGACGTCGTCCATACGGCCAACACCTCGGCGGCGTCCGTCCCGCTGGCGGTGGAGGAACTGCTCGCCCGGGGCGCGGTGCCCCGGGGCGGTCGCGCGCTGCTGGTGGGTTTCGGGGCTGGGCTCAGTCACGCGGCGCAGGTGGTGGTGCTCCCCTGAAGGACGCGGCTCAGGTGAGCCAGGGACCGGTGACGGCCTGGACGGCGGATCCGTCCAGGTCGCTCAGTTTGATCCCGGCGAGTTCCCGTGCCAGGTCGGAGGTCTGCACCCGGAAGGGCGGTCGCTCGGCGGTGAGGGTGGCGACGACTACGGCCGCCGCGTCGGCGGAGCTCTGGGCCTGTTCGAAGAGCGCGGCAGTGGTCTCGAAGTAGGCCTTGAAGGCGGCCTCGTAGGGTCCCGCGTTCTCGATCAGCCCGGGCACGGACGGCACGAGGTGGGCGACGAACTCGCTTGCCACCGGCCCGGGTTCGACCACGGAGACCTGAACTCCGGTGGTCGCCGCGACCGGTGCCAGCGACTCCAGGAACCCCTCGACGGCGAACTTGGCCGCGCAGTAGGCCTCGTTGAACGGCTGCCCGATCAGTCCCCCGAGGCTGGAGACCGTGATGACCCGTCCGCCACTGGCTCGCAGATGCGGCAACGCGACGCGGGTCAGCTCCACGACTCCGAAGAAGTTCGTCTCCAGTACGGCCCTGAAGGCCTCGACGCCGGTCTGCTCGACGGTGCCCAGCTGTCCGACCCCGGCGTTGTTGATCACGGCGTCGAGACGGCCGTACTCGGAGATCACACCGGACACGGCCGCGGCGACGGACGCGGGGTCGGTCACGTCGAGCGGCTCGACGCGGACCCGCTCGGTGACACCGGCCGCCGCGACGGCCGCGCGCAGGGCGTCGGCCCGGCCGGTGTCCCGGAGGGTGGCGACGACGGTCCAGCCCGCCTCGGCCGCCTGGACCGCGGTGGCCAGGCCGATGCCGGACGAGGTGCCGGTGATCAGGACGGTACGCAGGGCGGCGGTCATGGGCGTCTCTCCCGGTCAGCGTGAACGTTGCGCCCACCGTGTCATCGCTCCCGGGACCGGCCAACCCCTATCTTCCGGCTCCCCCACCCCTAGCTTCTCCCGCTGTCCGCCGGTCACTTGACAGTGCGTCGGCTCGCGGGCACCACACCACGACACCGCAGGTCACAGACGTACGGCGGTCGCCCGCGGCCCCACTTGTCCGGACAGGGAACAGCAGGTCAGAGCGATCCGGACGGCCCATCGCCCGGTGTTAGCGTGCGCCGCATGGGACCGGTCTTCGACATCATCGCGCTGCGCAGTCTGGTGGCCGTCGCGGACAAAGGCGGGTTTCACCGGGCCGCCGAGTCGCTGACGCTCAGCCAGTCCGCGGTCAGTCAGCATGTGCGGCGGCTGGAGAAGACACTCGGGCGGCCGGTGGTCGAACGGGCGGGCCGGGCCACCCGGTTCACCGCGGCGGGCGTCCTTCTCCTCGACGAGGCCCGCTGGATCCTCAACGTGCACGACGAGGCGGCGCGCCGACTGCTCGGCTCCGAACCGGCGATCGTCACCGTGGGGTGCGCCGAGCACGCGGCCGACCAGATGATCCCGAGGATCACCGAGGCCATCCACCGGACGCGCCCGTTCTGCCAGGTCAGGTTCCGCATCGACCGCTCCGCCCGGCTCGTCGAGGCCGTCGACCGCCGGTCGGTGGATCTGGCGGTGTACGTGACGGAGGCGGCGGGCGTCGAGGGAGTGCCGGTGGGCGGACTCCCCCTGAAGTGGTACGCCGCCCCGGGCTGGACGCCGTCGCCGACGGCACTGCCGCTGGTGGCGATCGAGGAGCCGTGCGCGGTCCGCCGACGGGCTCTGGAGGTGCTCTCCGCGCACGGTGTCCCCGCCGCGGTCGTCTGTGACGCCGGCTATCTGGCCGGGGTGTTGGACGCAGCCCGCGCCGGGCTCGGGGTGGCCCTGCTGGCGGACACCGGGCGCGGCCCGGACGGCCTGACCGCCTGCACCGGCCTGCCGCAGGCGCCCCCGATCCGTATGAGCGCCCACGCCCGTCCGGGCGCCGATCCGACCCTCGTCATGAACGTCGTCGAGGCGGTCCGTTCGCTGCTCGTCGAACTGGACTCGTCCCGTCCCGCGCCCCGGCCGGACCCGGCGGAGCATCCCGACCCGCCGTCCGGTGACCTCACCGACGACGAGTGGAAAGCGGTCGAGCCGTTGCTCCCGCTCGGGGAGCGGGGCCCGTACCCGGAAGCTCTGCGCCGGCAGTTCGACGGCGTGATGTGGCGGTTCCGCACCGGCAGCCCGTGGCGCAACATGCCCTCGCGCTACGGAGCTTGGCAGACGGTCCATCACCGCTTCCGCCAGTGGGCGCTGGCCGGAACCTTCCAGGTACTCACCGCGGCGGCCACCCAGGCAATCGGACGGGAGTCGGCCGCCCTGGAGAGGGCCGTCGACGAGGAACGGCGCCTCCGCGACAGAGTCGCGACGCACCGCTGAGGATATGCGTGGCCGCAATCAACTCTCCACAACGGCACGACAGTTGACCCCGGATATCGACTTGCGCAGGTGGCCACTTGGCGTAGAACACCGGCATCGCCAAGCACCAGCTACCGGCCGGGGCGCCCGCCGTCGACCCCGCCCTCCAGGCCGCCGTCGAGGAACTGCGCCGACTGGTAGAAACCCCGCGTGAGGGGAACCCTGTGCCACCCCTCCCTCCGGTCAAGCCTCTCCCGGGCCCGGGCCCGGGCCTCGCACCGCGCTGGTCAGCGGGGCCAGAACGCGCCATCCCACCGTCTCGTACAGGCCCCGGCCCTCCAGCGTCGCGCCCAGCACGCCGACCGCGGCCCCCTGTCCGGCCGCGGCGTCGGCGAGCGTGGCCATCACCAGGCGCCCCAGGCCGCGACGTCGGTGCGCCGGGTCGGTCTCCACCTGGTCGACAACGGCCGTGAATCCCGTGGCGGCGATCTGACCGCGCGCGGCGAAGGCGCCGTCCGCGGTGCGCACCAGGGCGCGGGTCACACCCGCGCGGTTCCAGGTGCGCAGCCGGTATCCGTCGGGCACCTCGGCGGGGGAAGCGCGCAGCGGCCCGGACATCAGGAAACTGGGACCACCCGACACGGACCAGCCGGAGGCGAGCCAGGGGGTGAGCGTCTCCGGTGGTACGAACGCCTTCAGCCAGACGTCCGGAGCGGTGGCGCTCTCGGTGATCTTGCGGACGGTCGCCTCGTCGGCGGCGGTCAGGACGTGGCGCATGACGTGCGTGGACAGGCCGACATCGATGGTGAAACCCCAGGTGCGGGGCGCCGGTTCGGCCGCGCCGCGCGAGACGGCCCAGCCTTCGACCCATGCCGTTACGGCTTCGGCCGTGTTCCTGAAAGACAAAGCCCCTCCCCGCGTAAGTAACACTTCCCTGTATCACCCATTACATCAGAGGGGAGGGCGACAGGGCAGTCCGCCTCGCGCAGCGCGGGGCGCCGTCCGCTACCCCGCCGTCGGCTCCCCCCACCCCTCCCAGGGCCTGGCCATTCCCACCAGCGCGGCTCCCGCCGCCGCCACGGCGATGAGCATGATCACCGCCATCGGCAGCGAACTGTCCTCCCCGAACAGCCCGACCAGCGGCGCCGCGAGGGCGCCGAACAGGAACTGAAGGCCGCCGAGGAGGGCGGAGGCCGCGCCGGGGGCGGCGCGGCCGAGGGCCTGGCCGATGCTGAGGGTCGACGGGAAGACCATGCCGATGCCGCCGGCCGTGACGAACAGGCTGATCCAGGTACCGGCGAGGGTCTCCCCCACGGTCAGCACCAGCACGACCTGCGTCAGGGCACCGACCCCGGCGACACCGACCGCCGCCGTGAGAAGGGTGTTCAGCCGTACGCGTCCGGCCAGTTGGGAGAAGGCCGCGCCGGCGATCAGCATGGCGACGGCGTTGCTCGCGAAGATGAGGGAGTACGTCGTGGCCGACACTCCGTGCAGGTTCTCGAAGACGAAGCTGGAGCCGCTGATGTAGGCGAACAGCGCCGCCGAGATGAACGCGAGGACGAGGACGTACCCCATGAACGTACGTCCGCCGAGCAGCGCGCCCATCGCACGGAAGGTCTGCGTGATCCCGCCCGCGTGCCGTCGCTCCGGCGGCAGGGTCTCCGGGACCTTGCGGAGGACGCCGAGCAGCAACAGGCCGCCCAGCACGGTGAGTACGACGAACACCGCGCGCCAGGTCGACACGGCCAGGACCGCCCCGCCGAGGACCGGTGCGGCGACCGGCGCGACGCCCATGATCTGGGAGAGCACCGCGAAGTGGCGCGGCAGGTCGGCGCCGTGGAAGCGGTCGGTGAGCACGGCGCGGGCCAGCACCATGCCGGCCGCGCCCGCCAGGCCCTGGAGGAATCGGGCGCCGGCGAGCAGGCCGACGTTGGGCGCGAGGGCGCAGGCGACGGAGAAGACGGTGAACGCGGCCGTCCCGGAGAGCAGCAGTCCGCGGCGGCCGAGGCTGTCGCTGATCGGGCCGATGAGCAGTTGTCCGACGACGAGTCCGGCCAGGAATGCGGTAATCGTCAGCTGTACGGCCGAGCTGCTCGCGCCGAGCGCGTCCCCCATGGCGGGGAACCCGGGGACGTACATGTCGGTCGCGAGCGGGGCGACCGCGGTCAGCGCGGCGAGGACGGCGACCAGGGCGACGGCGGCGCGCCGGGTCGGGTCGACGGAGGCCGGTGCCGCGGGGCGCGCGGCAGCGGAAGGGGAGGGGGACGGCGATACCATGACCGTAACGGTAACCGATGGTTCACCGGTTAACAATGACGGATCGGTGAAGGACCGCGAAGGACCAGCACCGACCTCCCCGAAGCCCCGATCGACGTCCCCGCAGCCCCGGAAGCGAGAAGACGAGCCGCATGTCCCTCTCCCCCCTCTACGTCCGCACGCAGTGGACCGAGCACAACCCCGGCCTCGACACCTCCCCCATGGAGCTGATCAGCCTGCTCAAGCAGGCCGCCGGGCTGCTGAACCGGGCGGTGGAACCCCTCTACGCGGGCGCCGCGCTCACCGCCCCCGAGGTCGACATGCTGGTCCCGCTGCGGCACGCGACCGAACCCGTGATCGCCCGACGTCTCGCCGAGTGGCTGGGCCTGTCCCGGGCGGGGGTCAGCAAGGCCCTGGGCAAGCTGGAGAAGCGCGGCTTCATCGCCCGTACGCCTAATCCGGCCGACCGGCGGGCCGCGCTGGTGACCATCACGCCGGCCGGGGCCAAGGCCGTGGACGATCTCTTCCCCCGCCAACTCGCCGCCGAAGTGAACCTGTTGGCGGGTCTCGGCGAGAACCGGGACCAGGTGCTGGACGCGCTGGGGCGACTGGTGGAGGCCATGGAGCGCCAAGTGGGCCGCGAGTGAAGGACCCTGACGAAGCGTCAGAACCGTCAGATCACAGCGTCCCAGCGCACATGAAGCGTCGGCGGCTTGCGGAAGACCAGCCCTTCCGGGGCCGTCGGGTGGTCCGGGTCGAGGCGCAGGGACGGGAGGCGGTCGAGCAGGTGGTGGAGGGCGATACGGGTCTCCAGGCGGGCGAGGTGCGCGGCGAGGCAGTAGTGCGGGCCGTGGGCGAAGGCGAGTTGGAGGCGGGCGTTCTCGCGGCGGACGTCGAAGCGGTCGGGGTCGGGGAAGACCGCCGGGTCGCGGTTGGCACCGGTGAGGGAGACGGTCACCAGGTCGCCCTCGCGGATCGTGGCCGGGCCGAGGACGGTGTCCCGGGTGGCGTAGCGGTCCACGACGGCCGCGCCGGGTTCGAGGCGCAGTGATTCCTCGATGGCGCCGTCGAGGAGGCCCATGTCGGCGCGGACGAGGGCGAGTTGGTCGGGGTGTCGGAGCAGGTGCAGCAGCGCGTTGGTGATCATCGCTTCGGTGGTCTCGATGCCGCCGAACATCAACACGGCCGCGTTGGAGGCGACTTCGGGCACCGTCAACTGCCCGGCGGCGGAGACCAGGAGTGAGGCAGCGTCCCGGTCGGCGACGGTGGCCTCGACGGCCGCGCGCAGTTCGGCGTAGGCGGCCGTACCGGCGGCTCCCGCCGTGTGTCCGGCGGTGATGTCCGAGACCGAGCGCACGATGGCGTCGTACCAGGAGAGCACGGTGGACGGGGTGGTGCCGGTCAGTCCGAGTGCGTGGGTCACGACGGCGACCGCGAGCGGGCCGGCGAAGGCGCGGCGCAGTTCGCCGGCGCCCGCCGGTCGCAGTGCGGTGACGAGCCGGTCGGTCTCCCGCTCGATGAACGAGGCGAAGCCGTCCCGTACTTCGCGCGGCCGGAAGGGCGCGGTGAAGGGTTCGCGGTGGCGGGTGTGCCGCTCCCCGTCGAGGGAGAGCATGCTCGGGCCGACGACCTGGGCGGTGGAAAAGCGGGGGTCGTCCACCGTGAACGTGGTCGCGTCCCGCATCACGGCGAGCGCGAGGTCGCGCCGGGTCACCAGCCAGCCGTCCAACTCGGGCAGCCAGGACACGGGTTCGCTCTCGCGGAGCCGCGCCAGGCGTGGATGCGGGTCGTCGGCGAGTTCGGCGAGGGTGGTCCCGGCGCCGAGCGGGTAGGCGGCGGCGACCGTACTCATCGCGCTCCAGGTCGGTGCAGAGGGAAACTGGCCATGGCCGAGGCTAACAATCCGGGCACGGCCGTCCGAGGGCAGGGGCCGTCCGACGGGACGGCCGTCACCGTACGGAAGTTTTCGGTCGCCGTGTGTTCCGCCGTCCCGTCCGTCGTCGCAGACGAATGCGGGCAACAGATCGAATTCGCCCCGCGCGGGGCGGAGTTTGCGCCATCCTGAACGCCACGAGACGCGGACCCGGTCACAGAAGCACGTCGGGCCTCAACTCCTTTGTCCCGACTGCCCACTTAAGGCGCCGGTCCGGTCTCCTCAGGCCGACCCGACGAGACCGCACCCCGCCCTGTACCCGACACCGACACTTGAGTCACTCTTGATCACTTCATCAGACCCCGACGGACCGGCGATACCCGTGCCCCTCCAGCCCATCCCGTCCGCCCAGGTGACCCCGGCCGCGTCCTGGCGCATTCTTGCTGTGTCACCCACCCGGCGCCACAGGGACGAGGTAGAGCCCCGATGACTGGGAGTGCCCAGCGCGAGAAGGGGACGCCCGGACGGCTCGCCGAGCTGCTCATCGACGCCTCGACGGAGGCGATCGACGCGGCCGGCGGCCACTCCGGGGGCGTCTACCTGCGGTCGAGCACGCCCGGACTGCTGCGTCTCGCGGTGCTGGCGGGACTGCCCGGTCCGCTGTTCCGCCCCTGGAACCGGCTGAGCGTCGACAACAAGTTCCCCGTCGCGGACGCCTTCCGGCTCGGCGTCCAGGTGGTCCTGCCGAACGCCGCGGAGTGCATGCGCCGCTACCCCCAGTTCGCCGCGAGTCTGCCCTTCCAGTTCGGCTCGCAGTACGTGCCGATCATGGGCGGGTCCACGACGTACGGCGTACTCACCGTGCTCCGGCCGTCCGCCGCGGACACCACCGAGGTGCTGTCCGGCCTGGACCGCATGACACGGCTGGCCGAGGAGCTGGGCGCGGCGCTGCGGGCCCTGGAGGACGAGCACAAGGACGCGGACGGGCCGTGCGTCGCCTGGGACGGCGAACCGGTGTGCATCCGGACGGCGGCCACGCACCGCCCCGAGGGCCGGATGGCCCGCTTCGTGTGGGACCCGGCGACGGCCGTCGTGACCGGGGACGGCGCTCTGCACACCCTGCTGGGTGTCGAGCCCGGCGAGTCGCCCGCCACGGCGCAAGCCGTCGCGGACGTCCTGGCGCCGGGCGACACGTACCAGGTCATGGCGGCGCTGCGGGCGACCGCCGCCGGGAAGCCGCCGCCGCTGCCCCTGCGGGTGCGGGCGGCGGACGGCTCGGTCCGGCTGCTGGACCTGTGGACGCCCGCCACCGGACCCGCCCCGCCCGGCGGCGGGCACCCCGTCAGCGGTGTCGTCCTGGACCCGGGTCCCGCTCCGGTCGCCGACAGCGCGGCCGACCTGCTGCCGGACGGCGTGTTCTGCCTGGACCGGCTGGGGCTGGTCACCTACGCCAATCCGCGCGCCGCCCAGCTGCTGGGCAGTCCGCGCGAGGAGCTGCTCGGGCGCCCGCTGTGGGAGGGCGTGCCCTGGCTGAACCAGATCGGCTGCGAGGACCAGCTGCGCGGCGCCCTGCTGTCGCTGGGGTCGGTGAACTTCCACGTCCGGCGGCCGGAGGGACAGAAGCAGCCGCCGGAGCCGTACGAGGGCGACTGGCTGGCGCTGGCGGTCCATCCGGGCCACGACCAGCTGACCTGCACGGTCGCGCCGTCGACCCGGGTGTCGGGCCCGCCGATCCCGCTGGTGCCGGTGCACCCCGAGGGCGCCGACGCGCCGGGCAACGGCGTCACCTCGCTCGCCCCGCTGTACCGGCCGATCGTGCTGGCCATCGCGCTGACCGAGGCGGTCACCGCCCGCCAGGTGTCGGCGGTGGTCATGAAGGAGCTGCTGCCCGCGTTCGGCGGCCGGCGCCTCGCGATCTACCTCCTCCAGGAACGGCATCTCTACCTGGCCTGGGAGACCGGCTTCCCGCAGGGCTTCCTCGCCCCCTTCGACGGGGTCGGACTCGACGCCCGGCTGCCCGGTGTCGAGACCCTCACCACCGGACGCCCGCTCTTCTTCGACTCCATGCAACAGCTCGCGGAGGCCTACCCGGGCATCCCGCTGGACGCGGAGGAGGGCGCCCGCGCGTTCCTGCCGCTGATCGCGTCCGGGCGCCCGGTCGGCTCGGCCATCCTCGGCTTCGACCGGTCCCGCAGCTTCAGCTCCGAGGAGCGCGCGGTACTGACCGCCCTCGCCGGACTGATCGCCCACGCGATGGAGAAGGCCCAGCGCTACGACTCGGAGGCCGCCCTCGCCCGGGGCCTCCAGCAGGCCCTGCTCCCGCGCCGGCTGTCGGTCCACCCGCAGGTGGAGACCGCGGGCCGCTATCTGCCGGGCACCCAGGGCATGGAGGTGGGCGGCGACTGGTACGACGTCGTCGAGTCCGGCGACGGGCTGGCGCTGGTGATCGGCGACGTCCAGGGGCACGGTGTGCAGGCCGCCGCCACCATGGGTCAACTCCGCAGCGCGGTAAGGGCGTTCGCGCTCGGGGACCGGCCGCCCGACGAGGTGATGAGCGGCACCAACCATCTGCTCATCGACCTCGACCCCGGCCAGTTCGCGAGCTGCTGCTACCTCCGTCTCGATCCGGCGAGCGGCCTGGTCCAGGTCGCCAGGGCCGGGCATCCCCCGCCGCTGATCCGTACCCCGGACGGCCGAACCCGCGTCTGGGACATCCCCGGGGGCGTCGTACTCGGGGTGGACCCGCACGCGCACTACCCGGTGACGGAACTCCAGCTGGAGCCCGACTCCATCCTGGCGCTCTACACCGACGGTCTCGTCGAGCGGCCCGGCGTCGACATCGACGACGGCATCGCCGCCCTGCGGGTCGCGCTCTCGAAGGCGGGCGGGCCCGCCGCACGGACGGGCGGGCGTTCCCTGGCCGGTGTCGCCGACCGCCTCACCACGGCCGCCCGGCACGCGGCCGACCGCCCCGACGACATCGCGCTGCTGCTCGCGGCCCGGCGCGCCAAGCCCGGCAGGCACCCTTGATCCCGGTTCGGCCCCGGCCTGTCACCGGGTGTGACGCCCCTCGCCTCCTGGGGTCGGGCAGTGTAGACATGGGCTCATGGTCCGCCTGACGGGTCGGCCAAGGGCCCGGTCGACCCACCGCCCCGACGGTCTGCGCGCGCAGCGCCCGTACGACCGTGCCCGTCGGGCGCGCGAACACCGGCACCGGCGGTCCGGTCTCGCCGCGCGCAGCGTCGCCGGACAGGTGTTCATGCTGCAAGTGGTGATCGTGCTGCTGCTGGTCGTGTCGGCCGTGGTGGCGCAGGTCCTCCAGGTGCGGCACGACAGCACGCAGGAGGCCCGCAACCGGTCGGTGGCCGTCGCCGAGACCTTCGCCAGCGCGCCGGGCACGGTCGCGGCCCTGAAGAGCGCCGACCCCACGGCGATCCTCCAGCCGAGCGCCGAGGCCGCCCGCAAGACGTCCAAGGTCGACTTCATCGTCGTCATGAACACCGACGGCATCCGCTACACCCACCCCAAGCCGGACCGCATCGGCAAGAAGTTCGTCGGGGACATCGCCCCCGCGCTGGCCGGGCACGTCGTCACCGAGGAGATCACCGGCACCATCGGGCCGCTGGTCCAGGCCGTGGTGCCGATCCGGGGCCCCGGCGGCAAGGTCGTGGGCCTGGTGTCGGCCGGGGTGACCAAGGCGAACGTCGGCGGCACCGCCGACCAGCAGCTGCCGCTCCTGCTGATCGCGGCGGGCGTGGCCCTGATCCTCGCCACCGGCGGCACCGCCCTGGTCAGCAGACGCCTTCAGCACCAGACCCACGGCCTGGGCCCGCACGAGATGACCCGGATGTACGAACACCACGACGCCGTCCTGCACGCCGTGCGGGAGGGCGTGATCATCGTCAGCGGCGAGGGCCGGCTGCTGCTCGCCAACGACGAGGCACGCCAGCTGCTCGACCTGCCCGAGAACGGCGAGGGACGCCTGATCCTCGACCTCGGTCTGGACACCGAGATGACGGCACTACTGGCCTCCGCGCGGGTCGCGACGGACGAGGTGCACCGCGTCGGCGGCCGGCTCCTCGCCGTCAACCAGCGCCCCACCGACCTGGAGGGCGGCCCGCCCGGCAGCGTCACCACGCTCCGCGACTCCACCGAACTGCGCGCCCTCTCCGGCCGCGCCGAGGTCGCCCGCGAGCGCCTCAACATGCTCTACGACGCCGGAGTCGGCATCGGCACCAGCCTCGACGTCACCCGCACCGCCGAGGAACTCGCCGAACTCGCCGTCCCCCGCTTCGCCGACTTCGTCACGGTCGACCTCTACGACGCCGTCCTGAGCGGCGAGGAACCCCAGCCCGGCACCGAGCTGCGCCGCACGGCGTACAGCGGGGTCCGCGACGACGCGCCGCTCTACCCGGTCGGCAAGCAGATCCAGTTCGTGGAGTCCGCCCCGCAGGCGCGCAGCCTCGACACCGGTGACGCCGTCGTCGAACCCCGGCTCGGCGAGGCCCCCGGCTGGCTCACCCAGGATCCGGAGCGCACCGCGCAGGTCGTGGAGTACGGCATCCACTCGCTGATCACCGTGCCGCTGCGGGCCGGGGCGCTGATCCTGGGCGTGGTCAACTTCTGGCGCTCCGAGAAGCCCGAGCCCTTCGACTCGGAGGAACTGGCCCTCGCCGAGGAACTGGTCGCCCGCGCGGCGGTGTCCATCGACAACTCCCGCCGCTACACCCGCGAGCACGGCATGGCGGTGACCCTCCAGCGCAGTCTGCTGCCCCGGCGCCTCCCCGAACAGACCGCGCTCGACGTCGCCTACCGCTATCTGCCCGCGAAGTCCGGGGTCGGCGGCGACTGGTTCGACGTCCTTCCCCTGTCCGGCGCCCGGGTCGCCCTGGTCGTCGGCGATGTCGTCGGCCACGGCCTGCACGCGGCGGCCACCATGGGACGCCTGCGCACCGCCGTCCTCAACTTCTCCGCCCTCGACCTGCCACCGGACGAACTCCTCGGCCTGCTCGACGAGTTGGTCGGCCGCATCGACCAGGACGAGACGACCGAGGACAGCGGTGCCCCGGTCACCGGCGCGACCTGCCTCTACGCCATCTACGACCCGGTGACCCTGCGCTGTACCGTCGCCCGCGCCGGGCATCCGCCCCCGGCGCTGATCCGCCCGGACGGTACCGTCGAGTACCCCGAGGTCCCCGCCGGGCCCCCGCTCGGCCTCGGCGGACTCCCTTTCGAGACCGCCGAGTTGAAGCTCGACGAGGGCAGCCGGCTGGTCCTCTACACGGACGGACTGGTCGAGGACCGGGAACGCGACATCGACGTGGGCCTGGAGATGCTCCGCACGGCACTCACCCGCGCGGGCGACTCCCCCGAGGACACCTGCCGGGCGGTCCTCGACTCGGAGTTGTCGGTGCGCCCGAGCGACGACATCGCCCTGATCGTCGCCCGCACCCGCGCCCTCGGCGCCGACCGCATCGCCGAATGGCGCGTACCGTCCGACCCCGCGGCCGTGGCCGACATGCGCGCCTCGGTCACCCGCCAACTGACCCACTGGGACCTGGACGAACTGACGTTCACCACCGAACTCATCCTCAGCGAACTGGTCACCAACGCCATCCGCTACGGCAACGACCCCGTCCGCGTCCGCCTGTTGCGCGACCGCACCCTGATCTGCGAGGTCTACGACGGCAGCACGACGTCACCGCATCTGCGGTACGCGGCGATGACGGACGAGGGCGGCCGGGGCCTGTTCCTGGTGGCCCAGCTCTCCGAACGCTGGGGCACCCGGTACACCCCTGCGGGCAAGGTCATCTGGGCCGAACAGGCCTTGTGAGTCCTAGACCTCGCCGAGTATCGGCACCATCACGTCGATGTCGTTCGCGAAGACGGCGATGAGCAGCGGCTCACCCGCCGCCTCGTACTCCAGGATCCGGGACGAAGGGTTGACGGCCATCGCCTCACGCCACCAGGACGGCTCGCGCGATCCGGTGCGGCGCAGCTCGGCCGGGAGGGCGACCTCGGCTCCGCGCGGTGCGGGCGTCCACGTCAGCCGACCGTCCGCGCCCTTCGAGAGCCGTCCGGGGCGCCAACGGCCTTCCCGTTCGGGCCACTTCAGCATGCACAGCGGTCCGCGTCCGGATCGTACGGCCCGGCGCAGTCGTACTCTCCGCCTCGTCCAGTCGGTGACGAACCCGACCAGCACGAGGACCACTGTCGCCATCAACATGCGCACATCAAACCAGGTCGCACGCGGTGCCCGCACCGGCTGCGGGCACCCGCGCACTCCCCCTACTCGTCGATGGCCGACCCGAACCCGGCACCCTTCGCCGTGCCGCCCAGGTCCGCCGCGCCGTAGAGCGAGGAGCCGTCCGCGAGCAGGCCGCCCGGGCCCGCGGGCAGCAACCACACATAGCCGTCACCGGAGTTCTCGCCGGGGGCGGAGGCGACGAGTTCGACGCGGCCGTCACGGTTCGTGTCGGCCAGGCGGACCTGGGCGCCCCAGGCGTCGTCGGCCTCGGCGGTGCCGGGGATGTTCGCGGTGTTCTGGTCGAAGGACTGGGCTCCGGTCGCGGTCACGCCGTCGCGCGAACCGCGCAACAGCCATACCGCGCCCGCGTCCTGGACGGTGCCGACGTCCTCGCCGGGCGCGCCGACGGCCACGTCCGCGTAGCCGTCGCCGTCCACGTCACCCACGGACAGGTCGTTGCCCCAGGCGTCGCCGTGCTCCGAAGTGCCGGGCACGCCCGGGGAGTTCTGCGACCACCAGTCCGCGGGACCGGCGGGGCCCTTCGAACTGCCGTAGTAAACAGCGATCTTGCCGCCGTCGTCGCCCTCGGCCCTGTCGTCGGCGCTGCTGAGCTGGCCGAGCACCAGGTCGTCGTAGCCGTCGTGGTCGATGTCGCCGGAGGCGGTGCCGAGGCCGCCGTTGAGGTCCTGACGGTACGTCAGGGAGGTCTCGCCGCCCGCGTAGAGGGCCGACCAGCCCTGCTGGTAGTCGTCGTCGGGGCTGTAGCCGGAGATGACCAGATCGGCGAAGCCGTTGCGGTCGTAGTCGCCGGTGGTGAGGTAGGCGGGCTGGAGGCGGTGGCCGCCGGGGTGGGTGGTCGTGTTCAGGGCGCCCATCGTGTGCAGGATGCCGGTGTGGTAGGTGAAGATCTGGGCGCCGTTGTCGTCGAGTACGGCCATCTCGTCGGTGTCGGTCGCCCCGGTGAAGCGGGCCGCCGCCACGGACTGGCCGAACCGGTCGCCCGCCTTCGGGGTGGCGGAGGTGAAGGAGTCGTTCGTCTCGGCACCGAGGCCGGCCTTGGAACCGTAGAGGACGGTGACGCGGCCCGCGTCCTCGACGCTGCCCTCGTCCTCGCCGGGCGCGCCGATGATCGCGTCGTCGTAGCCGTCGCCGTCCACGTCACCGGTGGCGATCGCCTGGCCGAAGGAGTCGTAGGTCTCCGAGGTGCCGGGGACGCCGGGCGTGGACTGGCTGATGACGGCCGTACGGCCCTTGGGGACCGTGTTGTTGGTGGCGATGCCGTTCGGGGCGCCGTACTGCACGGTGACGTATCCGGCGCCCTCCTTGCCGTCGACGGTGCCGCCCGGCGCGCCGATCAGGACGTCGTCGTAGCCGTCTCCGTTGAAGTCGCTGTTGCGGTCGACGGCGCTGGTGCCGCCCGGGACGCCCGCGTAGCTGGCCGGTGCGGCGACGATGCCCGCGCCGGCCAGGAGCAGGAAGGTCGCGGACGCGACGGCGGCGGAGACCTTCTTGCGTGACACGTTCGTCATGATGTGTTCCCCCGTGGGTCAAATCTGTTGCGGTCAGGGGGTTCGACACGAGACGTACGGCGGTAGTTGTGGTGCCACCGCGTGCTGTGACACCTCGGTGACGCTTGTTGCGCGCCCCGGACGAAATCAGCCGGGTCAGCCGAGCGCCCGGTCCAGGTTGAACGCGGCGCTGATCAGGGCGAGATGGGTGAACGCCTGGGGGAAGTTGCCCTGTTGCTCGCCGGTGCGGCCGATCTCCTCGGCGTACAGGCCGAGATGGTTGGCGTAGGTGAGCATCTTCTCGAAGGCGAGCCGGGCTTCGTCGACGCGGCCGGCGCGGACGAGGGCCTCGACGTACCAGAAGGAGCAGATGGAGAACGTGCCCTCGTCGCCGCGCAGTCCGTCGGGGCTGGCCTGCGGGTTGTAGCGGTAGACGAGGGAGTCGGAGACCAGTTCCTCGGTCAACGCGTCCAGTGTGGAGAGCCACTTGGGGTCGGTGGGGGCGATGAACTTCGCCAACGGCATCATCAGCAGCGCGGCGTCGAGGACGTCGCTGCCCTCGTACTGCACGAAGGCCTGACGGGTCTCGGACCAGCCGCGGTCCATGATGCGGCGGTAGATGGTGTCGCGGCAGCCGCCCCAGTACGGCAGGTTGGCGGGCAGGCCGCGGCGGTTGGCGAGGCGGATCGCGCGCTCGATCGCCACCCAGCACATCAGGCGCGAGTAGAGGAAGTTCTTGCGGCCGCCGCGGGTCTCCCAGACGCCCTCGTCGGGCTGGTCCCAGTTGACGCAGACCCAGTCGACGAGGGCGCAGACGTCGTCCCACTGGGCACTGGAGATGGGCTCGGCCCACTTGTCGTAGAGGTAGATGGAGTCGATCAAGGCGCCGTAGATGTCGAGTTGGAGCTGGTCGGCTGCGGCGTTGCCGACGCGGACCGGGGCGGATTTCTGGTGGCCTTCGAGGTGGGGGAGTTCGCGTTCGGTGAGTTCGGTGCGGCCGTCGATGCCGTACATGATCTGGAGCGGGCCCGAGGGGTTGCCGTCGCCGGGGCTGATGTAGCGGGACACGAACTCCATGAACGCCTTCGCCTCGGTGGTGAAGCCGAGACGCAGCATCGCGTAGACGCAGAAGGCGGCGTCGCGGATCCAGACGTAGCGGTAGTCCCAGTTGCGCTCGCCGCCGAGCTGTTCGGGGAGACTGGTGGTGGGGGCGGCGACGATCGCTCCCGTGGGGGCGTAGGTCAGCAGCTTCAGGGTGAGGGCGGAGCGGTGGACCATCTCGCGCCAGCGGCCCCGGTAGCGGGACTGGGAGAGCCAGCGGCGCCAGTAGGCGACCGTCGTGTTGAACTCGTCCTCGGCCTCCGTGCGCGCGCAGTTCCGGGGCGTGACCTCGCCGTCGACCTGGTCGAGGGCGAACACCTCGGACTCGCCCTCGTCGAGCTTGAAGTCGGCCCACACGTCGACCTCGTCGCACTCCAGGGGGACCGTGGCGGTCAGTGCGAGGGACTTCTCGGCGGACTCGAAGAGGGCCACGTCGCCGATCATCCGCGCGGTGTGCGGGCTGGCGCCGTAGTCGAACCTGGGCGCGACCTTGATCCGGAACGGGACCGAGCCGCGCACGCACACCACCCGGCGGATCAGCCGGTGCCGGGCCGACTCGTCCGATTCCCCGGTGACCGGCATGAAGTCCTGGACCTCGCCGACGCCGTCCTCAGTGAAGAACCGGGTGATCAGGACGTTGGTGTCGGGGAAGTAGAACTGCTTGGTGCGGGCGGGCACGGCGGCGGCCAGCTCGAAGGAGCCGCCGCGCTCCGCGTCCAGGATCGCGGCGAAGACGCTGGGGGCGTCGAAGGACGGGCAGCAGTACCAGTCGATCGTGCCGTTGCTGCCCACCAGGGCCACGCTCCGCAGATCGCCGATCAGTCCGTGCTCGGCGATGGGCAGATATCCGGGTCCGGTGGGGGTGTCCTGTTCGGGCGGGGTCTCGACCATCGCGGCAGCCTCCCTGGTTCGGGCCCGCGCGGGCCGGTTCCCAGCTTAGGTTCACGTTCTCGTTCGGCCACTCTTCCGGATGCACACTGGAGGTGGGCAGGGAATCGTGGGAAATGGGATCTACGGCACGTGTCCGGTCCCGGACGAGGAGGCACCATGTCGACAGCGCAACCCGATGAAGACGCCGAGCGCACCACTCCGGACGCCCTGCTGCACACCCGCACCGGTACCGAGGTGGCCCCGGAGGACGTGGTCCTGGCGGCCGGCCGGGATATCACCCCGGAGAACCTGGAGTGGGCCCGGCGGAGGATCGCCGCGAAGGGGGCGGCGGCGCTCGACGAACTGCTTCCCTAGCCGCCGTACGGGCATCCAGCTGCCGATTGACCGTCTTGTCGACACCCGGTTACCCGTTCACCCTTTCGGAGAAGGCGCTCCGGCTGACAGACTCCGGAGGTGCCCGACTTCGACATGCTTGTCATCGGTTCAGGACCGGGTGGCCAGAAGGCCGCCATCGCCGCGGCCAAGCTCGGCCGCCGGGTCGCCGTCGTCGACCGCCCGAACATGGTGGGCGGCGTCTCCATCCACACCGGAACCATCCCCTCCAAGACCCTGCGCGAGGCGGTGCTGTATCTCACCGGTCTCACCCAGCGCGATCTGTACGGGCAGAGCTACCGCCTGAAGGACGACATCACCGTCGGCGACCTCACCGCGCGGACCCAGCACGTGGTCAGCCGTGAAGTGGACGTCATCCGCAACCAGTTGTCCCGCAACCAGGTCTCACTGTTCGCCGGTACGGGCCGCTTCGTCGACCCGCACACCATCGCGCTGACCGAAGTCACCGGTCACGAACGGCTGTTGACCGCGGAGAACATCATCATCGCCACCGGTACGCGTCCCGCGCGGCCGGACACCGTCGAGTTCGACGGGCAGACCATCATGGACTCGGACAACGTCCTGGACCTGCCCAAGGTCCCCCGGTCCATGGTCATCGTCGGGGCCGGTGTCATCGGCATGGAGTACGCCTCCATGTTCGCCGCGCTCGGCAGCAAGATCACCGTGGTGGAGAAGCGCGCCGGGATGCTCGACTTCTGTGACCTTGAGGTCATCGAGTCGCTCAAGTACCACCTGCGGGACCTCGCCGTGACCTTCCGCTTCGGGGAGACCGTGGCCGCCGTCGAGCGGCACACCAACGGCACGCTGACGGTCCTGGAGAGCGGCAAGAAGATCCCGGCCGACGCGGTGATGTACTCCGCCGGACGGCAGGGCCTGACCGACGAACTCGACCTGGACAAGGCCGGGTTGTCCGCCGACAAGCGCGGCCGGATCGACGTCGACGAGAACTTCCGCACCTCGGTCCCGCACATCTACGCCGTCGGTGACGTCATCGGCTTCCCCGCGCTCGCGGCGACCTCGATGGAGCAGGGCCGTACGGCCGCGTACCACGCCTGCGGTGAGCCGGTGCACCGGATCGACGACCGGCAGCCGATCGGCATCTACACCATTCCGGAGATCAGTTTCATCGGGAAGACCGAGGACCAACTCACCGAGGAGTGCGTGCCGTTCGAGGTCGGTATCTCCCGCTACCGCGAACTCGCGCGCGGCCAGATCATCGGCGACTCGCACGGCATGCTGAAGCTGCTGGTCTCCCCCACCGACCGCACGCTGCTCGGCGTGCACTGTTTCGGTACGGGCGCCACGGAGCTCATTCACATCGGCCAGTCGGTGATGGGCTGCGGCGGAACGGTCGACTATCTCGTGGACGCCGTCTTCAACTACCCGACCCTTGCTGAGTCTTACAAGGTCGCCGCCCTCGACGCGACGAACAAACTGCGGCAGATCGACCGACTCGGCGACTGATCGTTCACAGGAGATTACTCGCTGGTCAATCTTGAAAGGTCAAGAGCTACGGCTATCATCACACCCACACACGGTGTGACCGTCCGCCGACGCAGCGGTTAAGCGGTATCCGCCATTCCCTTTCGTTGTTCCGACCGGCCGACGACCCGAGGCCACCCCTCTCCGGGTCCGGCGCCGGTCCGCTCAACTCCGCACGTCGTGCAAGACGGAAAGCAGCGCAACCATGAGCAACAACAGGGGCAGAGGGCTACAGGCCAACGCCCTCGGCACGTTCGACACCGTGGTGATGGCCGTGGCGGGCAGCGCCCCGGCGTACTCGATCGCCGCGACCACCGCGGTCCTGGTGGGGGCGGTGGGGCTGGCCAGTCCGGCGGCCCTCCTCTACTGCGCGATACCCATGCTGGGCATCGCGCTGGCCTTCAGCTATCTCGGCCGGATCGACGTGAACGCGGGCGCCAGTTACTCCTGGGTGGGGCGCACCCTGCATCCCTTTCTGGGCTTCATCAGCGGCTGGGCGCTGGTGATCTCCGCGACCATCTTCATGGTCGCCGGGTCGCTGCCCGCCGGGTCGATGACCCTGTCCCTGTTCGATCAAAGTCTCGCGGACAACACGGCGTTGTCGACGGTCGTCGGCGCGGCCTGGTTCGTGATCATGCTGCTCGTGGTGCTCGGCGGCGCCCGGCTCACGGTCCGGGCCCAGCTCGTCATGTCCGGTGTGGAGCTGGGGATCCTGGCCCTGTTCGCGGCCCTGGCGATCGTGCACACCGGCAACGCCCGGGTCTTCGACTGGTCCTGGCTGGGCTTCAGCCACTTCGACGGGGTGTCCGGCTTCGCGTCGGGCGCGCTCATCGCCGCGTTCTACTACTGGGGCTGGGACGTCACCAGCAACCTCAGCGAGGAGACCCGCAACAGCCGTCGTACGACCGGACTCGCGGGCCTGATCGGTGTCGGCATCGTGTTCCTGCTGTTCGAGGTGTTCACCATCGCGGTGAACGTCATCCTGTCCTCGCGGCAGATCGAGAGCAACGACGCCAATGTGCTGGCCGTGCTCGGCGACGAGATCTGGCCCGGCTGGGGCGGCAAGCTGCTGATCGTGTCGGTGATGCTGTCCACCATCGCCACCCTGGAGACCACCCTCATCCAGGTCACGCGCTCGCTGTTCGCGATGGGCCGGGACCGTACGATGCCGGCCGCGCTGGGCCGGGTGCACCGCACCTGGAACACGCCCTGGGTGGCGATCGTCGTGGTCGGCGGGGTGGCGCTGGCGATGTTCATCGCCTCCAACGCGCTCGGTTCGGTGGGCGAGATCCTCGCCGACGCGATCTCGGCGATCGGTCTCCAGATCGCCGTGTACTACGGCCTCGCGGGCCTCGCGGTGGTCGTCGCCTACCGCAAGATGCTGTTCAAGTCGGCGGGGAACTTCCTCTTCGGCGGGCTGTGGCCGCTGTTCGGCGCCCTGTTCATGTTCTGGATCTTCGTCGAGTCGCTGAGCAGCCTGAGCACCGCCGCGATCACCATCGGCATCGGCGGCCTCGCCGTGGGCCTGATCCCGATGCTCTGGTACTGGAAGCAGGGCAGCGACTACTACCGGCCGTCGCGGCTCGACGCCACCCACACCGTGGAAACCGACTACGTCCCCGACGACTTCGTGCCCGAACAGTCCCGGGTCCACCAGGGTCTCCCGACGGACTTCTGAGGGGCACCCGATGGCGCGAGACCGCTACACCCCCGACTTCGATCCCGACTGCGGTGACGCGCCGCTCAGTTCGGCCCGGCACGACATCGTCATCGGCCGCTGGCAGGGCCTGCGGGATCTGCTGCGGAACACCGGTGCGCACTGGCTCGCGCGCGGCCACCGCGTCCGGATGCTCGCACAGGCCTGCGCGAGCAGTTCGACGGTGGAGTCGTGGCTCGCCGCCGAGCCCGGCAGCGGCGACGCGCTCACCCTGCGGGCGGCCACGGAGACCGCCCGGGCCTTCAACCTGGCCATCGCGGCGGGCCGGGGCGTGCCCATCGACCGCAACCGCATCGACGCCGCCGTCATGGCCTGCCTCCAGGCCGCGGAGATCTATCCGGACGACCCCACGCCGTGGATCTCCCTGATCTCCGTCGCCCGTCTCTACCCGGCGGGCGTACGACGGCAGGAACTCGCCCGCTGGTGGGACGAGTTGCACCGGCGCGACCCCTACAGCGTCGAGGGCCACCTCCAGGTTCTGCACTACTACTCCTCCCGCTGGCACGGCAGTCACGGCCTGATGTACGACTTCGCCCGCGACGCGGCGGGCGTGGCACCGCCCGGCTGCGGGCTGCCGGTGCTGGTGCAGTACGCGCGGGTCGAGGAGTACCGCTACGTCCTCGACGCGGCCAAGGGCCAGCAGGCCGCCGTAGGACTCGGCCAGCACTGGACGCACGACGGCGCCGTCAGCGACGTACGCCGGACCTGGCAGCGCTGGATCGCGGCCCGCGAGGAGGGAGCCATCCCGCCCGGTGAACTCCGCGACCTCAACTACCTTGCCCACGCGGCCTGTTACGCGGGGACCAAGGACGTGGCGGCGGCCGTGCTCGGCATGATGGGGCGCCGGGCGACATCGACTCCGTGGTCGTACACCGGGGACGCGGAGAAGCAGATCATGAAGTCGCGGAAGGATCTGGGGGTCCGGACCTGACGGCCTACTCGGCGGGCCGCTCCGCCGACTGGGCCAGGCCCGCCGTCCACTTGTCCTCGATCCGGCCGAACTTCCACACCAGCAGGGCCACGGCCCAGGTCGCGAAGAAGAGGCCGACGATGACGAAGCCGATGACGTTCAGGTCGAGGCCCGCGACCCAGTCCCAGAAGAAGCCGTGCAGGTCGAGCTTCTCGGCGAACAGGCCCAGGAGTTCGACCGTGCCGATGATCAGGGCGACGGCGACGGACAGGCCGGTGATCGTGAGGTTGTAGTAGACCTTGCGGACCGGCTTGGAGAAGGCCCAGCCGTAGGCGAAGTTCATGAACGTGCCGTCGATCGTGTCCAGCAGCGACATGCCGGCCGCGAAGAGGACCGGCAGGCAGAGAATCGCGTACCAGGGCAGGCCGGAGGCGGCGCCCGAACCCGCGAGGACCAGCAGCGCGATCTCGGTCGCGGTGTCGAAGCCCAGGCCGAACAGCAGGCCCAGCGGGTACATCTGCCAGGACTTGGTGATGGACTTCATGAAGCGGCCCAGGATGCGGTTCATGAAGCCGCGGTTGTTCAGGTGCTCCTCAAGGGCGGCCTCGTCGAAGTCGCCCGAGCGCATCTGGCGGAACACCTTCCAGATGCCGGCCAGGATGACGAGGTTGATGCCGGCGATGACGTAGAGGAAGGTGCCCGAGACGGTCGTACCGATGAGGCCTGTGACGTCGTGGAGTTGGGAGTTGTCGTCGCGGACCGGGCCCGCGAGTGCCTTCACGCCGAGGGAGAGCAGGAGCGTCAGGCCGAAGACGATGCTGGAGTGGCCGAGCGAGAACCAGAAGCCCACCGACAGGGGCCGCTTCCCCTCGCTCATCAGCTTGCGGGTCGTGTTGTCGATGGCCGCGATGTGGTCGGCGTCGAACGCGTGCCGCATGCCGAGGGTGTACGCGGTGACGCCCATGCCGATGCCGAAGGACTTCTCGCCGACGCTGTAGTGCCCCGGCGCGACGATCCACACGAGGGTGAACCAGCCGATCACATGCAGCGCCAGGATGAAGCCGGCCATCCCGCCGACCCTGGTCCACTCCTGCCGCGTCATGGACGTACGGACGCGGTACCAGACCGACGGCCGCGAGGTCGCGGCCGTGACGGGGAGGGTCGGAGCGGACTCGGGGGCGGCCGTCATCGAGGGGGTCTTTCTGCCGGGGACGAGGTCGCGGACCGCGACCTCGTGCCATCCTCCCGTACCTGCAACCCATTCGCAGTAACGGTCGGCAAAGCCCACGGCAGGTCTTGGTCAAGGGAAGGGAAAATGCGAGGTCAGGACGCCAGCAGACCCCTTCCGAGCCAGTCCTTGGCATCCCGCACGCCGGGCAGCGCGTAGAAGTAGCCGCCGCCCGTCGGGGAGATGTAGTCGACGAGAGGCTCGTCGATCAGCCGGGTCTGGGTCGCCTCGAACTGCCGTTTCACGTCCTGCTGGTAGCAGCAGAAGACCAGGCCCATGTCGAGGTTGCCGACGGTGTCGATGCCCCGGTCGTAGTTGTAGCCGCGGCGCAGGATGCGCGAGGTGTCGGTGGCGGTGGTGCGCGGGTTGGCCAGACGGATATGGGCGTCGAGCGGGATCGCCGTGCCCTTGGGGTCCTTGGCGTAGTGCGGGATGTCCGTCTCCTTGGCGCCGTCCAGCGGGGCGCCGGTGTCCTTGCGGCGGCCGAACATCAACTCCTGCTCACTGAGCGAGACCCGGTCCCAGAACTCGACCAGCATGCGGATGATCCGGATCACCTGGTAGCTGCCGCCGCTCGCCCAGGCGGGCTCGCCCTGTCCGTCACCGACCCAGATCAGCCGGTCGGTCTCGCGCGCGGACTGCACGTCCGGGTTGGCGATGCCGTCCTTGAAGCCGAGCAGATTGCGCTGGGTGCCGGTGGGGCGCGGGGTGTTCTGGAAGCCGTCGATGCGCCACTTGATCTGCATGCCGCCCCGGGTGTGCCGGGCGATGTCGCGCAGCGCGTGCAGCACCGTGTCCTGACGGGCGGCGCACACCTGGAGCGACAGGTCGCCGTGGCACTCGGCGGCGCGCAGGTTGTCGTTCGGGAAGGTCTTCATGGGGGTCAGCCGACTCGGCTTGGCCTTGGCGAGGCCGTAGCGGTCGTCGAAGAGGGACGCGCCCACGCCGACGGTGACCGTGAGGGCGTCGGCGGGAACCTCGGGTCCGAGGATGCCGTTGTCGGCGGGCGGCGCGCCGACACCGAGGTCGGCGGGGGTGCCGCCGGAGGTGAGGAAGCGGGCCCGTTCGGTGATCGTCCGCAGCAGATCGGCGAGTTCGGCCCGGTTGTCGGCGATCACGTCGAGGGAGACGAAGGTCGCGGCGGCCGGGGCGGGGGTGAGGATGCCCGCCTGATGGGTGCCGTGGAAGGGCACCTTCGCCGCGTCGGTGGTGTCCGCGGCCTGCGCCTGGGCCGTGCCGCCGGTCTCGGCGAGCGCGAACGCCCCGCCGGCCAGCACCGCTCCGGCGGCCCCGGCACCGAGCGCCGTCCGGACGAAGGAGCGACGGCCGGCTCCGGCCGGGCAGCCCGGGGTTTCGGCAGTGGACATCGGACGGTTCCCTTCACTACGGCCAGTGCTGTTCGTGTTCTCGGCGCTCATCAGGCGGACTTCCTGATCTCCAGCAGGTCCGGCACCGGGGCCAGGTCCTCAAGCAACTGCCCAGCCGCACCGTTGAGTCGGGCCCTGTCCGGCTGGCTCAGCTGCTCGACCGGGGTCCAACTGCCGCCCTGGTGCGCCGAGTCGAGCAGCTTCTGCAACCGGGCCACCGCGGCGTCGACGGTCGGAAGCAGCGTCGAGGACTCCTTGGTCAGCAACGGCTTGAGTACGGTGAGGAGTTCGCGGGTGCCCGCGAGGTTGCTGTCGACGGTCGCGAGGTTGGTCCCGCTGCCCTCGTCGGTATCGCCGGTCAGCTCGAACTGAAGGGCGTTCTCCAGGATTTCGTGGGCCCTCAACGGGAGGTCACCCGGGTCGAAGTCCTGGGTGGGGAACGCCTTGCGCAACCCCACGACGGCGGTGGTGAGTTGCTGCGCGGGCACCTTCAACTCGCCCGCCGTCTGCCCGTGCCACAGCCCGTACTCGATGCGGTGGAAGCCCGCGAAGTCCTTGTCGTCGACTCCCCCGGCCAGCCCGTCGGCCCGGCCGTTGATCTTCTGGTCGAAGTCCTCGAAGGTTCCGTAGGCGGCACCGAGCGAGGAGTAGGTGCGGTGCGCGGTCAGCCAGTCGGTGCGCGCCTGGCCGAGGTGGTTGCCCGCGATGTCGGCGCTGAGCCGCCGGGTCTGGGTTTCGAGGGTGGCCAGGCCCTGGTCGACGTACACCTTGTAGGCCTTGAGGGGTGCGGCGAGGTCGTTCTCGGAGACGGGGACGACCGCCTTCACCGTCCCGCCCCCGCCGCTGACGCGCACGGTGGCGGAGGTGACGGCCTTCGCTCCGGTGGGGACGCAGCGCCAGGCGTACGATCCGCCCGCGACGGTGGCGACCAGGTCCCGGGTGGTGCCCGGCGCTATGCCCTCGACCTCGCCGTAGACCGCGCCCGAGGCCGGGTCGATGAGGTACACCTCGGACGTCTTGTCGCCGGTGTTGTGCATCTGGAAGGTCTGGCGGCCGGTGTCGGGCGCGGTGAAGCCCTTGCCGCACTCCGTCTCGGAGACGGCGACCGTCTGCGAACTCGCGGGCTTGGGGCGGGCGAGGGCGACAACGAGCCCTGCCACGACGGCGGGTACGGCGACCACGGCGACGGGCACCACCCAGACGGGGCGGCGGCGCGGGGACGACACGGCCTCCGGTGCGGGCGTGGGCTGCAATACCGGCTCCGGCTGCGGTGCCTTGACCCGCTCGCCGCGAACTCCCCCCAGGAACAGCGGCAGGACCACGGCGAGATAGCCGACGTAGCCGACCACCTGGAGCCAGGTCATCGTGGGCATCAGGTTGAACACGCCCTGGATGAGGGTGCTGTACCAGGAGCCGGCGTCGACGCTGCCGCTGAGGTCGAAGGCGTAGGTCGTCAGGCCGGGCAGGACACCGCCCTCCTGGAGGTCGCGCAGGCCGTAGCCGAGGACACCGGCGGCGATGACGATGAGGACGACGCCGGTGGCGGTGAAGAACTTCGTCAGGTTGATCCTGAGGACCCGGCGGTACAGGCCCCAGCACAGGCCCGCCGCGAGGACGAGGCCGATGGCCGCGCCGGTGAGGGGGCCGGAGGACTCGCCGGCCGCGCGGGCGGTGGTCCACAGGAAGAGGGCCGTCTCCAGGCCCTCGCGGCCCACCGCGAGGAAGGAGGTGAGCATCAGGACGCCCGCGCCCATGCCGAGGGCGCCGGTCACCTTCTCCCTGATCTCTCCGGAGAAGGTGCGGGCCGAGCGGCGCATCCAGAACACCATCGCGGTGACGAACGCGACGGCGATCACGCTGAGGACACCGCCGAACGCTTCCTGGGCGGTGGCGGAGAGGTTGGCCGCGGTGAACGTGAGCACGGCGCCGAAGCTCAGCGCGAGGGCGATCGCGGCCAGCACACCCGTCCACACCTGCGGCAGGCGGGACTTGGCATCGGCGCGGACGAGGGTGGCGACCAGGATCGAGACGATGAGTCCCGCTTCCAGTCCCTCCCGCAGCCCGATCAGAAAGCTCGGAAACGCGTCGTCCCACATTGGGTGCGACCCCTCCTGGGTTAGTGAAGGCATGCCTTACTTCGCGGACCATCATGACTACATGCGTGTAGTCCGTCAGTCATGAATCGGCAACGACCGGGCAAAAGTGCGGAACTCCTCGCGGGTCGCGATCGTCTACAGTTGAGTAGACCGTCTACAGATTTGTAGTCAGACACCGGCGAAGGGGCTCACGACGATGACCACACCCTTGGACCTGGCGTCCCAGCTCGCCGTCAACGTGCTGGACGCCAAGTCGCTGCTGGCCGCCTTCGGTGTGCTGGGGGTCGGCGTGGTGATGTTCGCCGAGACGGGGCTGCTGATCGGGTTCTTCCTGCCCGGCGACTCCCTGCTGTTCACGGCGGGCCTGCTCTGCACGGGCGGCGCGGACAGAGCCGTGAAGCTGTCGCTCCCGCCGCTCCTCGTCGCGGCGGCGGTCGGCGCGCTCGCCGGAGCGCAGTGCGGCTATCTGCTCGGCCGGAAGGCGGGCGGCGCGCTGCTCACCCGCAGCCGCTCGACCCGGCTGCACGAAGGCGCCCGGCGGGCCGAGGAGTTGCTCGACCGGTACGGCCACGCGAAGGCGGTCGTGCTGGCCCGCTTCGTGCCCGTGGTGCGGACGGTGCTCAACCCGATGGCGGGCGCGCTCGGGGTGCCCGTCCGGACGTTCACCGTGTGGCAGGTGGTCGGCGGTCTGGCGTGGAGCCTGGGGCTGACGCTCGCCGGGTACGCGCTCGGTTCCTCGGTCCCGAACGTCGACAAGTACCTGCTGCCCATGGTCGCCCTGATCGTGGTCGTGTCGCTGCTCCCCCTCGTCGTCGAGGTCCGCCGCTCCCGCCGGGCGGCCCGGGCGGCGAAGGCCGGGGAGGCGCACGGATGATCCTCGTCGCCTTCCAGGGGTCCTCGATCGACGGCTCGGCCTACGAGGACGTGGTGAACTCGGCGCAGCAGGCGCCGAGTTGGCTGGACGACACGGTCACGGCCTGGTCCACGTACGGGCTCGCGGTGTTCGCCGTGCTGATGCTCGTGGGCTGGTGGCGGGCGCGCCGGGTGGGTGCCGAGGCGGCGCTGACGGCGCTTGCTGTGCCGCTGGTCGTGGTGGCCGTGTACGGGATCGACACCCTGCTGAAGTCGTTGGTGCGGGAGAACCGCCCCTGTCAGAGCCTGCGGGTGGTCACGCTGGAGGCGTGTCCCGCGCGGGGCGACTGGTCCTTCCCCAGCAATCACGCGACGATCGCGGCGGCCGCGGCGGTCGCCCTGTTCTTCGTCTCCCGCCGGCTCGGCGCGCTCGCGGCCGTCGCCGCGCTCGCCATGGCGGTGTCCCGGGTGTGGGTCGGGGTGCACTATCCGCACGACGTCGTGGCGGGCGTCCTGGTCGGCACGCTCCTCGCGTTCGGCGCGATGGTCCTGGTGCGGCGCCGCCCGAAGTCCCTGGTACGGCGGATCACGGCCGGGCGGCTGCGACCGCTGGTGGTGTCATGAACCGCAAGGACGTCGCCGAGCTGGCGGGCAGTGTGGGGGTCGGGGCCTGGACCGCGTTCGGTGTGCTGAGCATGGTCGTGATCGGGCGCGAGGGCGTGCCGCTGTTCACGGACGAGGACCTGCTGTCGTGGTCCGTCGCCCACCGCCCGGACGTGGCGGTGGCGGTGGCACGCGGTGTGTCGGCGACGGGCACGGGCGTCGTCCCGTACGCCCTCGTCGTCCTCGCCGGACTCCTCACCGGCCGCACCGTGCGCCGGCGGCTGCTCGCCGCGGCTCTGGCCATGGCCTGCCTGGCCGCCGGGCAGGGGCTGCGCCACGGCGTGATGACGCTGATCGCGCGGCCCCGCCCGGCGCTGGCCGACTGGGCCGGACATGCCTCGGGCTGGTCGTTCCCCTCGGGTCACACCACGACGGCGGCGATCACCGCCGGGCTGGTGATCCTCGCGATAAGTGTGCGCGCCCCGCACGGACGGACCGCGCTCTGTCTGGCCGTCGGCTGCTGGGGCGCGCTGGTCGGGCTGACCCGGGTGTATCTGGGCGTGCACTGGTTCACCGATGTGGTCGGCGGCTGGCTGTTCGCCGTCGGCTGGCTCGGCGTGTGCCTGTGCGCGGCGGCCTGGTGGCTGCCGGCGTGGCTGCTCGCGGACTCGCCGGACGGAACCGTACCGCCACGGGAGGAGCCCGCGGCCCGGGGTCCCGTGTCGTAGCCGGTCGGCGTCTCGGGTCGGGGTGGGGGCGGTGCCGGGTGGTGGGTGCTGGCGTTCTCCGCGTTCTCCGGGCCGTCCGATGGGTCGAGTTCGAGCTCGAACCAGACCTCCTTGCCCTCCTCGACGAGACGGCTGCCCCAGCGGTGGGCGAGTGCGTCGACGAGGAGGAGACCGCGGCCGTTCTCGCTGTCGGCGTCGGCTTCGGGGAGCACGGCGCTCTCCGACTGCCGGTGCGACGGCCGGGGCAGGTACCGGTGCTCGTCCGCGACCTCGCAGCGCAGGGTGCCGACGCGCAGGGACAGGGTGAGCCGGTATCGGCCGCCGGCGTGCACGACCGCGTTGGTGGCGAGTTCGCTGACCAGCAGTTCCGTGATGTCCGTCAGGTCCGGGAGACCGTACTCGACCAGCCATTTGCGGACGGCCTCCCGGGCCTGGCGGACCGAGGATCTTCCTGGGCCGAGGATCGTGGTGCGGCCCTCGCCCACGGTCGGCAGGCCGCGCGGACGGTCGTTCGGCATGGTCGTTTCCCTTCGGCCCCGAGGACGTTCGGCCTCCGGGGGTGTTCGGCGCGTGCGGTGCGAGGCCGGGTCCGGCACCGGGCCCGGCCTCGTGTCCACCATGCGTCCGCCGTGCCCGTCCGGTCTCGGGGGGAACTACCCGAATCCGCGCGGCGGTTCGTCAACCCGACGCCACGAGGTCCGTCCCCACGAGGTCCGTCTCCATGCGGATCGTCCAGCCGCCGGTCGTCCCGTCGGCGGACCTCATGTCCACGAACTCGCAGACCTGGCGGGTCTCCCAGAGCCCGTCCTCCGGCCGGGTCTCGGGGCCGGGCGGCCTGAAGCCGAGGAACGGGTCGGTGATCCGGCCGCGCGTGGTGCGCAGTTCGCAGACGATCCGCCGAGGGGTCGACCACAACCGCAACAGCGCGCGGTCGCAGCCCTGGGCCGCCGCGTACCCTGTGGCGCCGGACACGGCCCGTCCGAAGCGGGCCGCCGCGTCGGGCGCCATGCCGCGGGCCCGTGCCTGGTCCGCCGCGAACCGGTGACCGGCGGTCAGGTCACCGTCGAGGCCGACTCCGACCGAGTCGACGGGCGGCGCGGGCAGCGGCCCGAGGCCGAGGGTCGCGTACGCGGCGGGCGCCATGAACAGCGGGCTGGGGCGGACGCCGTGCCGGTCCAGTTCCGTCGGATGGGTGTGCCGGGCGGCGTCGACGACGTCGGGCGGTGCGGTCCGGGTGTCGTAGAGGCACATCAGGTCGGGCGGGGCGCCGGTGAACAGTTCGGTGGCCAGGGCCTCGTACCGCTTCCACTCGGGGATCTGGCGCGGTGTACGGCCCTCCCAGACCGGCTCGCCCGCCATGTGGAGGCGGCCTTCGGGGTTCGCGTGGGTGAGGTAGTAGTCGAGGGCGGTGGCCATGCTGTTCGCGGGACTTCCGCGGTACCAGCGCGCGGAGTCACGGAAGTCGACGTGACGGGCGTCGGGGCCGAGTGCGTTCCGCAGCAGGTCCAGTTTGCGTGTGGTGGTGATGGCCACCGGGTCCGGTTCGTCCTCGGCGGCGATGGCCTCCCTGAGGAACGGCACCACCACCGCGAGGAACTCCTCGTCGGACGAGTGGATTCCGGCGTGGTGCTTGATGGGTGGGCCGGACGGGGTGGTTGTCGTGGGTTCTCCGTGTTCCATCGGTGTGCCTTTCTCTCGCTCGATTCACGGCCGTACGGCCCTGCGTGCATCGGCCCAGACGGCGACCTGGCTGCGGGAGGTGAAGCCCAACTTGCTGAGGATGCGCTCCACATGGCCCTCCGCCGTCCGCAGTGCGACCACCAGCCGGTCGGCGATCTGCTGGTTGGTCAGTCCTTCCGCGACCAGTTCGGCGACCTCGGTCTCCCGGCGGGTGAGCGGGGTTTCGGCCGACTGCCGGGCGGGTGACTCCCGTTCGCCCAGTGCGTGGCGCACCGCGTCGTCCGGGGTGAGCGCGAGGCCCTCGCGGTAGGCGTGGTCGAAGGCGGCGCCCAGCAGCGCGCGGGCGCCTTCCTCGGCCTCGGTGCGTACCGGGCCGTGGGACGGGGTGCGGTCGAGGGCGACATGGGCGTCCCGCCAGATCCGCTTGGCCGCGCCCAGCAGCACCGCGGCCGACTGGCCGTCCCCGTCGCGCGCGTGGACCGCGGCGAGCAGTTCCAGCGTCATGCCGATGCCGAACACGTCACCGACCACCCGCTTGAGCCGCAGGCACTCCCGGGCGTGGGTCCCGGCCGACGCCTGGTCTCCCTTGGCCCATTCGGCGAACGCGAGGATGCGCAGCAGGTAGGAGTGGATCCATTGTTCGCCGTGGCTGAGGCAGATCGGCCGGAACTCCTCGCACAGGGCCATGGCCCGGTCGAACTCGCCCTGGATGGCGAGGACATGGGCCAGTTCGACGTACTTGAAGCCGACCAGGCTCATCGACTCGCCCTCGCGCGGCGGTCGGGACAGGGCCTCCTCGTAGACGGCCCGGGCCCGGTCGTAGTCGCCGCTGATCAGACAGGCGCCGCCCCGGCCGAAGAACGTGTGGGCCGCCTCGGCCTCGGCGCCGAGCCGCAGGGACAGCTCACGGGACTCCTCTACGAGAGGTGCGGCCCGGACGGCGTCGCCCTGGCTGAGCAGCATCAGGGCCAGCGACCACAGGGCCCGGGCGCGGGCGACGGTCGGCTCGGGGGCGGCGGCGAGCAGCCGCTCCAGCCAGAACCGGCCCTCCATCAGGGCGCCGGTCGCGAACCAGAAGAACCACAGGTGTCCGGCCAGCTTCAGCCCCGCCCGCACCTCGCCGGGTGTGGTGAGGCAGTACTCCAGCGCGGAGCGGATCGTGTCCGACTCCGTGTGCAACCGCCGTACCAGCTCCGGCTGTTCGGGGCCGAACCAACGCCGCTCGCAGTCCTCGACGAAGTCCAGGCACCAGTCCCGGACCCGGCGCCGGGCCGTCTCCTCCGCGTCGGCGCCGTGCTCGCGGAGCCGGTCGAGGCCGTACTGCCGGATCGACTCCAGCATCCGGTACCGGGCGTGCACGGCGTCGCCGTCGCGGACCAGCAGCGACTTGTCGACCAGACCGGCCACGGCGTCCACCAACTCGTCGCGGTCCAGGCCGGGTTCGGCGCAGACCTCCTCCGCGGCGCCCAGGTCGAAGCTCCCGGGGAAGACCGAGGCGCTTGCCCACACCGCCTGTTCGTCGGGGGTGCACAGGTCGTGGCTCCAGTCGACGGCCGCGCGCAGGGTGCGGTGCCGGGGCAGGGCGTCCTCGTCGGCCGCCAGCAACCGGTGGCGGCGGTCGAGGCGTTCGAGCAACTGCTGTACGCCCAGGGCGCGCATCCGTACGGCGGCGAGTTCGATCGCGAGCGGCAGGCCGTCCAGGCGGCGGCACAGGGCGGCCACCGCGTCCTGGTTGGCGGCCGTGAGCGCGAACCCGGGCAGTACGACGGCGGCCCGGTCGGCGAACAGAGCCAGTGACGGGTACTCCAGTGCGGGCTTCAGGGGCAGCGGCTCGTCCGCCGGAGGGGTCGGCAACGGCTGTACTTCCAGGACGTGTTGGGCGCGGACGTCCAGCGGATGTCTGCTGGTGGCCAGTACGCGCACGCTCGTCGTCCCGGCGAGGAGCGTCTCGACGAGCCGGGCGCACGCGTCCGCGAGGTGTTCGCAGTTGTCGAGGACGAGCAGCGACTCCCGGTCCTGGAGGTGGTCGACGAGGACGCGCTCAGGTGAACGTCCGGACACGTCACGGATGTTGAGCGCCTCGATCAGCGCGAGCGGCACCAGTGACGCGTCCCGCACACCGGCCAGGTGGACGAGGTGCACCCCGTCGGCGAACGCCCGCGCCAGCCGGGGCACCGCGTGCAGCACCAGCCGGGTCTTGCCGACTCCGGCCGTACCGGTCAGGGTCACCAGTCGATGGGTGGCCATCAGGCGTCTGACCTCGGCGGTCTCCTGGCGCCTGCCGACGAAGCTCGTCGTCCTGACGGGCTGTCCGGTGTACGCCCCTGTCACGGATACCTGCGCATTCGGTCCCGCCTCCGAAAGTGGTACGCCCGGTGCCCGCCCGCCATGGCCTCGTCGCGCATGGGCTTCAGGAAACTCTAGAGGCGAGAAGCGGACGAAGCGCCCTCAGCCCGGCATTGCCGGTTGAAGGCGCCTTTCCGACGGAATACGTACGGAGTCTGTTCCCCGACGATCACCAATGGATCATCCGTGCCAGGCCGGACCGTCGGGTCAACTGCCGCCCAGCCGAACGAGAGCGGCGGTACCGGCCCGAGGCAGCGACACCGTCAGCCGCCCATCGGCCGAGTCCCACTCCACCCCGGCATCGGCGGTCGCCGGATACAGCACCACGGGGTCGACAAGAGCGCCGCGCAGGTGGGGGACGGCGAGCGCGCGGTCCACGGCGCCGTCCGACTCCCGACTCCCGCCGCCAGACGGTCACATAGGTGGCCTTGGTGCCGCGGAGCCCGTGCGCGATCCACTCGTCGTCCCAGCCGGGCAGGCCAAGCGGCCAGAACGGGTGCGCGGCAGCGATCTCGTCCAGGTTCTGGTCGGGCTGGGGGTAGGCCCACACTGCGGCTTGCTCGGGTGCTGCGGCGGTGCCGGCCGAGGCGGCGATGGGCGGGTAGCGCAGCGGGTCCTGCTGGTCGCTGGTGGACTGGATCTGCGCTACGGCGAGTTGGGCGTAGTCCATGCGCAGGCCGCCCGATCCGCAGTTCTCCAGGACCAGTTGAGGATGACGGTCGAGGAGTCCGGCCATCCAGTCGAGGTGGGCACGATGATGCCCAAGCAGTCCGGCGGCCGGGTGCCGCAGGTCCAGATGGTGCCGACCGTGTTCGGTGACGCGCAGCCCGCCGCGCCGCAAGAACGCCTCTGGCGGCAGAGTGTGCGCCAACGGGCTCCGGACGCCGACGGAGTCCCACCAGCCCTGGGCGTCGTCGTCGTACCAGCCCGCGTCGATCACGAACACCTCGGCACCGGCGCTCGCCGCCGCCTCGATGAGCGGCAGGAGCCGTTCGGTGGTGGGGTCGCCCATCAGGGTGTTCATGTAGTCGTTGTAGATCACCGGGAGTTGACGATGGTCGGGGTGGTCGCGTCGGATGCCGCGGCGGTGATCCGTGATCGTCCCGAAGGCGGCGTCCAGGCCACCGTTCTCCGCGCGGACCATGACGGCCGGGACGGTGTGGAACTCCTCGCCGGCGGCCAGGGTCTGCTGCCACTGGTGGTGGGCGTCGTCGGGCCCGAACAGGGCGACGTAGGCGGCGCCTTCGCGCTCTCCGGTCTCGAAGCGCCAGCCCGCGCTGGACTCGATCTGCCACAGCCACGCCCCGCCGTCGCGGTCGGTGAGCACGGCGACCGGCAGATGGCGCTCGGTGGACCAACTCCCCTGCGAATACCGCTCGAAGCAGCCGCGACCCTCATGCCCGTGCGCGGACCGGCTCAACGGCACGACCTCGTCGCGGAACCGGGCCCAGCGCCAACGGCACTCGGCGAGCCAGCTGTTGTCCGCCCAGTGCAGGGTCAGGCCGTCAACTCCGTTGCCGGGATCGGAGATACCGCCGAGCGTCAGGGTCGTCACGCTCTCCAACCGGACCGGTTCGACGCCCTAGTTGACCAGCCGTACCCGCGAGCGCAGGAAGCCCGAGCCGATGGCCGTCTCGATGAAGCGCTCCCCCGACCACAGACGCCCGTGCCCGGTCGCGGCCACCTCGACGAGCGGCACCAGACGGGCCCAGTCCTGACCGGGCGCTCCCAGCCGGACCGCTCCGGCGGCATCGACGACGGCGTGCAGCCCGAGCGTCGGATGCGACCAGACCCGGGACGGCTCGGTTGCCGCTACGGCACTGGTCAACGCGTTCTCCGCTTCCGCCCGGACAGTCTCCCTCAGGGTGCGACGGTCGGCCCGTCCGGGTGACTTTGGCGCTGTGCGACCATCTCGCGGGTCAGTGCCTCGGTCTCCGGTTCCGGCAGCCGTTCGAAGCCGTCCTCGGTGATGACCGAAACGATGGGGAAGATACGGCGGTTGATGTCGGGGCCGCCGGTGGCCGAGTCGTCGTCGGCCGCGTCGTAGAGGGCCTGGAGCGCGGTCAGGGCCGCGTCGCGCCGGGACATGCCCTGGCGGAACAGCTTCTTCAGGGCGCCCCTGGCGTACGGGGAGCCGGAGCCCTCGGCGTGGAAGTCCGGTTTCTCGTAGGTGCCGCCGACGACGTCGAAGGTGAAGATGCGGCCCTTGGCTCCCTCGGGGGCGGTGGGGTCGTAGCCGACGAGGAGCGGTACTACGGCGAGGCCCTGCATGGCCTGGCCGAGGTTCTGGCGGATCAGGCCGGCGAGGCGGGTGGCCTTGGCGTTGAGGGTCATCGGGATGCCCTCGATCTTCTCGAAGTGCGTCAGCTCGACCTGGTACAGCTTCACCATGTCGACGGCGAGGCCGACCGTACCGGCGAAGGCGACGGCCGTGTAGTCGTCCGCGGGGTGCACCTTCTCCAGGTCGCGTTGCGCGATGACGTTGCCCATGGTGGCCCTGCGGTCGCCGGCGATCAGTACGCCGTCGCGATAGGTGAGCGCCAACACTGTGGTGCCGTGCGGGAATTGGCCGTCCCTCGCGCGGACGCCGTCCGGGAAGGGGCGGCGGGTGGGCAGCAGCGTGGGCCGGTGCGCGGCAAGGAAGTCGGTGAAGGACGAGGTTCCAGGAGTGAAGAACTCCTCCGCAAGTCGGCCGTCGTTCTCGTTCCCTGCCATGCAACTCCCCCTAGCCCGTGGGTCGACAACGGTCTCCTACCTGAACCGGTGGGACGGGAAACGCCGTTCGGTGTCAGAGGTCCTTGCGGCGGACCAGTACCCCGAGCACCAACAGGCCGGGGATCAGCGGCAGCCACACGGTGAGCAGGCGGTAGCCGAGGACGACGGACGCGGCGGCCGACGCCGTGGTGCCCGAGGCGGTGAGGGCGAAGACCAGGGCGGCGTCGAGGGAGCCGATACCGCCCGGGGTGGGCAGCAGGGCGGCGGCGCTGCTCGCGGCGAGATACAGCAGCGCCACCCGGGCCGGGGACAGCGGCAGTTCGACGGCCTGCGTGACGCAGATCAGCACCAGCGAGTGCAGCGCGGCGAAGGCCAGTGAGCCGCCCCAGAGTGCCACCGCCCGCTGCGGCCTGGCGTGCACGGCCCGGATGTCGGCCAGCACCGCCACGAGGGCACGCCGACAGCGGGGCCACAGTGGGCAGTTGAGCAGTACGGCCACCAGCGCGACGACCGTGAGTGCGACGCCCACCACACCCATGGAGATGTGCGGGACGCGCAGCACACCCGGACAGGCGGTGGCGAGGACGCCGATGAGCACGATCCGGACGACCACGCCCGCGGTCGCCTTCACGGCGAGGGCACTGGCCGAACGGCCGACCGGCAGGCCGCAGCGCATCAGGAAACGCAGGTTGACGGCACCGGCGCCGAGCCCGGCGGGCAGCACGTGGTTGGCGGCCGACGCGGCGAACTGCGCGGCCACCAGGCGTCCGCCGGGCAGCCGTTGGGGCACCGCGCCCTGCTGGGCGAGCGCCGAGGACACCCAGGTCCCGAACGCGGCCGTCCCGGCCACCAGCAGCCACCCCTGGTCGGCGACGGCGAGTTGCCCGGCCCCGCTCGCGAGCACGGGCCAGTGCCGGCGGAGGAGACAGACCACGGCCACGAGAACGCAGAGCGTCAACGCGCCCTGCCAGTAACAGTGTCGGCGCCGGGTGCCGGTCGTCGCGGTCAGTTCGGGAGGTGCCGTCATGCGCCTCCGCCCGTCTTGGTGGTGGGAGCGACGCGGATGTCCAGTGTGCCGTAGTGGTGGACGGACCAGTCGTGGGCGTACGTGGGTGGGCGGCTGCCGGCCGGTGTGATGTCGGCGACGGGCATACGGCGGGCGGTGCGGTCGATGGCGGTCCGGCTGGTGTCGGCGTTGTGGCCCCCGGTCGCGGCGGAGGCGCAGCCCGTGTAGAAGGCGATCGGGATGGCGTCCTGCCCGGTGAGCAGGCAGGGTGTGCGCACGCCGAGGCGGTGGAGTTCGGCGGCGGTGCGGGACCAGTCGCGGTGCTGGGCGTTCGCGCGGCTCACCGTGCGTTCCAGGACGGCGAGTTGGACCGCCAGATGCCCGGCGAGTCCGACCGCGAGCAGGGTCACCGTGACCCGCCGCCATGCTCCGGTCGGCCTGGTGACCAGGTGGACGAGTGCGTCGGCGACCGGGATCGCCACCAGCGCGTAGGTGGGCAGCAGGAAGCGCGGGGCCGCGTAGCCGATCATGAAGAGGTACGGGAAGGCGGCCGTCGCGGCGCAGGCGAGCGGCACGAGGGTGGGCGCGGTGCGCCGGGCGCGGACCGCGACGACGAGTCCGGCGACGGCGAGCACGGGCAGCACGAGCCACCAGACGTCGACCGCCGGGTTGGGCATGGCACTCGTGCAGGGGCGGCACAGGGCGCGTCCGCCCAGGCTGCGCAGCTGGTCGGTGATCGCGAGGTGCCAGCCGAGGCCGCCCTCGATCGCCGAGGCGTCGTGCAGCCGCTGCCCCAGACCGCCGTAGCTGACGTACGCCTCGACCACCCACTCCACGGCGCCGGACGCGAGCCCGGCGAGGAGGACGGTGAGCAGCCGCCAGTGACGGGCGAGGAGACAGAGCGCGAGGAGGGGCAGGGTCGCCCACACGGCGTCGGTCGGCCGCATCCACGCCATGAGGGACGCGCTCGCCGCCAGACCCCACAGGGTCGAACGGCCGGAGTGGTCGGTCCCGTCGGCGCGGGCCCGCAGGAAGCAGCCCGTCGCGGCCAGGGCGGCCGCGGCGACCCAGTAGTTGGGCATGGCCTGCGGGCCGTAGAAGAGCGTCACCCAGAGGGAGGCGAAGAGGGTGCCCGCCAGGGCCAGGACGCGTACGGGGAACAGGGTGCGCCAGGTGCGGAGCGCGAGGAAGAGGGCGAGGCCGGAGAGGGCGGCGAGGTAGACGCGCAGCAGGGCGGTGGACGAGGACCAGGAGGTGATCGGTGCGACCAGGAGGGAGATGCCACGGGCCCGGGGTGCGCTGAAGAAGGCGGCGGGGGCGTGCGCGCTGATCTGGCTGACGTACACGGTCTCGTCCCAGCCGAGGCCCAACCCGGGGCGTACGAGCACCAGTTGTGCCACGGTGAAGGCAGCGGCCACCAGCGCGAGGGGGTACGTCGCCGAGCGGCCGGACGCGGTCGGCGCGCCGAGCCGTCGGATCCCGGCAAGTGTGGCGTACGTGCTGCCGGACATGGCCCACCCTCCCCCCTACGGTTTGTAGGGTTACTGGCACCCTACAGCCTGTAGGACTGGAGACGGGGGCCGGGGGAAACATGGACAAACTATCCCGCCGCGGGTGTGGTCGGGGTCTGGAATTCACCTCCTTCGTGCAACGACCGCGGGCGGCCCGGGCGGACGCGGGGGCGTTTCACCGCTGTACGTCGGCCACTTCGGCGTCGGCCGGAGGCTCGATTCCGTGCGGCGGGGCAGGCCCGAACGGGCGAACGAGCCACGCTTCAGCCGGTGCTCCATTTCTGGTTGTCCCCGCCGGTGCAGCTCCAGAGTTGCAGCTCCGCGCCGTTGGCCGTCCCCGCGTCGGTGACGTCGACGCACTTGTCGGCCTGGATGTTGACCAGATCGTCCGCGGCGGTGAGCCGGAACCGCTGGGCTCCGGTGCCGTTGCAGGTGACGAGCTTGATCCACGCGCCGTCCGTCCGCGAACCGCCGTCGACGTCCATGCACTTGCCCAGGGCGCGGACCGTTCCGTCCGACGCGAACCGCCACTTCTGCCGGGCGGCGCCCGAGCAGTCCCAGATCTGGAGGCGGGTGTGGTCCACCGGGTTGCCTCCGGTCACGTCGACGCAGCGGCCGGAGCCGTGACCCCGGAGCAGTACGCCCTTGGCAGCGGCGGTGGCGGAATCGGCGGCCGGGGAGGAACTCCCGGACGGCGCCCCGCCGTTCTTCGTACCGGCCTTCGCCGTGGCCTTGGCTTCACCGGTGTTCTTTCCGGATGCCGATGAACCGGGCTTCGGGGTCGGCTGCCGGGTGGAGTCGGCTTCGAGTGCGGACGATTCACTCGACGGCGAGGCGGAGTCGGACGAGTCGGTCGTGTCCTCGTTCTGTCCGCCGCTCCGGACGGTGTCCGATCCGCCGCCGGCCGCCGAGCGTCCCTTGCCGTCGTCGCCGTCCATGAGGAGCAGGGAGCCGGTCAGCAGGACGACGCCGGCAGCGGCTGCGGCGGCTGCAACGAGCAGCATCCTGCGGCGCTGTGCGGGTCGGGGCACGGACGGGCTCGGAGCGGCCGTGATGTCGACGCGACGGTCGGTCCCGTCCCCGGCCGGGGCGTCGGTACGCCCGCCTAACCTGCCGGTGTCCGGCACGCGTTCGGTGAATGCCGCGAACTCGGCCGCCACCGCGGACATGGGCGGCGGGGACGCGGGGCCGGGGTCGGAGCCGGGAGCGGGGCCGGAGACGGGAGCGGGGCCCAGCGCGGCAGCGGCCTCGGCGATCGCGGAGGGTCCCTTCGACCGGCGGGGCAGCGGCCCGGACAGGGGTCGGGACCGGGGCAGGGGCCGAGGCAGGGGCTGCGAGGTGGCGTCGGGCTGGTCGGTCCGGGCCGTGGCGTCCTCCGCCGTCGGATCCTCGGAGGAGGCCGTCATGTGGTCCTTCCGGTACGGGGTGGTGGTTTCCTGCGCGGCCGGTACGACGTCGAGGTGTCGAAGACGTCGTGGCCGTCCGTGGTCGTCCGTGGTCGCCGGTATCGCCTGCGGTGGTCGGCGACGGCTTTGTGCGGGCGCCGGCGATCGCCGTCCTCGCACCCGAGGGCGATTGTGTCGTGCTCACGACCGCCTAGGCAAAGAGCGACACGCGGTGCCAGCTTGGTGACACCGACGACTCGGTCATCCAACTGCCCGTCACGGCAACGTGGTTGAGGGTGGGACGCCGTCGGTGCACGATGGCGAGGGCGTGCGCTGGGCCTCGGTGCACCCGCTCAACTCACGCTTGTCGCACGGCAATCGACCGCGTGTCCGCCCTCTTCCTTCTTCACGGGCCGACTCCCGTGGCGGGGAGGTGAATTGTGTGGACGACCTGCCATGTGTAGGCGGCGTCCTCACGCCTCAGCTCGGCCAGCTCGACGCGGTCGACGAGCAGTTGGACGAGGGTGAGCAGTCGTAGTGGCTCAACAGCGGCCCGGACCGGGGCAGTCGTGGTCGGCCGGTTGCAGTATCCGATGCCGATGTGGGGCCGCAGGCGGCTGCTCGGCTTCATCGTGGGCAGTCCGGATGCCGCGGACGCCGCGACGAGCCGTTGGTGGAGATCGACGACGGGAGTCCACGGTGCCACGCTGTAGCGCAGGGCACCGCGGGACCCGCTGAGCGGGATCGCGGTGAGGGAGAAGGCCGGTGGGGCGTCGGCCTGTACGTTGCGGGCGAGTTGGTCCAACCGGCCTTGGTCCACGGTGTCGGCGGGAGCGATCCGGCCGAGTGTGGCGTGGTAGCCGTCCGAACCGATCAGATCGAAGGCGCCGAGGTCGCGAACGACGTTCTGGCAGTGGGCCGCCTGGTCGAGGAAACCTGGGTCGGTGACCTCCAACAGCCAGTAGTACGCGCGGGTGTTGGCCGACCATCCCGGCCGTTGCCAGTGATCACGCATCTCGGTGACGGCGCCGAACGCCGCCCAGTCGTGCTCGGCGATGACGCGCGGGTCGTCGAGGTCGGGAGGAGGGCTCACGGGAAATGCGTCCGGGTGCGTTGTCAGGAGGGGAGTCATCCCGTGGCGGTGTCCTTCCCGAGTCGTGCGTCGGCACAGGCAGGCATCGTGGCAGGACTGGTCAAGGGCCGAAGCACGCGAGCAGGTACCGACACGGTTCTGATCGCGGGCAAGCCGGTCAGGCGCGGAGGCGCTGCCCCGGCGGATCGCGCGGCCCGGCCCGCAGCACGTCCACATCCGACCGCGCGAGATCAGCCGTTTTCGCGGCCCGGCAAGAGCGCGCCCCTCAGGAAGGCGTGATAGGTCTCGGTGGCGTCCGGCTCGATTTCAGTGTTGGAGGGGCCGTAGCGAGTGTCGGTGCGGTCCCGCTTCGGTCCGGAGACCCAGAACTCCTCGTCGGTCCGCACGTCGTAGAAGTTCGCGTCGGACATTCCCCCTGCCCGGCGCAGTGTCCTCTCGTGGAAATACGCGGTGCTCCAGGTCTTCGAGAAGTCCACCCACCCGATCCAGGAGGGTCCTTGGTCGGTGCCGTGACCGGACTTCAACTGCACGAACATGAGACGACGAGGCATGCGCTCAGGGTCCTGGACGGGCCATGTCCGTGACCAGCCATTTTCCGGGCCCTGACCTCGTCCCGTGATGCGCAAGACTCCGGCGCCTCCGAATGACCCTCGTGGAGTGCCCCTCGTGCCCGGCACTCCACCTCAGCTACGCCCTACACGCTGTAAGGTGACGCCCATGGCTGGCACAGACCCGCGGGCCCGGGCGGAACGGCGCAGCGCCGGTGAGCTGGAGAGCGAGGTCCTCGCCGCGCTCTGGGCGACCGACCGGCCCCTGACACCGGCCGAGATCCAGGCCGAGATCGACGGCCCGCTCGCCTACAACACCGTGCACACCATCCTGAAGCGGCTCTACGACAAGGGGCTCGTCCTGCGTGACGCGTCCGGGCGGCGTGGGGCGTACCGGCCGGCGAAGAACGCGGCCGAGCTGACCGCCGAGGCGATGCACGAGGCGCTGGACCGGGGCCCGGATCCGATCGCCGCGCTCCAGCAGTTCGTGAGCGGACTGCGGCCGGAGGAGGAGCAGGCGCTGCGTGATCTGCTGGCCGGGGGCGCGGGGTGAGGTTCGACGTCTACACGCCGTTGCCGCTGTCGGTGCTGCTCGCCGTGATCAGCCCGGCCATCGGCAGACGGGTGGCTCCGGCGCTGGCGGCGCGGGTGCTGACGGTCGCCGCCGTGGTGACCGCGGCGGCCACCTGCTGGTCGCTGTTCCTGCTGAGCGCGACGCTCGTCGGTGACGCTCCGCCGGTCGTCGCCGAGGCCCGGCAGGACGGGTACCGGCTGGCCGAACCCGTGCCCGAGGTGATCGGGATCGCGGCCGGTGTCGCCCTCGCCGTGCTCCTCGTGTCCGTGCAGGGTGCCGTGAGCGCCGACCGTCGTACGCGGCGGGCGCTGCGGCGGCTGTGCGAGGGACACCCGGCGGACACCGAGCTGATCGTCGCCGCCTCCCCCGAGCCGCGGGCCTTCGCGATCCCCGGCACACCGGGCCGGATCCTGGTCACCGCCGGCATGCTGAGCGCCCTCGAACCGGCGGAACGCCGGGTCCTGCTCGCCCATGAACGTGCCCATCTCGCCCACCGGCACGCCCTGTTGGTGACCGCGACGACGCTCGCCGCCGCGGCCAACCCGCTGCTGCGGCCCGTGCGGGGCACGGTCGCGTTCCTGGTGGAACGGTGGGCGGACGAGCGGGCGGCGGAGGCGGTCGGCGACCGTGCCACCACCGCCCGCGCTCTGGCCCGCGCCGCCCTGAGCGCCGAACACCCGCGCCCCGCCTGCGCGTTGGGTTTCACGGACCGTGCGGTCACGCGGCGGATCGCGGCGCTCCGGACGACCCCGCCCCCGCGCCTGTGGCCCCTCGCGGCGGCCGTCCTCGCGCTGGGCGCGCTGCCCGCGCTCGGCGCGGCCGACGCGACGGACGATCTGTTCCGGATGCTGGCGGGAGTGCTCATCTAGATGGCGAGGGGCGGTTGCCGTCAGCGGCCTCGGGGCTTGCCGCGTTTCGTTCCCTTGGCGCCGCCGGAGGAGCCGCGCGGGTTCTTCCCCGTCGTGCCGGTCTTGCCGGTCGTTCCGGTCCTGCCGGTCGCCTTTCCGGCGGCGGGCTTGCGGCGCGCCGGGGCCTCGGTGCGCTTCCCCTTCGTCTTCGGCTGGGCCGGTGGCGGGGTACGGCCCCGGGTGCTGTTGACCGTGCGGCCCCGGACGATGCCGATGAAGTCCTCGACGAGGTCGGTGGTCGCGTCCTCGGGCCAGGAGAGGGCGACGTCCGACTGGGGGGCGTCCAGGACGGTCCGGTAGGTGAGGTCCTTGCGGTGGTGCAGCCGGGCCAGGGACTGGGGGACGTAGAGGATGCCGATGCCCGACGCCACGTGGTCGATCGCGTCCTCGGTGGTCGGCGGACGCTCGAACGCGGGCTCCCCGGGCGGCTGTTCCCAGCCGAGGACGTCGTCGAGGGGGTGGAGGACCACCTCGTCGGCGAGTTCGTCGAGGGACACCTCTTCGGCCGCCGCGACGACGTGGTCCTTGGGGGCCACGACCACGGTCGCCTCGGTGTAGAGGGGGATCGCGCTGAGCACCGTACGGTCGACCGGCAGCCGTACGAGACCGGCGTCGGCCTCGCCGCGCCGGAGGACATCGGACGCCTCGGCGGCCGGGACCGGTACGAGGGTCAGGGGGACGTCGGGCCGGCGCTCGTTCCAGATCCGCACCCACTTGGCGGGCGTCACCCCGGGGACGTACGCGAGCCGGAACGTGGGGGATGCTTCCGAGCCTGTCACCCCGCAAGGTTACCCGCCGTGGTCGGAGGCCTCTTACACGGTCGATACTCTTGACGGTATGAGTTCGCACCAGACCACCCAGACGATGAAGCCCGCCACGGCGGCCAAGAAGCTGGGTGTGTACCTAGAGGCCACGCCCGCCGAGTTCCAGGAGGGTGACGTCTCCCGCGCCGAGCTGAACGAGTTGCAGGCCAATCCGCCCGAGTGGCTGCGCGAGCTGCGCGCCAACGGCCCGCACCCGCGTCCGGTCGTCGCGGCCAAGCTCGGGGTGTCCATCGCCGGTCTCGCCCGCGGCGGGGTCACGGAGGCCCTCACCACCGAGCAGATCGAGGCGCTGAAGAAGGACGGCCCCGAGTGGCTGGAGAAGGAGCGCGCCACCCAGGCCGAGGTCCGCAAGGAAGCCGAGCGGATCAAGAACAAGAAGAACGCCGACAACGACTGACGGCCGCGGCGTGAGTGAATGGAGGGCATGCTCTCCGACTTCACACACGACCACGACGGTGAACGGCTCAGCGGTGTGTACGGCGGTGATCCGTCCGGGGTCACCGCCGTCGTGCTGCACGGCGCGGGCACCAGCAGCACGGAGCGATTGCTGCCGCTGGTACGGGAGTTCGTGGCCCACGGTTGTCGAGCGGTCGCCCTGGACTTCTCCGGGCACGGCGAAAGCACCGGCGAACTGGGCGAGTTGAGCCTGCGGCGACGGTTCGAGCAGGCCGTCGCGGTGATCGACGCGTACGCGGTGGCGGACGGGCCGCTGGTCCTGGTGGGCTTCAGCATGAGCGGGCAGACGGTGGCCGATCTCGTCCGGCACTACGGGGACCGGGTGGCGGCGCTGGGCCTGTGCGCGCCCGCCGTGTACACGGCCGAGGCGTGGGACGTGCCCTTCGGGGACGGGAACGGCCGGTTCAGCCAGCTCATCCGGCGACCGGACAGCTGGCGGCAGGCGCCCGCGCTTGAGGTGCTCCGGAGCTACGAGGGCCGGGCGGTGCTCGCCGTGCCGGGCACGGACGCGGTGATCCCGTCGGCGGTGACCGAGGCCGTGCAGGATGCGCTGGCCGCGCGTGCCCAGTACTCGCGGTTCGATCTTCCGGACGCGCAGCACCAGTTGGGAACGTGGTTCCGCGAACATGGCGCGGACCGGCGGGAGTTCGTGGCGGCGGTGCTGACCGGCGTCGCCGACCGTGGCTGGACGGCCACGCGTGCATGGGTGGACAAGCAACTGGGCGACGGCCGGTCGGTCACCAACACCCGCCAGCTGGCGGGTGGTTGGAGTTCCCAGATGCGTCGGCTCACGCTCGACGACGACACGGCCCTGGTGCAACGGACCTTCGTGAAGCCGTTCTTCCGCCACCACGGGCCCGGGCTGCTGGCCCGCGAGGCGTCCGTCCTGGCGCTGCTCGCCGGGCAGGAGGGCATCCCGGCTCCCGGGTTCGTCGCCGTGGACGCCACGGCCGAACACTGCGACCACCCGACCCTGTTGATGTCCGCGCTGCCCGGCCGCGTCCGCGTGGACGGTGACAACCTCGACCGGCGCCTGGATCTGCTCGCGGCCCAACTCGTCCGCGTCCACGACGTCGTACCGGCCGAGAGACCGCGCACGTACCAGGCGTGGACGTCTCCGGAGCGTGTCCGCACCCCGGACGGACCGCTGTGGGAGCGCGCCGTGGACGTGATCCGCCGCGATCCGCCGCCGTACGAAGGCTGCTTCCTGCACCGGGACTTCCACCCCGGGAACGTGCTCTTCACCGGAGCCGGGCCGGGGCTGCGGATCAGCGGGGTCGTCGACTGGGTCGAGACCTCGTGGGGACCCGCCGACCTGGATGTGGCGCACTGCTCGACCGCGCTCGCGCTGTTGCACGGGCCGGCGTACGGGCTGGACTTCCGTGAGCGGTACGAGGCACACGGCGGCCGTGTCCTCGCCGACGGCGCCGACCACCTGTACTGGCGGCTGCTGGACGCCCTGCACTACTGCCCCGACGGGGCGAAGTTCGCCGGGCCCTGGCGTGACCTGGGGCGGGACGATCTGACGTCCGGGGTCCTCGGGGCACGGCTGGAGGCGTACGTGGACGGCCTGTTGCGGCGCTACGGCTGACCGGCGGCTGAACGTGGCCTCGCGGGAACCGGACCGACGTCAGCGCGGCAGGCGCAGGCCCGCGACGAGGACGTCTACCAGCCGGAGCGCGTCGTAGCGGTCGTCACCCTCCGCGCCGACGCACAAGTTGCCGACGCCGCGCATGAGTTCGTAGGCGGTGAGGTCGGACCGGACCTCGCCGGCCGTGGCCGCCGCGTCGAAGAGTTCGGCGCACACGGGCAGGAGGCGGTCGAGGAAGTAGGAGTGCAGCGACTCGAAACCGGCGGTGTCGGACCTCAGCACCGCGGCGAGTCCGTGCTTGGTGACCAGGAAGTCGACGAAGAGGCCGATCCACTCCCGTAGCGCGGCGTACGGGGTGGCGCTGCTCGCCAGCAGCGTCGGACCCGCCTCGGCGCAGGCCTCGACCTGGTGCCGGTAGACGGCGATGACGAGATCCGCCCGTGTCGGGAAGTGGCGGTAGATCGTGCCGAGGCCGACGCCGGCCTCGCGCGCGATGTCGCGCACCGGAGCGTCCACGCCCGACGCGACGAAGATCTTGGCGGCGGCGTCGAGCAGGGTCTCCTTGTTGCGCCGGGCGTCGGCCCGCTTCGACTGGCCGTCCCCCTTCTTGGGTTGGGTCGCGCGTCCCGTGTCCGCGTCGTTCTCACTCACCGCGCACTTCCTCCACCCTCGAGGCCTGCCAACCGGAACAGCGTTCCGTATCGTTCCGGAACGAGGTTCCGTTTGACCATGATGTCATGCCGGAGCCCGGCCGGGCGACCGAGCCACGCCTCCCATCCCACCACCCCGCGTTGTCGAAGGACGGACGGCACCATGCCCCACACCCCGCGACCCAGCTTCGGCATCATGACCGCCCCCATGCAGGTCGAGTACGACGACATCCTGCGCGTGTGGCAGGAAGCCGACACCGTCCCGGAGATCGAGCACGCCTGGCTGTTCGATCACCTCATGCCGATCGGCGGCGATCCGGACGGACCGGCCCACGAAGGCTGGACCCTCCTCTCGGCGCTCGCCGCGCAGACCCGCCGGCTGCGGCTCGGCGTGATGGTGAGCAGCAACCGTTTCCGGCCGCCCGCGCTGCTGGCCAAGATCGCCACGACCGTCGACATCGTCTCCGGCGGCCGGCTCGACTTCGGCATCGGTGTCGGCTCCCGCCCGGACCATCCGCTGGCCCGGCGGGAGTACGCGGCACACGGCCTCCCCTTCCACGACTCCGCGGACGCCGTGGCGAGCCTCGCCGAGGCCTGCACGGTGATCCGGCGGCTGTGGACCGAGGAGAAACCGTTCGACTTCGACGGCACCCACCACCATCTCACCGGCGCGTTCGGCAACCCCAAACCCGTCCAGCGGCCCCACCCGCCGATCCTCATCGGCGGACGCTCGGCCGCGACGCTCCGCGTGGTCGCCGAGCACGCCGACCTGTGGAACATCCCCGGCGGCGACATCGAGGACGCCGTCGGCCGCAGCGCGCTCCTCGACCGCTACTGCGCCGACATCGGCCGCGACCCCGCCTCCGTCACGCGCTCGATCCACCTCCCGGTGTCCTACGACAGGCCCGAAGTCACCCGGGACGCGATCCGCGAGGCCGTCGACGCGGGCTTCCACCACATCGTGCTCGGCCTTTCGGCGCCCTACCCCGCAGGTGTCGCACGCTGGGTCGCCGACGAGTTGACGTAGATCCCCCTGCGGTGCGGTCGGTCAGTGTGCCGGGGTGCGGCGCACGACCTCGCCCTGTCCGTCCGCCTCAAGCGAGGCCGTACCGTCGGCGCCGGTCACGCCAACGCGGATGGCGAGACGGTCGGCCGTGATCTGCCAGCTCTGTGGGGAGCGGATACCGAGGGAGGCTCTGGCCTCCGCGACGAGGCCGGGGAAGCGTTCGTACGGCAGGGAATCAGGGTCGAACCCTGTGGCCTCCGTCCCGGTGGGGGCGAACACCACCGACAACAGGCGTTCCTGTACGACGACGGTGAGCGCCTGGCCCGTTGCCTTGCCCTTGGTGAGTGAGTCGACGGCGCGGCGCAGTTCGCCCTTGTCGAGAAACGACTGGCCGGGGCCGAGGGCGACCGTGCCGGACGCCGACGACACGACCGTGGTCGACGACGTGGAGGAGACGGGGGGCCCGGCGCCGGGCGACCGCGCTGTCGTGTCGCGGTCGAACAGGTCGGCGCGGAACAGCAGGAGGACAACGGCCGCGCCGAGCAGCAGACCGAGGAGCCCGACGAAGCCGACGACACAGCCTCCGGACGGTTTGCTCACCATGGCGGACAGGGGCGCCGAGTCGAGGCCGGCCGCCGCGGCCCGGTCCCGCCAGTCCGTCGTCGGCCGCTGCACGATCTTCGCCCGCCACGGCCGGTCGGGCGGGTACTGGACCACCACGATGCCGCGCGGCCGGTACTGGGGCAGGTCGACGAGGTTGATGTCCTGGGTGAGTCCGACGCGGAACGCCGGCGCGTCGTCCGGCGCGACCGTGAGGTGGAACCGCACCGGTACGTCGCTCGACTCACCCCCGACGGCCCGCAGACTCTCGATCATCGCGAGGGCCGTGCGCGGTGGGACAGCCGCCTCGCGGGCCCGCCTCGGCGCACCGGTGAGGAACAACAGCAGACTGTGGACCGCGGGCAGGCCCACACCCGCGATACACAGCGGCACGCTCTCGATGACGCAGCCCGCGACGAAGGCGGCCAGCGACGTCCCGATCACACCACCCGTCAGAAACCCTCGCGCGAGGGCGACAGGGGTGTTGGCCTTGGGCGGCGGGCCCGTCGTGATCGTCATACGGGCGATTGTGTCGGGCCCAGGTGACGGCCGGTAGATCCCGAAGCGTCCTGAGCTGGTCAGTCGTGCGGGAACGAGTGGTGTTCGTGCGCGACCCGCCACCGGCCGTGCTCCTTGCGCAGGCCGAAGGTGAGCCGCAGGCGCAGGGTGGGGTCTGAGGCGAGTTCCTCCGGGGTGCCGCAGCGGAGCAGGGCATGGGCGTAGGCGACATCCGTACCGGCCGTGATGTCGAGGGTGTCGATGTCGAAGCGGGCGCCCTGTGCCTGCCACGCGAAGAACGGCGGCCAGCTGGCGCTGTAGGCGGTGAGACCGTGGATGCCGGCGTGGGGCGGCGGGACGTCGTACATGACGAGGTCGTCCGTGTGGTCCGCCAGTACGCCGTCGAGGTCGCCGCGGTGGACGGCTGCGGCCCAGTCGGTGATCAGGGCGCGGATCTGTGTCGCGTCGTCGGGCATGGACGGCTCCTGTTCCTGTCCCCCACTCCATGGTCTCTCTTCGGACGGCTCCCCGATCTTCGGCGCATCATCGCCCCGGCCGGGCGACCGAGACGGATGGCACACTCTCCCTGTGCCGCTGACCTTCGACGACCTCCTCACCCGTGCCACCGCGCTCGCCCGCCCCGGCAGCCGTGCCGTTCTCGGCATCACGGGCAGTCCGGGCGCGGGCAAGACGACCCTGGCCGAGCAGCTGGTGCGGGATCTCAACGGCGCCGGGGAGCCCTGGGTCGCACATGTCCCCATGGACGGCTTCCACCTCGCCGACGTCGAGCTGGACCGGCTCGGGCGCCGCGAGCGCAAGGGCGCGCCCGACACCTTCGACGCGGCCGGGTACGCGGCGCTGCTGCGGAGGCTGCGGGAGGAGACCGACGAGATCGTGTACGCGCCGGGCTTCGAGCGGGTCCTGGAGCAGCCGATCGCCGGTGCGATCCCCGTGCCGCCCTCGGCCCGGCTGGTGGTGACGGAGGGCAACTACCTGCTGCTGGAGGCGGGTTCATGGGCGCGAGTGCGGCCGGGTCTGGACGAGGTGTGGTTCTGCGAGGTCGATGAAGGCGAGCGCGTCCGGCGACTCGTCGCCCGGCACGAGGAGTTCGGCAAGGACCACGAGACCGCCGTGGCCTGGGTGTTGGGCACAGATCAGCGCAACGCCGACCTGGTCGCCACGACGCGCGGCCGGGCGGATCTGGTGATCCCCCCGGCCGCGCTGCCCGCGCCGTACGGCGTTCGGCGCGGCTGACGGCTCAGGCGTGGAGCGTCAGCTCCGGTTCCCCGTGGGCGTCGCCCGTCGCGTCGCCGATCACCGCGGTGAACGCCTCGGTGCGGACGGTCAGTTCACCGTGCTCGCCGCTCGTGAACTCGGCGGTGAGCGGTTCGGTTCCGGGGCCGTAGCGGACGACGAACACGTTCAGGTCCTCCGGTGCGCCCGGTGCCGGGTCGGCCTCCAGGGCCGTGGAGGTGACCAGGTGGCTCCAGCCCTCGTCGGGGTTGCCGTACCCGCGCGGGTCCGCGGCGAGGGCGAACGCCGCCTCCTGCTGGGAGAGTTCGGAGCGGGCGTCGAAGTGGTCCGGGCCCTCGCCGGTCGGGTGGGTGAGGCGCAGGGTGCCCGCGGAGGTGACATCGCCCTCGGCCGTCCGACGCACCCGGTCGCCGTCGTCCGCCGCGTAGGGCAGTCCGGCGAGCAAGTACGGTGCTCCGTCGAGCCGTTCGACGGCGACCGTCGTCCACAGACGCGTGCCGTCGGTGACGTACAGGGAACGGATGTGCCGCAGGACCTGGTCGCGGCCGACGACCGGCTTGGTGACCAGCTTGGCGGTGAGGCCGTCGGCGCGGACGTCACGGACCCGCACCTCGCCCATCGGGCGGCACAGCAGGAAGCCGTCGAGCACCGGGCCGAAGCCGTGCTGCCGGTTCACGGCCGCGGGCAGGTAGTACGTGCCGTCGGCCTCGACGACCGCCGGGGTCATCTTCTTGTCGAAGGCCACCGAGACGCTGCCGGCGCGGAGTTGATGGCGGACCGCCGCCGTCGACGGGGTGCGGTGCCAGGGCGTGGTGTCCTGGATCTGCCAGACCAGCATCCACGCGAAGTGGCCGTCCACTCCCCCGTCGGGCTTGACCGCGTGCCGGGCCCAGCGGCTGTCGCCCCGGTAGCGGCCGATGTCCGCGCCGATACGGGCGCCGAAGTAGCGCAGGCCGAGGACCGACTCGAAGGCGGAGTGCTGCTCGCTGTAGCGCGGACCGCCGTTGTCGAAGCCGCCGTTGGTGAGGCGGGCGTCGATGTAGCGGGCCAGCGCCTCGCCGTCCTCGGCGAAGACGTCCTCGCCGCTGACGATGTGGGCCTTGGCGAGGAAGGAGAGGGAGATCGGGCCGTAGTTGTTGTCGTACGCGCCGCCGTGCTCGGGCGGGAGCAGTGCGCCGCGGTCGCCCACACGGTGGGCGCGGATCTCGTCCGCGTACACGGTGAGCGCGCGTTCGCGCACCAACTCACCGTCCGTGGAAGGGAGGTGACGGGCCAACAGCAGGCCGCCCACCACACACCCGATGGCCTGGTTACCGGCCTCCTGCGGGTTGAAGAAGGTCGCCTCGGTGAGCCAGCGCCAGTAGCCGTGCGCCAACTCCACGACAGCGGTGCGCTGTTCGTCGTCGACGAGTCCGTCCGTCGCGTCCAGGATGTTGACCGCCTGGAGCAGCGCCCACACCGTGCTCGGCCAGTCGCCGATGGGGTGCGCGCCCGCCTCCAGGACGTAACGGGCATACGGGAGGCCGGAGTTGCGGACCCTCAGGTTCGGGTAGCCGGGGTTGTCCTCGGTGTACACACGCTCCCGGAGGTGGAAGGCGAGGCTGTGCCGTACCGCCTCCGGCAGCCGCGGGTCCTTGCCCCGCTGCCAGGCGAAGGCCAGCAGGGACGTGATGCCGAGCGAGGTGTCCCCGATGTCGTCGTAGCAGTCGGGGTGTTCGAGGTTGCCCTCCGGTGTGATGCGCCGCAGGGCCTGCTCGACGACGTCGGCGAGGACCGCGTCGTAGGCCTCCGGGGTGTCGGGGAGGTCGTGCAGCGGGCCGCGCTGGTGGAGGAGGTGCACGGGTGGATCAGCCCTTCGTACCGGAGATGGCCGTGGCGTGGGTCGTCGAGGTCAGGATGCAGGTGCGGGGCGCCTGGTGCGCAGGGCAACACTCAGTGTTTGAGGGCCGTTTCCGCCGATGTAGACCCGGTTCCCGGTCGTCGCGTCGGTGCCGCCCACCACCGTGTGGTCCTGCCCCGGGTCGTACCGTAGTACGTCGCCGCGGTCCGGTCCGGCGAGGGGTTCGCCCGCCTCGACGTCGGCCTCGACGCGGATCTCGTCGTCGCCGACGCGGTAGGTCATCGGCCCGGTGGTCAGGCACCAGCGTCCGTCGCCGATCGGGGCGGCGCCTTCTACGACTCCCCCTGGCCGGAAGGTCAGTTCGAGGGACCAGGGCACCTGTGGTCCGCTGATGTCGATCCGCAGGTCGGCGCCGTCGTCCCGCAGGTCGACCTCGACCCGGGTCGTGTGGGAGACCTCGTCCTGAGGGCGGTCGGGGAAGGCCATCGCCGCGGAGAAGCGGCCCTCGTCCACCAGGGCGTAGGCGCCGTCGGCGCGCCTCCGGTCCTTCGGGAGCGGCTGGTAGTAGGCGGTTGTGAGGGTCTGAGTGAGCCGGTACCGGTTGTCGGCGAGTTGTTCCATGTCGGCGGCACGGAACGGGCCCAGGTCGAAGAACACCCGCGAGAGCCGGACCGCGTCGAGGACGGCGGCACCGGCGAACAGGCGCAGGAAGGTGGGGTTGCAGGCGAGGCCCGAGCGGATGCGCCGGTGCTCGGGCACGTCGGAGCCGCCGTACACCACGGTGTGCGCGGTGGCCGAGACATGTGCGGCGAGGCGTGCGGTGGGGAGGTACCGGTCGCGCGGGAGCTTCTCCGCGTCCGGGGCCGGCAGGGCGCGGCACAGATCCGGGGTGAGGAGGGTCTGGGCGAGCAGGTCGGGGTCGTGGATGCCGTCGGCGGCCGCCAGGCGGGCCGCGCGGGCGAAGTCGCCCCGGCCGGTGCGGATCGCCAGCAGCCGGTAGTGCGGCAGGTAGGGCCACAGCGCGAACGAAAGCCTCTGGTCCTGGCGGCGCGAGTGGACGGTCTCCACCGTGCCGTCCGGCCTGATCAGGTCCAGGGTCGCGGCGAGGTTGCGTTCGACGGCGTCCCGCAGGTCGGGGCGGTCGAGGACGTCGGCCAGGAGCAGCAGCGACGGGTTGGTCACGATGGACGCGTAGACGGCGCTGCGTTCCGAGTACAGGCCCTCCGTGTCGATGTCGACGCCCTCGGCGAGCCACTCCTCGGCACGGTCGAGCAGCCGGTCGTCGGGGAACGACCGGTGCAGACGGGCGAGCGCCGCGCTCAGCTCCCAGCGGTGGTTCGGGGTGTGCACGCCGCCGGTCAGGAGACTGGCGGTGGCGGCGCCGGCGATCTCGGCGAGCACGGCCGTCACCTCGCCCAGTTCCGGTCCCGCGTCGGCGGCGAGGACGTACGCGTCGCACACGTCGTTGACGGTGAAGGCGGAGTCCGGCGGTGACTGCACGTTGTCGCCGCCCGCGAAGAGGCCGGAGGCCGTCTGCACGGCCCGCAGAGCGCGCAGGTGGGTCATCGCGGCGGCGACCGCCTGTCCGCTGCCGTGCAGTGCCGAGTCCGGGGAACGGTAGGCCGCTGTCAGCGTTTTCACCCGTCGCGCGAGATCGCGGTGCTGCTCACCGAAGGGTCGCGCGTCCGGGTCGGCCGCCTGCGGGTCGGTCGCCAGCGGGACGGCCGACCGGTCGGCGGCGGCGGCCGCCGCGCGGACGAACTCGTGGTCGAGCGGGATGGACAAGGTCAGTCCTTGAGTCCGGCGTTGATGTCGGCGCCCATGACGTAGCGCTGGAAGACCAGGAAGATCACGATCAGCGGGATCATCGAGATGACCGAAGCGCCCAGCAGGACCGACCAGTTGATGTTCTGCGCGCCGACGATGCTCTGGATGCCGATCTGCACGGTGAACTTGTTCGGGTCGTTCAGCATGAGCAGCGGCCAGATGTAGTCGTTCCACCGCCACTGGAAGGACAGGATGGCGAGGGTCAGCATGATGGGCCGGGAGAGCGGCACCATGATCCGCAGGAAGATCGACAGTTCGCGGGCGCCGTCGATGCGGGCGGCCTCCACGAGTTCGTCGGGGACCGTGATGAAGAACTGGCGGAACATGAAGCAGCCGGTCGCGGTGAGCACGGCCGGGAGGATGATGCCGGCGAACGAGTTGTAGAGGCCGAGGTTGCGGACCACCAGGAACTCGGGGGCGAGCATGACCTCGCCGGGCAGCATCGTGGTGGCCAGGATGCAGATGAAGAACGCCTTGAGCCACCTGTTGTCGTACTTGGCCAGCGCGTATCCGGTGCAGCAGCTGACGCCCACCGTGAGGATCGTCGTGATGACGCACACGATGGTCGTGTTGATGAAGTACTGGGAGAAGTTGGCGCTGCGCCAGGCCGCGGAGTAACCCGAGAAGGTGGGGTTGTGCGGAATGAAGGTCAGCGGATACGAGAACAGGTCACTGGCCGGCTTGAGGGAGCTGAGGATGAACCACAGCACCGGCAGGCCGTAGAGGCACGCCAGGATCCACAGCAGTGTCGTCGCGGGTACGGCCCGCCGGAGCCCGCCGTCGCGCGCGTTGCGGGCCTTCCTCGGGGATACGGTGCGTCGGGAACCGGCGTCGACCTTGCGTGGCGTGTCTGTGGTTGTCATCGGTTCTCCACCCGCCGGTTGACGATCAGCTGGATGATCGCGACGGCCATCAGGATGAGCATGAGCACGAACGACGCGGCGCTCGCGTAGCCGATCTGGCCCCGTTGAAAGCCGGTCTGATAGATGTACTGGACCAGCAGGTTGTTCGAGGTTCCGGGTCCGCCGTTGTTGAGGGAGACGAACACCGGATATTCCTTCATCGCGTTGATCGTGTTGAGCAGGATCACGATGAACGAGGTGGGCGCGATGCTCGGCAGCGTGATGCTGATGAACTGGCGCCAGGGACCGGCGCCGTCGAGCGAGGCGGCCTCGTAGTAGGACACCGGCACGTTCTTGATCGCCGCGATGAACAGCAGCATCGAGAAGCCCGTCCAGGCCCAGGACGCCGCGAACACCACCACGATCAGCGAGAGGTCCGCGTTCGACTGCCACGGAACGGCCGAGCCGCCCAGCTTCTCGATGATGTAGTTGACCAGTCCGAAGTTCTCACCGAACAGCCAGCGCCACAGGACACCCACGACGATGGGCGACAGCAGCCACGGGATGAAGAAGATGACCCGGGCGACGGACGCGCCCTTGGCGTGCTTGTTCACCACCAGGTTGGCGGCGAGCAGCGAGAGCGCGAAGTTCAGCGGCACGAAGAGCACGGCGTACAGCAGCGTCCGGGTCAGCGCGTCGTAGAAGGTGGAGTCCCCGAACAGGTTGTGGTAATTGTCCAGTCCGATGAACTGGAACGCGCCCACACCGGTGTAGTTCGTGAAGGAGTAGACGAGCCCGATCACCGCCGGCCACACGAAGAACAGTGCGAAGAGCACGACATTGGCCGCGATGAGGACGAGCGGCGCGAGGGTGTAGGTGCTGCGTCGTTTCCTGGGCGGCCTCACGGACACGTCCGCGGCGCTTTTTGTCATCTTCCTGACTTCCGTGCTGGTGGATGGATTGCTGTGGGCTCACGCCGTGAGCCCGGCATCACGTGGCGGCCAGGGCCGGGCGGCGGTGTTCGATCCCGCCGCCCGGGCCCTTGGCCCTACGATCAGCCGCCGACCGCCGTGTTGTAGCCGTCCACGATGTTCTGCAGGGCCTTGTCGACCGACTGCTGGCCGTTGATCGCCTTGCCGAGTTCCGTCTTGGTCGGGTCGGTGGCGAGGCTCTTGCCCTTCAGCACCCAGTTGGTCTGGGCGTTGTTGAAGTAGCCGGAGATCGGCGCGTACAGCGGGATCTCCTCGTTGTAGAGCTTGAACGCCGCCTGCGCCGCAGCCGACTTGAACGGGTACTTCGGGCTCAGGCCGCTTTCCACCGGGAGGAAGCCGGAGGTCTCGACCAGCTCGGTGTACTGCTTGGGCTCGTAGACCCAGGACAGGAACTTCTTGGCGGCGGCGGAGGCCGCGCTGTTGTTGTTGAAGCCGACCATCATGCCGCCGCTGTTGACGTCACTGGCCTGCACCGGCTGGGCCGGGGTCGGGACGCTCGCCCAGTCGAACTTCTTGATGCTGTCCGCGAAGGAGGCGACCTGCCAGACACCGGACCAGTAGGCGACGACGTCACCGCTCTGGAACATGGCCGACGGGTCGGCGCCGCTCGTCCACACCGACTTCGGCATGGTCTTGTCGTCGTTCAGACCGACGAAGTACTTGACGGCCTTCTTGGTCGCGTCGTCCACCGAGAACTTGCCGGAGGAGTCCGCGTGGACGTACTGGCCGCCCATCTCGTACACCATGGCGCGCAGCCGGGACGGCGACTGGTCGAAGGTCAGGGAGTACTTGGCGCCGGTCTTCTCGCGGACCTTGTTGGCCGCCGCGATGAACTCGGTCCAGGTCCAGGTGTTCGAGGGGGAGCTCGGGACGGCGACGCCGGCCTTCTCGAACAGGGACTTGTTGATGAACAGGCCGGACGCGGTGACGTCCGAGGGGATGGCCAGCACCTTGCCGGAGGAGTCCTTGGCGAGGAAGTTGGAGTTGATGTTGTTGGCCTTGTTGCTGGTGATGGAGCTGAGGTCGATCAGCTTGCTCGACCAGATCGGGTCGAGGGCCGGGACGTCGGCGACATCGGGCAGCGAGTTCGCCTGGGCGGCGTTGTGCAGCTTCGTCGGGTACCCGTCGTAGGGGATGTTGACGAGCTTGACGCTGACGCCCTCTTCCTTCTTGTACTGCGCCACCAGCTTCTTCCAGCCCGCGTCCTGGCCCGGGACCGTGGAGATCCAGAAGGTCAGCGACTTGGAGGTGCCGCCGGAGCCGGAGCCCGAACCGCAGGCGGTCAGGAGCAGGGCCCCTGCCGAGGCCGCGGCAGCGAGAGGAACCATCCGGCGCATGCCGCCGCGGACGAGTCGGCGGGAGCTCCGCACACTCACTCTGGTCATCTTTCGATCCCTTTTCTTCGTAGCGGAGGAAGCACGGCGCCATCCGAGGCGGCACAGGTGCATTCTGCAGAAAGGTTCGCTTTCAGGGGGTTTGGCCTCGCCCGGCCTCGCCATTCTGACGGGTGGCATCCCCGGCCCTCTCGGCCGCTGCCGCACAAGCACACCCTGGTGCGGTTGCCGTACTTCTCGTACGGGCGGGAGGCTCACTCCGAGTCGACGTCCCGGCCGACTTAGAAAGCGCTTGTCCGGACATTGGCAGACCGAGTCCGAGGCCGTCAATCCTTCACCCCCGCGGCATCGGTCACGGTTTGGACTCCTCTGGCGACCGCGAGCCGCGCGGCGCCCACCACGGTGCCGAGATCGCCGACCGTGCTGCTCACCACCTCGGTGGGCCAGCTCAGTCGCCCCAGCTCGGTGCGCACCCCGGGCAGCAGCTGCGGGTCCGTGCCCGTGCTGCCGCCCAGGACGATCAGTCCCGGGTCCAGTACGGCGGCCACGGCCGCGGCGAGTCGGCCCACGTCGGCGGCGTGTCGGCCGACCAGGGCGGACGCCGTGCGCTGCCCCCGCGCGGCCAGGGCGAACAGCTGGTCGACGGTGTCCGGGCAGGGCCCGTCGGCGTTCATGTCGGCCCGCCACGCCGCCGCGGCCCGGCGCAGCAGCGAGCGCGCGCCGACGTACTCCTCCAGGGCCTCTCTACGGGGCTCCACGGCGTCGTCCCACGGGTAGGGCAGCCGGGCCAGCTCACCGGCCGCGCCGTTCGCGCCGCGCAGCACATGGCCGCCGACGACGATGCCGAGACCGATACCGACGCCGATCCGCAGATAGCCGAAGGTGTCACGGCCCCGCGCCGCGCCCTCGTGCAGTTCGGCGAGCGCGGCGCAGTTGACGTTGTTCTCCAGGTGGACCGGCACACCGGGCGGCAGGGCGACCGTCATGGCGTCGAACACCGGTCCGGCCTTGGCGGTCGCCGGGCGCATCCCGGCGCCCGCCCGGTTCCGCGCGGCGACGTCACCGACGGCGACGACGACGGTGCGCAGCGGGGTGCCCGCGGGCAGTGCGTCGAGGGCCTCGCGCACGGCGTCGGCCGCGTCCTCGCGGGACTCGGTGGCCTCGGCGAGCAGTGTGCCGTCGAGGGCGCAGCCGCGCACCCGGGTGAGGGCGGGGCCGAGGTCGACGGCGAGTACGGCACCGGCGGCCGGGCCCAGCCTGTATACGGCCGCGTTGCGGCCGGTGCCGCCGGAGGCGGTGCCGGAGTGGGCGGCGAGCTGGACGTTCTCCAGTTCCACGACGGCGGAGGACACCGTCGGCTTGGACAGGCCGGCCAGGCTCGCGAGCTGCGGGCGGGTCGCACTGCCGGCTCCGGCCAGCACCTCGAACACCGCGCTCGCGCTCTCGGTCAGCCGAGACGCCCGCGCCACGACGTGTTCCACACTTCCCCCAGTTCACAGGCCGCGCGCCCGACGGGTGTCCATGGGCTGCGGCGATGGGATGTCCTGGCGTCACGCGGGCTTGGACGTTACGTCCCGTTGTCCGATGTGTGATGCCTCTTGACGCACTGTACTTCGTTAGTTAACTTCCTAACGAACGTCACGGTACTCGCCTGCCGTGGTCCGACAGAAGCCCGTCCCGGGGCTTCCCTAGTGCTTCAACTTCCGTCCCCCCGGACACGGTTCGCCCACCGTCGCAGCACAGCGCAACGACGAAAGAGGTTCCGTGCAGGACTCCACGCCCCTCGTGGTCGGCATCGACGTGGGTGGCACCAAGACACATCTGCGCGCCTGCGCGGGCACGGATGTCGTCGCCGACCACATCCGTGCCAGCAGCGGCTGGCGGCCGCACGACATCGCGACCGCCGCCGACTGGCTGACCGCACTGGTCCATGACTCCCTGCCCGCACACGCGCGCCCGTCCGCGGTCGCCGTGGGCGGGCACGCCTGTGAGACGCCCCGCCAGTGCGCCGAGATCCGGGCCGCGCTGGAGAAGCGTCTCGGGATTCCCGCGCTCGTCGTGGGGGACGCCGAACTGCTCGTCCCCGCGGCCGGGTTGGACAAGGGGGTCGGCCTGGTGGCCGGCACCGGTTCCGTCGCGGTGGGTCTGCTCGCCGACGGCAGCCGGCTCCAAGTGGGCGGCTGGGGCGCCGTACTCGGCGACGAGGGCGGCGCCGCCGGTCTCGTCCGCGAGGCGGCCCGCGCCGCCTGGGCCGCGCACGATCGCGGCGAGGCCCCGGACCCGCTCGCCCTGGGACTCGTCGAGGCGTTCGCCGTGGCCGAAGTGCCCGCGCTCGGCGCCGCGTTGGAAAGCGCTTCCGACGTCTCCGCCGACTGGGGCCGCCACGCCCGCGTCGTCTTCACCGCCGCCGACACCGGCTCGCTCCTCGCGCGCGAGGTGATAGCGGAGGCGGGTCGGTCCCTCGCCGCACTCGTCGTACGGCTCGCCGAACGCGGCGTCCCCGTCGACGACGTGGTGGTCGCGGGCGGCACCGTCCTCGCCCAGCCCCGCCTGTACGAAGCCTTCACCACGGCGCTCGCCGAACGGGTGCCGGGGGCACGGCCGCAGCCCATCCGGGTACCGCCCGTCGAGGGCGCGGTGGCACTGGCCCGATCGATCCTGTGAACCGCGCAACTCCCGTTCACCCGGGGGTCATGTGACGGACGCCGAACCCCCTCCGCGGGGACACGGCTCGCCGTAAACCTTCGCACGTACGCGTCAGTAGACGTATGCGCTTTCATACGTCACACGCGTACCCCGAACCACAGCAGATCGCACGACCCCACCGGCCCCAGGGGCCGTAGAACTCAAGAGTAGAACTCAAGAGAGGCACACTCCCATGCCGTCACCCGCCGGGCACCGCACCGATGCCGGTCGACTCGCCGTGAACAGACGTGGATTCCTCAAGACCTCGCTCGGCGCCTCGGCCGGTGTGGTCGCCGCGCCGACGCTGGTCGGCTGGCTGGCGGCGGCCGACGCCAAGGCCGCCACGGCTCCGCTCGCGTTCGTGGACGACTACAAGACGAACCTCATCACGAACCTCACGCCCGAGACCAACGCCGTGGTCCGGGTCCTCGGCGGCATGGCCCGGATATGGAAGACGGGGTCCGCCTGGAACACCGGCACCCCGCTGCGCCCCGAGATCCTGCGCGCCAACATGCGGTACTGCATCGACCTCACCGCCCGCCGCACCCAGGCGCAGGCCAAGGAGGCGTTCCTCTACGACCGGCAGCACCAGAGCTACGCGATGATCGCGGGCCTGGGTCCGCTGGCCGACCTCTACAAGTCCGGTGCCCTGGCGGTCACTTCGATCACCAGCGCCCCGGACTCCACCCCGGCCACCACCATCAACGACGCCGTCCCGGCCGACGCGCCCGCCGGATCCGCGCTCGGCGCCGGTTCGCACGCCTCCGCGCTCGGCAAGGTGGCCGAACTCGTCGACACCGTGCGCGGCAACTACGCGTCGGGCAACCCGGGCAAGTACGCCTACCAGTACCCGCGTCCGTGGCGCATGAACGAGAAGAGCGAGGTCGTCGACACCGGCACGGTCGACGCGCTCGGCTACCCGGTCTACGACTCCAAGGTGATCGTCGCGCCCCAACTCCTGCGCCAGCGCAGCACGTCACCGACCGACGACGCCGGTTACCCCAGCGGCCACACCAACGCCTTCCACCTGGCGGGCCTCGCCTACGCGTACGCCGTACCGGAGCGTTTCCAGGAACTGGTCACCCGCACCCTGGAGTTGAGCCACACCCGGATCATGGCCGGCATGCACTCCACGGTCGACGTCATCGGCGGTCGCATCATGGCCACCGCGCTGGCCGCCGCCACCCTCGCCGACCCGGCCAACGCCGAACTCAAGGCCGCCGCCCGCGCCCAGGCCCTCGCCTACTTCGAGGCGCAGACCGGCACGACCGCGGACACCCTGTACGCCTACGCGCACTCGGCGACCACCGCGACCGACCCGTACGCGGACCGGACCGCCAACTCCCGTGTCGTACAGCCCAAGTTCACCTACGTCCTGACCCGCGGCGGCCGGGACACGGCGCTGACCGTGCCCAAGGGCGCGGAGGTGCTGCTGGAGACCCGGCAGCCGTACCTCTCCGCGGCCCAGCGACGCGAGGTGCTGCGCACCACCGCGCTGCCCTCCGGCTACGTCCTGCTCGACGGCTTCGAGCAGTGGGGCCGCCTCAACCTCTTCGCGGCGGCGGACGGTTACGGCTCCTTCGACTCCGACGTCGTCGTCGCCCTCGACGCGGCGGCCGGGGGCTTCGGCGCAACTGACACCTGGCACAACGACATCGACGGCTGCGGCGGCCTGACCAAGCAGGGCACCGGGACGCTCACCCTGACCGGGCACAACGCCTACACCGGCGGAACCGTCCTCAAGTCCGGTGCGCTGGTGGCCGGTTCGGCGCACGCGCTCGGCCACGGTGACGTGAGCGTGCTCGGCGGTTCGCTGCGGGTCTCCGAGTCCGTGCAGATCCACGGCACCTACGCCCAGCAGTCCGCCGGCCTGGAGGTCACCCTGCGCTCGGGCCACCAGCCCGCCGTCGAGGTCACCCGGCGCGCGACGCTCGGCAAGGGCAGCACGCTGTCCCTGCGGCTCGACACCGAGCACCCGCCGACCGCGGGCTCCACGGTGCGCGTCCTGGGTGCCTCGGCGCTGCGCGGGCAGTTCGACAGCATCACGCTGAACTCGGACAAGCTGCGGGCCGTACCCGTGTATACGGCGGAAGGTCTGTCGGTACGACTCCTGAAGCGGTGACGCCCCTGGTGGCGGGTGCGATGCGACAGTGGGGCCATGACCCGGCTCCGCATCGCTCCCGCCACCGAACGGCCGGCCTCACCGCAGGGCGGATGATGGCGCGCGAACAGCACTCGGTCCTCGACCCCGGCACGCTCGGCGACGGCGACGGCGGGCCTTCCCTGCCGCGCGCGGCGGAGAGCCGGCCGGCCCGTCTCCGCTCCGGGCTGCGGCGCCACCGGCGGTGGCTGCTGCCGCTCCTCGTGGCGCTGCTCCTGGCGCAGATGGCCGCCGTGATGGTCACGACCGCCGTCCAGCAGACACCGACCATCGACGAGCCGGTGTACGTGGCCACCGCCACCGTCTATCTGCGCGAGCACAGCCTCGACTACAACCCCGAGCACCCGCCCCTCGGGAAGCTGGTGATCGCCTCCGGGATCGCCTTGGCCGACCCGCACTTCGACGCGAACTACCGCGGCGATCAGGGTGAGTTGGGCCGCCACCTGCTGTACGAGTCGGGCAACGACCCCTGGCGGCTGATGTTCTGGGCCCGGCTCCCGGTGATCGTACTGACGCTGCTGTTCGGGCTGGTCGTGTTCGCCTTCGCCCGTGAACTCGTGGGCGCGGCAAGGGGGTTGGCGGCACTCGCGCTCTACGCGTTCTCCCCCGACGTGATCGCCCACGGCTCGCTGGCCACCCTGGACGTGCCGCAGGCGGGCTTCCTGCTGACGTCGGTGTGGCTGCTGTGGCGGGCCCGGCGGCGGCCCCGGCTGTACGTCCCGCTGGCGGGCGCCGCGCTCGGCGCCGCCGTGGCCACGAAGATGAGCGCCCTGCCCGCCGTACCCGTGCTGATGCTCCTGGCGGTGGCGTCGGTGTGGTCCGCCCGCCGCCCGGCCGAACGGGCCGCGCGGCGGCGGGCGTTGCTCCTCGGCGCCGCGAGCGCGGTGGTCGTCGCGCTGGTGGCCGTCGCCGTCGTATGGGCGTCGTATCTCGTGGTGGACCCGCGGTTGCGGTTCACGTCGACGGAACCCGTGCCCGCCATCCACGGGTTGCGCGGGCGGGTGGTCGAACTGCTGCCGTTCCCGCGGGCGTTCCTCGACGGGATGCGCATCCAGTTCGGTCTGGAGGACTACCCGTGGCAGGGCTTCCTTTTCGGGCACCTCTACACCGGGTCCCGCTGGTACTACCTGCCGGTGGCCCTCGTGGTGAAGACCCCGCTCGGCATGCTCGCGCTGTGGGCGGCGGGCGCCGTCACGGTCGTGGCGGTACGACGGCTGCGGCCGGCGGCGCCCTATCTGCTCGGGCCCACCGCGGTGCTGCTGGCCGCGGCGATGGACGGCTCGCGGGACTTCGGTACGCGGTACGCGATCTTCGTGCCGATGTTCCTGGCGGTCGCGGCGGCCTGTGTGCCGGTGCTGCGGTGGCAGTGGGCCGCGCTGTCCACGGGGGTGCTGGTGGTGTTCGTCGCGGTGAGTTCGCTGCGGACGTTTCCCTACTATCTGCCGTACTCCAACGAGGCGTTCGGCGGTCCGGCGAAGACCTATCTGCGGCTGCACGACTCGAACGTGGACTGGGGCCAGGACCTCGGCAGGCTCGCCGACCTGCTCCGGGAGCGGTACGCGGGCGAGCGGATCTGGCTGGTCTACAAGGGCAGCGGTGTGCCGTCGTACTACGGCATCGAGTCGTCCGATCCACGCAAGGCAGGCGTGCGCGAGGTGCACGGTCTGCTGGTCGTCTCGGACACCGCGATCGACAAGGCACGGGGGAAACTGGCCGAGTTGATCGACAGCAGTCGTCCGATCGATCAAGTCGGTCATTCGATCACCATTTACCGGCGCTGATCGCCCGCTGGTCACAACGCTCTGTGAGCTATGTTGAGTGACCGTGGGAGACAAAGGAGGCGGATCCGTGCCATCGCCGCAGCAGGCACGAGCCCAGGCATCCGCGATCACCTCGGGAAAGACCGACCCGGAAGTCGGGGCGGCGCCGACTTCCCAGCTCCGCGAACTCTTCGACGGGCCACGGCTGTCGCCGGGTCAGCGGCGCATCGCCCAGTACCTCATCGAGCACATCACCGAGGCCGCGTTCCTCTCCATCACCGACCTCGCGGAACGCGTCGGCGTCAGCCAGCCCTCGGTGACCCGGTTCGCCGCGGCGGTCGGCTTCAGCGGTTACCCGGCGCTACGGGAACGGCTCCAGGCGATCGCCCTGAGCACCCTCGCGGGCGGCCCGGCGGCGCCCGAGGTCAACCGCAGCAACGAACTCCAGGCCGCCGTCGACGCCGAGATCGAGAACCTGGAGAACCTGCGCCGGGACTTCGCCGACCCCGACCGGCTGATCGACCTCGGCCGCCAACTGTCGGCGTCCACCCCGCTGACCGTCCTCGGCCTGCGCATCTCCGTCTCGCTGGCCGAGTACTTCGCGTACGCCGCACGCCGTATCCACCCCGACGTACGGCTGGTGACCAGGGGCGGCAGCGTCGCCTACGACGCGATCCTCCAGTCCCGCGAGGCGGGCGGCACCTGGCTGCTGGCCTTCGACATGCCGCGGCACGCGCACGAGACGCTGACCGCGCTCCGGGTGGCCCGCAGCGCCGGGCTCAAGGTGGCCCTCGTGACCGATCTCGCGCTCGGCGCGCTGGCCGACGAGGCCGACATCACCTTCGCCATCGGCACCGGCTCCCGCCTGGTCTTCGACTCCTACGCGGCGCCGGGCGTGATGGCCGCAGCGCTGCTCCAGGCCATGACGGACGCCGATCCCGAGCGCACCCAGGCCCGCCTGGAGGACTACGAGCAGATCGCCGAGCAGCACCAGTTCTTCATGCGGGAATGACCCGCCCCTCCCCCCTTGAATCACTTCAGACTGGGACCATTCCACCCATTTCACGCATGAATGTTTTCATACGTCTTGCAAAGCGGACGGCATATATAAATACTGCTCACGGATCGCGTCCGGCCCACTCCTGACCCGTTCCGCACCCGTGAGCCCAGCGCTCGCACCCGCCCCGAGAAAGCACCGGTCCGCCCATGCGCACGCCGCTCCACCTGCCGCGCCGGCGACACCCGTCCTCCGGGGTTCCTGCACGGACACCCGCAGCCGCCGTCTCCTACCCGCGTCGGCGCCACGGGTGTTCGGTCGGGCATCGCCTGCGCGAGCGCCCAGGGCGGCCCCGGTCATCCCCTAGACCGGGGCCGCCCCACACCGTCGGACCACCCCCCGCGCCGCACACCGGGAAGCGATGACATGCAACTCACCACCACCCGCATCAGCCAGGACTGGCCCTGTCAGGTCAAGACCCCCGGCAGCTACGACTGGGAGCGCTCGGCCGCCAAGTGGCTGCGCGAGCTGGTGCCGGCCCGCTACGCCAGCTACCCCGCGTTCATCCGCCACCCCGTGCTGCTCGCCCGCCATGCGCAGATCCAGGTCCAGCACGAGATCCGCGTGGCCCGCACCGCGCTGCAAACCGCACGCGCCGACCTGCCCGGCATCGGCCTGCCGGAGTCGGTCATCGAGCACACCATCAAGCTGTACGCCGCCGAACTCCTCCAGTTGCAGCACATCGCGCGCAGCGTCCGCGCGGTGACCGAGGCACTGGTCGGGCACAGCACGGGACGCTGACCCGCGTCGAGCCGCTTCGGGCGCGGGCCCTACTGGCCCGCGTCGAGCGTGGTGCGCGACTCCAGGTCCTTGCGGGTGTCGTCGCCGTAGACGCCGTTCTCGTCGCCGCGGATGCCGTACCAGAGCTGGAAGCGGGCGACCGCCTCCTTGAGGGTCGCGTCGTACTGGCCGCTGGTGGAGCCGTTCTCGTAGACGTTGGGGATGCGCAGCAGGCGTTGTTCGAGTTCCTTCACCTGGGCGCCGCTGTCTCCCTCGCGGAGGGTGCCGGCGCCGTCGGGGTCGGACTCGGCGGCGCTCGTGGCGGGGGCCGAGGTCACCGGGGTGGGTGTGGTGACAGATTGCGCGGTGCTGGCCTCGCCTCGGCCGGGCAGCAGGAGGGCGCAGGCGAAGCCGACCAGGGCGGCGGCGCTGACGCCGATCGTGATGGCGGCCCGCCGGAGCCCGGGGCCGAAGGGGCTGTCGCTCTGTAGCGGGCGCAAGTCGCCGCGTACGGGCGGCAGTTCCTGCGTCTCGTCGTCGGAGCCGAAGAACGGCCGGGGCAGCGGGACCGACTCGAAGACGGAGGAGTCCCGGCGGGGCTCCCGCATCAGCTCCGCGAGATTGTCTGAGCGGCGGCGGCGCAGGACCCGGGCGGGTTCCAGGACCGGGCCGCCGGACGAGGCTCCCGGTTCGGGCGGTGTAGACACACTGCTCTCCTTCCGTTCCGCGCGCACGGATCTCCGCCATCCTCCTGGAGAGATACGCGCGCACGGCCTCAGGAGTTCAGGTCACGCTCCGACGAACCGGTGCAGGGATGCCTTCAGCGCGGCGACGAACGCGTCCCGGCGCGTGTCGTCGAGTGCCTCCAGGGACAAGTAGGGGTTCAGGTCCTCCAGTTCGACCAGCAGCAGTCCGCCGTCCGGGGCGCGGCAGGCGTCGACGCGCTGGATGCCGTGGTCGATGGTGTTCCAGTCCACGAACCGCTGCGCGAACTCCAGGTCGGCGGGGGCGGGTTCATAGGTTTCGAGCCGCCAGCGCTGCTCGGTGTCCGGGGCGTAGAGGGCGTACTGGAAGTCGTGGTCGACGAAGTAGAAGGACACCTCGTAGGCGAAGTCGACGCACGGCTGGACCAGGACGCTTCCGTCGGCGAGGGCCGGCAACCGGTCCGCCGGGACAATCTGGAGGCCGATCGAGTCCGCGCCGAGCTTGGGCTTGACCACGTAGCGGTCCGTGCGCGGCAGCCGGTCCAGGTCCTCGATCCGGTCGACGGTCGGGATGACCGGGAACCCGGCGGCACTCAGGTCGAGGAGGTACTGCTTGCCCGCCATGTCCGCCCGGCCCGAGAGCTGGTTGTAGACGCGGGCTCCGGCCTGGGTCGCGCGCTCACGGAACGCGTCGTACTCCGTCTGGTAGGCGAGGACGGGACCGCTGTTGCGGACCACGACCGCGTCGAATCCGTCCATCAGTCCGGCCGCGTCCAGCGGGTGACACAGTGCCAGGTCGAAGTCCTCGCGCAGCCGGGAGGTCAGGTCGATGTCCTCGTCGCAGTAGCGGCGCCCGCGTGCCTGGTAGGCCAGGTCGGTGACGTAGAGGATGCGGGGGCGGGCCGGAGGCAGGGAGGGCATGCCGGTTCTTCTCCTTGGCTGGGGGTGTGGAGAGCGTTCGCGCGTAATGATCAAAACGGTCGGACCGTGTTCACCAGGTGGGCGGCCCGTCTCCGCAGGAGGCGCGGATCCTCAACTCGGGGAGGAGTTCCACATGTTGACGAGGGGCCGGGCGCGCTCCGCTGCCGCGCTCGGCGAGCCGGCCCAGCAGCAGTTTCGCGGCCAGCTCCCCCACCGACCGTTTCGGCGGGGCGACGGCGGTGAGCGGGACGTCGGCGAGCGGGGCGACCTCGTCGTCGTAGGCGATGAGCGCCAGGTCGTCGGGGACGCGGATGCCGCGGGCCTGGAGCCGGGGCACGAGCACGATCGCGTCCTCGTCGCTGTGCACGAGGGCGGCGGTGACCCCGCGTTCGCGTACCGCGTCGGCCAGGAAGTCCACGCTCGCCTCGTAGTCGCCGTGTTCGCGGACCGAGGGGGCGCCCGGGACGGCTTCGAGACCGAGGGAGCGTACGGCCGACCCGTAGCCGTCGATGATCCGGGCGGCGTGCGGGCCTTCCTGGAGCACCGCGGTGATCCTGCGGTGGCCGAGGGCGGCGAAGCGGCCGACGGCGACCGCGGCGCCGTGGGCGCGGTCGGTGCGCACCCGGTCGAGGGCGGCGGCCGGGGTGCCGGGCGGGGCGGAGCGTTCGACCAGAACGGTGGGCACGCCCCGGTCCACGAGCCACCGCTCCTGACCGTCGACGGGCACACCGCCGGACCAACTGGGCGCCACGAGCAGCCCTTCCGCACCGCCCGCGAGCAGATGCCCAGCCTGTACGGCGTCTTCCGTGTCGACGTATCCGGACACCCCGAGCACCAGCCGGCCGCCCTGGGCCCGTACCGCCTCGCGGGCGCCGCGCACGATGTCGGCGAAGATCGAGGCGGTGGTCGGCACGATCATTCCGATCACCGGGCCCTCGGCGGGCTCCCGCCGCACCGGCGGCTCCACGACCGCCCCGCCCGGCCACACCACCGCGCCGTGCAGTCGCCGCACCCGCCCCTGCGTGGCCAGCGTCTCCACGTCGCGCCGCAGGGTGACGGCGGAGACGCCCAGTTCCGCGGCGAGTTCGGCGACGCGGAGGCTGCCGCGCTCCTTGACGAGTTCGAGCACCCGCTCATGGCGCTGGTCGACGTGAAGTCGCATGGATCCCCCTGAAGGCACTGCTGGTCGCCGTCACTCTATGCCTCGGACCGTATCGACCGTCTCGATCGTCTCGACCGCATCGGCTGTCGCAATCCGACCTGGGTTCACGGACGTGCCTCAGGGGACTCAGTGCCCTTTTGGCAGCGCACTGAGTGCCATCCGTGTCGGCCTGGTGCTACGTTCCCGTCCATGAGCTCCAAGCCGCCCATGCGGGACGCCCTGGTCGCGGCCGCCTTCCAGCTGTTCCTGGAGCGGGGCTACGAACAGACCACCATCGACGACATCGTGGCACTGGCCGGGGTCGGACGACGCTCCTTCTTCCGCTACTTCCCGTCGAAGGAGGACGTGGTCTTCCCCGACCACGAGCGCTGCCTCGCCGACATGACGGCGTTCCTCGCGTCCGGCGGCGACGAGCACGAACCCGTGCAGCGGGTCTGCGACGCGGCCCGGCTCGTGCTGCGGATGTACAACGAGAACCCGACGTTCTCGGTCCAGCGCTACCGCCTCACCAAGAAGGTGCCCGGACTGCGCGCGTACGAACTGTCGGTGGTGTGGCGCTACGAGCGAGCCCTCGCCGACTATCTGCGCGGCCGCTTCGCCGGGCGGCCCGACGGCACCCTCCAGGCCGATGTGATCGCCGCCGCCGTGGTCGCGGCGCACAACAACGCGCTGCGTTCCTGGCTGCGTTCGGACGGACAGCGCGACGCGGCCACCGAGGTGGACCACGCGCTGGGGTACGTGCAGTCGGCCTTCGGGAATCCACCGCTACCCGTCGCCGTGCTGCGACAGCAGCCCGAGGACGTCGTGGTGGTCGTCTCCCGGCGTGACGCGCCGCTGTGGCGCGTGGTCCAGGAGATAGAGTCCGCGCTCGGCCGCGACTGAACCGGAAAAATACGAGGGTACGCAGTATCTTTACGCCTGGCACTGAGTGCCATACGCTGTGGTCGTGCACGGTGGCACGGCGGGCCGCGCACATGCGTGCCCGGCTCGGCCGCGCACGCGGGATTCCGGCCGAGCGCAGGGAGTTGACAGCGTGTACCACCACTCAGGATTCGCGACCCGTCCGGCAGCCGGCTCCCCGGCGGGCGTACTCGAACCGCACGCCCCGGACGGGGACACCATCCACTTCCAGCGCTGCACCTGGTGCGGCACCGCCATGTACCACCGGCTCCTGTGCCCGGTCTGCCAGGGCGGCGACCTGCGCACGGAGCGCAGCGAGGGGACCGGCACGGTGCGGCACTCGACGGTCGTGCACCGCAACACCCCCGCGGCCCGCAATGTGTCGCTGATAGAGCTGGCCGAGGGCTTCGTGGTGCGCGGCCGGGTCATCGGCCATCCCCTCGGCATCCACAGCGGCGACCGCGTCCGGCTGTCCACGGCCAAGGACCCGGTGCGGGGCGAACCGGTCTTCCAGCTGCTCGACGAGCCGTACCGCGCCTGGCACTGACCGTCGACCCGGTCGGCACCGGTCGGCAGACGGTTCCCGAACGGCCGCACCGCACGGCCGAGTTCGGGCCCGCCCGCCGAAGATCGACCGAATCCTCCTCCACAGGCAACCCACAGCCGCCGCTTCCCGTCCTCCGGGGCGCGAGGGGCTCCCGGGACCGACGGGACGCCCGCGTCTGGGGTTCGAGGAGGAGAACACATTGTTCCGTGCCCGGCGAATATGGGTCACGGCCGCGGCGGTGCTCGCGGTGGCGGGTGGGGTGTCCGGGTCCGCGCAGGCGGTACCACCCTCGGACACCGGACCGTTCACGGCGACGGCCGACGACGGCACTCTGCCACCGGGTTGGCGGATCACCGGGAAGGGATCCGCGCAGCAGTTGGTGTGGCGCTCGGGCAGGCAGGTGCCCATGGGGGACGCCCGGGTCGAGTTCCACGCAGGTGGACGGCTCCTCGGCGTACCGAGTCCTGCGAAGGACGGACGGACCTTCCGGCTCGGCCTCGACGCCGCCTCGCCCGAGAAACTGACGGACCTTCAAGTGGTGGCCGGTGGACGGCGGTTGGACGACGCCGGTGACAACAGTGGTTCCGGCAACGGCCGTTCGGGGGCCGTCGCCCGGCCCGCGGCCCAGCTCCCGGCCGCCGCCGTCGATCCCGGCAAGCCGGGCACGTACCGCACGACGACCGGTGAGTACACGCTCGACTCGGTCCGGCTGCCCGGGTATCCCACGCCGATCGAGATGAAGGCCGTCGTGGTCGCGCCGAAGGGTGCCACCGGCAAGCGGCCGCTCGCGCTGTTCCTGCACGGCCGCCACTACACCTGCTACAAGCCGGGCACCGAGGACATCACCGGGGACTGGCCCTGCCCGACCGGCACCAAGTCCGTCCCGAGCTACCGGGGTTATCTGCGCGACCAGCAACTCCTCGCCTCCCAGGGCTACATGACCGTGTCGATCTCCGCGAACGGCATCAACGCCCAGGACGCCGAGGCCGAGGACGCGGGCGCGCAGGCCCGTTCGTCGCTGGTCCGGCTCCACCTGGCCCACTGGGCCGACTGGTCCGCCCACCCGGGGACCGCTCCGGCGGTCGTCCGCGACGCGCCACCGGCCGACCTCTCCCGCGTGCTGCTGATCGGCCACTCGCGCGGTGGCGAGGGCGTCAACCGGGCGGCGATGGACAGCCTCTACCCGCCGCCGGCCGCACAGGACGGCTATCACGGCCCGGTGCGCTGGAAGATCCGCGGCGCCGTCCTCATCGGCCCCACGATCTTCGGCCAGAACCCGGTGGCCGACGTGCCGTCGGTGACGCTGCTGCCCGGCTGCGACGGTGACGTCTCCGACCTCCAGGGCGAGGTGTACGTCGACGGGACCCGCGGCGTCAGCCGAGGCACCGCGCTGCACAGCGCGGTGTACATCGAGGGCGCCGACCACAACTTTTTCAACACCGAGTGGACCCCGGGCCAGGCGCAGGCGCCCGCCGAGGACGACTTCTACAACGACCCCGACCAGCGGGACGCGGTGTGCTCGCCGGGCACCGCGACCCGGCTGACCGCCGACCAGCAGCACAAGGCGGGCTCCACCTACATCGCCACCGCGGCCCGGCTGTTCGTCGCCGGTGACGACCGGGCGCGCGAGCTGCTCGACGGTTCGGGGCGCCGGGCGCCCTCGGCGGACCCCGCGCGGGTCCTCACCCACGCGGTGGGCGCGAACCGCGGCGCGGGCTTCCTGCCGGACGGTCAAGTCACCGTGTCCGGCGGCAAGTTGTGCTCCGCGGTGGATCCCGACCCGGCCGCCGCCTGCCTGAGCGACAGCAGCCGGGGCATCTCCCCGCACTTCGCGCAGTGGGACACCAGCAAGGAGATCGGCCGCCGTGCCGTAGCGCTGCGCTGGTCCGCGGCCGGTTCACCGACGACGGTGAGTCCGCGCGTTCCGGTCTCCCTGAGCGGCGCCAAGTCCCTCACCCTGCGGGTGATCGTGCCGCCCAACACCACCGGCACCCAGCTCGACGTGTCCCTCACCGATGCCTCCGGCCGCCGCGCGACCCTCGGCCGGGTCCGTGTCGACGGACTGCCCGGCACCGGGCGCACCGCCTCCTACTGGGCGCGCGAGATCCGGGTACCGCTGACCGCCGCCACCCGCGCCGGACTCGACCTGCGCCACGTCAAGTCCCTTGCCCTGACCCCGCGTTCGCGCTCCGGCCAGGCATGGCTGATGGACGCCTGGGGCTGGCGCCCCGGCACTCCGGCGGCCGTCGCGGCCCCGCTCCCGCGCATTGACATCGGCCGACTGACGGTCAAGGAAGGTGACTCGGGCGTCAAGACGTACCGGGTGCCCGTCCAGGTCTCCGGCCGGGGCAGCGGCCAGGTACGGGTCTACGTCTCCGACCCGGCCACCGGCCGGGACACCTCACGCCTGGTGACGGTACGGCCCGGCGGCCACGACCTCGACGTGTCCATCGAAGTGAAGGGCAACACCCGCTTCGACTACGGCGCCCAGCACGACCTGTTCGTGAAGGCGGTGCACGGCGCGGTGGTCGGCGCCCATCACGGTGGCGTGACCACCGAGAACGACGACCCGATGCCCACGTACACCGTCACCCCGATCGCGGACCGGGTCACCGAGGGACAGCCCCTCAAGTGGAAGGTGACGCTGTCGACGCCCGCGGACGTGGACATCAACCCCGTGTTCGCCGTCCAACCGGTCACCACGGGGCCGGAGTTGTCCACCCTCGACGTCGACCCGCAGTGGTTGCGCGAGAACTCCGGTGAGGAGCCCGCCCCGGAGCGGCCCCTGTCCAAGGTGCCGGGCCTGGCCGTCTGGACGACCGTTCCGCCGGGGCGGACCGGTGCGGAACTCAGCCTGCCCACGATCACCGACCAGGTGACCGAGCAGCCCGAGTCCGTGCTCTTCCGGGCCATGGACGACAACGGCGACCCGTTGCCCAACGACCTGGTGCTGACCGGCACGGTGCTCGACCCGTCGTAGCCGAACGCTGTACGTAGTGAAGGGGCCGCAGCCCGAAGGCTGCGGCCCCTTCTCCGTGCGGTGGGTCAACTCGACTGTTTCGTCCCGCCGTTCATCTTGGCGCGGTTCTCGGTGAGGAGTTCCTGGACGCGTTGTTCGATCTCGCGGGGGTCAAGGCCCAGGGCCGCTCCGATGTGGGCCGACCACACCTCGGAGCGGAGGTTGGTCTCGAAGTCGAGGTCGGCGCGGACGTTCTCGCGGGTCGCCTGCCGGTTCTGGCTGACCATGACGAAGGTCGACAGGAAGATGGCCTCCAGGCTGACGATCATCGTGAGCAGTCCGTACGGGTACGGGTCGAAGATCCCGGCGTGCCCGAGGAGCCCTTCGTTGAGGGCGATCCAGACGGCGAACCACAGGGCGTGCAGATAGACGAAGAGCATGGTGCCGGCGAAGGCCGTGATGGCGTCGGCGACCCTGTCCTGGGTGCTGCGCATCCGGGCGAAGACGATCCGCTCCTGCCGCAGCCGCAGGTCGGCCGGGTTCAGCGCGGGGTCCACGGGCGCTCCCTGGGTTCGGTGTGCACGGGTCCGCCCTCAGGCTTTGAGGGTAACGCGGATGCCGACGGTGCCGTCGACCCCACGGCGCAGTCGACTGCCCAGGAGCGTGAGGCGGCCGGTGAGCCCGTACTTGCGCTTGATAAGGGCGCGGTAGCGGGCGGTGGTCTCGGCGTCGGTGAGTTCCGCGGTGCCGGGGACCTGGTCGCCGGTCGGGTTGCCGCGCAGGTCGCAGGGGCCCACGAGGACATCGCCTCGGGCCCGGATGCGCTTCACCTTCCAGGAGTCGGCGACCGTCCACACCCCGAGGGTGTCGCCGTCGCGCACCACCCACACCGGGGTGGGGACCGGGGAGCCGTTCTTGCGGTAGCTGGTGATCAGCAGGTACTGGCCTGCGCCGAGCCGGTCCAGCGGGGTCTCGTCCATGGTCGGCAGTCTAAGCACCCGAGGGTGCCCGCAGGAGATCGAGATACCGGCGGGCGAAAAGGTAGGCGTCTCCGGGCCAGCGCGCCGACAAGTAGTTGCCGTCCTCCACGACGAACGCGTGGGTGTCGTCGCTCGCGGTGCCGCGCCGGGTGAGTTCCCTGGGGCCGCGTGCGAACTGCGTGCCCGGGGCGTCGAGGGCGGCGCGCACCTCGTCCTCCACATAGGCCGGGTAGGTGCGGTAGTAGCGGCCGAGCCGCCAGGCGGTGGTCAAGTAGGCGGTGCGTTCCATGTACTTGGGCAGGCAGGTCGTACGGCGTCCGGCGAGGACGCTCCGGCCGGTGGCCTGGTCCTGGGTACGGGCCAGGACGAGGACGCCGTGGCAGATCGCGCCGACCGGGCGGCCCAGGGCCCAGAACTCCCCCACTTTCGCCCGCAGTTGGGCCGACCCGAGGTACTGGCGCATGCCGGGCGCGTGGCCGCCGGGCAGCAGCAGGCCGTCGAAGCCGGTCACGTCCACGTCCACCCAGGCGACCGTGGCGCCGAACTCCGGTGCTTCGGTGAGCTGTTGGTAGAACCGCTTGGGTTCGTCCTCGGCCCCGAGCTGCCCGAAGAGGACGCCGGTGAGCAGTCGGGGGTCCGCGGCGGGCCGCGTCCCGGCCCGCTCGGTGGCGAGGACGACCTCGTGCCCGGCGTCGGTGAGCAGCCGCCAGGGCACGGCGACCTCGGTGACGTCGAAGTCGCGGTCGGGGACCGGCATCAGCACGCGCATGGGCCCATGATGGCAGCCGGGTCGGGTGTTCATGACAGCACGGCACTGTTCAGCCGAGCGCCGCCGCCATCCGCCCCACGGCTTCCGTGATCACTTCCGGAGACGTCGCCAGATTGAGCCGTACGTGCCCCGCGCCACCGGTCCCGAAGTCGCTGCCGGGACTCAGCGCGACCCTGCCCCGGTCGAGGAAGACCCGCGCCGGATCGTCGCCCAGGCCGAGTTCACGGCAGTCGAGCCAGGCGAGGTAGGTGGCCTCGCCGGGTCGGTACCCCACGGTGGGCAGGTGCTCGGCCAGCAGGCCGGTCAGCAATCGGCGATTGTCGTCGAGGCCGGTCAGCAGCGCGTCCAGCCAGGCGGTGCCGTCGCTCAGGGCGGCGGTGTGGGCGATGACGCCGACGTGACTCGGGCCGTGCCCGACCTCCTCGGGCAGGCGGGCCAGGTCGACGGCGGACGCGGGGCCCGCGACGGCCAGGGCGGCCTTGAGTCCGGCGAGGTTCCAGGCCTTCGACGCCGACATGAGCGACAGCCCGCGCTCCGCGCCCGGGACGCTCAGGTAGGGGACGAAGGCGGCGCCCGCGGCGAGGACCGGTGCGTGGATCTCGTCGGCCACGACCCGCACGCCGTACCGCTCGGCGAGGGCGGCGACGGCGGCCAGTTCGGCGGCGGAGTGCACGGTGCCGGTCGGGTTGTGCGGGCTGCACAGCAGATACGCGGCCCGCCGCCCGCCCGCGACCGCGCGCCGGAAGGCGTCCTCCAGGGCGCCGAGGTCGAGGCGCAGGTCCACGCCGAGCGGCGCTTCCACCACCTGCCGGTCCAGGTGGGTCACGAACTGGAAGAACGGCGGATACACGGGCGGGTTCAGCACCACCGGATCGCCCGGTCCGGTGACCAGCCGGAGCATCTCGACGACGCCCAGCATGACGTCCGGCACGATCCGCGTCCGTTCCACGGCGAGCCCGTCCCAGCCCCACCGCTTCTCCGCGAACGCGGCGAGCGCCTCCGCGTAGGCCGTTCCGGCGGGATAGCCGGTGTCCCCGAGGACGAGCGCGTCCGTGACCGCGCGGACCACCGCGTCGGCGAGCGGCACGTCCATCTCGGCCACCCAGACCGGCAGCACGTCCTCGGGGTAGGTGCGCCATTTCATGCTGGTACGGCGGCGGAGGCGGTCGAGGGTGAGCGCGCGCAGGGGATTCGGTTCACCGGCCGCGGCCTGCGGGTTGCTGGTCATGAGGCTCAAGATAGGGGGACCGCGGCGCGTGGGCGACGGGCCGCGCCGGGCGCCGCCGGGGCCAACTCGGCGGTCCGGAGAGCCTGTTGTGGCCGGCGGCTGAAGCCGATCCTCCAGACGGTGAACGGGAGGGTGCCGGGCCACGTATGGAGGAAGGGCACCTCAACGACCGGAGGTCCTCGCGGTGTTCGGCACCGCACGTTCGGGGTTCGGGAGCCAGGCATGAGGCACGCACGACGACGGGTCGTCCGGCGAGTGACACGGTTGACGGCCGTCGGCGGACTCCTGCTGGGAGGTGCCATGGTCACCCAGGCGGCCATGGCTAGTGACACCCCGGCCAGGGACGCCGCCACGCTCAGCGCGCCACAGACGCCCGCGGACAAGGGTTCCGCCCTGGTGGCGAAGCTCGGTTCGGCCCGTACGGCGGGCAGTTGGGTCGACTCCGGCGGCCGTACGGTCGTCGCGGTGACCGACAAGGCGACGGCGGCCGAGGTGACGAAGGCGGGCGCCGAGGCGAAGGTCGTGCCGTACAGCATGAACCAGCTGAAGTCGGCTGCCACCACGCTGAGTTCGGCGCCCAAGATCGCGGGCACCGCGTGGGCGATGGACTACCGGAACAACAAGGTGCTCGTGGAGGCCGACAGCAGTGTCTCCGCGACCAGTTGGGCCGCGATGACGAAGGTCGCGAAGAGCATCGGCGCCTCGGTGGAGATGCAGCGCACGCAGGGCAAGTTCACCACCCGGATCAATGGGGCGCAGCCCATCCTGTCGACCGGCGGCCGTTGCTCGGCGGGCTACAACGTGACCAACGGCCAGACCGACTTCATCCTCACGGCCGGGCACTGCGGTCCGGTCGGCTCCATCTGGTTCGCGGACAACCAGGGCGACCAGCAGCTCGGTAAGACGGTCTCCGACAACTTCCCCGGCAGCGACTTCTCGCTGGTGCAGTACGCGAGCGGTTCGGCGGGCGAGGGCGCGGACGTCGTCGCGATCGGCAACGGCAGCGGGGTGACCATCACCGGCCTGGCCGACGCGGCCGTGGGCGAGAAGGTCTTCCGCAGCGGCAGCACCAGCGGGCTGCACGACGGCGAGGTGACCGCGCTCGACGCGACGGTGAACTACCCCGAGGGCACGGTCACCGGTCTCATCCAGACCACGGTGTGTGCCGAACCGGGCGACAGCGGCGGCCCGTTGTTCTCCAACGGCATCGCGCTCGGGGTGACCTCGGGCGGCAGTGGTGACTGCAAGGCGGGCGGTACGACGTTCTTCCAGCCGCTGACCAAGGCGCTGGCCGCGCTCAACGTCAAGCTGCTGGTGGCGCCGAAGACGGCCGCCTCGCCCGCGCCGTCCGCCTCGGCGGCAGGCAGCGCGGCGGGTACCGGCTCGGTCACGCCCGGGACGTCGGCTCCGGCGACGAACACCACGGCGGGCACGACGACCCTGGCGTCCCGGCTCACCGACCCCAAGAACGTGGGGCCGGGTCTGCTGGTGATCGCGGGAAGTCTGATCGCGCTGGTGGCGACGCGCTGGATCCGCGCGGAGCAGGACCGCAAGGCCTTCCAGCGGCACTATTCGGCGATGTGGGGCTGATCACGCGGGACCGCGCGGGTAACGCAGATCATGCGGGGAGTTCGTCGCGGGTGATCGTGGGTTGTTGGTCGGGTCGACGGGGGCTCGACCGGCTGGACCGAGGGTCACGAGGAAGGCCGGGCGACGGGATCCGAACGACAGCTGCGCGTCGGCCGGGCGGCTGCTCTCAGGCCGCCGTGGCCGGCTGGGGAGCCGCGGTGGCCCACTCCATCACCAGCCGCCGGTACTCCTCGCGCTGTTCGACGCTCAGTGTCCCGCCCGATCGGAGCCACAGGGCTCTGATCTCCTCGTTGACCTCGGCTGCCGATCGCTCGGTGGCTGATTCAACACGGGTGGACATGGTGTGAAGCATACGTCGCCGTAGGTGAAGGCGATGTGAGTAATCACGAGCCAATCGGACATATCGGACCGTGTTACTGATCACGTCCATCTGTCAAGCCCCGTAACGCATTTCACACCCTGGCCACACCAGACCCAGCACCGATGCGCGCGGTCGCGGAATCGTGTTCCCTCGTAACTGACATATCCCGGCAGAGAAGGACACGCACCTATGACGTTCTCCCTCGGCATCGTCGGAGCAGGCCAGTTCTCCGGCCAGTTCGCCAGGCTGTTCCAGGCCCACCCGGGCGTGAGCGAGGTCTTCGTGACCGACCTCCTGCCGGAGCGGGCGGAGCAACTGGTCGCCGAACAAGGGCTGGCGGGCACCTTCCCCTCGTACGACGCGATGCTGGAGTCGACGGCCGTGGACGCCGTCGCGATCTTCACCCAGCGCTGGACGCACGGCCCGCTGGTCCTCCAGGGACTCGGCGCGGGCAAGCACGTGTACTCGGCGGTCCCGATGGCGATCAGCGCCGAGGAGATCGGGGCCATCATCGACGCGGTCAAGGCGACCGGACTGACGTACATGATGGGCGAGACCAGCCAGTACAACCCGGCGACCGTGCACGCCCGCAACCAGATCGCGGAAGGTGCCTTCGGGCGGATCTTCTACGCCGAGGGCGACTACGTCCACGACATGGATCTGGGGTTCTACGAGGCGTACCGGTACAGCGGCGGCGACAACTGGAAGGCCACCGCCAGCTATCCGCCGCTGCTGTACCCGACGCACTCGGTGGGCGGGGTCCTCGGCGCCTGGCAGACGCACGCGGTGAGCGTGTCCGCGATCGGGGTGGTGGACGAGCGCGGGGACGGGGTCTTCGACCGGGAGGTCAGCCAGTTCGGCAACGACTTCTCCAACGCGACCGCACTGTTCGAGGTGGCGGGCGGCGGTTCGTTCCGTACGAACGAGTTCCGGCGCGTGGGCTATCCCTCGCAGATCCGGGAGTCGCGTTTCCGGTTCTTCGGCACGGACGCGAGCATGGAGCAGCTCGCGACGGTGGCCTTCTGGCAGGACAAGAAGGGGGTGAAGGACATCAGCGAGCTGCTGGAACCCAAGCCCACCATGTCTCCTGACGATCCGTCACTCCAGCACATCGCGCCGGACCTGCGGGCCGCGTTCACCTCCGGCTCGGCACCGGTGCACGACCGGTCGCGGCTGCCGCGGGAGTTCGACAACCTGCACAACGGCCATGAGGGCAGCCACCACTTCCTGGCGGACGACTTCGTGACCGCGGTCAACTCCCGCACCCTGCCCACCGTGAACGCGTGGGTCGCGGCCCGCTACACCCTGCCGGGCATCGTCGCGCACGACTCGGCACGGCAGGGCGGGGCAAGGCTGGAGATCCCGGACTTCGGGGACGCACCCGAGTAACGGAGCGTTTTTCCAAGGGGGTTGCGCGAGCCGGGTGACTGACCGTCAGGTGCCCGGCTTGCGGCCGTAGACGAAGACGTCGTCGCCGTTCTTCAGGAGCGTCCAGTACTTCTTGGCGGTGGCCGGGGTCATGTTGACGCAGCCGTGCGAGCCGGGCGGGTTCCACATGCTGAGGTTGACCGAGTGGAAGGCCTGGCCGCCGTCGAAGAACTGGCTGTAGGGCATGGGCACGTTGTAGATGTTCGAGACGTGGTCGATGTCCCGCCAGTAGATCTTCTTCAGTCCGGTGCGGGTCTCGTAGCCGTTGCGGCCGGTGCGCACGGGGACCGGGCCGTAGACGAGCCGGCTGCCGTCCTGGATCCAGCTGATCTGGAGCGTGAGGTTGACGCAGGCGATCCGGCCCTTGTTGGTCGGGCACTTGCGGGCCGCGTTGGGCTTGTTGCCCACGGCCTTCTGCTTGTTCATCAGGTCCATCACGCCCCAGGTGACGGATCCCGCGTAGCCGATGTTCGGCGTGATGCCGTGCTTGGTCTGGAAGGCCCGTATGGCCTTGCAGTCGGCGGCGGACTGCTTGCCGTCGACGGGCCGGCCGAGGAACTTCTCCACCTGCTTCTGGTACGGCCCGGCCTGCGTCGTACAGCTGGCCGCCGCCTGCGCCGGAACGCTGCCCAGCGCGAGTGTGAGCGGTGCCACCAGCCCGGTGACGCCGAGCACCACGGCACCTCGTCTGCGTATGTCCCCCATGACCTGCCCTTTCCCTTGCCCCGGAACTGCGATCTCTGCCATCTAGACAGGTGCGCAAGGGTAGGGGTTGTAGGACGGGTCACGCTGCGACGAAACGGTGACATTCCTCGCCTTCGAGGTGCCCCGGTGGCAGGCGGCGGCCGTACGCGACCAGAAGCAGGTCCTGCGCCAGGCCGCGCAGGGGTGTGCCGGTGCCGAAGGACCAGTCGAGGTCGTCGGCGCACAGCCGTACGCCGTCGAGGTCGGTGCCGAAGAGGCGGAACGCCCTGGGGTCGACGGCGTTCAGGACGATCCGCAGGCGGTCCTCGGGGACGCGGCGGCCGAGGCCGAGCGCGACCGTGATGTCCAGACCGTGGACGACGTCGTGGCCGAGGGCCGCCGCGATGCCGCCGACGGGCGGTTTCCAGGGGTGGTGGGCGTGCTCGCGGAGGAAACCGGCGAGTTCCCGGTCGGTGTGGTCGGCCGCGTCCCGGCGGGCCAGCCGGTCGGTCGTGCGGTGCAGGCTGCCGCGCGACTTGACCAGCTCCCACAGCACCCGCCCGGTCGAGTACCGGAACCCCATGGACAGATGCGCCACCACCTCACGCACCCGCCATCCCGCGCACAGACTCGGCGCCTCCCACTGCGCGGGCGTCAAGGTGTCCAACAGGTCGGCCAGTTCCCGGCGTTCGGCCGCGATGGCCGTGGTGATGTCGTTCGTCGTGGTCCCCATGTGTCCAGGGTTCCGGTGCCTGATCCATAAGTCCAAGACCGGGTCCGTCTCGCAACTAGCATTGCTGGTTATGGAGTTGAGGCAGCTGCGGTATTTCGTGACGGTCGTCGAGGAGGCCAACTTCACCCGGGCCGCCGAGCGGTTGCATCTCGCGCAGCCCGGGGTGAGCGCGCAGATCCGGCGGCTGGAACGGGAGTTGGGCCAGCCCCTGCTCGACCGGTCGGGGCGGACGGTGCGGCCGACGGAGGTCGGTGCGGCCGTGCTGCCGTACGCGCGGGCGGCTCTCGCGGCCGTCGAGGGGGTGCGGCAGACGGCGGCTGAGTTCGGCGGGCTGCTGCGCGGGCGGGTCGCGATCGGGCTGGTGCCCGGAGCCCTCGGCCATCACATGGACGTGCCCGCGCTGCTCGCCGACTTCCACGACGCGCATCCCCAGGTGGAGATCACCCTCACCGAGGACACCTCGGACCGGATGCTCGCCGCGCTGCGCCACGGGGAGCTGGACATCGCCGTGGCGGGCCTGCCGGACCCCGAGCCGGTACCCGGTCTCGCCCTCCGGATCGTGGTCGACGAACCGCTGGTCGCGGCGGTGGCGCCGGGTCATCCGCTGCTCGACGAACACCGGGGTCGTACGTCCGTCCCGCTGACGGCGTTGCGCGGGCACCGGTTGATCAGTCTGCCCCGGGGGACGGGGGTGCGCGGAGTGCTGGACCGGTTGTGCGCGGACGCGGGCTTCCGGCCCCGCGTGACGTGTGAGGCGGCGGCCCCGGACGCGCTGCTGCGGCTCGCGGAACGGGGGCTCGGGGTGGCCGTGGTCCCCTACCCGCGGGGCGCCTCCGGGACGACGACATCGCGGGCGCTGCGGATGCTCCGCATCGACGACGCCCGGGCACGAGGGCGGGTCGCGGTGGTCTGGCGTACGGACGGCCCCGCGGGACCTGCCGCGCGAGCGTTCCTGGCGGCCTTGCGGGAGCGGTTGCCCGGACGGGAGTAGTACGGACTGTCGGTCCACTTTCCTCGGAGTGGACCGATACCCGGGCCACCGCCCCCGCCTACGCTGCCGCCCATGCACCGCACTCTCGCCGACGACCTCTCCCGGCTCCCCGAACTCCTCCAGTCCGCCCGTGACTTCGCCGCCCGTGAGCTGGGCGGGGTGGCCGAGCGGCCGGTCGTGCACCCCGGGAAGGCGCCCGATCAGAATCCGCTGCCGGTCGACGGGACCGGTGCCGAGGGCGCGCTCGCGCGGTTCGCCGAGCGGTGGGCGCCCGGTTTCTCGGGGTCGGCGGGACCGCGCTACCTCGGGTTCGTGACGGGTGGCGCGACGCCCGCGTCGGTCACCGGGGACTGGCTGACGAGCGCGTACGACCAGAATGTGTCCGGCGCGGCCGGTTCCTGGGCGGCGGCTCTGGAGCGGGAGACGGTGGGCTGGCTGCGCGAGCTGTTCGGGCTGGGCGAGGCGCACTCCGGGGCGTTCGTGACCGGCGCGACCGTGTCGAACACGGTGGGGCTCGCCGTCGCCCGCGAGTGGTTCGGCGAGCGGCTGGGCGTGGACGTGTCCCGGGACGGCGTCTCCGCGCTCGGCCCGGTCGACGTGCTCTCCGGCAGCCCGCACTCCAGCGTCGCCAAGGCGCTGTCCGTGCTGGGCATGGGCCGGGACCGGCTGCGGCCGGTGCCCGTGCTGGCCGGAGGCCGCGAGGCCGTCGACGTGGCTCAACTCGACGCCGCCCTGGCCGAGTTGGGCGGCCGTCCGGCGATCGTCGTGGCGAACGCCGGAACCGTGAACACCGTGGACTTCGACGACCTGCGCGCCATCGCGGCCCTCAAGGAACGGCACGACTTCTGGCTGCACGTGGACGCCGCGTTCGGCGGTTTCGCCGCCCTCTCCCCCGCCCACGCCCACCTCGTCGACGGACTGGACGCGGCGGACTCGGTCTGCGTCGACCTGCACAAGTGGCTCAACGTGCCCTATGACGCGGCCGTCCAGTTCACCCGCCGCCGCGACCTCCAGACCCGCGTGTTCCACAACGCCTCCCCGTACCTCGGCCTGCCGACCGGCGACCCGGACTTCCTCCACCTCACCCCCGAGAACTCCCGCCGACTGCGCGCCCTCCCGGCCTGGTTCTCCCTCCTGGCCTACGGCAGCGCCGGGCACCGCGAGATCGTCGAGCGCAACGTCGCCCTCGCCCACCGCCTCGGCGCGGGCATCGACGCGCTCCCGGGCCTGCGGCTGTCGGCACCGGTCCGGCTGAACGTCGTCTGCTTCACCCTCGCCGACGACCCGACACAGGAACGGGTGGCCGCACTGGCGGAGGCCGTCGCCGCGTCCGGCGAGGCGTTCCTGACCCCGACGGTGTACGACGGGACGCCCGCCCTGCGCGCCGCGTTCAGCAACTGGCGTACGTCCGAGGCCGATACGGACCGGGTGCTGGCGACGCTGGCTTCACTGTCCGTCTGAAATGGCCTGCCGGAAACCGGTGTTGACGACGGCTCCGCGTCCGGAGGCGGCCAGGTGCGGGAGTGCGGCACGGCAGCAGCGGTACGGTCCGGTGAGCGTGATGTCGATGTCGCGGGCCCACTCGTCGTCCGGCTGGTCCTCGAAAAGCGGGTGGTCGGGGGTGCAGTGGGCCGCACTGTTGACCAGGACGTCGAGCGCCCCGAACGTCGCCACGGCATGGGCGACAGCGCGCTCCACCGCCTCCTGGTCCCCCACGTCGCACCCGAACGCCTCGGCCCCGAGCCCGAGTTCACGCAGTGCCGCCGCCGTCTTCTCCGCCTCGGCCGGATCGGCGTCGGTCACCAGCACCCGCGCCCCCTCCTCGGCGAGCCGCCGGGCGACGGCCGCGCCGATGCCGCGTGCCGCACCGGTGACGAGAACTCCGTACCCCTCGAAGCGCCTTGAGTCAGTCATGGTCCAGAACGTACTGCCGTGACGATCAACTCGGCAGATAGCGTGCGGACATGAACGCGTTCATACAGCAACTGCCCGCGCTGATCGGTGTGGTGATCGGGGCGCTCGGCTCCTACCTGGCGATCGTGCGGGGCGACCGGGCGAGGTTCCGGCGCGAGCGGGACGCCCGTTGGGAGGAGCGGCGGCTGGAGGTGTACGCCGAGTACGCCCGGACGTTGAAGAAGTCCGTGACCCTGACGTACCGGGTCGCGTCCCATCTGCGCAACGACCCCCATCCGCACCCGCTGTCCCCGGCGGAGGCGGAACCCCTGCTGGCCCAGGCGACGGTGGACCGTGACCCGTCCGGCGAGGCGCTGATCCTGTTGGGCAGCCCGGAGGTGGTGGAGAAGGCACGGGCATGGGTCGGCGCGGTGATGGAGATGGAGCGGTTCATGCGCGCGGGGACCCATGACCCGGACGCCTGGCGGGAGTTGCTGGAGCGGCAGCGCGCCGGTCGCGAGGGCTACTACGCGGCCGTACGGGACGATCTGGCGCTGCCGCCGGGCCATTCGGCGCGCTGGCCGGTGACCGGGGTCTGATCTCGCCTCACCGGTACCCGGTCACGTCCGCCGCCTTCCCCACGTCCTGCACCTCCACCAGATACCGCCACGCGTCCGGCCGACTCCCGTCGAGGTCCGTGAAGCCGTAGACCGGGGCGAGCTGGCCGCTGGACAGTGACTGCCCGTTCCAGCGGGCCAGTTGAGGATCGGCCGCGAGGGCCGCCACCGCGCGGCCGACGTAGCGCGGGGTCTCCGAGATGGCGAAGTGGGGGACGCGGTCGAGGGCGTCGCGCCAGTTCTCCTCGCGGACGCCGAACTGGTCGAGCATGATCTCCGAGCGCAGCCAGCCCGGGGTGAGCGCCACGGCGGTGGCGCCGCGTGGGCCGAGTTCGTGGCCGAGGGCGAAGGCCATGCGTAGGACGGAGGCCTTGGCGAGGTCGTAGAAGAAGGAGACGCGGTAGGTGTCGCGGTTGTACTCGGCGGTGCCGTCGGTCATTTCGACGACCAGGCCGCCGGGGCGGCGCAGCAGCAAGGGTAGGGCGTGGTGGCTGGTGATCGCGTGTGTCTCCACCGCGAGCCTGAGGAGCCGGAGTCCCTTGTCGAGGTCGTGTTCCCAGAGCGGGGTGTCCCAGGCGAAGAGGTGCTCGCCGCCCCAGATGTCGTTGACGAGGATGTCGAGGCGGCCCTGTTCGCCGTCGATGCGGTCGACGAGGGCCCGTACGGCCGAGGGGTCCAGGTGGTCGGTGGGTACGGCGATACCCCGGCCGCCGGCCGCGGTGACGAGGTCGGCGGTGTCCTCGATCGTCTCGGGCCGGTCGTACTCGGAGCGCCGGGCACGGGTGGTGCGGCCGGTGACGTAGACGGTGGCGCCTGCCGCGCCCAGCTCCACGGCGATCCCGCGTCCCGCTCCGCGCGTCGCCCCCGCGACCAGCGCGACCTTGCCTTCCAGTGGGCCCGGCATGTCCGACCTCCCGTGCTCGTTCGACGTGTCTCATGTCGATCGTGCACGGGAAGCCGGACATCTTCTGTCGGGATTGCGCGCGGGGCGTCAGTGGCCCCGCGCGATCCACTCCTCCAGGTGTGCGGCCTCGGCCCCGACGGTCGTCGAGTCCCCGTGTCCGGTGAGCACCTTCGTCTCCGACGGGAGGGTCAGGAGGCGGTCGCGGATGGAGTCGATGATGGTCGGGAAGTGGGAGTACGAGCGTCCCGTGGCGCCCGGGCCGCCGTGGAAGAGGGTGTCGCCGGTGAAGACCGTGCCGAGTGCGGGGTCGTAGAGGCAGACCGCGCCGGGCGCGTGACCGGGTGTGTGCAGGACCTTCAGGTCGGCGCCCGCGGTCTCGATGACCTGGCCGTCGGCGAGATGGGCGTCGGGGTCGCGGTCGGGGTGGGTCTGCTTCCACAGGGGCAGGTCGTCGGGGTGCAGCCAGATCGTGGCGCCGGTGCGGTCCGCGAGGGCGGGGGCGGCGTCGATGTGGTCGTTGTGGGCGTGGGTGCAGATGATGGCGGTCAGTCTGCGGTCGCCGATCGCCGCGAGGATGGCGTCGGCGTCATGGGCCGCGTCGATGACGACGACCTCGTGGTCGTCGCCGACGATCCACACGTTGTTGTCGACGTCCCAGGTGCCGCCGTCGAGCGTGAACTGCCCCGAGGTGACGAGGTGTTCGATGCGCGCGGCCATCAGAGCACCACCACCGAACGCAGCACGTCCCCGCCGTGCATCCGCTCGAACGCCTTCTCCACCTCGTCGAGTTGGACCGTCTCGGTGACGAACGCGCCCAGGTCCAGGCGGCCTTGCTGGTGCAGGTCGATCAGCATCGGGAAGTCGCGGGAGGGCAGACAGTCGCCGTACCAGGACGACTTGAGGGAACCGCCGCGCCCGAAGACATCGAGGAGCGGGAGTTCGAGCTTCATCTCCGGCGTCGGAACACCGACGAGGACGACCGTGCCGGCGAGATCACGGCCGTAGAAGGCCTGCTTGTACGTCTCGGGGCGGCCGACCGCCTCGATGACGACGTCGGCGCCGAAACCGCCGGTCAGTTCGCGGATCGCCTCGACGGCGTCGGACGTCTTGGAGTTCACGGTGTGGGTGGCGCCCATCGTGAGGGCCTTCTCCAGCTTGCGGTCGTCGATGTCGACGGCGATGATCCGCGCCGCGCCCGCGAGCCGGGCCCCGGCGATGGCGGCGTCGCCGACCCCGCCGCAACCGATGACGGCGACGGTGTCGCCGCGCCCGACGTTCCCGGTGTTGATCGCCGCGCCGATACCGGCCATCACCCCGCAGCCGAGCAGCCCGGCGACGGCCGGGGAAACGGTCGGGTCGACCTTGGTGCACTGGCCCGCCGCGACCAGCGTCTTGTCGGCGAAGGCGCCGATACCCAGGGCCGGGGAGAGCTCCTGGCCGGTCGAGGCGAGGGTCATCTTCTGCTTCGCGTTGTGGGTGTTGAAGCAGTACTGCGGCCGGCCGCGCAGACAGGCCCGGCAATTCCCGCACACCGCACGCCAGTTGAGGATCACGAAGTCACCGGGGGCGACATCGGTGACGCCCTGGCCGACCGACTCCACGATGCCCGCCGCCTCGTGCCCGAGCAGGAAGGGGAAGTCGTCGCTGATGCCGCCCTGCTTGTAGTGCAGGTCGGTGTGACAGACCCCGCAGGCCTGTACCTTCACCACGGCCTCACCGGGGCCGGGGTCGGGTACGACGATCGTCTCGACCCGGACCGGTTCGTTCTTTCCCGGCGCGATCACGCCGCGCACTTCCTGCGCCATGGTCCTGAACCCTTTCGTCGATCGTTGTCCCTGCCTGAGACCCTACGCGTGACTGATCGGTAAGGGCACGACGGCGGCTCGACACCGTCGGCGGCGGCCGACGTAGCCTGACTGCTTCCAACGCATCCCAAGGAGCGACGTGAGCATTGCAGGGACTGAGAGCAGACCTCCGGCCTGGCGGCTTCTTTTCGACTACGTACGGCCGCACCGCTGGGCCCTGTTAGCGGGCGCGCTGCTCTCGCTGGTGACCGGGGGCACCGGGCTGCTGCTGCCGCTGGTGGCGCGGGGACTCATCGACGACCTCTCGCACGACCGGACGATCACCGGGGCGTTGCTCGCGATGTCGGCGCTGGTGGTCGCCAACGCGGCGCTGGGCGCGCTGGGTTCGTATGTTCTGCGGCGCACCGCCGAGTCGGTGGTGCTCGGTGCGCGGCGCGCCCTGTCGTCGTATCTGCTGCGGCTGCGGATCAGCGCGGTGGACCGCAGCGAGCCCGGCGACCTGATGGCCCGCATCACCTCCGACACCACCCTGCTGCGCGAGGTCACCACCGACTCGCTGGTCGGTCTCGGCACGGGCGGGCTCACCCTGGTCGCAACTGTCGTGATGATGGGCCTCGTTGACCCCGTTCTGCTGGGCGTCACCCTCGCCGTGATCGTGGGCGCGGGCGCTGTCCTCAGTGTGATCGTGCCGCGCGTCAAGCGGGCCAGCAGGCAGGCGCAGGACGCGGTCGGTGTGATGGGCGCGTCGCTGGAGCGGATACTCGGCGCGCTGCGCACCGTGAAGGCGTCCGGCGCGGAGTATCGCGAGGAGCACACCCTGCACGCGGCGGCGGAGGAGTCGTGGAGGCAGAGCGTGCGCGCCGCCAAGTGGACCGCGGCGGCGGGCAACACGGCCGGTCTGTCGATGCAGATCGCGTTCATCACCGTCCTCGCGGTGGGCGGGGCACGGGTGGCGACGGGCGCGATCGACATCGGCACCCTGGTCGCGTTCCTCCTCTACGTCTTCTATCTGATGCAGCCGATCCAGCAGGTCGTCAGCGCGATCATGCAGTACCAGACGGGCGCCGCGGCCCTCTCCCGCATCCAGGAGGCCCTGGAACTCCCGGCCGAACCCCCGTCCCTGCCCGCCGAGTTGCCCTCCCCCGGCGCCGAGCCCGCGGCCCTCTCCTTCGACGACGTGCGCTTCCGCTACGCCGACGACCTGCCCTACGTCCACCACGGCGTGACCTTCGAGGTACCGGCCCAGGGCATGACGGCGTTCGTCGGCCCGTCCGGCGCGGGCAAGACCACCGTGTTCTCCCTCATCGAGCGCTTCTACGACCCCGAGTCCGGCTCCATCACCCTCGACGGCCGGGACCTCGCGGACTGGGAGCTGTCCGGGCTCCGCTCCGCCATCGGCTACGTGGAGCAGGACGCGCCGGTCCTGTCGGGCTCCCTGCGCGACAACCTGCTGCTCGGCAATCCGGACGCGGGCGACGACGCCGTCACCCGGGTGCTGAAGACGACCCGCCTGGACGGTCTGGTCGCCCGGCTGCCGAAGGGCGTCGACACCCTGGTCGGCCACCGCGGCACCCGCCTGTCCGGCGGCGAACGCCAGCGCGTCGCGATCGCCCGCGCCCTGCTGCGCCACCCCCGACTGCTGCTTCTGGACGAGGCGACCTCGCAGCTGGACGCGGTCAACGAGGCGGCCCTGCGCGACACCGTCGCCGATGTGGCCCGTACGACGACGGTGCTGGTCGTCGCGCACCGGCTGTCCACGGTGACGATGGCGGACCGGATCGTCGTCATGGACGCGGGCCGGGTCCGCACGGTGGGCACGCACCGGGAACTGGTGAGCGCCGACCCGCTGTACGCGGAGCTGGCGGCGACGCAGTTCCTGGCCACAACGGGCTGACCCGCGGCACGACTGAGGGCCGCCCGTTTCCGGACGGCCCTCAAGGTCTGCGCGGTACGGCTACTCGACCGCGGGGAGGAGTCCCGTGACCGGCGCGGCCATGTCGGTGACCTGGTGCAGCTGCTGGAGGTCGTTCAGATGGTTCAGCGCCTTCATCTGGTCGGCGACCTTGGGGAGCTGCGCCTGGTGCTCGGCGGGGATCTCGCTCACCGCGAGCGAGTCCAGCAAAGCGACCGGGCTGACCTTGCCGTCCTTGAAGGCGGGCGCGTCGGCGGCGTTCGCCATCGGCGCGACGAGGCCGGTGACCCCGACGGCGAGACCAACGGCGGCGGCGATACGTCGTGTTGAGATCATGCTTGCAGCAACGCGGACGGCGGCCGCACGGTCACGGGCGCCGGGCGCCGCTCACCCGTCAGGAGGAGTGCGCCCCTGCGTTTGCCGACCCCGGCACGGCGGAGGAGTCTCGTAGGAGAGGCCCGCCGCGGCTCGCTCCTGTTCGGGCCGCGGCCCTCCGAGGAGGTCACCATGGGCACCGCGGCACGCCCCGGCTTCGACACCGAAGCCCTGCGCCGGGGCATCGAAGATCACACAGCGGCGACACTTCTGTCGCTCTACGCCGACGACGCGGAGATCCACGTCGTCGACCACCAGACCCAGCCCAGCAACCCCAAGGTCCTGCACGGCCGGGACGAGATCGGCGCCATGCTCGCCGACGTCTACAGCCGCGACATGACGCACAAACTGGAGGAGTGCGTCGTACAGGGCGATCGAGTCGCCTACAGCGAGTCCTGTCAGTACGCCGACGGGACCCGGGTCCTCGCCGAGTCGATGCTCGTACTGGACGACGGCAAGATCACCCGGCAGACCATGATCCAGGCATGGGACGGCTAGCGAGGATGGCGCCGAAGGTCCGGGTCACCACCCGGCTGACCTGGACCTTCTCGGCGAGCACGGTACCGGCCGTCACCGCTGGGTCTCGACGGCGAGGACCAGTTTCCGCAGCAGGTCTGCGAGCGTCCGCCGCTCTGCTGGGGTCAGTGCTGCGAGCAGCGCGAGCTCGCCCGCTTCCTCCGCCGCCACATGCTCCTCAAGGACTGCGTATCCGGCGTCGGTGAGCCGTACCCGCACCCGCCGCCGGTCCCCCGTCTCATGAGTACGGGCGATCAGCCCCGCCTCCTCGACGGCCGCCAGCCGCGCGGAGAGCGCCCCGCGAGTCAGTCCCAGGAGTTCCGCCAGCTGTGACGGGCTCGTCTCGTACGGCGGCCCGAGCCTGCGCAGCATGAGCAGCACCTTGAACTGCCACTGCTTGAGCCCGTCGGCGTCTAGCACGTCCCGCCGCGCCTGACCGGCATGGCGCGACAGGATCGCCAGCCGGAAGAAGATCTCCTCCTTCACCGGGTCCATCCAGGCGAGTTCCTTCACCCAGTGCGCCACATGCCGGTCGACCGAGTCCTCCACCGTCTGCCTCCCGCAGTGGTTTTCTTGTGGATAGTTTTTCGCATAACTACCTTCCCCGTCATGACATCCCCAGCGAACGTGGTCATACCCGTCGAGGAACTCATCGCCGCCGCCCACGAGTTGAGCGTGACGGGACGATGGGAGCGCGCCTCGCGCCTGCTGGACGCGTGCACCGCCGTCGAACCGGACCCCCGGGCGCGGATCGCCCGCGCCGCCGCTCAAGTGGCCCTGGAACAGGACTGGTTCGCGGGCACGGACACCGCGACGGCACGTATCGAAGCGGCCGGGAAGGAGTTCCCGGGCGGCGACTGGGACGTGGACTTCGCGCGGCTGCGGAACACCTACCGACGGCTGCTCGTCGTCGACGGCCGGCTCCGGTTGGGCCCGGACGGGAAGGACCCGGAAGCCCTCACGTCTCTGCTCCGCGAGGCGACGGCACTGCGGGACGACGCCCCGGACGAGGGGCGCCGGGGCTGGGCGGAGATGTACCTCGGTCTGATCACGGACAACCACTTCGCCGACCTGGCGGGAGCACCCCCGCACTACACGTCCGCACTGCGCGCCGCCGAGTCGCGCGACGACCCGTTGCTGGCGCGCGAGGCCCTGCGCCACCTCGGCGACCACGACCACGACGCCGGTGACCACGACCTGGCCCTGCACCGCTGGCGCCGAGCGACCACGCTGGGCGCCGGCGCGGGCACGGTCCCCGGCACCCTGTCCCAGCTACTGCTGCTCGCCGTGCTGGCCCGGGACTCCGGCGACGAGGCGGGGGCCAGGGCACTCACGACGGAGGTCGCCCGCTGGGCGGAGGCCATCGGGGCGCCACGTCTCGCGGCGCAGGCCCGGGACTTCCTGGCAGGTGTCGACCCGACTGCACCGCCCGCGGAGAGCGGGTCCTGACGGCCGTAGGACCGGGTATGGGACCGGTCGTGGAGCCTCGGTTACGCTGTTCGTGGGTCGTGACTGGCGCTGAGGTGGAGCACCACCGTGGAGCGGCCCACGCGGAGTGAATGCCGTGCGCCTGGGCGATCGGTCAACCAGCTCAGGAGTGGATCATGTCCCAGGCACGGCTCATGGAGGGTACGGCGCTCGCCCGACGTATCGTCGAGGACACCGCGAAGCAGGCCGCCGACCTCACGGAACGCACCGGTACGGCACCCTGTCTCGCAACGGTCCTGGTCGGCGCGGACCCGGCCTCCGTCACCTACGTCCGGATGAAGCAGAACCGCAGCCGCAAGGCCGGCATCGAGTCCCGGCACGTCGAACTCCCCGCCACCACGACCACCGCCGAACTGGTCGCCACCCTCACCGCGCTCTCCGCCGACCCCACCGTCCACGGCATCCTGCTCCAGCACCCGATGGGTGAACACATCGACGAGCGGGCCGCGTTCGAGGCGATCGCGCCGGAGAAGGACGTCGACGGCGTGACCTTCGCGTCCTTCGCGGCGATGAGCTTCGGGCTGCCGGGCTTCGTGTCCTGCACGCCCGGCGGCATCATGCGGCTGCTCGACGAGTACGACGTCGACCCGTCCGGCAAGCGGGCCGTCGTCGTGGGCCGCAGCGCGATCCTCGGCAAGCCGGTCGGCATGCTGCTCCTGGCCCGCGACGCGACGGTCACCTACTGCCACTCCCGCACCCGGGACCTGTCTTCGGTGGTCCGCGAGGCGGACATCGTGGTCGCCGCCGTGGGCCGCCCCCGGCTGATCCGCGGCGAGGACATCAAGCCGGGCGCGGTCGTGCTCGACGCGGGCTACAACGCGGGCAACGTCGGCGATGTCGACTTCGACTCCGCCGCCGAGCGCGCCTCGCTGATCACGCCGGTGCCGGGCGGCGTCGGCCCGATGACGATCGCCACGCTCCTGGAACAGACCGTGACGGCCGCGGCCCGGCAGCTCGGGGTGTGATCAGCGTGTCCACGCGCTGTAGTCCATGACGTCCCCGGCCTTGACGCCGTACTCGGGCTGGTCCTTCGTGAAGGTGCTCTCCAGCCCGAGAACGGCGCCGGTCGCCGGGTCCATGATCAGCATCAGACGGCTGCCCGACTGCCGATACACATAGGCCTCCCCGCGCCGCCCGAGCCGGTCCGTCACCTCCCCCACCGGCCGCAGCCCCTCCGCCCCCGCGAGCAACCGCGCCAACGCGGCCGACTCACGCGCCCCGAGCGTCCAGTGGTCCAGCAACTCCTCGACGGCGGCGAGGAGTTCGGGAGTCGTCAACGGCGTCTTGCTGTACGCCGTCTCCCGGAGATACGCCCGCAGCCCCGCCACGTCGTGCGGGGGCCGGGCCTCGGGCGGGACATCGCTCCAACTCGGCGGATACGTCGTCTCCTTGACCACATGCCCGTCCTCGACGACACGCTCGGTGTGACTGTCGTCCGCGTTCCAGCGCACGATGCGTTCCTCGGGGATGGTGACCGGCGGTTTGTCGTCGGACATGCCGAGACTCCACGACTGCACGTGAGTTCCCTTGCGCAGCACGGGAGTTCCGTCGACCGCGACCGCCGCGGCGAGAGCGGCGAGCTGTTTCAGGGACACGGGCGTGGAGTGCGCCTGCACGACCAGGGGGCGGGGCGCCGCCACGGCGGGAGTACCGCTGGGCCCGCCCAGCAACAGCGTGAACACGGTCGCCAGCACGGCGACTCCGGCCACGAGACTCCAGAGCAGCCGACGACGCCGTTCGTGGAGCAGCCGGTTGAGCCGACGTGAGGCGTGGTGGTCGAGCGGTCCGTCACCGTAGAGGGGGCCGTCGGCCGTGAACGGGTTGGCGCCACGCAGGAGTTCAAGTTCATCGACCATGGCGTCGATCCTCCGGTCCAGCTGTGGCGCCCCTTAGGGGCGCGGGGAACTGCGCGACCAGCCACGACGGCGCGGCAGAATACTGATTCATCGCCCCGCCCCTCCCAGCACCACGAGACGATCAATCTCCGCTCTCAACCGTCGCCGCGCCCGATGCAATCGCATGGCCGCAGCCCGCACACCGCACCCCAGGACAACGGCGACCTCTTCCACACCCAGTTCCTCCCACGCCGTCAACCGCAGCACCTCCTGGTCGGCGGCCGACAACCGCGCGAGCGCCTCGTGCACCCACCCACCGGGCGCCTCCGCATCGGGCCCCACCGCGATCTGCCGCCCATGCGCGCTCTCGTCGTTGCCCAGCCGGTCGACAAGCCGCCGCCGGCGCCCATACCCCCGTACCGCGTTGGCCAGGCAGTTCCGGGCCACGCCGTACAACCACGGCAGCGGAGCCGACGGCAGATCCGCACGGCGGCGCCAGGCGACGGTGAAGACCTCCGCCACCACTTCCTCCACCTCACCGCTCCGCCCGTCCAGTCGCCGGGCAACGTAGCGGCTGACCGCCCAGTAGTGCTCGCGATAGGCAGCGGCGAAGATCTCGTCGTTGCTCATGTTCCGTTCGTGTCCGGCACCCGGGCGATCGTCACACCCGATTTCGTGATTCTCGTCGCGCCCGTCGAGTGTGACGGGCGGGCGGGGCGCGGACACAGGCGGGGCGTGAGAGACCTCAAGAGCATCAAGTGGCTGACGACCACGGATCACAAGACGATCGGCACGCTGTATCTGGTCACGTCGTTCGCGTTCTTCCTGATCGGCGGCGTCATGGCGCTGCTCATGCGCGCCGAACTCGCCAGACCCGGGCTACAGATCATGTCCAACGAGCAGTTCAACCAGGCGTTCACGATGCACGGCACGATCATGCTGCTGATGTTCGCGACGCCCCTGTTCGCCGGTTTCACCAACTGGATCATGCCGCTCCAGATAGGCGCCCCGGATGTCGCCTTTCCCCGCCTCAACATGTTCGCCTACTGGCTGTATCTCTTCGGCTCGACCATCGCCGTCGGGGGCTTCCTCACCCCCCAAGGCGCGGCCGACTTCGGCTGGTTCGCCTACAGCCCGCTGTCGGACGCGGTCCGCTCGCCGGGCATCGGCGCCGACATGTGGATCATGGGTCTGGCCTTCTCCGGCTTCGGCACGATCCTCGGCGCGGTCAACTTCATCACCACGATCATCTGCAT
>NZ_JBSFCQ010000023.1:111230-135538 GCF_053891435.1 Streptomyces sp. NPDC002276 | reverse complement strand
GACGCTCGACTGGGAGACCCCAGCCGAGCGCCTGTCTAAACTGATCGCGGCCTGATCAACTCACCACGGTGTTGCAACGACCCCTGGAATTCGCCGATCCGCGGGGCCCTCTCCCGTTCCTGTTTCGCGCCTGCCGGCCTATGTGACAAATACCCCGGCAGATCCGTCATTTCGAGCAGTGTTCGTCAACGCCCTACCCAATTCGAGGCACCAATCCATCCCCCGAATTGGTGACTAAATGTCGCCAAATCATTACCGGGCGCTACCCTCACACGCGTGAAGCACTCCAATAACCAACAGCCGCGACGCGGCCGGGGCCCCGCCCGCCGGGTCGGCCGCACCCTCGCCCTCGTCCTGCCCGTCATGATGGTGCTCTCCGGGACCCTCGCGGTCACCCGGGTCAACTGGTCGGGGAGCCCCTCCAGTTCGATGCTCACCGCGACGGACGTCACCGCGGCCGGAGCCTCCTCGCGGGCCGCCGCACGCGCCCCGCAGGACATCCTGCGCGACCAGCTCATGACCGAGCTCCAGGACAAGAACCCGGGCGTCGTCCTGACCCACCTCCAGGAGGCGGTGAACGGCCACCCGTCGCTCGCCACGCACTGCACCTCCATCGCCCGCGCACTGGGCCGCGCAGCGGTCCGTATCTACGGCGCCGCACGCGCCCAGTCCTACGCCCGCCCCGTGTGCGACACCGCGTTCGCCTCCGGGGTCATGGCCGCGCACAGCTGACCGGAGCCGGCGCCCGGAGTAGGAGGTCGGTAACGGCTGATTAAGGAACGGTTGCAGCCGAAAGTTGCGGTGGGGCCGCCACGTACAGTTCGGGTCATGACCGATCCGAACGCCGCGTCGCGCCCCACCCAAGCCGTGATCCTGGCCGGTGGCCAGGGATCCCGGCTGCGCCCCTACACCGACGACCGGCCCAAGCCGATGGTCGAGATCCCCGGCACCGGGACGCCGATCATCGGCCATCAGCTCGTCTGGCTCGCCGAGGAGGGCGTGACCGACGTCGTCGTCAGCTGCGGGCATCTCGCCGAGGTGTTGCAGGACTGGCTGAAAACAGCCGATCTGCCCGTCGACGTGACCACGGTCGTCGAGACGGAGCCGCTGGGCCGCGGCGGCGGCCTCAAGTACGCCGCCGCGCATCTGCCCCGCCCGGACAGCCCCTGGTACGCCACCAACGGCGACATCTGGACCCGCTTCTCGCTGCGCGACATGGCGGACTTCCACACGGAGCGCGACGCGGTCGCCACGATCGCGCTGGCTCGGCCGCGGATCCCCTGGGGGGCCGTGCAGACCGACGACTTCGGGCGCGTGACCGACTTCATCGAGTCGCCGCCCACGCAGTACGCGATCAATGCGGGGGTGTACGTCTTCTCGCCCGAGTTCGCGGGGTTGTTGCCGGAGCGGGGGGATCACGAGCGGACGACTTTTCCGCACCTCGCGCGTGAGTTGCGGCTCGCCGGGTTCCCTATTCCGCAGGGGGCCTACTGGCGGGCCATCGACACTGCGAAGGACCTCAGGGAAGCCGCCAAGGAGCTTGCCGCGCTGGGTCGTTGAGTGCGGCTCCGTCGTGGCTGGTCGCGCAGTTCCCCGCGCCCCTAAAGGACAAAAACCGAAGGGCCCGCACTTTTCAGTGCGGGCCCTTCGCCATACGTACCGGAGTGTCAGCCGGTGGGCGGCGGTGACTGCTTCAACAGACCCCCCACCGGCCCAGTTACCCCAACAGGCCGCCCACCAGGCCCGGCTGGCCGGAGGAGGACGAACCCCCGGTGCTGGAGCCGCCACTTGAGCTGGTGCCGCCCGTCGTGCCGCCGCCCGACGTGGGGCCGGAGGTCGTGCTGGGGGCCTGGCCGGCCGGGGAGGACTGCTGGGGCTGGGTGCGGCCCGCGGTGCCCTGGGTCTGGCTGGGGGCGCCGCCGGTGGCCGTACCGGTGGACGAGTGGGTCGCGCCCGGGCTCGTCGCCGCGTGCGACGGGCTGGCCGAAGTGGGCTGCCTGGACGGCGAGTTGACCGCCGAGGGGCTGCTGCTGCGGCTCTTGGTCGGTTCACCGGGGAGCGGCGCGCCGGGGAGTTCGTTGCGCGGGGCCTCGCCGGGGCCGGGTACTACCACACGGCTGGAGTCGCGCACCGCGCCGCCGAGCAGCGAGCCGATGAGCAGGGTGAGGCCGATGGCGACAGCCGTGACCAGGGCGCCGCGGCGCAGGACGTAGCGGCGCAGCTCCCAGATGTCGGCGCGGGGTCCGAGGCGGCGCCAGGCGCTGCCCGCGAGGCGGCCGTCGACGGAGTAGACGGGGGCGCCGGCGATGATCAGCGGGGACCAGGCGGCGAGGTAGATGATGTCGGGGGCGTCGTAGGCGGGAACGGTCTTCCAGCTGACGGTGACGATGAGCGCCGCGGAGAGCAGCGCGCCGCCGACCGCCGCGACCCGCTGCCACAGGCCGAGGATCGTCAGGACGCCCACGATGACCTGGGCGAAGGCGATGACGAGCCCGGAGCCGACGGGGTGCTGGAGGGCGAACTGCCGTAGTGGCTCGGCGACTTCCCAGGGGTGCAGGGTGTTGAGCCACTTCACCATGGAGCCGCGCTTGCCGCCGTCGAAGTAGACGGGGTCGCACAGCTTGCCCATGCCGGCGTAGATGGAGATGAAGCCGAGGAAGATACGCAGGGGGAGCAGGACGACGCCGAGGTTCATCCGGCGGCCCGGGTAATAGGCGTGCCGTACCGGGTCGTTGGGGTGCCGCCCGGTGCGCCGCTCGCGCTCGCCGTCCGCCTCGAAGTCCTCGAACTCCCCGTCTCCGTAGGCGGGTTCGTCGTAGGCGCTGCCCACGGTCCGCATCTGCGGCAGGAGTCGGTTCTCGCCGGTGTCGTGGGCGTGGCCGCGCTGGGCGCCGACGATGGGGGTTTCGAGGGTCTGCGCGGTCAGGTCGCCGTCGTGGCCGCCGCCGTAACCGCCGTCCGCGATACGGGGGATGACCTGCGTGGCGCCCGCGTCGCCGGCCGGCTGCTCGCCGTGGCGGACGCCGCTGCCCCGCACGGCCTGGAGGAGCCGGTGGGCGCCGGTGTCGTCCGGGGCGGACCGGCCGCTCCAGACGACGGGCCTACGGCGCGCGGCACCGGCCGCGGGCATCCGGGCGGTGTCCTCGGCGGTACTCAACTGCCGTGCGAGGCGCGGGTTTTGGGTGCGCGTCGAGGCGCCCAGCTGCACGCGGAAACTCGCATGGTTGACGATGACCTGGGCCGGATCGCTCGGCACCTTCACCATGCTCAGCGCGGGAGCGTCGTCCAATCCGGACTGGAATCCGGACGAGCGGTCCCCCGTGGGTGTGCGGGGTGTTCTGGTGTCCACACTCATCTAACCGAGTGACGTGTGTTTAGGACACTGCTTTGACTTGCCGGATGTGTCCGGACAGCGTCAAGCTCGCCCTCGCCTCCCAGATTGCCCCGAGTGGGTGACCGCGCCGAACATCCGTTCAGGAGCGCTTGCGAGCCGCCTCGTAGAGGACGACCCCGGCCGCCACACCGGCGTTGAGCGACTCCGCGCCACCCGGCATCGGGATCCGGACCCTGAAGTCGCAGGTCTCGCCCACGAGTCGGGACAGGCCCTTGCCCTCACTGCCGACGACGATGACCACCGGCCCTTCCAGGGCGGCCAGTTCACCGAGTTCGGCCTCGCCGTCGGCGGCCAGGCCGACGATCGCGATGCCCGCCTTCTTGTACGCCTCCAGGGCGCGCGTCAGGTTCGTGGCGCGGGCGACGGGCGTACGGGCCGCCGTACCGGCCGACGTCTTCCAGGCACCGGCGGTCATGCCGGCCGCGCGGCGCTCGGGGACGAGGACGCCGTGGCCGCCGAACGCGGAGACGGAGCGGACGATCGCGCCGAGGTTGCGCGGGTCGGTGATCCCGTCGAGGGCGACGATCAGCGGGTCCTCGCCCTTGTCGTAGGCCGCGTTGGCGAGGTCCTCGGCGTGCGCGTACTCGTACGGCGGGACCTGGAGGACCAGGCCCTGGTGGTTGAGGCCGTTGGTCATGCGGTCCAGCTCGGGGCGCGGGGCCTCCATGAGGTGGACGCCACCGCGCTCGGCGACCAGCTGGAGCGCCTCGCGCACCCGCTCGTCGTTGTCGATGAACTGCTGGACGTACAGCGTGACCGCCGGGACGCCCTCGCGCAGCGCCTCCACGACCGGGTTGCGGCCGACGACCATCTCGGACGTGCCCTTGCCGCCGCGCCCGCGCGCGACCGGTGCGCGCCGCTGGACCTGCTTGGCCTTGGCGTTGGCGATGCGATTCTTCTTGTGGCCCTTGCGCGCCTCGGCGGGCGGGGTGGGACCCTTGCCTTCCAGGCCCCGGCGCCGCTGGCCGCCACTGCCGACCTGCGCGCCCTTCTTGCCGGACATGCGGCGGTTGTTGGCTGCCATGACCTACCTGTCTGTTCAGAGTCTTTTCAGAAGCATGCGTACGTACGTCTATGCAGTGTGCCGCCCGGAGGGCCGGGCGGCACAGTCGATCTTCGTTGACCGGGACGGGTTCAGCGTGGGCCGAGGGTCCAGCGGGGGCCCTGCGGGCCGTCCTCGATGACCAGGCCGGACTGGTTGAGCTGGTCACGGATGGCGTCCGCGGTGCCCCAGTCCTTACGGCCCCGGGCGGCCTCGCGCTGGTCGAGGACCATCCGGACCAGGGTGTCGACCACACCGTGCAGGTCCTCGCCCCGGTCCGTCTCGCCCGCCCACTGCGGGTCCAGCGGGTCCAGGCCGAGGACGCCGAGCATGGCGCGCACCTCCGCGAGACGCGCTACGGCCGCTTCCTTGTCGTCGGCGGCCAGCGCGCTGTTGCCCTGCCGGACAGTCGTGTGCACGACGGCCAGGGCCTGCGGAACGCCCAGGTCGTCGTCCATCGCCTCGGCGAACGCCGGCGGCACCTCGGCCGCGGGCTCGACGACTCCCCCGGCCTTCTCCACGACCCGCTGCACGAAGCCCTCGATCCGCGCGAACGCGGACTCCGCCTCGCGCAGGGCCTCCTCGCTGTACTCGATCATCGAGCGGTAGTGCGGGGTGCCGAGGTAGTAGCGGAGCACGATCGGCCGCCACACCTTGACCATCTCGCTCACCAGCACGCTGTTGCCGAGCGACTTCGACATCTTCTCGCCGCTCATGGTGACCCAGGCGTTGTGCACCCAGTACTGCGCGAAGTCGTCGCCGTAGGCCTTGGCCTGGGCGATCTCGTTCTCGTGGTGCGGGAAGATCAGGTCGAGGCCGCCGCCGTGGATGTCGAAGGCGGGGCCCAGGTACTTGTGCGCCATCGCCGAGCACTCCAGGTGCCAACCCGGCCGCCCGCGGCCCCACGGGGTCTCCCAGTCGGGCTCGCCCGGCTTGGTCGCCTTCCACATGGCGAAGTCGCGCGGGTCGCGCTTGCCGGTGATGCCTTCCTCGGCGGGCTGGCGCAGATCGTCGATGTCCTGGTTCGACAACTGCAAGTAGTCCGGGTACGACCGCACGTCGAAGTAGACGCTGCCGTCGGCCTCGTAGGCGTACCCGCGCTCGATGAGCCCGCGCATCATCTCGATCATCTCGGGGACATGGCCGGTCGCCCGCGGTTCGTACGTCGGCGGGAGGCAACCGAGTGCCTGGTAGCCGTCGTTGAACGCGCGCTCGTTCTCGTAGCCGATGGACCACCAAGGGCGGCCCTGGTCACGGGACTTGGCGATGATCTTGTCGTCGATGTCGGTGACGTTGCGGATGAACGTGACGTCGTAGCCGCGGTGTTCGAACCAGCGGCGGAGGATGTCGAAGTTCAGACCCGAGCGGATGTGGCCGATGTGCGGGGCGGCCTGCACGGTGGCACCACACAGGTAGATCGAGACACAGCCCGCTGTGAGCGGGGTGAAGTCGCGAATCTGCCGGGTGCTGGTGTCGTACAGGCGAATGGTCACGGTACAAGGGTAGTGGGCGGTACAGGGTGCGCGGGACCGTATGTCGGGTACCGGCCGGTGGGGGCTTGTCGCGCAGTTCCCCGCGCCCCTAAAAGCAAAGGTCGGAGCAGCTAAGCGCGTTTGACCACCAGCGCCGTTGCCACCGCCATCAAGCCCTCGCCCCGCCCCGGGAAGCCCAAACCGTCCGACGTAGCTCCCGAAACCGACACGGGTGCCCCCGCCGCCTCCGACAGGAGCTTCTGCGCCTCGTCCCTCCGCTTGCCGATCTTCGGACGCGGGCCTACGACCTGAACCGCCACGTTGCCGATGGTGAAGCCCGCCTCGCGGACGATCCTCGCGGCCTCCGTCAGGAGGGTCACCCCGGACGCGCCCGACCACTCGGGGCGGCCGGTACCGAAGTGCTGGCCCAGGTCTCCCAGTCCCGCCGCCGAGAACAGGGCGTTGCAGGCCGCATGCGCTACGACGTCAGCGTCGGAGTGGCCGGCCAGGCCCGGGCCCTCGCCCTCCCACTTGAGGCCGGCGCACCACAGCTCGCGGCCCTCCTCGAAGGCGTGGATGTCGGTGCCGATGCCGACCCGGGGAAGCACGAAGGGCTGCTCAGAAGCCATCGTTCAGCCTCCTGCGGGCGAGGACCGCCTCCGCGAGGACCAGGTCCAGGGGGCGGGTGACCTTGAAGGCCTCCTCGTGGCCGGGGACGACCACGACCGTCAGGCCAAGCTGCTCGACCATGCTCGCGTCGTCGGTGACGTTGTCGGTGACCGTCTCGTGGGCGCGGACCAGCGTGGCGCGGTCGAAGCCCTGGGGGGTCTGTACGGCGCGGAGGCGGGCCCGCTCCGGGGTGGCGACGACCGGTTCCGGGCCGCCGGGGTACGCGGCCGGCTCGACTTCCTTGACGGTGTCGGCGAGCGGGAGGGCCGGTACGACGGCGGGGGCTCCGTCCCGTACGGCCTCGATGACCGCGTCGACCGTGTCGACGGGGACGAGCGGGCGGGCCGCGTCGTGGACGAGGACGATGTCGTGGCCGGGGGGCAGCGCGTCCAGGCCAAGCTTCACGGACTCCTGGCGGGAGTCGCCGCCGGGGACGACCAGGAAGTCGGTGCGCTCCGGCAGCGCGTGTGCGTCGAGGAGGGTCTTGACCTCGGCGGCGCCGTCGGGCGGGGCCACGACGACGACCAGGGAGACCGCGCGGGACGCGGCGAGTGCGCGGACCGCGTGGATGAGCATGGGGGTGCCGTTCAGCGCGCGTAGCGCTTTGGGGGCGCCGGGGCCGAGGCGTACGCCCCGTCCGGCGGCCGGAATCACGGCGGCGACGGAGGACTGCGCCTGCGAAGAGCGCGAATCGTCAGACATCGGTTCCTGTCAGGTTTGTGTGCTCGACCTACGTGGGTATGGCCTGAGGAGTGCCGGGCGCGACGCCTTGACCGGACCCTTCCGTGACACCGGTCGAGCCTGCTGCCCGGGCCCGGCACACCATTATCGGGGGACGTTTCTCCGGCGTTCGACCGAGCCGCGAAACTCCCCCGAACATGCCGAAGCGCCCGGCGACAGACGGGCTGTCATCGGGCACCACGGCATTTCAGTGTGCTGAGCAGGGCGTACCAGGTGCCTGCGTCAGGACGCGAGAACCTCGTCGAGCAGGGCCTCGGCCTTGTCCTCGTTCGTGTTCTCCGCGAGCGCGAGCTCACTCACCAGGATCTGGCGAGCCTTGGCGAGCATGCGCTTCTCACCTGCGGAGAGTCCGCGCTCGCGCTCACGACGCCACAGGTCACGGACGACTTCCGCGACCTTGATGACATCGCCGGAGGCGAGCTTCTCCAGATTTGCCTTGTAACGACGCGACCAGTTCGTGGGCTCCTCGGCGTACGGAGCGCGCAGCACCTCGAAGACCCGGTCCAGCCCGTCCTGACCGACCACATCACGTACGCCGACGAACTCCGCATTGTCCGCTGGCACACGCACCGTCAGGTCACCCTGAGCGACCTTCAGCACCAAGTAGGTCTTGTCCACGCCTTTGATCTGGCGAGTTTCGATAGCCTCGATCAGCGCGGCCCCGTGATGGGGATAGACCACGGTGTCGCCAACCTTGAACGTCATGTGACAGGTACCCCTTCCGTGGCTATCCAGGGTAACACGGAAACTGCGTGTTCTGAATGGCGTTTTCGCAGGTCAGGGCATATCTCGGGGCTTGACAACAGCAACAGGAACGTGCTGCGGACGCCGAGCGGGAGAGGGTATTCGCAGGTCGGAGCAGCTCTCCGGGCGAGGTGAAACGCGTACGTTACACACATCCGGAGGCGCCCCCAAGTGGACGAACGTCCCCAAATGTCTGGTTCCAAGTGCTCGACTTCCACTACTCCGTTCGGTGGCCGGAGCCCGGGGCGAGGCGAATCCGGAATTGATCACCGAGGTGGAGCGGAACGGCCGGTGATCAATTCTTCGAGGTGCCCCGCATTCTTCATGGAAAATCCCTCGACGGACGGCTGAGCTGCTTATGTGAATGCCGGACGAGTGCCGGACACAAGTGACCCGCGGGTCACTTGTGGCACACGGGTACCCGGTTGGGGGAGGGTCGGGTGCGGTGGTGCGGGAACGGCTCGGTAACCTAAGGCCGCTGACAGACACTTAGGGCGGCTTTATTCGGGAGTCGCCCTGCTCCGCCCACGTTCAAGGAGTAGCCGCCGCCGTGAGCAGCAGCCTTCGACGCGGCGCCCTCGCCGCCGCCGCCATCGCGTTCTCGTACGCCTCGCTCTCCGCGTGCGCTGCCGGCAACGACGCCCAGACGCTGGAGGTCAAGCCGGACAACGCGGCCGTCTCCGTCGGCGCCATCAAGGTGCAGAACGCCCTCGTCATCACCCAGCCCATCACCGACTCCAGCCCCCAGCCCTCGGGCCCGGCGGTGATCTCCGCGACGCTGTTCAACACCAGCAAGGACCCCCAGACGCTGGACTCGGTCAGCGTCGACGGCGTCGGCACGGCCACGCTCACCCCCGCGAAGGGCAAGGGCAAGCTGACCGTCCCGGCCTTCGGCTCGATCGTCCTGGGCGGCAAGGGCAACGCCTCCGCCGCGCTGACCGACGTCGGCACCGGCCTGGAGGACGGCAACGCCCAGAAGGTCACCTTCACCCTCAGCACGACCGGCGCGGTGAGCCTGAGCGCGTTCGTCGTCCCGGCCGACAGCTACTTCACCAAGTGGGGCCCGACCGCGATCCCCACGCCCGCCGAGGGCGCCACCGCGACCGCCTCCACCTCCACCTCCACCTCGCCGAAGCCGGGCAAGAGCACGTCGGCCACGCCGTCCGACTCCGCCTCCGAGAGCACCACGGCGACGGCCACGGCCTCCGCAGGCTGAGCGGCAGTCGTAGGGCTACGACGATGGGCGGGACCTCACGGAGAGGTCCCGCCCATCGTCGTAGCGCCTTGAGCGTGTGTGCGGTTTACGGCTCGAACTTGTAGCCCAGGCCGCGGACCGTCACCAGGTACCTGGGCGCGCCCGGGTCCGGCTCGAACACCCTTTCCGACGCACCCCTCGCACCGCTGCGCGGGCTTCGGAGTGCTGCGCCGGACTCCGTCCGACGGCCACCACTGGGCCCGGTTTTACGGCTCGAACTTATAGCCCAGACCACGCACCGTCACCAAATACCTGGGCGCGCCCGGGTCCGGCTCGATCTTGGCGCGGAGGCGCTTGACGTGGACGTCCAGGGTCTTGGTGTCGCCCACGTAGTCGGCGCCCCAGACCCGGTCGATGAGCTGCATGCGGGTCAGTACGCGGCCCGCGTTGCGCAGGAGCATCTCCAGCAGGTCGAACTCCTTGAGGGGCAGGTCGACCTTGGAGCCGGAGACCGTGACCACGTGGCGATCCACGTCCATGCGGACCGGACCTGCTTCGAGGGCGGCCGGGGTGACCTCCTCGGGCTCGCCGCGGCGGCGCAGGACGGCCCGGATACGGGCGACCAGTTCGCGGGACGAGAAGGGCTTGGTGACGTAGTCATCGGCTCCTATTTCCAGGCCTACGACCTTGTCGATCTCGCTGTCCTTGGCCGTCACCATGATCACGGGGACGTTGGAACGGCCGCGCAGCTGGCGGCAGACCTCCGTGCCGGGCAGCCCCGGCAGCATCAGGTCGAGCAGGACGAGATCGGCGCCGTTGCGCTCGAACTCGTCGAGTCCGTCGGGCCCGGTGGTCGCGATGGCGACCTCGAAGCCCTCTTTGCGAAGCATGTAGGACAGGGCGTCGGAGAAGGACTCCTCGTCCTCGACGACGAGCACTCGGGTCACGGAAGGACCTCCGGGGCGGGAAGCGGTTCGTACGGGGATGGATCAGGGGACCCCTCGGCCTCGTCGTCGAGGTCGGGGTGCTGGTGGGCACGGTCGCGGGCCGCACCCGCCTCCGGTAGCCGCAGGGTGAACGTGGAGCCCTGTCCCTCGGAGCTCCACACCGTGACCTCCCCGCCGTGCGAGGCGGCCACGTGCTTGACGATCGCCAGCCCGAGACCCGTACCGCCGGTGGCCCGCGAGCGGGCCGGGTCGACACGGTAGAAGCGCTCGAACACGCGCTCCTTGTCCTTCTCGGATATCCCGATGCCCTGGTCGGTGACGGCGACCTCGATGTGGTCGCCGCCGTGCGCGGTCAGCCGACGGGCGGCTATGCCGACTCGGGTACGGGCGGGCGAGTAGTTGACGGCGTTCTCGACGAGGTTGCCGAGGGCGGCGGCCAGCTGGCCGCGGTTGCCCCAGACGTACAGGTCGGCGGTGCCGCCGGCGGCCATGGTGATCTGCTTGGTGCCGGCCTGGTGGCGGCACCGGTCGATGGCCTCGGCGACGAGTTCGTCGACGCGCACCGGTTCGGCGTCTTCGAGGGGGTCGTCGTTCTGGACCCGTGACAGGTCGATGAGCTCCTGCACGAGGTTGGTCAGCCGGGTGGCCTCGATCTGCATCCGGCCGGCGAAGCGCTCCACCGCCTCAGGATCGTCGGAGGCGTCCATGACCGCCTCCGACAGGAGGGAGAGCGCGCCGACCGGGGTCTTCAGTTCGTGGCTGACATTCGCCACGAAGTCTCGTCGTACGGCCTCGATACGGCGGGCCTCGGTGAGGTCCTCCACGAGGAGCAGGACGAGCCGGGAGCCGAGCGGGGCCACACGTGCGGACACGGCGAGTGCCTCGCCGCGTCCGGTGCCCCGCCGGGGAAGGTCAAGTTCGACCTGGCGTATCTCGCCGTCGCGCCGGGTGTCCCGGGCCATGGTGAGCATGGGGTCGACGGAGAGTTTCCCGCCACGGACCAGTCCGAGGGCGTAGGCCGCCGAGCTGGCCTTGACCACGGCGTCCGCTTCGTCGAGGACGACGGCCGAGGAGCGGAGCACCGAGAGGACGGTGTCCACGCCCGGCGGAAGCACCGGGTCCGTGTGCAGGGAGGTCCTGGTCGGTCGCTTCTGGTCGCGTTCGCTCCAGCGGAACGCCAGCATGGCGATGACACCGGTGAGCACCCCGGCGATCGCTGCCGCTGCGGCGACCGCCGCGTTCACGTCCATGCCCCCAGGTTAGGCATGGGATACCTCCTGGCCACAGCCATCGGAGTGCGACCTCGAACACTCGTCGCCCAGAGTTCACCTTGGAGCCAGTATTGGTTCATTTGGGGTGGCGGAAACCGACGCGTAGGAGCGGGAACGTGGGAGCGTGGGGTGGAAGGGCCGGTTTTTAGTCACAGTCGGACGGGCCCGGGGCCCCTGAGCCCCCCGAAGCGAACGTAGGAGAGGGAACCCTGATGCGGGACGCGTACCACGAGGAACTTGACTCGATCGGTGACGGTCTGGTGGAGATGGCCCGGCTGACCGGGTCGGCGATCGGACGCGCCACGACGGCGATCCTGGACTCCGACCTGAAGCTGGCCGAGAGCGTCATCGAGGCCGACAAGAAGGTCGACGACCTCCAGCACGACCTGGAAGCACGGGCCATAGCCCTGCTGGCCCGGCAGCAGCCGGTGGCGACGGACCTGCGGATCGTCGTCACGTCCCTGCGCATGTCGGCCGACCTGGAGCGCTCCGGCGACCTCGCCCAGCACGTGGCGAAGCTGGCCCGGCTGCGCTTCCCCGAGCGCGCCGTGCCGCACGACCTGCACGCGACCATCCTGGAGATGGGCCAGCTGGCCCAGCGCCTGATGGCGAAGGCGGCCGAGGTCATCATCACGAAGGACGTCGATCTGGCGCTCCAGCTGGAGCAGGACGACGACGCGATGGACCTGCTGCACCGCACGCTCTTCCAGCACCTGCTGGACGACAAGTGGAAGCACGGCATCGAGACCGCGGTCGACGTGACCCTGCTCGGCCGTTACTACGAGCGTTTCGCCGACCACGCGGTGTCGGTGGCGAAGCGCGTGGTGTTCCTGGTCACGGGTGAGCACGCGGACGAGCTCCAGCCCGACATCCAGCCGGCGACGGGGGCCGAGGGCGCGTAGCCCTCCGGGCGGCGGAACCGGGGCCCGGGCGGAGAAATCACGCCGGAAGCCTCAATGCGCCGTTGATGCGCCCGGCGGAACGGGCATCCAATGGGCAGCATCCGATGGGCACAGGCACCAGCCTCCAGGAGGACCCATGGCCGAATCCCCCGCCACGACGCCCGACCCCACGCAGGAGCGCGAGACGCAGCAGCCCGCCGAGATCAAGAGCCTCCCGCTCTTCGGCGCCTGCGGCTGCGGCTCGGGCTGCGGATGCGGGTGCCAGTCGGGCAACCCCTGCCAGTGCGGCTGACCGCCGCGCAGAGCCCTTGATTCCGTCGAAGGGGCTCCTGGTGCTTCAGGCACCGGGGGCCCCTTCGTCGTGCTCGGTCGCCGTGGGCGCCGTACGGGCGCAGCATGGAAGGAACGGAAGGAGGTGCGCGGTCATGGCTCAGTACATGGACGTACACCACGGAATGAAGGGCATCACGGCCGACGAGTTGATGGCGGCCCACAAGGCGGATCTCGCCGTGGAGAAGGACGAGGGCGTCCACTTCGAGCGGGCCTGGGCGGACCCGGAGTCCGGGACCGTCTACTGCCTGTCGGAGGCGCCGTCGCCCGAGGCGGTCCAGCGGGTGCACGAGCGCGCGGGGCATCGGGCGGACGAGGTGCACGCGGTGCCGTACTCGATCTGACGACCGGCGGGCGTCCCCGCGGGGGTGCTGCCAGCCCCACCCCCGACCGGGTGGGGCGCTCCATGGTTCCTTGAGGCGCGCGAAGGCATCGTAGAAGGAAGCCGGCCCCTCGGGGCCCTCGTCCGGAAGGAACGTCCCATGGAATCAAGGCAGTTCACCGAATCGGCCGAGGTCTCCGGCGACAGCGCCCTCGTCCCGCTGCTGGCCGCGTGGGACCTGGCGCACCCCGCCAAGGGTGATCCCGAGTGGCGGCATCTGCTGGACGAGATCGCGCATCCGCGCACCACCGAGGCGTTCCGGCGGCTGGCCGGGGCCGGGGCGGGCTCTTCGGTCTGAGTCAACCCGTGCGATCTCCAGGACCGTTCGAGCATTGGGTGCTGTTTGGGCAAAAGCTTCGGCATCGGCAGTTCAACTGACTTGTCCTGTGCATGTCTCACTGGATGAGATGCACGCAGACCTTCGCGTGCAACTCACAGACATCCAGGGGGCATTCATGCACATAGCCCGCAACAGACGTGGCCTCGCGGCTTCTACGGCCGCCACCGCCACGCTCGCCGTCGCCGCACTGGCGACCGCCCCGCTGGCCGGCGTCAGCAGCGCCGCACCCGCCGCCGTACCGCAGACGAAGGTGATCCCGGCCATCACCGGACACACCCTCGCCCGCGACGTGCCGACCCCGCTCACGAGCGAGCAGTGCGAGGCCAAGTGGGGGATCGCCTGCTACACCCCGCTGCAATACCGCACCGCGTACAACCTGAACTCCCTTTACAAGAAGGGCATCACGGGCAAGGGACGCACGATCGTCATCGTCGACTCCTTCGGTTCGCCGACGATCCAGCACGATCTCGACGTCTACAGCAAGCAGTTCGGCCTGAAGAGCGCCAAGGTCAACGTGGTCAAGTGGGGCAACGTCCCCGTCTTCGACCCGAAGAACTCCGACATGACCGGCTGGGCGGGCGAGACCACCCTGGACGTCGAGATGGCCCACGCGGTCGCGCCCGACGCGAAGATCGTGCTCGTGGAGACGGCGGTCGCCGAGACCGAGGGCGTCACCGGTCTGCCGGAGATGATGTCCGCCGAGAAGCACCTCATCGACCACGGCGTCGGCGATGTCATCACGCAGAGCTTCGGCGCCACCGAGAACACCTTCCCCGGCTTCGACCAGGGCGACTTCTCCAGCATCAAGAAGCTGCGCTACGCCTTCCAGGACGCCAACCGCAAGCACGTCACCGTGCTCGCCTCCTCCGGCGACGGCGGCGCCACCGACTACAACCTGGACGGCTCGGCCTTCTACGACAAGCCCGTCAACTCCTGGCCGTCCTCGGACCCGTTGGTCACGTCGATCGGCGGCACGCAGCTCCACCTGAACGACAAGGGCGCGCGCGTCACCCCGGACAGCGTCTACAACGACTACGGCGCGGGCGGCGGCGGCCAGTCCCACGTGTTCGCCCGCCCGTCCTTCCAGAACGGCGTGAAGAGCGTCGTCGGCACCCAGCGCGCCACGCCCGACGTGTCGATGGCCGCGGCGGTCAACGGCGGCGCCTGGGTCTACTCCAGCTACGACCCGACCGCGATCGGCTGGGACGTCTACGGCGGCACGAGCGAGGCCAGCCCGCTGTTCTCGGGCATCGTCGCCCTCGCCGACCAGGCGGCGGGACACCGGGTGGGCAACATCAACTCGGCGCTGTACACGCTCGCTCGGCACAACGCCAAGGGCAACGGCATCGTCGACGTGAACGACGGCACGAACAACACGTACGCGGGCGTGACCGGTTACACCGCGGTCAACGGCTACGACATGGCGACGGGCGTGGGCACGGTGGACGCGCTGCGCTTCGTTCCGGCGCTGGCGAAGGCGAGTTGGAAGCACTGAGGTTCCGCGGGACTCTCTGAACTCCCGTACGGACGGCCCGGGTTCGCATCTCCTGCGACCCGGGCCGTCCGGCTGTCGTCCGACTGTCGTACGTGTGCCGTACGTGTGCCGTCGGAATCGGATCGGAAGCGGATGGCGGCTACCCGCGGAAGCGCCGTCGGCGGTGCACTGGGAGCCGGTGAGGCCGGGTGGCCGTGGCGGGCCAGAGACCGGCGGGCGAGGCCGCGTGGGGGAGCCGTAGATGCGGAGGAACCCGTCGGAGCGGGGGACGGACGCCGAGGGCCGCCCGGTCTCACCTCGGGCCCGGAGGCCGGAAGGCCCTCAACTCCCTTGCCGCCCTTGGTCATTCACCCCGGTCGGGCTCCAGGTCCGGCACCAGTTCATGGAACCGCCGCTCGACCGGCGAGAGATCGGTGCTGGCCAGGTCCTCCGGGCGGACCACTATGCGCAGTTCGGGGGTGAGCGCGGGGTAGCGGCGGCACGCGGCCATGAACGAGTCGACGATCAGGGCCACGAGCTGGCTGCGGTCGAGGTCGGTCACGCGGGCGAGCCCGGAGCCGATGAGCGGGACGGCGACCGGTCTGAACAGGCCGTGCACGGCCACCGAGGCCCAGAGGTTGTCCAGGCCGGAGCGCAGATCCTCGTCACCGGAGCGGGCCACCAGGTCGTTGCCGAGCCGCGAGTAGGCGACCGCGAAGATCCGGCGCCCGTCGACGGGTACGGCGATGGTCGTACCCACCGGGTAACGGACCCGCCGGCCGCGCGGCTTGGCCCGTGCGCTCTCCGTGCCGACGGCCTTCACGGCGCGCAGCCCGGTCCTCAACTTCTCGTCCAGCAGGCGGCGTCGGCCGCCGAAGACCCGGTCGACCAGCTGACTCTGCACGCTGTCGCGGCTGATGACGATGTCCTGGTCGGTCTCCGTGTCGAAGGTGTCGGTGAAGCCGACCACCAGATTGCAGTCCGTCTGCTCGAACAGGTCGCCGCGGACGAGGACGACGTCCGCCCGCTGACCGGGCAACGGGACGCGGTGGCGCAGCAGTTCGGCGCCGTGCCGGGCGCGGAGCGCGGCCCGCAGGGTGTCGAGGGTGCGCGCGGCGTCGAGGTCGTCGGGATGGTCGCGGACGATCAGCTCCGCGACCGGCAGTGCGAGGTCCGGGCGGCCCAAGTCGGCCTGGACGCGGACCAGTTCACGGCGGGCGGAGTCCAGCAGGGCGGTGAGCCGACGGATGAAGGGGTCGGCGAACGTCTCGCCGTTGACCTCGGCCAACGGCCGGCCGCGGATCAGTCCGAGCGCCTCGTCGAGCTCATGGGCGGCGGTGGCGGGCGGCGCCAGCAGGGCGGTGCGGACGACCTCCGTGAACCGCGCGCTGTCCAACTCCTCCGGCCGCAGCACCAACCGATAGGCGGTCTCCGGGCCGTGCACGGTGACCTGCTGCTCGGTGCGCAGTACGCGGGCGGCGGTGCCGTCCTGGCCGGGATCGAGCGCGCGCCGCAGCTCCAGGACGCGCTTCTGCACCTCGTTGCGGTTGCGCTGGTCCAGATGACGGGGTCCGTCCGCCAACCCCCATACGTCGCGCCGGAGTTGCCGTACCGGCACGGCCTCGCCCTCGGCGGCCACCAGGCGGACCAGCAGCCGGGTGGTCAGGGGGGTCAGCCGGACCGGAATCCCGTCGACGTCGAGCCGGACCGGCCCCAGCACTTTGACCTGAATGCGCACTCGTCCATCGGCCACCCGCGTCGCCCCCGCCGCGCCCCTGTATCACCCTGTGTCACCGAGAAGTGACAAGAAGATTATCATGAGGCCTTGGAGAAACCGTGTGGCCCAACTGCGCATACCCATACGCTTTTTGCGGCTCTACGGCACCGGGCGCGCCCGAAGGGTTTTCGTCCGCAACACGATGGTGGCGTTCGGCGGAATATCGGCGGTGCTTCAGTTCGTCGGGCAACTCTTCCCGCGGAGCTTCCCCGATCCCGGCACGGTCACGGTGGTGTCGGTGGTGGCCTGCCTGGTGTGGGGGCTGGTCCAGGCGCGGCCGGTGCCGCGGGTGGAGCAGGTGTTCCGGCGGCCCGATCTGACGGTGGTGGTCGAGGCGGGCGACGTGTTCGACCAGCCGGCGCATCTCGTCGTCGGCTTCTGCGACACCTTCGACACCGCGACGGCGGACGGCGAGGTCATCAACGCGGCCAGTGTGCAAGGGCAGTTGCTGCACCGACGGTACGACGGTGACGTAGGGCGCCTGGACGCGGAACTGGTCGCGGCGCTCGCCGGGGTCGCGTCGGTCGGGCGGGAGGAGCGGGACCGCAAGCCGCTGGGCAAACTGGACCGGTATCCGGTCGGCACGGTGGCGGTCCTGGGCGCCCGGCCGAGGCTGGTGTTCGCGGTCGCGTACAGCCGTATCGGCAACGACTGTGTGGCCGCGTCGAGTGTGGAGGAGCTCTGGCTCGGCCTCGGCCGGCTGTGGGACGCGCTGCACCGGCATGCCCAACTGGAGCGCGTGGCCATGCCGTTGGTCGGCTCGGGGCTGTCCCGGCTCGATCACCTCGACCAGGACAGCCTGCTGCGGCTGATCCTGATGTCCTTCGTCGCCAGGTCACGGGAGGGCGCGGTCTGCCGGGAGTTGCGGTTGGTGGTGCGGCCCGCCGATCTGGAACGGATCGACATGCGGGAGGTGGCGGCCTTCTTGAGGGTTCTGGCGTCGGGGCTGGACCGCGTATGACAAAAGAAAGGGGGGTACGGCCGCCTGAGCGTCCGTGCCCCCCTTTTTCTCTCGGTTCAGGCGAGCCTCCGATACGCGGCGAGGTTCTGGAAGGGCCGGGTCTCGCGCCATTCCGGTCCGCTGTCGTCGAGTTGGCAACCCGCCAGCCGCAGCCGTGCGGCGATCTTCGCGAGGGAGGCCTCCGTGCCGTCGAACCGGATGACGTTGATGCCCGCGATGTCGGCGACATGCCGTAGCCGGCCGACCTCGACGATGACGGTCCGCTCGGGGTAGGCCATCAGGACCATGCCCAGCTCGATCAGCACGTTCTGCCGTGGCTGGCCGGTGAGTTGGGTCTCGTCGTCGCGTTCGCGGTTGCCGAGCAGGTGCGGGTGGAGCTTGGCGACGTCGTCCGGGGTGAGCAGGACCAGGGCGGCCTGCGCCTGCGCCGGTGCGTTCATGACGACCTCACCGAGGAAGGGCGCGGTCTTGCCGGTGGCCCGCACCAACTCCTCCCATTCCAGGGGCCGTAGGTCGAGTCGGCGCAGCAGCCCGAACATCGCCTGCCGCACCTCTTCGTCCCGGCCGTGCACGACGAAGACGCTACGGCTGCGGTCGTGAACGGCCGGTGCCTGCGCGGCCGGTTGGCCGGAGGCCTGGTCGGCGGTCTCCGGTTCGGCGGCCGAAGTCGTGGGCGCCGCATGGAAGTTGTAGCCGAAGCCACTGTTCTTCCCGCCGACGATGACCTGGCTGTTGTCACCGAACGTATGGCTGTCACTCATTGCTAATCCCCTCGGCTGCCGGACGAATCGGGGCCCTGCGGCTGGTAGTTGTACCCGAAGTTCTCGTTGTGCCCGCCGAAGATCGCCTGGGAGTTGTCCCCGACGAGGATGTTGGTCTGCGCGCGGTCGTGGTCGGCGAGGTCCACGTGGTGCTCGTCCAGGAACTGGCGGATGGTGTGCAGCAGTCGGCGCTCGACGATCTGCGAGTACTTCAGGGCGTCGGTCTTCTGGAAGAAGTGGTGGTAGGTGTCGCTGGTGGCCATCTCGCGGACGCTGGTCAGCGCGCCGCAGTCCACCGACTCGTTGGCGTAGCGGGCGAGGCGGAACTCGCTGGTGTCGACCGTCGTGCTGTCCGTGGTGAACTCGATGGTGGACCGTCCGCTCCGCCCGGGCCGCACCAGCCGGCGTACCCGCTTCGGCAGGAACCGTTCGGGAACCAGCCGCAGCGGCCACAGTGGCAGCGCCACGCACCACCTCGGCACGGCCTTGACCATGTCCCACGCGACCCGCACCGCCAGCCGCCCGTCGAACGAGTCGGGCAGTTGGTCGACGAGGTGGAACTCCCTTACCAGCGGCCCGAGTACATAGGTGTAGAACTCGGTGTGCAGGGTGTCGCCCTTGAGGTCGAACCCGACGAAGATCGAGGTCACCAGCTCCTCGTTCCAGGATCCGACGCGCACGCACAGATACTCGCGGGCCGCGTCGTAGTCCTCCCGCCAGTGGATGCCGGGGAGATCGTCCATGCCGGGCAACTGGGACCAACCGGCGCCCAGCGTACGGTCGTTGGTGCGGATCGCCGTCGTGTAGCGGCGCTGCTCGACGGTCAGTCCCTCGATCCGTTCGTCCCGGCGGGCCTCGTCGCGCAGTTCCGCACCCATGCGGGCGGCGACGTAGGAGGTGATGTCGTGGACGGTGAACGGCAGGACGGGCTTGCGCTCCACCTCATCCAGGTCACTCCCGGCTCCGGGCCCCACGAAGTCCTTGCGCGCGGCGAGGCGGTTCTTCGGTGCGCCGAGCAGGAGTTGGGCGTTCGCCCAGTCACGCAGCGGCAGTCCGGCGCCGACGAAGGGCCGGAAACCGCCGTAGAAGACAAGGCCGTTCTGGCTGCCCTGCTCGCGGTCGATCTTGCCGATCAGGGCGTCGGTGAGCCTGCCGCCGGCCGGATAGGAGCCGTCGAAGCCACCGGCCGGGCCGGTCTCCTTCAGCCGGGTCATCAGAATGTGCAGGGTGACGATCCGACGCAGATAGGCCGCGCCCCACAGCACCCAGAACATCAGCTGCCCGCCGACGAAGACGCTCAGCGGACCGCGCACCAGCAGCAGGAGCACGACCGCCGAACCGGCCCCAACTGCCCATTGGATACGGCGCAGTCGGCGCGCGGCGAGGGCGTGGGCGAGGACCGACACGGCGTCGTAGCCGTAGGACGGCGCGACCACTCTGAAGCGTTTCTTGAGGAGTTCGCGGATGACGCCTCTGCGGTAGCCGGGGTCGAGGTAGGTGCCCGCGGACAGCAGGCGGGTGGCCTTGGTCCGCGCGTACACGCGGGTGACCCGCGGTGGCGCCCCGGGCGGCGGGACGGGCGGATAGCGGTGCGGTGCCTGTGTGCTCACGATGGTTCAGCGCTCCACTCGTGCGGGGTCGGTCAGCCGATCAGGGTTGCGGTGCCGTGGGTGATCACACCGTCGAGAACGGTGTAGGTGGCGTGGTACGAGTGCGAAGTACCGTCCGTCTGAAGGGCGTTGAGGACCAGCGTCACGACGGTCCCCTGCACGGACACCTGGCTGATGCTGTCGCGCTCGGTGGTGGCGTAGCCCGCGACGAACGCGTCGTAGTCGGGGTCGCCGAGGTTCTTGCCGCCCAGGTCCCAGGCCGTCTGGTACTCATGGTTGTTGATCGCGGCGAAGTAGGCGGTGACGGCGGTTTCCGGATCGGCCGCGGGGGTGACCTCGTCGGTCGGGGTCGGTGTGGGGGTAGGGGTGACGGTGTCGATGTCGGTGTCGGTGTCGGTAGGCGTGGGGACGGAGGTCGGGTCGGAGGCGCCGTAGGGGGTCGGTACGACGGATGGGGCGTCGGTGTACGTGTAGGAGGACAACGACGTGGTGGGCGGGCTCCAGGGCTGGGCGGCCTGCGCTCCTCCTCCCCCACCGGAATAGGCGCCGTCGACCAGCCCCAGGAGCAGGACGATCACCAGGGGCACCCCGAGGACGGTGAGCCCCCAGGTACGGGCGGCTCCGGCGGGCGGTATCAGCCCACCGGCACGGTAGGAGGTCGGCGGGTTCGGCACGGCGGGGGCGAACGGCGGTGGTCCGAGGTCGTTCATGGGGCACTCCAACGGTCGCGACAGTGCGCCGATTTCGCGCCCCCGTCGCACAAAGGCTGATTGACACCTTGCATGCCACCGCCGACACCGCTTCCGCCACCAGAACCGATCCGCTTCCGATCCACTTCCGGGGCGGGGGCCTGGGGAAGTCGGGGCCGTGCCCTACCGGAAACGGTGGGCAGAGTGGGATCCTGCTTCATCCTGCGACGGAAGGGGCGGCACGTGGCAACGCGTTCGGATTCTGCTGCGAAGACGTTTGCTGAATACGTAAGAGGTGCGGCCCACAACGCTGGATATGCCCTCGACTCCCCGTCGGGGAAAGGCAGAGCCGTGCTCGCCAAAGCAGCGGACATGCCGGAGAGCGACATATCCAAGATCCTCGCGAGAGGGTTCGTGGTCCCGCTCGATCTGCTCAAGCCCCTGGCGACGGCCCTGGACGTACCGCAACAGGATCTGCTCAAGGCAGCCGGAGTGCTGGAGGGAAAAGCCCCGCGACCGAATGGCCAGCTGTCCGTGCGGCTTGCCGCGCAGCGGCTCGGTATCAAGTCCCCGAAGAACGTGGCGGCCTTCGAGGCCCTCGTCGAAGTTCTACGCGACGCCGAGAAGCGACGCTGACCCGCTGAGGTCCCAGAGACGGCGGCTCCAGCACAGCAACAAGGCCCCTACCGGCGGACAAACCGCGGGTAGGGGCAGTGGGCTCGGGCGCCTGGTGGTCGTCGTTGGTCGTCCTTGGCCAACGTCGAGCGACCTCGGACGGCCCAGGGACGGCCCGGCTATGGGGCACATGAACGGCATCAACTGGCGGACGTGGCCCGCCATTTTGCGGTGATGCACCCCTCTTCCATGCGCCACCACTCCTTGGCCACACCGTGGTTGAGGAGCCGCCGCACCTTGGCAAGATCGGCGGTGGGCGGGATGTCCAGAGCGACCATGGTGAAACGCTCTATGCCCTCGCCGCAGACTCCGAGTTCGTGAAACGCGTTGATCACGCTCTGCCGTGCAGCTGCTGAACCGTCGTCGCGGAGCACGATGAGGCGGATGGTGCAGTTCTCGGAACGCCGGACCACCTCACCGGCCCAACGGACGCCCTCCTCGTCAGGGGCGGTGGCCACGATGTCTCCGCAGGCGATGCCTCGGACGAACCAGGGGATGTTGTCGAGCCGTGCGGTGCCGTCGCCTTGGTCGACCGCCCACAGGCTCTCCACGGATGCCGGGGGCCAGTCGTCTTCGATCTCAAGCCGGAAGTGCACCTTCACGTGAGGGCCCTCGGGGTTCGTCATGGTCCCCAGGATGCAGAACCCTGCCGCGCCGGCCGTAGGCGGTTGACGGATGACGTCTACTCAGAGCAAGTCACGACGGTCGACCCGCAACAGGGCGTTTGAGCCATCGGCTTGGGAAGCTCGGGTCTTCCAGGGGTCGATGACTGCCCTAGCCTGCGGCAGAGCGGTGTACGAGCCTCTCCGGATCCGCGGTCGAGTCCCTGATCGGCTGCGAGGCAACCGGAGACTTCCACTCCAGGCAGCTTCAGTTTTACGTCCACACTCTTCGGACCTCGCACCGATCCCACCTTGCCGACTTCGCCTATTCCCTACCTGCCTCAGGCTGTACGCGGGATCATGGCCCATGCATGACGCCTAGGGACGGGGGCAAGGGTGACCGATCACGCCCAGCACTTCTTCATCAGCTACGCGGGCACCGACCGGGCTTGGGCCGAATGGGTCGGCTGGCACCTGGAGCAGGCCGGTCACCAGGTCATCCTGGACGTCTGGGATTGGCGCACCGGGGACAACTTTGTCCAGCGCATGGATGAGGCACTCCAGCGCGCCGACGCGGTGATCGCCCTGTTCTCCACCGCTTACTTCGAGGACGAACGCTGGACCACCGAGGAGTGGACTGCTGCCGTCGCTCACCGCGACCGCCTCATCCCTCTTGCCTTAGAGCCCGTTACCACCAATGGCCTTCCTCCTATTCTGGCCGCCAAGCTCCACAAGAACCTCCACCGCCTGGATGAGACCGCCGCCCTGACCGCACTGCGCGAGGCCGTCAACGGCGGCAGCCGTCCCACCGCTGCCCCGCCCTTTCCCGGCACCATCCCGGTCACGGCCCCCGTCTCAACAGCGGGCCAGAGCAAGCCGCGCCTGCCCGGAAGCACCGGCCAGCCTCAGGTGTGGAGCGTGCGACGGCGCAACCCCGACTTCGCCGGCCGCGAAACCGAGATCGCCCGCCTGCGTGAGAGCTTCGTGAAGGGGAGCACGTCCGTTCCCCAGGTCTTGTACGGAATGGGCGGGGTCGGAAAGTCCCAGCTCGCCCTGGAATATGCCTACCGCTTCGCCGGTCAATACGACCTGGTGTGGTGGATCGACGCCGAACAGCCCGATGAACTCCCCGTCCGCTACTCCGAACTCGCCGACCGTCTGGGCATCGCCAAGCCCGACGCCGGCGCCGAAGCCAATGCCCGCGCCCTGCTGTCCCACCTCGACATCCGCGAGCGCTGGCTACTCATCCTGGACAACGCCGAAGACCCCGCCCAGATCGAGCCTTGGCTCGCCCAGGGTCCCGGCCACACACTGATCACCTCACGCAACCCGAACTGGGTCGGCACCGCCCGCACCGTGCCCTTGAACGTCTTCACCCGCACCGACTCCCTCACTTATCTGCAGGGTCGAGTCGACGGCATGAACGACGAGCAGGCCGACAGCCTCGCGGCAGACCTCGGCGACCTCCCGCTCGCCCTCGCCCAGGCCGCCGGCGTCATCGCCAACGGCGGCATGAGCCTGGACCTTTATCACCAGCTCCTTGCCACCAACACGACCCAGATCCTGGAAAAGGGCGGCGCTCCCGGGTACCCCGCACCGGTGGCAGCCACCGTCACCATCGCCGTCGACCGCCTCACCGACCACCACCCCGACGCGGTCGCGCTCCTCCACCTGGTTGCTCTCCTCGGCCCCGAACCCATTCGAAACAGCTGGCTGGAGGCCGTTCGTCCCCGACTGGCTACGATCCCCGGCAACACCGATGACCCCATGTGGCTCCATGAAGCGCTAAGTCCCCTCATCCGTTACAGCCTCGCCCGCACCGAGTCCGAGAGCTTCCAGATCCACCGCCTCACCCAAGCCGTCCTCCGTGACCAACTCCCCCCAGACCAAGCCGTGGCCATCCGCAACGACGCCACCACCCTCCTTGCCGCCGCCAACCCCGGTGACCCCCAAAGCCCGGACGTCTGGCCCGGTTGGGCAGCTCTCATCCCCCACCTCACAGCGCACCACCTCGCCGCCACCGAGCAACCTGAACTGCGGCCCACGCTCCTCGACGCCGCCCATTACCTGATCAGAAGCGGCCAGACACGCACCGCCCGCGACCTCAGCGCTGCGGCCTACACCGCATGGGCCACCGATCTGGGACAGGACCACCCCGATACCCTCACCGGCGCGCAGTTCCTCGGCCACGCCACCGCCGACCTCGGCCAGCACGCCGAATCCCGCCGCATCATCGAGGACACCCTCGCCCGTCGACGCCACACCCTCGGCGACGACCACCCCGACACCCTCCAATCCGCCCACAACCTCGCCAGCACCCTGCACAACCT
>NZ_JBSFCQ010000023.1:0-111132 GCF_053891435.1 Streptomyces sp. NPDC002276 | reverse complement strand
CGCATCATCGAGGACACCCTCGCCCGTCGACGCCGCACCCTCGGCGACGACCACCCCGACACCCTCCAATCCGCCCACAACCTCGCCATCACCCTGTACAGCCTGCGCCAATACGCGGCAGCGGCTCAGCTCCTTGAAGACGTGCGCAATCATCATCGCCGTACCCTCGGCGACGACCACCCCGACACCGCAGACGCCACCCACAACCTCGCTAAGGCACTAGATGCGCTGGGAAGGCGATTCGAAGCCCAGCGACTGCTGGCCCCCCAGAAGCAGAAGAAGTCGCGCTTCCGCCGCAAGCGCCGGTAACTCACTGCGGGAGCGTCGCGGCCTCGCCCGACCAGCTCAACCACACACCTACCCCAGCTCCCGTCCCGGTGCTGGCCGATCCCTCGCCGGAGGCATCACCGAGAGTTGTAACTCACCTAGCCAGCAGGGTGGTTGTCGTGTCTCAGTTGATGCTTGACGTACGGCTGGCCCAGCCAGTCCGGGCGATTCGTGCGCAGCCATCCAGTGACACTTGTGGTCGCTAGCCTGTCCGAGTGAATACCGATGGTCGACAGTTTCCCGAGGCGTTGGCCGCCGCGCTGACGCTTCCGTTCGAGTACAGCGGCGGAGCTGGGGTCGACTTCGAGCCCTTCCCGTCTTTCCTGTCTGCGGAGGAAACTACCGACTGGTTCAGGGCCTGGACCGGCAACGCGGAGTTGAGCGGCGACGATTTCCGCGTGTTCGGTCAGGATGGCTCGGGTGGATACGCGGCGTTCTGGCTGATCCGTCAGCACAGCCCACTCGTCGATCAGCCGGTGGTCTTCCTCGGGTCGGAGGGGGAGACCGGTGTCGTGGCGTGTGATCTGGGCGCCTTCTTGTGGCTGTTGGCCGGAGGCTATGGCCCTTGGGAGGCGGCCACCTCCTACGAGCCTGACTGGACGCCGTCTCCCAATCGCGAATTGGTGGCCGTCGCGGAACGATTCGCGGCGGGACGGCAGCAGTCGCCAACCGCAGTTGTCGAGCAGGCGAGCCGGGAGTTCCCGGACTTCGATGACACCATCATGGCGCTCTGCCGCTGACTCGACTTGCGCACTGCCGATGTGAATGTGTGGCCCACCGTCCTCAGAGTGATCGTCCAGCTCCGGCATTGAGATTCCTAAGAACCTGAACGGTTCAGCATCAACCGAAATCAGCCCTCGGGTGGGAGTTCGACGCCTTGACCGTGGGCAAGCGGAACGAAGATCGCGAGCCGTATCGTCCAGGTGATACGCGTGTTTACGTGGGTGACTGACATCGCGCGGGGCTTGGCCTGCGCGAGGGCCGGTGAGACGGTGCGCGGAATCGTCGACACCCAACTGTCCGCCGCACGCTCCGAGTACGCGCCGAAGGAACCGAACAAGACTGGCGGCAGCCGTCCGTCAAACCCTTCCGTCCAGCACTCGCACCAGAACCCGCGACCGGCCGTGACCCCCAACATTGGGCGTGCTCCCTGTCGTACGTCCGTGAAGACTTCCGCGGTGACCGTGTGGCTGTCGTCGCTGTCGTCGCTGTCGTCGCTGTCGTGGATCACGACCCGGAGGGCTATGGCGCTGGCCATGCCCAGTCACCGGCTGTGCGACCACCTGCGAGGACACCGCGAGCGCAAGGTGCCCGCCTGGACGCAGGAGAGGAACGTCAAGGTCCTCGCCGAGTACCTCAGCCACGCGGACCCAGTTCACGCTCCGGGTCTACGCCCCGCCAAGGTCACCGTTCCGACGGCCCTACTGATCGCCCTCGACATCCGCGTCCCCCGCCGGCGCCAACGCGTCTGACGGCCCACAGACGGTCCCAGTTCACCAAAAAGCCCCTCACCTGCATAGAAACCGCAGGTGAGGGGCTTGATCAGCCGGAGTTACTTCTTCTTCCCCTGGTTCTTGACCGCCTCGATCGCGGCGGCGGCCGCGTCCGGGTCGAGGTACGTCCCGCCGGGCTTGACCGGGTTGAAGGACGCGTCCAGTTCGTAGGCCAGCGGGATGCCCGTCGGGATGTTCAGGCCCGCGATGTCGGCGTCGGAGATGCCGTCGAGGTGCTTGACGAGGGCGCGGAGGCTGTTGCCGTGGGCGGCGACCAGGACCGTGCGGCCCGCGAGGAGGTCGGGGACGATGCCGTCGTACCAGTACGGGAGCATGCGGACGACGACGTCCTTCAGGCACTCCGTGCGGGGGCGCAGCTCCGGGGGGATGGAGGAGTAGCGCGGGTCCGCGGACTGCGAGAACTCCGAGTCGTCGGACAGCGGGGGCGGCGGGGTGTCGTAGGAACGGCGCCAGAGCATGAACTGCTCCTCGCCGAACTCCGCGAGGGTCTGCGCCTTGTCCTTGCCCTGGAGGGCGCCGTAGTGGCGCTCGTTCAGGCGCCAGCTGCGGTGGACCGGGATCCAGTGGCGGTCGGCGGATTCGAGGGCGAGCTGCGCGGTGCGGATCGCGCGCTTCTGGAGGGACGTGTGGACCACGTCGGGGAGGAGGTCGGCGTCCTTCAGGAGTTCGCCACCGCGGACCGCCTCCTTCTCGCCCTTCTCGTTCAGGTTGACGTCCACCCAGCCGGTGAACAGGTTCTTCGCGTTCCACTCGCTCTCGCCGTGGCGGAGGAGGATCAGCTTGTACGGTGCGTCGGCCATGCCTCAGAGCGTAATCCACGCATTCGGGCCGGTGTCGGGTGCCCGCCTCCCGGTCCGCCAGTTGACGGCTTCTGTTAATTGAGTGGTCCGCCGGACCCTCCCCTTCGTAAGTTGTGATCGCCGCCTTGGCCACTTACACACCGCCTGTCCGACCGTGGGGGATCCGCCATGTCACTCGCCGCCCTGAGACGTGCCGCCCGGGAAACCGTCTCCGGGCTGCCCCGCGAGTTCTGGTGGCTGTGGACCAGCACTCTCGTCAACCGGCTCGGGGCGTTCGTCTCGACGTTCATGGCGCTGTATCTGACCCTCGACCGCGGCTACTCCGCCACCTACGCGGGCCTGGTCGCCTCCCTCTACGGGCTCGGCGGGGTCGTCTCGTCGATCGGCGCGGGCGTGATGACCGACCGGATCGGCCGCCGCCCCACCCTCCTCGTCGCCCAGTCGTCGACGGCTGCGTCCGTGGCACTGCTCGGCTTCATGTACGACCCCCTCGCCATCGCCGGCGTCGCGTTCCTCGTCGGCGCGGCGAGCAACGCGTCCCGCCCGGCCGTGCAGGCGATGATGGCGGACATCGTGCGCCCCGAGGACCGGGTCCGAGCGTTCTCCCTCAACTACTGGGCCATCAACCTCGGCTTCGCGATCTCCTCCATGGCCGCCGGGTTCATCGCCGAGGTCAGCTACCGCGCCGGGTTCCTGCTGGAGGCCGGAATGACGGCGGCCTGCGCGGTCGTCGTGTTCCTACGGCTGCCCGAGTCCCGGCCGAGCGTCGTGACCGACGCCGACGGCAAGCGGCCCGCCGACGCGGTCGGCCTGCGGACCGTCCTGCGCGACGGGCGGTTCATGAGTGTCGTAGGGCTGTCCTTCCTCGTCGCGCTCGTCTTCCAGCAGGGTTCGGTCGGACTGCCGGTCGCGATGGGCGAGGCCGGGTTCACCCCCGCCGACTACGGCACCGCGATCGCCGTCAACGGCTTCCTCATCGTCGCCCTCCAGATCCCGGTCACCCGCCTCATCGAACACCGCGACGCCAAGCGCCTGTTGGTCGTCTCGTCCCTCCTCGCGGGCTACGGCTTCGGGCTCACGGCGTTCGCCGGCTCGGTCGGTGTCTTCGCCCTCACGGTGTGCGTGTGGACCCTCGGCGAGATGATCAACGCCCCGACCCAGACCGGCCTCGTGGTCCGCCTCTCCCCGGTCCAGGGCCGCGGGCGCTACCAGGGCATGTACACCCTGTCCTGGGCCGTCGCCGCACTGGTCGCCCCACTGATGTCGGGCTTCGTCATCGACCACTTCGGCGCGGAGTGGCTGTGGGGCCTGTGCGCGGTCGTGGGGACGGGGGCGGCGGTGGGGTACGGGCTGCTGATGCGACGGCTGCCGGTCGATGGACCGGCAGGGGTCGAGAGTCACGTGGCGGCGGCCGAGGCGGAGGTCAGCGCGGCCTGAGACCGGCTCGCCACTCCGCCCACGCCATCCGCGTTTCACGAGGTATACAAGGAGGTGCGGTACGAGGGCCGCTGGGGGCGTTGGGGTGGGAGACAGGCATGACCGACAGTTGCGGACCGATGTTCGTCAGTCATGCCGGGCTCGACAGTCAATGGGCGGAATGGGTCGCCTGGCATCTCCAGGGGAACGGCTACCAGGTCGAACTCGACATCTGGCACTGGCGTCCGGGCGAGGACTTCGTCAAGAAGATGAACGAGGCATTGGAGAAGGCGTCCGCTGTCGTCGCCCTGTTCTCCCCCCAGTACTTCGCTCCGGGCCGCTACACCGAGGAGGAATGGACCGCCGCCGTAGCCGGCCGGGACCGCTTCGTTCCGCTGGTCGTCGAGCCTCTGGAGCCAGAACAACTGCCGGCGATCCTACGACCCCTGATCCGCCAGAAGCTGCACGACCTGGACGAGCCGGAGGCGCTCAAGGCGCTGCTCGACGCGGTACGCGGGCCACTGCCCCCGACCACTCCGCCCACCTTCCCCGGCACCAAGTCATCGTCGTCCAGCCGGTCGACCGCCCCGCAGGGCCTCCGCCCGCGGTTCCCCTCCACTACAAACGACCCAGCCGTATGGGACGTACGACAACGACGCGACCCGCACTTCACCGGCCGCGACGAGATCATCGAGAAGGTGCGCACCGGTCTGCTCGGCGAGCGCCGGGCCGCCGTCCGGGTGCTGCACGGGCCGGGCGGCGTCGGCAAGACCCAGGTGGCGCTGGAGTACGCGCACCGCTTCGCCGGACAGTACGACCTGGTGTGGTGGGTCGACGCAGAACAGGGCGAACAGGTCCCCGCCCGGTACGCGGAACTCGCGGCCCGCGTCGACGTGGCCAAGCCGGAGGCGGGCGCCGAGATCAACGCCCGGTACGCCCTGGAGTACTTGCGCACCCATGAGCGGTGGCTCCTCGTGCTGGACAACGCGGAGGATCCCAAGCAGTTGCGGAGCTGGCTGCCGCCGGAGGGGCCCGGGCATGTGCTGATCACGGCGCGCGATCCGGCGTGGAACAAGGTCGCCACAGGACTGGCGCTGGGCGTGTTCAGCCGCGCGGAGTCGCTGGCGTACCTGAACGGCCAGTTGCCCACCTTGAGCAGCGGCACGGCGGACGCCCTGGCCGACGCCCTCGGTGATCTGCCGCTCGCCCTGGCCCAGGCCGCCGGCGCGCTCAGCGAAGGGATGCCGCCGGACCACTATCTGCAACTGCTCAGGACCAACACCGCCCAACTCCTCGCCGACGGGGAGGTCTACGACTATCCGCTCTCGGTGGCCGCCACGGTCACGATCGCGGCGGACCGCCTGGACGCGGACCATCCGGAGGCGGCGGCGGTGCTTCGGCTGGCCGCGTTCCTGGGGCCTGAGCCGATTCCTACGACGTGGCTCGTCGAGGCGCGCGATGCGCTGACCAGCGTGCCGGGAGGCCGACACGCCATCAGCTGGCCGAGGAACGCACTCCAGCCGCTCGCCCGCTACGGGCTGGCGGTCGTCGGGCCGGACACGTTCCAGGTGCACCGGCTGACGCAGGCCGTGGTACGGGACCGCGCGGGTGATCAGGCCGTGGGGCCGGTCCAGGACGATGTGGCGGGGCTGCTCAGCACCGTCGATCCCGGTGACCCCGAGTTGCCGAAGAACTGGCCGGAGTGGTCATTGCTCATTCCGCATCTGACGGCCGCGCTGAACAGCTTGGTAGACAGGGCCGGGCTACGGCCGATGCTGCTGAAGGCAGCCGTGTATCTAGCCCGCTCCGCCCAGTCCGAGGTGGCCCTCGGGCTCAGCGAGATCCTGTACGAGACATGGACCGCGTCTCTGGGCGAGGACCATCGCGACACACTGCACGCGGCTCAGTTGATGGGCCTGGCACTGTACGACATGGGCGCGTTCGAAAAGTCCCTGCCCCTGGCCCTGGACCTCTTGGACAGACGCCGCCGAGTGTTGGGCGAAGACCATCCCGACACGCTGAGTACCGCCCACGACCTCGCCGTCAATTACAGCCAACTGGAACGGTGCATCGAGGCCTACGCCTTCTTGGTGGACATCGTGCCGCGTCGCGAAGAGACGCTGGGCAAAGACCACCTTGATGCGCTCCGATCCGTCGGCGCACTTGGCTTCACCCTGATGCAACTGGGTCGTCTAGACGAAGCCCACAGCACACTGACGAACGTCTTGGAGCGGTTCCGGAATACGTCGAACGACGCGCACCCTGCCGCTCTCGACGCCACCAGGGTTCTCGGTTCCACCCTGTACAGGATGCATAGGTTCGACGAAGCCCGTGTCGTCCTGACCGATGTCCTGGCGCTGTGTCAACAGGTGGTCGGCAACCGGCACACTCACACGCTGATCAGCGCCGAGAATCTTTGCAAGACCCTCACGGCTCTCGGCTGTCACTCCGAGACGGAGAAACTTCTACGCGCCACTAGAGGCTTCGCCCGGGAGGCCTATGGAGTCGACCACCGTATGTACAGCGACCTCACCAGAGCTCTCGCCAACACTCTGGCAGCCCAAGGCAAAACCTACGACGCCCAGCAACTACGAGCCTCCCTCAAGCACCGCAACCCCCCGAAAAAGCGCCGCCGCTGATCAGCACACCACCGTGATCGAGAACGGCCGATCACTGTCCACCCCCGCGTTCCCGCCAGCGGACGGCGTCGCCGTCCGGACGAACAGCGTGTTCCCGTTCACCTGGCCGACGAGGATGGACGAGCTGCCCGGGCCGGGGTCGCTGCCGCCGTTGGTGTTGATGGTGCCGAGGAGGGCGCAGCCGTTGAGGTTGTGTGTCGTGGTGATGTTGTAGCGGCCGTGGCCGAACTTGTTGATGCCGCGGATGCCCTGCCCGCCCAGGATGTGTCCGCTCGCGGAGACCTTGGCCCAGTCGGCGGTGGCCGCCGCCCGGTGGGGCTGGTCCGGTGGGGCCGAGGCCGCGACCGTGCCGCCGATGGTGAGTGCCGTCACGACAGCTCCCAGGGCCAGCTTCGTGGATCGGTTCATGGTTCTCTCCCTGCCGATTGCCGAAGAATGGATCGGTGCGGGTGGCCCACCCCGGGTAAGGGCTCACCGGGGAGGACTCTCCTCCCTCCCGGTGCGCGCACAGAAGGCTTCGCGGCGACCGCCACTCGAACTGATCAAGCCGCCCCCCGTGCGCGCATCACCGTCATCCGACTCGGGCAGTACTCACCGAATCACCCCTCGCCAACTCCCTCTCACGGATGCATCCGCGCCCCCTTCACCACCTTGTCCACCCCGTTCCGCGGCCCGTAGACCGCCAGTCCGACCACATCCAGGTCGGCCGTGGGCACGGCCCGTACCGCCGCCCGGTTGTCGCGGTCGTTGCCCGTGGCGAACAGGTCGGACGTGAAGACCGCGCGCGGCAGGGCCCGGGACAGGGTCCGGGCGTGGGCCGCCGCCAGCACCTCCTTCGTCGCCTCGAAGACCATCACCGGCTGCCGGAACATCGGCAGATACGCCACCCCGTCCGCGTCCTCGTACGGCTCTCCGATCACCTCGGGGATCTGCGCGCCCAGGCCGCTGACCAGGAAGGACGTGACGTTCAGCCGCTGCCACGGCTCCAGGTCGTCGCGCAGCAGCACGGCGATCTTCGTGTCGAAGCGGATCGGTTCATCAGGGCCAGGGATGTCATCAGTGCTCATGCGTCGAGACTGCCGACCGCTCCGCGCCCCCGTCTTGTACGTTCTTTGCATGGCCCCGCAGCAGGAGGTCTCCGCCTGGCGGCCCCGTATCCCCGGTGTCGTCGAGGTCTTCCACGCCCACTTCACCGAGTACGCCTACCCGATGCACGTGCACGACGCGTGGACGCTGCTGATCGTGGACGACGGTGCCGTACGGTACGACCTCGACCGGCACGAGCACGGCACCCCGCACGACACGGTGTCGCTGCTGCCGCCGCACATCCCGCACAACGGCTCCCCCGCCACCCCGCACGGCTTCCGCAAGCGCGTCCTCTATCTCGACGACACCCACCTCCCAGACGGTCTCATCGGGTCCGCCGTCGACCGGCCCGATCTCCGCGATCCCCAACTCCGGCTACGCGTCGGCCAGTTGCACACCGCGCTCGACCACCCCGGTGACGAACTGGAGGCCGCGAGCCGCCTCACCCTCATCGCCGAACGACTGCACGCCCACCTACGGCCGCGACCGTCCTCCCCCGCCCCCACCGGGGACCCCGCCCTCGCCCGCACCCTCCGCGAACTCCTCGACGAACGCGTCACCGAGGGCATCGCGCTCGACGAGGCCGCTCGGCTCGTGCACGCCCATCCCGCCCATCTGGTACGGGCGTTCAGCGGCGCGTACGGCATCGCACCGCACCAGTACCTGATGTCCCGCCGCGTCGACCGCGCCCGCCGCCTGCTCCTCGACGGCCGCCCACCGGGCGAGGTCGCGGCGGCCACCGGCTTCTACGACCAGTCCCATCTCACCCGCCATTTCCGGAAGTTGGTGGGGGTCACACCGGGGCGATATTCACGCGACAGAGATCGACTCCGCAGCTAGGTTCCCCGCATGGACTGGCACGAATGGCACGACTCCTACAACTCCCCCGACTCCTACCTCAGTCAGCGCCTGGCCCGCATCCAGGAACGCCTACGACTCGCCCTCGACACCGCCCCGCCGGGACCGCTCACCGCGATCAGTCTCTGCGCCGGACAGGGCCGTGACCTGATCGGCGTACTGGCCGACCATCCGCGCGGGGCCGAAGTCCGCGCCCGGCTGGTCGAGTTGGACGAACGGAACGTCGCCGACGCGACGCGAGCCGCACGGGAGGCCAACCTCCCGTGCGTCGAAGTCGTCGCCGGGGACGCCTCGTCGACGGACCAGTACGCCGACCTCGCGCCCGCCGACCTCGCCCTCGCCTGCGGCGTCCTCGGCAACATCACCGACGCCGACGTGGAACGCCTCCTCGACCACTGCACCGCGTTGTGCCGGACGGGCGGCACGCTCGTATGGACCCGCAGCCGCGACCTGGCCACCGACCTCGTGCCCCAGGTCTGCGCCTGGCTGGAGGACCGCGGGTTCGAGCGGCTGTGGGTCTCCGACCCCTCGATCCCCCAGGCCGTCGGCGCCCACCGCTTCACCGGCCGACAGCGCCAACTGCCGCCCGGGACCCGCATGTTCGACTTCATCGGCTACGACGTCCTGCGGCGCACCTGAGTCACAGCTCCCGCTGCGCCTCGTACAGGTTTCGCGGCCGTACGGCGTCCGTCGTGCCGTACAGCTCCAGGCGGGAGTGGAGGTCGCCGGTGAAGTCGGGGACGTCGATCTGGTCGAACTCGGTGACCGTGTTCAGGCCCACCGTGGCACTGTACGGCGCCAGTTGGTCGATCTTCAGCAGGCCCGCGCGGCCGTTGGTGACGCGGATGTTCCAGTGGGTGAAGCGGGCGCCGAAGAGGGGGCCCGCGTTCGCGTCGCCGCCGTGGCGGCCGTTGTTGTTCACCGTGATGTCGGTGCGGACGTTGGCGAAGGGCAGGCCGCGGTGGCTGTCGAAGGTGCCCATGCGCATGTCGCCGCGCGACCAGACGTTGTATGAGGACAGGCCCTCGACGTTGATGCCGTGGAGCTGGGTGTTGGGCGGTGCCGGGACCGTCCGGTCCTCGATCGTGAAGTCCTCGACGAGGTTGTCGTGCGAGCCCTCGCGGCAGAAGTAGGGGTGGTGGGAGCCGCGGCCCGCCACCGTCGTACCGCGCAGGGTGCAGGCCGAGGCCGCCACCAGGCCGAAGCCGTTGTCGACGTGACGGACCGTCACGTCGTCCAGCCAGCAGTCGTAGGCGCATTGGAGGACGACACCGTTGTAGCCCTTGTCGAGGAGGTGGGGTTGTTGCGGGGTCTCGATGGCCTCCAGGGTGAGGCCTTCTACGCCCGAGCCCGTCAACTCCTGCACGTGGGTGGTCAGTTGGGGGTTCCACTCGGGGCGGAGGTCGAGGGGCAGCGGGCGCTCCAGGGTCACCGTCCGGCCGTGGACGTGCGCGATGCGGACCGGCCATTCGTAGGGGACGTACGACAGCAGCTTCGTCTTGTCGTCCCAGTAGTACGCCTCGGGGCCGGGGCCGCCGCCCGCCATGTGCTGGAGGAGGGTGTGGGCGGGGTCGTCGGCGAGGCGGAGCAACACCAGGGTGCCGGGCCTGAGTTGGGAGGCGTCCGCCACCCGTACCGTCCACGCGCCCTGCCTCGCCGGTTCGACCGTCGTCAACTGCCGCCATTCGTCACGCCTGTTGCCGGTCCAGCCCTCGAAGGGCCAGGCCTTCGCCCTGATCGCGGCGACCAGTGAGTCCCAACGGGCCGTCGGGGCGAGCCAGATGAGGCCGCCCGCCCAGGACCAGGACGACTTGTCGCCGCCGTAGCGGGAGCCGTAGACGCCGATCAGTTCCGTCAGATTCCGCGTCGCGTAGAGCTTCGTACGGTCGCTGCCCGCGCCCCTGACCACGACGTTCGAGTGGCCGACGCGGATCACGTCGTCGATGCGGAAGGTGCCGGGCGGGAGGTGGACCGTGCCACCGCCGGCCCTACCGGCAGCGGCGATGGCACGGTTGATCGCGGGGGCGGAGTCGGTGACGCCGTCCGCGACAGCGCCGTAGCGGAGGACGTCGAAGGCGCGGGGGCGGCGGGGGTGGCGCCGGGCGCCCGCCCTGCCGATGTACGGGATCTGCGGGTGGGTGAAGGGGGTGCGGGTGAACTCCCGCCAGAGGGAAGGGACTTCACCGCCGGTTGCGGTTCTCGGGAGGGGGACCGCGACGGCCAGCGCGCCGCCGAGCAGGGTTCGTCTGGTGAGGGGGATGTGGCTCATGTACGTACGTCCTCCCATGCGGCTTTTCATGGATGTGAACGACGTTCAGATCTGCGTCAGCGGTGAGCATGCCACGAGGCCAGGAAACAGCGGAAGAGGGAGAACGCAGTCAGTCGACGGTCAGTTGGTCGGCCGCTGGGTCAGATGAGTGAACGCGTCCAGGTTCCGCGTCGACTCCCCGCGCGCCACCCGCCACGCGTACTCCTTGCGGATCGCGGCGGAGAAACCCAGCTCCAGCAGGGTGTTGAAGCTGCCGTCGGCGGCCTCCAGGACCTGGCCGAGGAGGCGGTCGATCTCGGCCTCGGTGACGGCGGCGAGGGGGAGGCGGCCGGTGACGTAGACGTCGCCGAGTCGGTCGACGGCGTAACTCACGCCGTACAGCTTGAGGTTGCGCTCCAGGAGCCAGCGGTGGACGCCCGTCTCGTTCTCGTCGGGGTGGCGGATGACGAAGGCGTTGAGCGAGAGGGAGTGGCGGCCGACGAGGAGGGAGACGGTCGTCGACAGCTTGCGGGTGCCCGGGAGTTGGACCACGAACGTGCCCGACTCCGGGCTCTCCCAGTCGAGTTCGGCGCCCTTGAGGAAACCCTCGATGACCTGCGCCGCCCGCTCCTGGTCCGCCACCGCCTCACCCATGGTGCGAGCGTACGTGACGGCGGTGGGCCTGGGCCGCGGCCGCGTAGACGTCGGCCGTGGCGGCGGCGGCCGTGTCCCAGCCGAAGCACTGCGCGTGCCGGGCGGCGGCCTCGCCCATGCGGGGCGCGAGGTGCGGGTCGTCGGCGAGGGTGCGCAGGACGCGCGCGTAGGCGGCGGGGTCGTGGCCCTGGACCAGGAAGCCGGTCTCGCCGTCGCGCACCGCCACCGGGAGACCGCCGACCGAGGCCGCCAGCACCGGCGTGCCGGCCGCCTGCGCCTCTATGGCGACCAGCCCGAAGGACTCGCTGTACGACGGCATGACCAGCACGGACGCGGCCCGGAACCAGTCCGCGAGCTGCTCCTGCCCGACCGGCGGCCGGAACCGTACGACATCCGCGATGCCCAGCCGCGCGGCCAGCTTCTGGAGCCCCTCCGGCTTGGCGAGGCCGCTGCCGCTGGGGCCGCCGACGACGGGGACGACGATGTTCGACCGCAGTTCGGGCCGCTCGTCGAGCAGCACGGCGACCGCGCGCAGCAGCACGTCCGGCGCCTTGAGGGGCTGGATGCGGCCCGCGAAGAGCGGAATGAGGGCGTCCTGCGGCAGCCCGAGACGGGCACGGGCCGCCGCTCGACCATCCGCGGGCCGGAAGCGTTCGAGGTTCACGCCCGGGTGCACCACGGCGACCTTGGCGGGGTCGGCCGCGTAGTGCCGTACAAGTTCGTCGGCCTCCTCCGCCGTGTTGGCGATGAGGCGGTCGGCGGCGGAGACGATCTGGGTCTCGCCGATGACGCGCGCGGCGGGCTCGGGGGTGTCGCCGTCGGCCAGGTTGGCGTTCTTGACCTTGGCCATCGTGTGCATCGCATGCACGAGGGGCACGCCCCAACGCTGCGCGGCGAGCCAGCCGACGTGGCCGGAGAGCCAGTAGTGCGAGTGGACGAGGTCGTAGTACCCGGGGCGGTGACCGGCCCACGCCTGCATCACTCCGTGCGTGAACGCGCAGAGCTGGGCGGGGAGTTCCTCCTTGGCGAGACCCTCGTACGGCCCCGCGTCGACGTGCCGGACGAGGACGCCCGGGGCCAGTTCGACGGTCGGGGGGAGGACCGCGGTGGTGGCGCGCGTGAAGATCTCCACCTCGATGTTGATCGCGGCGAGGCGCTGCGCGAGTTCCACAATGTAGACGTTCATGCCGCCCGCGTCGCCCGTGCCGGGCTGGTGCAGCGGCGAGGTGTGCACGGAGAGCATGGCGACCCGGCGGGGTTTGCGGTGCAGCCGCAGCCGGGCGGACGCGGCCGGGGAACGGCGCCCGAGCCTGCTGCCGTACTGGCTCACGTGGCGTTCCTCCTCGCTGCGGGCATGCCGGAAGGAGGGTGTGGGGTTCCCTCCAAGGGGGTGCAACGCCGACGGGCGGGATTCTCATTCCGGCGCATGGGGATTTTGCCTGGACATTACCTGGTGTCGCTCAACCGTTCGAGCCGTTGCGGCGTGGGCGGCTGGGGCGCGCCGCACCGCGGTCGGTCATGCCCATGACCATCGCCTGACCAGTCGCAGGGCCTACGCCGACCACCCGTCCGCCAACTTCACGGCGGTTCGACGTACAGGCTGATCGCGGGTCTGGAGGGGAACACGGGCACCCGGACCATCGCGCACCCGACCGCCGACGGCGCCAGCGTCGACTTCAAGATCGACGATTGGCACGCCGACGTGACCTTCCGGGTCCGCGTCAAGGCGGGCGACAAGGTCGACGCCGACATCACGCCGATGGTCGTCATCCCGGACGTGACGTGCGGCGCCTCCCCGTCCGCTTCGGCGTCCGCGTCCCCGTCCGCGTCCGCGTCCGCCTACCCTCGTACGTATGACAGCCCGCGCAGCCGCCCGCCCCCTGGGAACAGTGACGCGCGGGACGACCAACCCCAACCGGCTGCGCCGTATGGACCGTTGGATCGTGGCGACGCACGGGGCGGAGCTGCGGCGGGCGGGCGAGGCCCTCGCCGTCGACCTCGGGTACGGTGCCGCGCCCTGGACCGCCGTGGAACTGCTCGCGCGACTCCGTACCGTCGCCCCGCACGCGCACGTGGTCGGTGTCGAGATCGAACCGGCGCGGGTCGCGGCGGCCAAGCCGTACGAGCGCGAGGGGCTGGTGTTCCGGCACGGCGGGTTCGAGATCCCCGTGCCGCGACGGCCGTCGCTCATCCGCGCGGCGAACGTGCTGCGGCAGTACGACGAGGCGCAGGTCGCCGAGGTCTGGGCGCGGCTGTGCGGACGGCTCGCGCCGACGGGCGGGGGCTCCCGGGGCGGGCTGCTGGTCGAGGGGACCTGTGACGAGATCGGGCGGCGGCACGTGTGGGTCGCGCTCGGGCCCGAGGGGCCTCGGACGGTCACCTTCGCGGCGCGGCTCGGTTCCCTGGAGCGGCCGTCCGACCTCGCCGAACGGCTCCCCAAAGCCCTCATCCACCGCAATGTGCCCGGCGAACCGGTGCACGCGTTCCTCCGCGACTTCGACCGCGCCTGGGCCGCCGCCGCGCCCTACGTCTCCTACGGCGCCCGTCAGCGCTGGATCCGCGCGGTGCGGGATCTCACCGCCGACTGGCCGGTGGTGGACGGTCCGGTGCGGTGGCGGCAGGGCGAAGTGACCGTGGAGTGGGGGGCGTTGGCTCCGCTGGGGTGAATGGTCGTCCGGCGGGGGAACGATCTCCGTCGGCCGTTCGTCACACGGGCGGGGAAATCGCCGTGACAGGTCATGACCTGGAAGGAAAGGGAAGAAGTACGGGAAGTACTACCTCTGTCGTTTTCTGTGCGGACATGGCACGATCCCCCAGGCGTCCGTAAGTTACTGACGGTCAATCAGATACGTGATGTGGGGGCAGGGGTATGGGAGCGGGCAGGCGAGCCCTGATCACGACGGCCGTCACGGTCGTCTGCGCGGTCACCGTGCTGGCGGCACCCGGCATCGCCTTCGCGAGCCCGTCGCCCACTCCCACACCGACTCCCTCGACGACCGCACCCCCAACCCCCGTGACCAACAAGGACCTTGAGGCCGTGCGCGCGAAGCTCGACGACCTCTACCACGACGCCGCCGTCGCCACCGACGCCTACAACGCGGCCGAGGAGCAGGCTCAGAAGCAGTCCGCGCAGATCGTCGAGCTGGCCAAGAAGATCGTCAAGGGCCAGGAGAAACTGGACGAGTTGAAGGATCGCGCAGGTGCCGCGGCCCGCTCCCAGTACCGCACGGGCGGGCTCCCGGACGAGGCGCAGCTGGTCCTGAGCGACAACCCGCAGGCGTTTCTGGACGGTGCCGGGCGGATACTCCAGGGCCAGCGTGCCACCAAGGGTCTGATCACCGAACTGACCCGCACCCAGGACGACTTGAAGCAGTACACCGCCGACGCCTCCACCCAGTGGCAGCAGTTGGAGAAGAACCGCCAGGCCAAGGCCGCGGCCCAGAAGACGATCACCACCCAGATCGCGGCGGCCGAGAAGCTGGAGTCCCAGCTGGAGAAGAAGGAGAAGGAACGCCTGGCCGCGCTGGAGCAGCAGGCCGCGCTGAAGGCGCAGACCGACTGGCTCGACTCCGGTGTCCTCAAGGACATCAGCGGCAAGGCGTCCACCGAGGGCAAGGCGGCGGTGGCGTACGCGACGGCCCAGCTCGGCAAGCCGTACGAGTGGGGCGCGGAGGGCCCGAAGTCGTACGACTGCTCGGGGCTGACCTCGCAGGCCTGGGCGAGCGCCGGCGATCCGATCCCGCGCACCTCGCAGGAGCAGTGGAAGCAGTTGCCGCACGTGGACGTGAAGGACATGCGCCCCGGTGACCTGATCATCTACTTCGACGACGCCAGCCATGTCGCGATGTACATCGGGGACGGCGCGATCATCCACGCCCCGCGCCCGGGGCGTACGGTGACGGTCGCGGGGGCCGGTTCGATGCCGATATTGGGTGTTGTGCGACCGGATGCGTGATATGTCCTGCCGGTGGACGCGGTGGCGACCGGTGACCCGAGCCACGTGACACAGCACACGCACCAACCGCCCCAAACCCCGACCCGGCGTGACCTTCGTCATCCCGGCCCCACCGCCGTCCTGCCCAACTGCGGTACAGAACACGGCATATGACTGTGGCTGCCTGCCGGGCGACCTGTCTCACACCATTCCTTTCCGGCGCCCACTAACGCTATGGTCCCGGTCGGTGGGTCGAGGTCCCTCGCCCCACCGCGCCCTCGGGGGGAGGGAAGGAACAGGACGATGCCCGCACCCATACCGCGGCAGAGAGCGATCCCGGCCGCGGAGAGTGGTCAGGCGCCGGCCGCGCCCACGATCGGCGACACCTCGGGAGCGACCTCGGGAGCGACCTCGGGAGCGACCTCGGGAGCGACCTCGGGAGCGACCTCCGGCGAGTTGCCGGGGAGCGCTTCCGAAGGCGCGGAAGCCCCGCGCCCGGAAGCCCCGCGCACGCAGGACACGGTGAACACGGTGAACGACGGCACGGTCACCGGCGCCGGTCCCGGCGGCCCCGCCGGTCACCTCACCCTGCTGATGATCGAGGACGACCCCGGCGGCTCGCCGATCGTGCCCGAGCTGGTCGATCCGACCGGCAAACCGATCCGGATCCGCACCGCCCGCAACCTCACCGAGGCCGAGCGGCTGCTCACCGACGACGTCCACTGCATCCTGCTCGACCTCGCGCTGCCCGCCCCCGGCCGGGCCGCGGACGGCGCCGACGACGAGCTGGCCGTGCTCAAGCACGTGCTGCGCATCGCGCCCCACCACGCCGTCCTCGCGCTCACCGCGTCCGGCGACACCGAGCGCGGCGCCGAGGCGGTCCGGGTGGGCGCCCAGGACTATCTCTTCCGGGACGAGCTGGACGGCCGGCTGCTGAGCCGCGCGATCCGGTACGCGGTGGAGCGGAAACGTTCCGACAGGGCCGAGCGCAAGCTCACCGAGTCCAAGCTGCGCGCCCAGGAGAACGCCCGCCTCGAACGCGGCCTGCTGCCCACGCCCCTCCTCGACGGCTCCCCGCTGCACTTCGCCGCCCGCTACCGCCCCGGCCGCTCCCGCGCGCTGCTCGGCGGCGACTTCTACGACACCGTGCGCACCCCCGACGGCACCGTGCACGCGATGATCGGCGACGTCTGCGGCCACGGCCCCGACGAGGCCGCGCTCGGCGTGGAACTGCGCATCGCCTGGCGGGCGCTGACGCTGGCCGGGCTGTGCGGCGACGAACTGCTCGGCACGTTGCAACAGGTCCTGGAGCACGAGCGCTCCGACGACGAGATCTTCGCGACGCTCTGCACGGTCGACATCGCCCCCGACGGCCGCCGCGCGGGCCTGTGCCTGGCCGGTCACCCGTCCCCGCTGCTGGCCTGCCCCGGCCGCCCGGCCGAACTCCTCCCCTACGACAACAACGGCCCCGCCCTCGGCCTGCTCCCCGGTGCCCGCTGGCCGCGGATGCAGGTGGAACTGGGCGCGGAGTGGAGCCTGATGCTCTACACGGACGGCCTGATAGAGGGCCGGATCGGCCGGGGCCGCCGCGAACGGCTCGGCCAGGACGGCATGGTGGCGATGGTCCGCCGCCAGCTCGCGGAGGGCCTGCGGGGCGAGGAGCTGCTGCGGGCGGCGGTGAACGAGGTCCGCGACCTCAACGGCGGCGAGCTGACGGACGACGTGGCGGTGGTACTGCTGGACCGGGCACCGTGACCCCGGCCACCTGGCCGTAGGGCGTCAGCGTCCGCCGTAGGACTTCAACGGCCGCCGTAGGGCGTCAGCGTCCGGCCGTGGGACTTCAGCGTCCGCCGTTGTACGGGCCGTAGGGGCCGTCGCTGCTGGAGCCGCCTCTGCGGCTGCGGCCGCCGCCGGAGAGGCCGCGGAGGGCCGGGCGGACGTCGACCATGTACACGATCGTCGCGACGAGGCCGATGATCGGCAGGAACGACAGGATGTTGAAGATCAGGTTCACCACGAAGGCGAGCCCGAGAACGATCAGCCAGAACGGCTTGGTCTTCTTGTCCGCCGCGCGATAGGCGTCCTCGCGGCGCGTCGCGGCGTCGACGAGCGCGAAGCCGCTGAACACGATCAGGGCGGTGCTCAACAGCCACATGAACCCTGTGAAGCCCTGCATCAGCACTACGTCCACCACCAGACTCGGCTAGTCATTACGCGGTCACCGTACCCGCAACCGGATTGCCGCTGAAGACAGAACGGGCCGGGCGCTCGTCGAGTGCCCGACCCGTCACCGATCACCCGTTCGTGTCACTTCGCGGGGGGCGTGGTCTTCTTCGCGGTGGTCTTGCGGGCCGGAGCCTTCTTGGCGACGGGCTTCTTCGCCGGGGCGGCGGCGGTGGGAGCCGGGGCCGGAGCGGGCTCCTCGGCCTTCACGACGACCGGCTCGGGGTCGGGCTCGACCGCGACGGCCAGCTCCTCGATCTCGTCGGCCGCCTCGCCGCGCCAGGTCTTCACGGCCTGCTCGCCGTGCTCGGCGACCTTCTCGTACGCCTCACGCGCCTTGACCGCGTACTCGGCGGCGACACCGACCCCGCGCAGCGCGAAGTCCTGGGCGGACTCGCCGAACTTCTTCAGGTCGGCGTCGAGCGTGGTGCCGAGCTTCTTGAGGTCGCCGTCGAGGCTGGTGAGGAACTCGTTGACCTTGGTCTGGAGGGTCTCCTGCGCCTCCTTGGCCTTGGCACTGGCCTCCTTGGCGCGGGCGGCGGCCTTCTCCTGCACGGCCTTCGGGTCGGTGCCGCGCACGGCGTCGATCCGGGCCGGGGCCTCGGCACGCAACTGCTCGACCAGGCCGGGAACCTTCTTGGCCTGCTGGAGGGCGAGGTCGGCGGTGCCGGCGGCGAAGTAGAGGGGGGTGGGGTCGCTCAGGGTCTTGCGGAGGTCATCGGTGATGGCCATGGTGATGGTTCTCCCGGTTTCTGTCAGCTGAGGGTTTTGAGTTGCTTCCGCGTTCGGCGGACGGGCCGAGTCGTCGTCGACAGGCTGTGTCTTCGTCGTCTTCGTCAACCGGCCGTCTGCTCCCGCGGGTCGGCGTCGCTGCCGTCGGCACCGTCGCTCACGCCGGGACCGCTCTCCACGCCCTGGTCCCCGTCGGCGATCTCGAACCCGTTCTCCTTGCGGAAGGACTCGTAGATCTGAAGCAGCACCTGCTTCTGCCGTTCGGTGAGCGTGGGATCGGCGAGGATGACCGCACGTGTCGCGTCCTCCCGTCGGCGCTCCTCTCCGTCCCGCTCGGCGTCGAGGATGCCGGCCCGCACGTAGAGCGTCTCGGCGGAGATCCGCAGGGCCTTGGCGACCTGTTGCAGCACCTCCGCGCTCGGCTTGCGCAGCCCGCGCTCGATCTGGCTCAGATACGGATTGGACACCCCGGCGGCATCGGCGAGCTGCCGCAGGGACAGCTGCGCGGTGCGCCGCTGTTCCCGCAGATACTCACCAAGATTGCCGACGTTGAGCGATGCCATGCCTTCACCTTGCACCACCCTTGCTAACTATTGCAAGCACCTGCTTGCAAAAGTGCGCCACGCCACTCACCGCGCCGCTGCCGCTGCCGCCCCCGCTGCCGCTGCCGCGGTCACAGACACGATGCGGTGCAGGACCGGGATCGGGATGGCCGGGTTCATGACCGCGTCCCCGGCCGTGACGCGGTCGTGCAGCAGGTCGGCGAGGACGCGGGACGGCAGTTGCGGGTTGCGTGTCGCGGTCGCGCGGACGTGGCTCGCCGGGTCGTTGAGCAGCCGTACCGCGTCGGCCGGTGACAGGCGGGGGTCCTGAGCGGCGCGGTGGCGGACCTCGGCCTCGGGGTCGCGGGCGAGACGCGCGACGTCGGCGGGCGTGGACTCCGGATCGTCCAGGGCCAGGCGGCGCATCCGTCCGACGGGGTCGTCGGCGTAGCGCAGCAGGCCCGTGCGGGGGAAGTTGGGGTGGCTGCGGGGGCGGCCGGGGTGGCTGAAGCTGCCGTCCCACCAGCGCCAGACCTCCAGCAGCAACTCGGCCGGCGCGTCGTCGCACGACTCGGCGAGGAACAGGCCGACCACCCGGTCCTCGTCCCCGGCCAGCCGCTCCACCACGTCCGGTGGGAGATGCCGGGCGCGGGCCACGCTGCGGCGGACGAGCGGATGCGGCGACACGGCCAGGCGGCGCATCGCGTCGGCGTCGCCGTGCAGGCTCGCGACCCAGGGCAGGGCGTGCGACATCGACATCGACGCCGGGTCGAAGTCGTGGCGCACCTCGGCACGTTGTTCCTCGGTGAGGTCGGCCCGCAGCGCCACCGTCGAGCGGATGGCGTCGTCGGGGTCCTGTGCCAGGACGGCGACACCGTGCGCTCCGAGCCCCGGGTTGGCGGCCAGTGTCCGGCGTACCTCCGCGTCCTCGTCCCGGACCAGTTCCGCCTCCAACTCGGGTGCGAGACGGCACTGTTCGAGCGCTCGCCGGGGCGCGGGGAGCGCGGTGAAGTTCTCACGGGGCATGGGGACGGCGGTGTGGTGGGCGAGCAGTGCCGCCGTTCGCACCGCGTCGGCGGTGTCGGCCAGCAGCCGTTCCCGCAGGGGTGCGGCGAGGTCCTCCCAGCGGGCGCAGGCGGCCGCCCGCACCCGGGGATCGGTGTCGGCGGCGAGGCTCGGGAGGTGACGGGCGGGGAGCCCGGGGAGTGCGGCGGCCTGGGCTCGGGACGTACCGGCGAGGAGGTCGTCGTACAGGTCCTCGGGGAGTTCGGCGCCCCAGTCGTGGGCCCGCCCGGCCCAGAACACGCGCCGGCTCGGGGACGGTTCGGCGCGGACCAGGCGTGTCCACTGGTCGGACGTGAGCTTGGGCCGGAAGGTGTCGGCGGGTGCCGACCGCACCCGCGGATCGGGGTGCGTGAGCGCGGCGTCGAGGACGGCGGGCCGGTCGCAGCCGTCCAGGAAGCCCTCCGTCACGTCCAGCAGCCGGATCAGCAGGTCGTCCGGTGCGGCCGGATTGAAACCGATCCCCTCCGCCCAGCGCACGGGCCACGCGGGCCGACCGGGCACCGCCGCCCACACCTCGGCACGCTCGTCCTCCGTCTCGCGCCCGGCGGCCTCGGCCGCCTCCACCAGCCGCTCGGGCAGCCGGTCGAAGGCCGTCACCCGGGGCCTGCCCGCCTGCCCGTCGAAGGCCGCCGCGCGAGGCCCGTCAGCCTGCCGGTCGATGGACGCCACCCGCGACCCGTCCGCCTGCCCGTCACGGGCTGCCACCCGCGACCCGTCCACCCGCCCGTCACGAGCCGTCACCCGCGGCCCGTCCGCGCTGGGCACCGCTGCCAGCAGTACCTGTCCGTCGAGGGAGAGCGCCACGAACCCGGGGTCGTCGGTCAGTTCCGGCACACCGTCGCCCGTGTACCGGACGTGGGTCCACCAGTCGTCGTTGCCGCCGATCCGGTACCCGAGGACGGCCACCAGGAAGCCGCCGTCGGCATCCGCGAGGCGCCGCCACCACTCGGCGTCGAGCGCTTCGCGGGCCGCGCCGTCCGGCGCCGCGATCCCCCGCGCGATGCGCCAGCCGGCCTCCGGCGGGAACAGGCTGCCCGGGCCCACGTCCTCGACGACCGTGAGTCCGGCACGCGCGAGCAGTTCATGGACTTTCTCTTGGCGCTGCACGCGGTCATGATCCCCGCCGGGTCGTGGTGGGACAAGGTTCGCCGCCCGCCCGACCCCTTGAGGCGCCAACTCCCGTTCCCTGTAAGGAAGCTGAGCCTCGTCGACGGAGGCGATCATGGCCGCCGATTATTCGGCACCGCCCTCGGTGAACCATGTCAGGATGCGGGGATGGAGACGACCGACGTCACGCGTGCGATCGCGGCCGCGACTGCGATCGCCGTGTCGATCGGTCTGGCCGCCGACGACGCCGTCGTCCTGCACAACTCGAACAAGCTGGCTCTGCGGCTGTCGCCGTGCGACGTCTTCGCCCGGGTCGCCCATGTGGGGCAAGAGGTCGCGGGGTTCGAGGTCGAACTCGCCCAGCGGCTCGTCGAGGCCGGATGCCCGGTGTGTCCCCTGGAGCCCCGGGTGGACCCGCGGGTGTACACGCGCGACGGCTTCGCGGTGACGCTGTGGACGTACTGCGAGCCCGTGTCACCTCGCACCGCACCGGTCGACTACGCCAAGGCGCTGGAGCAACTGCACGCCGGCATGCGCGAGGTCGATGTGCCGGGCCCGAGGTTCACGGACCGGATCACGGAGGCCGAAGAAGTCGTCGCCGACCCGGATCGCTCGCCCCAACTCGCCGACGCGGAACGCGTGTTCCTCGGCGGCAGGCTGGCGGGCCTGCGGCGGGCGATCGAGGACCGCGGCGCCGTGGAGCAACTGCTCCACGGCGAGCCGCATCCGGGCAATGTGCTCGGCACGAGGAACGGCCCGTTGTTCATCGACCTTGAGACGTGCTGCCGCGGACCCGTCGAGTTCGACCTCGCCCATGTTCCCGAGGCGGTGTGGGAGCACTACCCGGACATCGACCAGGGGCTGCTGGACGAGTGCCGGCAGGTCGTCCTCGCGATGGTCGCCGCGTGGCGCTGGGAACTCGGCGACCAGTTTCCGAACGGGAGATGGTTCGGGGAGGAACTCCTGCGCGCACTGCACGACGGTCCGCCCTGGCCGACACTCGACACGCTGCACGCGCGATTGGGCGGCCAGTAGAAACCAGTCAGTGGAAGCGTGGAAGCCAGTCTGCAGAAACCCTTGGGGGGCGCTACGACTGGCGCTACGACTGCACCTCGTCGAAGACCGCGATCGCTTCGGCCGGGTCCGGGCTCACCAGGCGTTCCAGGCCGGCCGTCGTGATCTCGGCCCACTTGCCTGACCGTGCCCACATCCGTTCCTCGAAGGCGCGGACGATCTCGTCCAGATCCTGGGTACCGGTGGCGGTAGCGATGGCGATGGACTCGGCGAGTTCGGCGCCGTCCAGCATCGCGAGGTTCGCGCCGACGCCCAGTGGGGGCATCAGGTGGGCCGCGTCGCCCAGGAGTGTCACGCCGGGGACGTGGGTCCAGGTGTGGGACACGGGGAGGACGTAGAAGGGGCGGTGGGCGAAGGCGGTGCCGCGGCGGAGGAGGTCGAGGACGGGGGCGGACCAGCCGTCGAACAGGGTCAGCAGGCTCGACCGCACGGCCTCGGCGTCGGCCGGGTCCACGTCCAGTTCCGTGTGCCAGTCCAGCGGTGCGCGGAACTTGCTGTACACCTTCACGTGCCCGCCGCTGTTGCGCTGGGCGACGATGCCCCGGTTCGCGCCGTACACGGCCACGGAACCGTCGCCGATCAGCCGGGCGAGGTCGGGGTGGCGGGTGTCGACGTCGTCGAGGGAGGTCTCGATCGAGGTGACGCCGGTGTAGTGCGGCACCACCGGCGAGACCGCCGGACGGACCCGGGACCAGGCGCCGTCCGCGCCGACGACAAGGTCGTACGACTCCTGTCGCCCGTCCGCGAACTCGACGAGTACGCCGTCCCGGGCCCCCGGCACCACCCGTGTCACGCCCTGCCCCCACCGGGCGTCGAGGGCGTCGAGGGTGCCGATCAGCAGGTCACGGAGTTGACCGCGGTCGATCTCGGGATTGGCCAGGTCGTCCGGGCCGGGCAGCCAGTCGCGCAGGACGGTCCCGTCCGGGTCCAGGATGCGCATGGCCTGTCCCTCGGGACGCGCGAGCGCCTGGAACTCCGCCAGTAACCCGGCCTTGTCCAGGGCGAGTTGGCCCAGCTTTTCGTGCAGGTCCAGTGTGCCGCCGGGGGGACGGGCGTCGGGGCCGGGGTCGCGTTCGAGGACGGTGACGGGGTGGCCGTGGCGGTGCAGGACGCGGGCGAAGGTGAGGCCGGCGGGGCCAGCCCCGACGACTGCGATGCGATGTCTCATACCGATACACTGTATTGATTCGGTGCGCCGTATCGCAACAGTACGATGCGTTCATGACTGTGTGGGACCGTCCGGAGCCGCCGACCCGGCCCGTGCCGCTCGACCGGGAGCGGATCGTCGCCGCCGCCGTCGCGCTGGCCGACGAGGGCGGGCTGGAGGCGGTGTCGTTGCGCAAGGTCGCCGCCCGGCTGAACGCGGGCCCGATGCGGCTGTACGGCTTCATCTCCACCAAGGAGGAGCTGTTCGACCTCATGGTGGACGAGGTCCAGGCCGAGATCCTCCCCGAGGAGCGGGCCGGTGACTGGCGGGAGGCGCTGCGCGTCCTCGCCCACCGCACCAGGCTGGCCGCCCTCCGCCACGAATGGCTGGCCGACCTGCTCGGCAACCGTCCGAGCCTGGGCCCGAACGGCCTCGCCGTGACCGAGGCCACGCTGGCCGCCCTCGACGGTCACGCCGACATCGACACCGTCATGCGCGCGGTGGAGACCGTCAGCGCGTACTTCACCGGCGCGATCAGACGCGAGACCGCGAACCTGCGGGCCGAGCGCGCCACGGGCCTGTCCAAGCTCGACTGGCAGCGCGCCTCCGGCCCGCACGTGACGAGGATGCTGGCCACGGGCCGCTTCCCGGCACTGTCCAAGGCCGTGCACGACGGCACGGACGTGGACGCCGAGACCACCTTCGCGACCGGCCTGGACTGGGTCCTCGACGCGGTGGCCGCCAAGCTCGACGGGCCACCGACGTAACCGGCGGACCCGATGTAACCGGCGGACCCGATGTCCCGCTCCCCGCTCCCCCGCCAGCCGCTAGCGTCGAGCCCATGATCGTATGGCTCAACGGCACCCACGGCGCGGGCAAGACGACGACGAGTCCGCTCGTGCAGCAACTCATCCCGGATTCACGGGTGTTCGACGCCGAGAAGGTCGGCGAGACGCTCATGGACATCTCGCCGGGGCTGCCCGCGACGGACAACTTCCAGCACTGGCCGCCCTGGCGGCAGCTCGTCGTGGAGACCGCACGGCGCGTACTCGACTACACCGGCGGCACCCTGGTGGTCCCCATGACCGTCCTGGTCGAGCAGTACTGGCGCGAGATCAGCACCGGCCTGGCCCAACACGCCATTCCGGTACGGCACTTCGTCCTCCACGCGGACCAGGACACCCTCCGCGGACGGATCGCGGGCGACACCGTCCTCGGCCCCGACTCCCCGTTCCGGCTCCGTTACCTTGAGCCCTACGCCGACGCGGCCCGCACCTGGCTGCACCGCGAGGCCCATGTCGTCGACACCACCCACCTCACGCCCGCCCAAGCCGCCCGGCGGATCGCGGAGTCCGTCGCGGAGTCCGTCACGGAGTCCATCACGGCGTGAGGCCCAACCGGCAGGCCGACCAGGCGGGTTGGCTCAGCAGGGGCCTGAACCCGGTGAGGAGGGCGAGGAGTTCGGGTCCCCATCTCTCACGGAAGGCGAAGTCGTGGTGGGCCAGGTCGAGTTCGTTGGCCGCGGTCAGTTCGGCGAGGTCCCGGCGCAGGCGCGGGTCGGGAGTGTGGGCACGGCCCGTGAAACGGTCCCGGAAGACCCCGTCGGCCTCCGCGAGCCCGGGGTAGGTGGCCTTCCTGTCGCACGCCCCGTAGAGATACACGATGCCTTCCGCCTCCGCGCCGATCACCTCGGCGAGTTCGGCGCGGCCCGTGTCCACCGGCAACAGGGCGATGGGGAAGCCGTCGGTGCCGTAGCAGGCGTGGCACAGGCCCGCGAGTTGGAGGGCCGGACGGGCGCCCCAGTCGGCGAGGCGGTCCCGGACGCGTCGGAGGTGGGCGGCGAGAGTGCCGCCCGGGTGCGTGATGTCCGCGGCGCCGAGCCGGAGGAGCAGTGCCACGGCCGCGTCGGCAGCGCCAACACCACGGGCGGAGTGACCAGTTGACGTAGGAGAGTCAGACACGAACCGGTCTCCTTCCGTCGCTCGTCGGAGGCAGGAGGCAGGAACCAGGAGGTCGGCACCCGTCCGTGTCTTCGCCTTGGGTCCGGACCGGCAGGCGAAGGCGCCGGACGGGTTGCCGCCTGGGCCCTGGGCCCTGGGCCCCGGGCCCTGTACTGATCGTCGTCGAGTCCGTGACCCCCGTCAATCCTATGGATTTCCGTCAACACCCAAGCTGTAGCTTGGGGTTGTGACTCTGGAGGATCTGCGTGTCTTCGTGGCCGTGTGCCGGGCGGGGAGTCTCAGCGCCGTCGCCCGTGACCTGGGCCGCACCCAGTCGGCGGTGAGTCAGCATGTGAAGCGGCTGGAGCGGGAGGCCGGCGTGCGCCTGCTGGAGCGTCGGCCGCGAGGTGTCGTACCGACGGACGCGGGGCGGGTGTTGTGCGAGGCCGCCTCGGAGAGTGTGGCCGGGCTGGAGCTGGCCATGCGGCGGCTCGGGGACCTCGTCAACGGCGACGGCGGCTCGGTGCGGGTCACGACCGGCGGGACCACCGTGCGGCACTTCATGGCGGAGGCGGTCGTCGCCTTCCGGCAGCGCTACCCGAAGGTGGGTCTTGAGTTCCGTACGGAGACCTCAAGCCGCGCCTGCTTCGACGCGCTCGGCGCCGGTCACCTGGACCTCGCGTGGGTCACGATCGACGGCCCGGTGCGCGGGATCGAGCAGCGTCCCGTCGTAGAACTGCCGTGGGTGCTGGCCGTCCGCGCCGACGATCCGCTCGCGGCCCGGCCCCGCGTCGACACCGCCGAACTCGACGGCATCAGCCTCATCCGCCTCCCCCCGAACTCCACCTCGGGCGCCCGACTCGACGCCGCGTTGGCCGGACTCGGCGTCCGGAGCAGTTCCGACACCGGGGTCGCCGACTGGGACACCGCGCTCCTGCTGGCCGAACTCGGCCTCGGTCACGCCCTCGTCCCCCTCCTGCCCGGCTGGGAGACACCTGGCACCGGCCCGCTCCGCCTCGTCCCCCTCCCCGACCTGCCCCCGCTCCCGGTCGGCTGGGCCGTCCGCCGCTGGGACGCCCTCACCCCGCTCGCCCGCACCTTCGCGGACACGGTCGCCCGCAGCTGTACGGAGCGGGTCGCGCGCGCCCGACACCGACAGTTCGAGTAGCGGTGAACCCGTTGTCAGTGGCGGCGCGTACGGTCGTCGGCATGGCTGATCAAAGGCAGTCGCCGTCGTCGATACACGACTTCGCGACCTGGGAACCCCTGCTACGGCTGCTGGGCGCCGACCGCGAGAGGCGGGACGGCGGCGCGTCCGCGGGTTCCGTCCGAGTGGCGGGACGTATCAGGGAGCACGGCTGGAGTCTGGACCTACGGCGACCGCGGCCGGCGCCGGGCCGGGCCCTCCAGATGGAGGACGTGCAGGAGGAGCACGACGCGGCGGAGCGGGTGCAGGGCGCGCTCGCGGACGCCGGAATCGACAACGTCTCCTTCTCCGCGGAGATATACCGGACCGGACGGGTCATCCTGCACCTGTTCGACCCGAGCCCGGCGGTCGAAGCGGGCGTCGGCAACCCGCACCCCGGCGCGCTCGTCCTGGTCGACGGTGCCGTTCCCGAGCCTTGGCGGCGGCTTCCCGACCCGGTGACCGGGACGGCGGCGGCGCCCGCGCCCTCGGCGGACCCGGAGGCGTTGGCGAGGTCGCTGCGCGAGCGGCTGCCCGGCGCCATCGGCGCGACGGAGGAGGAGATCGCCGCCGCCGAGACCCGCCTCGGGTTCGCGCTGCCCGCCGAACTCAAGGCGCTCTACGGCGTGACACGGGCCCGTTGGGAGGACCACGACGGCGACGACGAGTCGGAGGAGCGCGAAGCCGAGGCGCTCGGCTGCGAGCCCTTCGACCTGGACGGCCTGTACGTCGCCGACGCGTCGTACCGCCGCAGCGCCTGGGGAATCGGGGCGCTGGAAGCCGTCAACACCCCGCCCGACGCGGCGGTGCAGGGCCTCGTCGGCTCACCGGGCTGGATCGTCTTCGGCGACAACGGCGGCGGCGACCGGCTGGCCGTGGACCTGACCCCCGGCCCGCGGGGGCACGTGGGACAGGTCATCCTGCTCTCCCACGAGGAGGACACCGGCGCCGCGCTGATCGCCGACTCGCTCACGGACCTGGTGCTGGGCCGACTCGCCGCGGAAGCGGAACCCGCGGGCCCTCGGAAGCGGCAACCACCCATGGTGGCCCGGGTCAACATCCGCAACCTGAAGAGCGTCGAGGCCGCTGCGCACCCCCGTCTCGAAGTGCTGTCCATCGGGGTGTGGGAGGGTGCGCCGCTCAGCCTCGCCCCGGTCCTCGGGCTGCCCGGCCTGCGGACCCTGACCGCCTACCCGGGCACGCTGGCCGACCCGTTGGAGATCGCCGGGCTCACCGGACTGGAGTTCCTGGAACTCGGCCCGGAGGACTGGCGGGTCCTGCTCGACGCCGACGCCGTGCCCCGCGGCCTGTCGGCCGCCGAGATCATCGCGCACGGGGAATGGAACCCGCTGCCGTACGTGACCCTCGCCAACGAGATCCTCGCCCTCTGGGACCGCCCCCTGATCGTCCAGACGATCCTGGAAGGAGAGCTGTCGGCCTAGCTAGTCCAATCCACGCGCACCGCCCTCGTCCTCGCCCTCGCCCTCGCCCTCGCCCTCGTGCCCCGTCCAGGCCCGCAGCTTGTCCGGGTTGACCACCAGCCACAGGTCGGTGATCAGCCCTTCGCGCACATCCGCCGCGAGCACGGCGAAGGTCGTGCCGGCGATGCGGACCGAGACACCGGGCGTGCCGTTGACGTCCTCCTCGACGAGTTCCATCTCGGGTTCCCGGCGCATGAGGCCGAGGAAGAGGCGGGCCACCTTGTCCCGGCCGACGACCGGTCGCAGCGCGGCCCGCACCTTGCCGCCGCCGTCGCTGCGCGACTCGACGTCGGGGTCGAGCAGGGCGACGAGCGCGTCGAGGTCACCGGTCTCGCAGGCCTCGCGGAACGCGGAGACGACCCGCCCGTGCTCCTCGGCCGTACTGCCGCCGGGCGGCCTGCGGGCGAGCCGGTGGCGCGCGGACGAGGCGAGTTGGCGGCAGGCGGCCGGGGTGCGGCCCACCGTCTCGGCGATCTCGGTGAACGGCAGGCCGAAGACGTCGTGCAGGACGAAGGCGACGCGCTCCGCCGGAGTCATCGAGTCCAGCAGCACGAGCATGCCCATGCTGACCGACTCGTCGAGGGTGATCCGGTCGGCGGGATCGTCCGCGCCCGCGCCGCCCGTGCTGGCCCAGGTGCCGCTGTGCCGGACCGGCTCGGGCAGCCACTCCCCGGTGTAGCGCTCGCGCCGGGCCCGCGCCGACCCGAGCTGGTCGAGGCAGATCCGCGAGGCGACCCGGGTCAGCCACGCGAGCGGCGCCTCGATCTCCCGCTGCGCCTCCTCCGACAGGGCGTACCAACGGGCGTACGTCTCCTGTACGACATCCTCGGCGTCCTGCACCGAACCGAGCATCCGGTACCCGAGGTTGAGCAGTCGGCGACGCTCGGCCATGAGGGAACCGAGGGTGGGATCGCCCGATCCGGGCGGCGAAAGCGGCGGCGGGGTGGGCACGGCGTGGTCATCCTCCCTGGACGGCGGGTGGCTCGATGTGCTGGACATGCTGTGCGAGCCATTCGTCGAAGGTCTGGCTGCCCCGCGGCCCCAACGGCTCGCCGGGGAGCGGCAGTTGCCCGTCCCCCGTCATCGCCGTCCCGGTCGCGCCCGGCATCCGTACCGGCAGCAGCAGCCGACGCTGGTGCCGGGCCCGCAGCAACCGCCGCACCATGTCGACGAGTTGCTCGACGCGCGGCCCGGCGAGGTCGGGGGCCATGCCCCGGGCCGGGGCGAGGGCGAGTTCGACCAGGTGCCGGGCCACTTCGCGGGCCGCGACCGGCTGGGTCCGCATCCGGGGCACCACGGCGAGGGGCCCCGGGACCCGGTCGAGGGTCTGCGCGGCGAACTCGTGGAACTGCGTGGCGCGCAGCACCGTCCACGGCAGCGGGCCGCTCGCCACCACGTCCTCCTGCCGGAGTTTGCCCCGGTAGTAGCCGAGGCCGACCCGGTCGATGCCGACGATCGACAGCACCACGTGATGCCGTACGCCGGCCCGTGCGCCCGCGTCGAGGAGGTGGTGCCCGACGGTGTCGAAGAACGCGACGGCCTTCTTCGCGCTGGTCGTCGTCACATTGCTGACGTCGATGACCGCGTCCACCCCCTCCAGCGCGGCATCGAGCCCGGCGCCGCCCGCGAGGAGGTCCACGCCCCGCGAGCGGCTGAGCACCACGGGTTCCTGTCCGGCCGCGGCCAGCTCCTCGACCACGTACCGGCCGACCAGCCCGGTTCCGCCCGCCACCGCGATCCGCATACCGTTCCGCTCCTTCACTTGGTGTCACCCCGTCGCGCCGAGAGGGCGGTCACCGGCACCAGCAGCACGGCCGCCAGCAGTACGAGCGCGGCCAGGAAGACCACGTTCAGGACCTGGTCCCGCGTCCCGTACATGTCGAGGTGCTGTACGTGATAGCTGAAGTGCAGCACGTTGAAGACCAGCCACACCGCACCCGTCGTCTGCACCAGCCTGGTGTTGTGCGCCTGGCGCAGCGCGACGAGCGTCAGACAGGCCAGCGCGAGGAACATGGCTCCCGCGTCCTTGGCGAGGTGCTCGTTGTAGGGGCCCAGCTGGGGCAACCAGCTCAGTCCGAGGCCCGGGAAGTTCGCGTACCACTGCGTCGGCGCGAAATAGGCCCAGGTTCCTGTGTACAGCGCGACCACGGCCAACAGACCGAGGCTGACGTACCGGATTCTGTTCATACGTCTACGACGACACAGCCCCCGAGAATGTCAGGGCAGCGGTCGGAGTTCCAAACCGTCACCCCTCAAAACCGCCCGCGCGCAACAACTCATCCACCCGCGCCCGATGCGCCGTCTCCCAGTCGTCGAGGGTCTCGGTGGACTCCTTCTCCAGGCGGGACCGGGCAGCGGTGAGGATTTCCGCCTGGCGGTCGGCCGGTACGACGACGATGCCCTCCTCGTCGGCCACCACGATGTCTCCGGCGTCGACCGTGGCGCCGCCGCAGCGCACGCGTTCGTTGAGGGGGAGTACGGCCTTCTTGATACCGGGAATCGGGATGATTCCGCGGGCGAGGACGGGGAAGCCTGCCGCCCGTACCTCGCCGAGGTCGCGGATCACGCCGTCGAGGACGAAGCCGGCGATGCCGCGTCGCTGGGCGATGGCGCAGACGTTTCCGCCGGCGAGGGCGTAGTCCAGGTCGCCCGACTCCACCACGATGATCGAGTCCGGCTCGGCGCGGTAGATGGCGGCGTGCAGCATGAGGTTGTCGCCGGGCGGGCAGCGGACGGTGAAGGCCGGTCCCGTGAGACGCGGCAGAGGGCCCCACAGGGGCCGGATGCCGATGTCCATGACCCGTTCACGGCCGAGGAGTTCGGCGAGCGTGGTGGTGGGGATGTCCTCGAAGTCGGTGAAGTCGGTGGCATCAGTCATGCCCCGGACGCTACCGCCCCTTCGACGGCCGTCGGGGCGGCCGTGGCGACCCAGCGTACGAGTGCCTCGGCGATCAGGGGTCCGCTCGGAACCTCGGCCAGGCCCAGGGGCTTCGCGGCGGCCCGCATGATCGTCCGCAGTTTCCGGACCGCCGACGGAAGCCGGGCCTCGTCGACCCGCGATCCGTCGCGCAGGGACAGCGACAGCCGGATGACGTCGGTGAACACCGACTGCGCTCGCTTGAAGGCGAGGATGCGGTCGAGGTCGTCCTGCCAGCCCCGCACGCTGCCGGGACGTACGTCGCCGACGGCTTCCGCCCAGTCCTCGGCCATACGGCGTTTCTGTTCCGCCGGATAGGACATCAGGTAGAGGTGGGTGGCGAGGTCGTAGAGCGGGTCTCCCAGCATCGCCAACTCCCAGTCGATGGACCAGAGTTGATCGAAGGGGTCGAGGACGAAGTTCTCCCGGTGCAGGTCGGCGTGGAGCAGGGAGAAGTCGCGTCGGGTGAGTCCGGAAACGTTCTTTCTGAGCTGGACGAACGCGTCGGGGTGGAGGCCGAGGGCCGTGAAGAGCCGCCCGAAGTCGGGGGAGTTCTTCTCGTAGACCTGCTTCTCCACGAAGACGATGAGCCGTTCCAGGAAGCCGTCGCAGTCGCCGTCCTCCGCGCGGTCCTGGACCTCGCAACTGCGTTCCACTTCAAGGGTGTCCGGTGTTACCTGCGCCAACTCCCCGAACAGGGCGACGATCTGACGGTGGACCGCGTCCGGGACCCGCCGGTCGTCCCACGCGCGGGACTTGAGGGTGCGGCCCTCGATGAAGACCTGCAACGCCATGCCCTCCACCTCGTGGACGACGGGGATGCGGGTGATGCGTCCGTCCAGTGCGCGGAGCAGGGCCTCTTCCGACCGGAAGCACCTGCGGTCGAACCACAGGATCCGCTCGCGCGGTTCCCTGAGTTTCACGGTCCGCGTCTCGCCCGGCATGGTCAGCACATAGGTCTCGTGGTGGTAGCCCTCAAGGGGGCCGGCGACCACGCCGCTTTCGCCGACCAGTGCGACGGCTCGCCGCCGGACACCGGTGAGTTGGGATGTCATTCGCTGGTTTCAGCCCGTTCCGGTTGAGCCGATGTAAGGGATGACGCACGTTACTCCAGAGGTCTGGAGCGACGCCGGAGAACCCGCCCATTTGAACCGCCGCGGGGGACGGCACGTACATCCGACCGGGGTGGCCCGCCCTACTGTCCCGCTACGGCCGCCGTACAAAGTCGAGTAGGGGCTCGAAGGAGTCCACGACGGCCTCTGCTCCCGCTCGGCGCAGCAACGTTTCCTTGGACGGTTTACCCGCGTAGCCGAGGAACGGGATGCCCGCCTGGCGGGCCGCTTCGAAGTCCGAGGGGGTGTCGCCGATCATCAGGGCGTCGGCCGGGGCGGCGCCCATCGCGCGCAGGGCCCGGTTGAGGCAGTAGGGGTTGGGCTTCAGAAGGTCGAGGTCGTTCGTGCGGCCGTAGACGTGCGGGGTGAAGCAGTCGAGCAGGCCCCGGCCGTGGAGGTAATCCATCACCGTGCGCGGGGAGTTGTTGGTGGCGACGGCGAGATGGACGCCGACGGCGCTCCAGGTGCGTATCAGCGGGTCCGCGTACGGGGTGGGGTACGCCGAGTCGACCGCCTTGAGTTCGTGCTGGGTGAGCAACTCCCCCAGTTCGTCGACCAGATCGCTGCGCGGGTGCCGCTTGTTGACCGCGTGCAGGACGAACTGCGGATCGGGGTGCTCACGCTCCTCCCGCGTCAACAGCTCTCTCAGCCCCTGCCGTTCCAGCCAGGACACGAGGTCCTTCGCCACATCCTCCGCCGAGAGTCCCGCGAACAGCCGGCAGATCGGGCCGTCGAAGTCGAAAAGGACGAAGCGAGCACCGTTGATCAATTCCCGTACGTTGCCTGTCTCTTCTGTCACCGGAACAGTCTGCGCCGCATAAGGGGTCACTAAGCGAGTGTGAGGTCGGTCGTGATGGTTTCCCAGAGGGCGTCGAACCACTTCTGGGATTCCTCGACGAACGAGGCGTCGCGCTGACCGGCCTGCCGCTGGAAGGAGAAGAGGAGGGACTGGCTGCCGAGCACGTCGTACATGTCCAGGGTCTGGCTGCCGTACTCCTCCTCCCGTCTCGTGAGCATGTAGTAACCGAGCAGCGCCTCCTCGCCGTTGAGGAGATACAGCTTGACGGGCGGGGTGAAGGGCAGGGCCCGGAAGGTGACCTTGACGTCCATGCCGTGGGTGGCGCGCAGGGACAGCAGGTTGTGCTGGAGCACCTGTCCCTGGGAGTTGCGCATCAACAGCCAGCGCTGGTGGACCGAGTCGTCCTCGCCGGTGTCGTCGACCGGGACGGGGAAGGCGAGGGTGATCTCCCTGGAGGGAACCAGGATGCGGACCTCTATCGACCGGGGGGTGAGGCGGCCCTCGTGGATCTGGCGGAGGGTTTCGCCGATGGCCAGCATCAGGGTCTCGGCGGTGTGGCACACGACATCGATACGGACGTGCGTCGCCGAGAACGCCGCCGCCAGACGTGGCGCCAACCCGACCATCGTCGTCTGGGGTTCGCCGAGCGCGGGGGCCGGCGGTTCCGCGATCCTGGGCGGGCTCCCCTTGCTGACGTTGGTGAGCAGCCCGGCCTCCTGGAGGACCCGCAGGGCCTGTCGTACGTCGCCCCGGGCCACGCCGAACTCCTCCGCCAGGTCGGCCTGGGTGGGCAGGCGGTCTCCCGCCTTGAGGTCACCGGCACGGATACGGTCCCGTAGGGCGTCGGCGATCTCCTGGGGCGAGAAGCTTCTGCTGCCGTTCACTGCCACGTTCTCCTGGGTCACGACCAAACGGTATAACTCTGCCCCATCTAAGGGGAGTTGTTTGGAACTTGATTGTGAGTAGGTGTGAGTAGGTACCAAACGGGAACAACTTAAGCAGAGTTGGTTGCCAACTTCTCCGAGTTGGTGGAAGTTTTGCTTCCGTAGCCCGAAGGGGGAACCACCGTGCCTGCCATCGCCCTCCTGTCCGCCGTCTTCGTCGTCGGCTTCGAACAGATCGTCCAGTGGAAGTTCGGCGCCACCGGCATCATCGGCCTGCTCCTGATCTCCATCGGCATCAAGGCCAAGAGCCCGGCCATCAGCTCCATCGGGGCCGTCGTCCTGGCCCTGCTGTTCACCGGACCCGCTCTGTGATCCGAAAGCCGCCCCCCGGATCAGCCACCGCGGGAGGCGATCAGCTCGTCAGCCTCAGCTCCGAACTGATCGTCTCCCACAGTGCGTTGAACCACAGCTGGGACTGTTCCACGAACGTCGTGTCCCGCAGTCCCGCGCCCTGCTCGAACGCGAAGAGCATCGACTGGGTGCCCTCCGCGTCGTACATCTCCACCTGCTCCTGACCGATCTCCTCCTCGCGCTGGCTCAGCGTGTAGTACGCGAATAACGCCTCCGAGCCGTTGAGCAGGTACAGCTTCACGGGCGGGGTGAAGGGGAGGGCGCGGAACGTGATGTGCACGTCGATGTCGTGCGTCGCGCGCAGGGCCAGCAGATTGTGCCGCAACACCTGCCCCTGCGCGTTGCGTTGGGCCAGCCAGCGCTGCTGCGGCCGGCCGTCCTCCGGCGAGTCCACCAGGGACGGGAACGCCAGCTCGATGTCGCTGCTCGGCAGCAGCACCCGCATGTCGACCTTGGCCGGTTTCAGTAGCCCGGCGTGGATCTGACGCAGCGGCTCGCCGATGGCCAGCGTGAGCGAGACCGCCGTCAGACACAGCGCCTCGATCTCCACGTGCGGCTGCGCGAAGGCCTCCGCGATACGCGGCGCCAGGCCCACCATCGTGGGCTGCGGCGGGGCTCCGGGGCCGGTCAGGGCCAGTCCGAGGTCGGGGGCCACGGTCGCCGGGCTCCCCTTGGACACATTGGTGAGCAGTCGCTCGGACTGAAGGATGCGCAGCGCCTGCCGTACGGCCCCGCGCTCGACGCCGAACTCGTCCGCCAGCTTGGCCTGGGTGGGCATGCGCTGGCCGGGCCGCAGGACACCGGACCTGATCCGGGTGCGCAGCTCGTCGGCCAGTTCATGGTGTGACCACTGTGGCCGTGGTGACCTCGACCGTCCATTGACGGTGGCGTGTTCGGGCTCCACGACCAAACCCTACAACTTCTCGCCATCTTTGGGCAGTTCATGGAAAGGTGGTTATGAGACGCATCCAAGAGGAGATAACTAGAGAAGAGTTGGTTACCAACTTAGGTAACTTGGCCGACCGGACCTCTCTCCTGGAGGGGAGCCGAGAGCCCGGTCGGCCGGCTCGACCGCATGGCGACAACCACAACTGAACAGCTACGGATGAGTCCACTGAGTCCACCCACCCGCCGCCAACCGGCCGCACAGCAAGGAGCGTTCAGAAGATGTCCGGGCACCAAGGCCGCCCGGACGTACGCAGCAGGGCGTCGGCCACTCGGGCGGCGCCCGCTCGTTCTTCCCGGACCCGGCCCAGCGCCACGAGTCTCGGCACCGACGCGTCGCCGAGCCACAGCGAGGCCAACTCCCGCACGTCGAGGGCGAGTTCCGCGCTCTCCGTGGTCGGCGCACAGGACGCCCCCTGCGTCGAAGCCGTCAACCGGTAGCGCCCGCCCGCCAGTCCGCCCGCGTCGGTCACCTCGAAGACCAGCATGCCCTCCCCCTCGTACGACCGCGCCTCCATGGCCCGTACGACATCCAGGATCCGCACCCACAGCCAGTCCGCCCGGCTCGTGATCGTGGCCGCGCGCGGGTCCGGCAGGAAGTGGGGCAGCAGATCGTCGGGGCCACGCCAGTCCGACTTCACCTTCGTCACCCAGTCCAGCGAGCAGACGTGCTGCCACAGGGCGCGCTCCGCGGCCGGGCTGGTCGCGATGAGGCCCTTCACCGTGGCCGTGTCGCCGGGCTGCTTCGCGTCGGTCCAGGAGTCGTCGCAGACGTACGCGGCCAGGCCCCGCACCTCGCCGTCCGCCGCGCGGTACACGGCGTAGAACGGGTCGTGCCACGACACCCGGTCCGATCGTACGGCGCCCGTGGCGACCTGCCACCAGCGGTCTTCGCGGTTGATCGCGCCGGGCTGGAGACGGCGCAGCCGCTCGTGCAGTTCGGGGCCGAGCTTGCGGACGTCCTCGGCGTCCACCAGGTCGATACGGCCGCCGTCCTCCGGGGCCGACCAGCGCGGGTCCAGGCCCGCGCGCTGGACATCGATGTCCCACTGGGTCGCGGTGGTGGCCGGACCGAAGCCGTAGCGGCCGTAGATGCGGTACTCGGCGGCGATGAGCGTCGCCACGACGTCGCCGCGCTCCTTCGCCGCGGCGAGGTCCTGGCTCATCATCCGGGTGAGCAGACCGCGGCGGCGGTGGGTGGCCGTCACGCTGACGTTCGTGATGGCGTCGGCGGGGACGGGGGTGCCGCCCACGGCCGTGAGTTCCTGGGGGAAGGAGCGGAAGGTCGCCACGCAGCGGCCGTTGTCGAAGGCGCCGAGGGTGCGGGCGGGGTCGATGTAGCTGGTGCGGTCCGCGCGCTCCGCTTCGGAGACGGTGGGGGTGCGGAGGAAGCCGGTGTTGAGGGCGCGGATCCAGTCGGGGATCTCGGGGGTGGTTACGGGGCGTACGGGGAGGTCGTGCTGGCGGGTGGTGGTCATGGGGTCACGGTAGGGCGGGTGGGGGTGGGTTCGGCGGGGATTTTTTCGCCCCCGCCGCCCCTACCCGTCCCGTCCCTGGGGGCTGCCGCCCCCAGACCCCCGCTTCGGCCCTGAAGGGGCCTCGTCCTCAAGCTCCCCCAGAGGGGGGACCCCCAACGGGCTGAAAAGCCTAGAAGGCCGCGCGGATCTCCCCCACCGCACGGCCCCCTCCCAGCACTGCGACCTTGCCGAAGTCCGGCACCCGTACGCCCATCAGGTCCAGCGCGCGGCCCAGTACGGGTCGTAGCGCCCGGCCCGTCCCGTCGTCCACCTTGAAGGCGAGGGCCCGGCCGTCCGGCAGGGCGACCGCCTGGACAGCCTCCGCGCCCATCTTCGACAGCAGGCCCGGTACCGCGCGCATCAGGTGGGTGTCGGGGCGGCGGGTGCCGGCGACGTACTCGGGGTGGGCGCGCATCGCGTCGGCGACCCGGCGTTCCGGGGTGGCGGGGGCGGCCAGGACGAAGGAGCGGAACGCGCGGGCCAGGCCGGTGAGGGTGATCGCCAGGAGCGGGGCGCCGCAGCCGTCCATGCCTACGGCCGCCACCCGCTCGCCCGCCGCTTCTTCCACAACCCTGTGGATAAGTTTCTGGAGTGGGTGGTCCGGGTCGAGGTACGAGTCAAGCGGCCAGCCTCGCAGCGCGCTCGCCGCCAGCATCGCGGTGTGTTTGCCGGAGCAGTTCATGGCGATCCGGTCGCGTACGGCGCCCGAGGCGAGGTACGTCTCCTGCTCGACGGGGTCGAGGGGGAGGTCCGGCGGGCACTGCAACTGGCCCGCGTCCAGGCCGTGTTCGGCGAGAAGTCGGCGTACTAGGTCTCTGTGGAAGAGTTCGCCGGAGTGGCTCGCGGCGGCGAGGGCGAGGCGTTCGCCGGTGAGGTCGAGGCCCGCGTGCAGGACTCCGGCCGCCTGCATGGGCTTGTTGGAGGAGCGGGGGAAGACGGGGGTGGCCGTGGCGCCCAGGGAGAGTTCCACCGAGCCGTCCCGCGCCAGTATCACCAGGCTGCCCCGGTGGCGGCTCTCGACGAAACCGGAGCGGACCACCTCGGCGAGCACCGGGGGTGCCACAGCGGAACCTTCAGCCGTCACTTCGGGCACCCCTCACGCGAGTCACACGAGCAGGTCGTCCACCTGCGCCTCACCTTCACGGTACCTGCGAGCGATCTCCGCGCTACAGCCGTCGGCCGTGTGTTGGAGGACCTGACGGCGCCGGGACACCTGCTGTTCGTACCGTACGAGGCGGCCCATCGCGGTGGTCAGTTCGACGTCGGTGCGGGCCTCCAGGTCGGACAGTTCGACCTCGGCGAGCATCTCGGCGGCCAGCAGCCGGTACTCCTCGCTGTGCGGGGTGCCGAGCGTGACGTGCCGGGCCGAGGAACGGTGGCGGGCGGGCGCGTCGGTGAGGATCTCCGACAGACGGTCGACCACGGAGGCCGCGCCCGCCGGGGATCGGCGGGCCAGTTCGGCGCGCAGGATGTCGATACGGCCCTGGAGGAGCCGTCGTACGTAGCTCAGGTCGGCCTCGTCGCGCTGGGCGTCGCGGCGCAGCGCGCGCAGTTCCGGGAGGCGCAGTGCGGTCAGGTCGGGTGCGTCCGGTTCGGCGGGCAGCAGCGGGCTGTCGACGCGCTGCACGGGCGGGCGGCGCGTGGCCGGTGCTCCCGTGCGGATCAGCGAGACAGTCCCGGGGGGCTGCCCGGTACTCGGTGTGCTCATGTGCCTCTACCCGTCCCCTCGACCGGCGTGGTGACAGCATCGTGCCACCCCAAGTGGCCGCTATGTGACCGAGTGCCCCCGAACGGCCCCAGATGGGGGGTTAAGGAACAAAAATAGGCCCGCCGGAGGTCGTTCCCGTCCGCACGGCATCATGGGGTCCATGCGAGCAGTGGTGCAGCGGGTGGACGGCGCGAGCGTCGTGGTCGAGGGCGAGACGGTCGGGGCGATCGAGGGCGAGGGACTGTGCGTCCTCGTCGGGGTCACCCACGAGGACACCAAGGAGAAAGCGGCCCAACTGGCCCGCAAACTCTGGTCGATCCGCATGCTGCACGACGAGAAGTCGTGCAGTGATGTTGATGCGCCTCTGCTCGTCATCAGCCAGTTCACGCTGTACGGCGACGCCCGCAAGGGCCGCCGCCCCACCTGGAACGCCGCCGCTCCCGGAGACATCGCCGAGCCGCTCGTCGACGAGGTCGTGGCCCAACTCCGCGCCCTGGGCGCCACGGTGGCGACGGGCCGCTTCGGCGCGCAGATGCGCGTCGCGCTGACGAACGACGGCCCGTTCACGGTCGTGGTCGACCTCTAGGCCCTACGACTCCTAGCGCCCTACGACTACTACTAGGGCTCTACGACTACTTCCTGGGCCGCCGCCGTCGAGTCGGCCAGCAGGGGCGCGTCCAGGGGCACGTTCCGCTTCACCAGGGCCAGGGCGATCGGCCCGAGTTCGTGGTGCCGTACGGAGGTGGTGATGAAGCCGATCTTCCGGCCGTCCTCCCCGTCCCCCGCGAGCCTCAACTCCGTGCCGTGGCCCGGGAGATGGACCTCGCTGCCGTCGAGGTGGAGGAAGACGAGGCGGCGCGGGGGCTTGCCGAGGTTCTGGACGCGGGCGACCGTCTCCTGCCCCCGGTAGCAGCCCTTCTGGAGATGAACTGCCGTGCCGATCCAGCCCAGTTCGTGCGGGATGGTGCGGTGGTCGGTCTCGAAACCGAGGCGGGGGCGGTGGTGTTCGACGCGCAGCGCCTCGTAGGCGAGGAGTCCGGCCGGCGGGCCCGCCTTCTCGGCGTACGACTCCAGGTCGGCGCGCGGGAGGAAGAGGTCGCGGCCGTACGCTGTCTCGCGTACGACGACGCCGTCGGGGACCGGGGCGATGGACCCGGCGGGGAGGTGGACGACCGCGAACTCCCCTGTCCGGTCGGCGACTTCGACGCGGTAGAAGAACTTCATCGACTCCAGGTAGGCGATCAGCGCGTCCTGGGTGTCGGGTTCGGTGTGCATCCACACCGTGGTGCCGTCGTCGACGAGGTACAGGGCGTGCTCGATGTGGCCGTGCGCGGAGAGGATCAGCGCCTCGGTGGCGACGCCCACGGGGAGGTCGGTGACGTGCTGGGTGAGCAGGAGGTGCAGCCAGCTCAGCCGGTCGTCGCCGGTGACGGCGACCACACCGCGGTGCGAGAGGTCCACGAAACCGGTGCCGTCGGCGAGGGCGCGCTGCTCGCGGAACAGATCGCCGTAGTGGGCGGCGACGCCTTCGTCCACTCCTTCGGCGGAGACGGCGCCGGGCAGGGACAGCAGGGGACTCTTCATACGGGTAAGCCTACGACTCGGTAATCGAAGACTCGGTCGAAGTCTCGCCGTTCGCGTTCCCGCCCGCGCAGTCCTTGCAGCGGCCGAAGATCGCGAAGTGCTTCATGTCGGTCTCGAAGCCGAAGGTGTCGCGCAGCTTGGCCCGGAACTCGGCGGCGACCTCGACATCGGCCTCGATGACGTTCGTGCAGTCGCGGCAGACGAGGTGTATGTGGTGGTGCCGGTCGGCGAGGTGGTACGTCGGCGCCCCGTGCCCGAGGTGGGCGTGGCTGACCAGCTGGAGCTCTTCGAGCAGCTCCAGGGTCCGGTACACGGTGGAGATGTTGACCCCCGACGCCGTCTTCCTCACCTCGATGAGGATGTCGTCGGGGGTCGCGTGCTCCAGGGTGTCCACGGCTTCGAGCACGAGCTGCCGCTGCGGAGTCAGCCGGTAACCGCGCTGCCGCAGATCACTCTTCCAGTCAGTGCCTTGGGTGCTCACCACACCCACGAGTCTAGGCCTACTTGAAGAAAGCGATTCCGTCGTCCGGCATGTCGTCCGGGAGGGCCTTCGCCCAGCGTTCGACGTCCTCGGGGGTGACGACCTTCTTCAGGTGGGCGGACATGTAGGGGCGGAGTTCGACCTCGGGGGTCTGCTTCTCGCCGACCCACATGAGGTCGCTCTTGACGTAGCCGTAGAGGCGCTTGCCGCCGGTGTAGGGGCCGGAGGCGGCGGTGCGGGCGACGGCGTCCGTGACGATGTCGATCTGGGGTTTCTGTTTGGCCAGTTCGCCATACCAGATCTCGACGACTCCGTCGTCCCTGGTCATCGTGACCTCGACCTTGCGGTCCGCGTCGATGCGCCAGAAGCCGGACTCGGTCTCCAGGGGGCGGATCTTGTTGCCGTCGTTGTCCAGGACCCAGGTGTGGGAGCGGTACTCCAGGAAGTCGCGGCCGTCGTGCGTGAAGGAGACCTCCTGGCCGAAGTTGCACTTCTCGGAGCCCGGGAAGTCGTGCACGCCCGCGCCTGCCCACTCGCCGAGCAGGAAGACGAGGGGGACCAGGTCTTTGTGGAGGTCGGAGGGGATCTCGATCATGACGTCAGCAGTTCCTCGGTGGGGGTCAGCGCTGGCCCTGGTACAGCTTCTTCACGGTCAGCCCGGCGAAGGCGAGGACGCCGACGCAGACCAGGACCAGCAGGGTTTCGAAGAAGATCTCCACGGGTGCTCCTTGAGCGATGCGCGTAATCAGGGCCGGGCCCCAGCTTAGTCGGCCGGGGCCCGGTGCTCTCTGCGAGGTACGGCTGTGCGGGTATCAGCCGAGCAGCTGGCTCTGTAGGGCGATGGTCTGGAGGAACGGGATCTTCTTCGCGGCGCCCTTGCGGGACTGGACGACCAGCGCGAGGGTGTCGCCCGCCGAGAGGTAGGCCTGGCGGACGTCCTCGGCGCCGTACGGCTTGTCCTCGGTGTACGCCGAGGCCTTGACGTTGCCGTCGAGGATCTCCGACTTGACCGCGTCGTCGTAGGTGGTGGCGGGGGCGGCGGCCAGGGCGTAGACCGGGGTGTCGTAGGAGATCAGGTCCGGTGAGAACAGTTCGTCGGCCACGGCCGCCGAGTCGAACTGGAGCAGATAGATCCGGGTGTGCGTGCCGTCCGGGGTGGTCCAGCCGCGTGCGGCGATGTGCCGCAGGCCGTCGTCGGTGAGCTTCTGGCCGAGTTCCTTGCGGTCGTCCGGGTCGGCGTACTGCGCGAGGAAGCTCTTCGCCGGCAACCACCCGTCCGTGCCCCGCAGCGTCGCGTCGGCCTTCGCGCCCTTCGGCGCAGGCAGCAGCAGCGCGCGCTGGTCCGCGTAGTGGGCGTTCGCCTTGTTGTCCGTGGCGAACGGTCCCGGGCTGCCCGAGGGCAGGGGCGGCCTGGTGATCTCCGGGTAGTCCCAGCGCCCGTCGGACGCGGTCGCGAGACCGGGTACGTCCGTCCGCTTCATCTGCGTGATCCCGTACGCCGTCCCCGTCCCGGCCACCGCGAACACCACGACGGCGGCGGTCCAGCGCAGAACGGCCCGCAGAACCCGCCGTTCCTTGCGCACGGGAGGAGCGGCGAGGGGGGCGAGGAGGTCGACGGGGGCGACGGGGGCGACGGGAAGGGGCTCGGTCTGGGTCTCCGTCGCCGGAGGAGTCGCCGGAGGCGTGGGCGGGGGCGTGGGCAGGGGCGTGGGCTCCTCCGGAAGTTCCGTCGGAGGCAGGGGTGTTGGGTGGTGTTCGTTGGTCATACCGCTGTCCCCGTCGTCTTGATGCGGTTGAGTTGTCCGGCGAGGAAGGCCGCGATGCCCTTCTTGTCCATGGAGTTGGTGCCGGACGAGTCGACGGTGATCAGGACGTCGCCCACGTTGGCGAAGCAGCGCAGTTCGTCGAGTTTCTCGTCGTCCGCGCGGGTCGGCAGGAAGCACCGTGCTTCCTTGTGGCCGGGGACGGTCGGGCCCTTGCGGAACGTGTCCGGGGTGTTGTCGAGGAGTTCGTTCTCGTACGTGGCGATGGTCCGCGCCGCCTTCTCGTCCATCTGGGCCAACTGGACCTCGATGGTGTAGGCGTTGGAGTCCTCGGACGCCTGGTAGGCGTAGCTGCGCATCGCGATGCCCTTGATCTGCTCCTTGTCGATCTGCTTCTCCAGCAGCAGCCGCTCGGAGCGGGGCAGCCCGCTGATCGCCTGCTTGCGCAGCGCCGTGGCCTCGCGCCCGCTCAGCTGGACGTCCGCGCCGAACTCCGCGATGTCGGGGCCGCGTTCGTACGAGTAGTCGTACGGCTGGAGCATCGCCGCAAGCCCCTTCGCCGGCGCGGCCTTCCGTTCCGCCCGGGACTTGGGGAACTTCCACACGGGCGCCCCCGCGTCCCGGTCCGCGCCGTTCACGGTGACGGCCGTGTAGCCGACCCCGCCGACGACCGCCACGGCGAGCAGGGCACAGCCGACGACCGCGGCGACACGGCCCAGCCGGGCGCGCTTCCTCCTCGCGGCCTCGGCGTCGACTCCGGTCCCGGGCACGGGAGTTGACGCCAGCACCTCGGTCGGCCCTTCCGGCTCCACCGGTCCGACCTCACCGAACTGGTTCTCCGTCACAGCCGCTCCATCTGCCGCTTGGCCAGGTCCATGATCTTCGCCTTGGTGATCGGCTTGGAGTCGTTGACCCAGATCTCCATGTAGATGTCGCCGCGGTACGCGTGCGCCTCGGCGCTGTACCCGTCGTGGTCCGCGTGGTGGACGTACGCCTTCCCGTCCGCCGTACCGGGCACGGTCCAGCTGTCGGTGTCGGGCTCTACGTCGGCATAGGAGAACGCGCCCTTCATGGCGTCCATGGCACCGAGCGTGTCCTCCTGGCGGTACTGCACCAGGTAGATGTCCACCTCCCGCGAGCCCTCCGACCAGTCGGTGACGGCCACGCGCCGGAACTCCGCACTGTGCTCGTAGGCGAATTCCCCGTCGGGCTCCGTGTACGTCTCCGAGTAACTGGCCAGGTCCATCCAGCCGTCGACGCCCAGCGGAATGAGCGTCCCGGTGGCCCCGCTCGGCTTCTTCAGCAGCAGTTTGCGCAGGTCACCGTCCGTCTTGACCCTACGGTCCTGCGCGGCCGACAGCGGCTCGGGCGCCGGGCCCTTCGCCTGCGTCAGCGTCGACTGCGAGAGCGAGGGCAGCTTGTCGGGTGCGCGGTCCGCCTGCACGAGGTAACCCGTGCAGGTTCCGGCGACCACACCGAGTACGGCGGCTACGGCGATCAGGAGTGTGGTGCGGCCACGGCGGCGCGGCGGCCGGGGCACCAATTCGGTTGAGTCCTCGGGTACTTCAAGTACTTCAGGTACTTCCGAGACTGTTTCTTCGGGTATTTCTGGTACTTCTGGTACTTCTGGTACTTCCACAACGTCCCCCACGGAACCTGGCATGCGCATTCCATATGCGCGCACAGGAGACTCGTGGCCGTTGCAGGGAGTTGTAAGGAAGTTGATTACGATTCGGTCATGTCGAAGAAGCTCGTGATCAAGGTGACCGCGGGGGCCGACGCCCCCGAACGCTGCTCACAGGCGTTCACGGTGGCGGCGGTGGCCGTCGCCAGCGGGGTCGACGTCTCCCTGTGGCTGACCGGCGAGTCCGCGTGGTTCGCACTGCCGGGCCGCGCCGCCGAGTTCCAACTCCCGCACGCCGCACCGCTCCCCGACCTGATCGACTCGATCCTCGCCGCGGGCCGCGTGACGTTGTGCACGCAGTGCGCGGCCCGCCGGGACATCACGGAGAAGGACGTGCTGGAGGGCGTACGGATCGCGGGGGCACAGGTGTTCGTACAGGAAGCGCTGGGAGACGGGACGCAGGCGCTGGTCTACTGAACGAATGCCTGATGTGCCTGTGGGAGACTCACGACAGCAGGACCGGGCTCGCCCGCAGTTTCGTTCAGGAGGCACCTCATGGCTGCTGAGATGGTCGCCCCGGCATGGATGCATGAGCAGGTCACCGCGGAACAGTACGACTCCTGGTCAAAGGAGCAGTGCGCGGGCATCGAGATCGTGGACGGGATGATCGTAGTGAGCCCGAGTGCGTCCAAGCGCCACAATCGTCTGGCGCGGCTTCTGGCGAACGCGCTCGACGAGGCCGCTGGTGCGGAATGGAACGCCGATACGGACTTCGACGTGCGGCTGCAAGATGTTCCGCTGACCAATCGTCGTCCGGATGTGGTGGTGTACCGCGCGGACACCATCGATCTCACGCCCACCCGTCCCGAGCATGTACTGCTGGTCGTCGAGGTGGTCTCGCCGGGTTCGGAGACCACGGACCGGGTGGTGAAGGTGGACCAGTACGCCAGGGCGGGCATCGCTTTCTACTGGCGGATCGAGCAGGCGGCCACGGGCGTGCCCTTGGCATACACCTACGTTCTCGATCCGGCCGCCAGGGTCTACCGGGACGCGGGCGTGTTCACCGGCATCGTCAAGGTGACGGCGCCGTTCCCGCTGGAGGTCGACCTCAGCCGGATCTGAACGGGCCGGCCTACGGGTTCCGAGGGTCAGCGGTCGAGTTCCCCACGCTTGACGGCCCCGACGAAGTCCGACCACGTACCCGCCTCGAAAAGGAGGACGCCCCAGCCGATGTCCTTGCTGTCACGGACGGGGACGAGGGCGGGGAGGTTGGGGGCGAACTCGACGCACTGGCCGCCGTCCGTGTTGCTGTAGCTGCTCTTGCGCCACGTCACGCTGCTCAGGTCGATGGCTCGCACGGCACTTCCTCCAACATCCGCAGGATGAACGATCGCGACTCGGCCGGAGATAGCGCCAGGTCGCGTACCGCATCATATGCACGCTGGAGCCGCTCAACCCGTTCGGTTTCTTCGATCAGTTCGCCACGTACATCGTTCTCCGTGTAGGCCACGGTACGACCGTCGGACAGCCTCAGGAACATGGTGTCGGTGTTCGTCAGGCCGTGTAGTCCGGTACCGAACGGCAACACGTGGATCGTGACGTCCGGGCGCTCAGCGACCTCCGCGAGGAACCTCAACTGCTCACTCCAGGACCGCTTGTCGCGCAGCGCCAGACGCAGGACCGCTTCGGACATGATGGTGCGGAACGGCGGCGCGTCATGACCCTCCAGCAACTTTCGTCGCCGAACTCGCGCTTCGACTTGCTGCTCTAGCTCTTCGCCCTGGAGCCCACCCGCCGCAAGGGCTTCGCGAACATACCCGTCCGTCTGGAGCAGACCTGGCGGGGCGCTCACCGCGTAGTGCCACAGGCTCGCCGCCTCGGCCTCCAGCATCATGTAGCGCCGGTACTGCTCCTTGAACTGTGTCGGGTCGCCAACTGCCAGCTCCCACAAGATGAGCAGCAGGGCCCCCGTTCCGTAGTACTGGTCCAGCGCCTGCACGACCTCGGGCCCGCCCAACGTGCCCCCTCGCTCCATCTTTCCGAACAGCGACGCATCCCACCCCACCGCCCTCATCAAGTCCCGCAGGGTCAAGCCCCGTTCGCTCCTCAGTCGCCGCAACTCCTCGGCGAACCGCTTCCTGGGCTCATGGCTCATCTCCGTGACCACCAGCCGTTGCGGCATTACGACCTCCTGTGGAATTTGTGGAATTTGGCGCGCCCTGTACGGAAGTTGAGCCCGTTGGCGCTGCTTTGGCCTCCGACGTGGGTCATCCTCGTAACACCCGCGAATGCACAGAGTAGTTCAACTGTCGCATTCTGTATGGAAGTTACACAAAAAGGAGGAGGAGCCGATGGAAACCGGAGCGCTGCTGTACGACCCGGCCACCGACAAGGTCGGCGAGTACCAGGACAAGTCGGGGCCCTACGCCCTGCTCCGCCCCGTCGGCGGTGGGCGCGAGTGGCAGGCCGACCCCGCCTCGCTGCGACCGGCCACGGACGCAGAGCGGCTCAGCGCCGAGGTCCGTGCCGTGAACGCCCGTGCGCGGACCGACGTGCCGTTCTTCGTCGCCATCCCGCCCCGGCCCGTCGCCGACTGCCCCACCTGCACGGAACTGGCCGGGCTCCGGGCCACCGCCCGCACGGAACAGGACTACAGCGCCGAGACCGACGCGAATGTCCTGCTCCGCAAGCACCAGATCGAGGCCCACCCCGGATGAACCGCCCGCTCCCGCATCAACTGATCCAGGTACTCCCGGTCCAGACGCTCCCGCCCCCGCTCATGCCGGCCGTAGATCCCCCGGAACCACCACCGGCCGCACCCGAACCGCAGACACCCCCCACCCGCCGCCGACGACGGTTCCGCGCACCCCGGGCCCTCCGCGACGACGCCTTCTGGTCCGGCGCGCTCACCGCGCTCTGCATCGGCGGCCTGCTGATGGCGATCATCGCGACGGCTTGATCCGCACGTACGCTCCCGCACGCGCCGCCGCCGCCGCGGCCTCGGCGGCCCGGTCCGCGGCGGCTTCGTCGAGGCGGTCGCCGGTGGTCAGCAGGCGATAGTAGAGCGGGGCGGAGACAGCGCGGACGACCTCGCGGACATCGGTGCCCTCGGGCAACTCGCCCCGGTCGACGGCCTGTTGGACGCAGGGTGCCCATTCCTCGACGCGGATGTCGTAGAAGCGGTGCAGGGCCTCGGCCGTCTTCGCCTCGCAGGTGGCGGCGGCGATCACCGCCTTGAACAGCGCTCCTTGCCGCGGGTCGGCCAGGGTGCGCCGCACGAGCCGGGCGTTGGCCTTGAGGTCACCGAGCAGCGAGCCCGTCTCGGTACGCGGGAGTGACTGCTCGGCCATGTCCAGCAGCAGATCGGCGACCAGGCCGGTCACCGTTCCCCAGCGGCGGTAGACGGTGGTCTTGCCGACCTCGGCACGGCGCGCGACGTCGGCGAGGTCCAGGTGTGCGAAGCCGTGCTCGGCCAAGGCGTCTCCGGCCGCCCGCAGCACCGCCGTACGCACCCGTGCCGTACGCCCTCCGGGACGGACGGTCCCGGGATCCGCACCATCGAACGCCATAACGGGACTCCGGTTTCGTTAATCGCTCACGCCTGCTACGTTGACCCCCACACTAATGGAACTCTAGAACCATTAGCCAAGTCGGCGGTGAGAGTCGACGGCGAGAGAGGAACAGCCATGGAATACAGGCGGCTGGGCGCATCCGGCCTCAAGGTCCCCGCACTGAGCTTCGGCGCCGGAACTTTCGGCGGGCGGGGGCCGCTGTTCGGCGCCTGGGGCACCACCGACGCACAAGAGGCACGCCGTCTCGTGGACATCTGCCTCGACGCCGGGATCACGATGTTCGACACCGCCGACGTCTATTCCGGCGGCGCCTCCGAGGAGGTGCTGGGCGCGGCGATCAAGGGCCGCAGGGACCAGGTGATCGTGTCCACCAAGGCCGGCCTGCCGATGGGCGACGGCCCGGGCGACGCGGGCTCCTCCCGCTCGCGCCTGATCACCGCGTGCGAAAACGCGTTGCGCCGGCTCGGCACCGATCACATCGACCTGTTCCAGCCGCACGCCTTCGACGCCGGCACGCCGATCGAGGAGGTCCTGTCCGCACTCGACGACCTCGTACGAGCGGGGAAGGTCCGCTACCTCGGCATCTCCAACTTCTCCGGCTGGCAGGCGATGAAGTCCCTCTCGATCGCGGAGAGATACGGCCACCCGCGCTATGCCGCACATCAGGTCTACTACTCCCTCGTCGGCCGGGACTACGAATGGGAGCTGATGCCCCTCGGGCTCGACCAGGGCCTCGGAGCCCTCGTCTGGAGCCCGCTCGGCTGGGGACGGCTCACCGGCAAGATCCGCCGCGGCCAACCACTGCCGGCCGGCAGCCGACTGCACCACACCGCGGACTACGGCCCGCCGGTCGAGGACGAACACCTCTACCGCGTGGTCGACGCCCTCGACGAGATCGCGCGGGAGACCGGCAAGAGCATTCCGCAGATCGCCATCAACTGGCTGCTGCGACGGCCGACCGTCTCCTCCGTCATCATCGGCGCCCGCGACGAGGAGCAGCTCCGCCAGAACCTCGGTGCCGTGGGCTGGACGCTCACGCCCGACCAGATGGCGAAACTCGACGCGGCGAGTGCCAGGACGGCGCCCTACCCGTACTTCCCCTACCAACGCCAGGAAGGCTTCGCCCGCCTCAACCCACCGGTGGTGTAGGCCGCCAGAGGCAGAACGGGTGCCCCGAGGGGTCCAGCAGGACCCGTACGTCGTCCTGCGGCTGGTGGGCGTGGAGCGTGGCGCCCAGGCCCAGGGCCCGCTCGACCTCGGCCTCCAGGTCGTCGACCTCGATGTCGAGGTGCAGCATCATCTGCTGCTCGCCGGGGTTGCGGGTGGGCCACACGGGCGGGACGTACTCCGGCTCGGTCTGGAAGGAGAGGCCGGTGCCGCCGTCGGGCGGGCCGATCAGGACCCAGTCGGGTTCCTCGGCCCGGACGACGTAGCCGAGGAGGCGGAGATAGAAGCCGGCCAGCTCGTGCGCGTCGTACGCGTCGAGCACCACGGTGGACAGTCTCGTAGGCGACATGCCTGCCTTCCTACTGGCGCCGCTTCTTGCCGTCCAGCTCGTCCCACCACTCGTCGGACTTCGGGTCACCGGACGGGTCGTCCCACCAACGGTCGTCCGGGCCACGGCGGTTGGCGACCATCGCGGCGACGGGCGGGATCACCATCGCGACCACACACATGCCGACGGCCACGGGCACCGACCAGATCCGCACGACTCCCCAGGCCAGGACGAAGAGTCCGATGCAGATGCCCATCATGACGAAGTAGGTGCGACGGCGGCGTGCCAGCATGTTTCCAGGGTAGGCCTGGGCACGCGAAAGGGCCGCACCCAGGAAAAGGTGCGGCCCCTCAGCGGTCATCAGCGGTCGGCTGTCGCGATCAGACCGCGATCGCCACCTCCGCCAGCCCGCCCGTCTGGGCGACGACCGTGCGGTCGGCGGTGGCGCCCGGAACGAGGGCGCGGACGGTCCAGGTGCCTTCGGCCGCGTAGAAGCGGAACTGGCCCGTGGCGGAGGTCGGGACCTCCGCGGTGAACTCGCCGGTCGAGTCCAGGAGACGGACGTAGCCCGTCACCGGCTCGCCGTTGCGCGTCACCTGGCCCTGGATGGTGGTCTCACCGGGCTTGATCGTCGAGGCGTCGGGGCCGCCGGCCTTCGCTCCACACATGGTCTGTCCTTACGGGTTAGGGCTTGGGGCTTGGGGCTTGGGGCTTGGGCTTGGTCGGGCTTACTTGTTGGCGCCCAGCTCGATCGGGACGCCGACCAGGGAGCCGTACTCGGTCCACGAGCCGTCGTAGTTCTTGACGTTCTCGACACCGAGCAGCTCGTGCAGCACGAACCAGGTCAGGGCCGAGCGCTCGCCGATACGGCAGTACGCGATGGTGTCCTTGGCGAGGTCGACCTGCTCCTCGGCGTAGAGCTCCTTCAGCTCGTCGTCCGACTTGAAGGTGCCGTCGTCGTTGGCGTTCTTCGACCACGGGATGTTGCGGGCGGACGGGACGTGACCCGGGCGCTGCGACTGCTCCTGCGGGAGGTGGGCCGGGGCGAGCAGCTTGCCGGAGAACTCGTCGGGCGACCGGACGTCGACCAGGTTCTGCGCGCCGATCGCGGCCACGACGTCGTCGCGGAACGCGCGGATCGCCGTGTTCTGCGGCTTCGCCTTGTAGTCGGTGGCGGGACGCGCGGGGACCTCTTCCACCAGCTCGCGGGCGTCCAGCTCCCACTTCTTACGGCCGCCGTCGAGCAGCTTGACGCTGTCGTGGCCGTAGAGCTTGAAGTACCAGTACGCGTACGAGGCGAACCAGTTGTTGTTGCCGCCGTAGAGGATCACCAGCGTGTCGTTGCCGATGCCCTTGGCCGAGAGGAGCTTCTCGAAGCCCTCCTGGTCGATGAAGTCACGGCGTACCGGGTCCTGGAGGTCCTTGGTCCAGTCGATCCGGATGGCGTTGCGGATGTGGTTCTTCTCGTACGCGGACGTGTCCTCGTCGACCTCGACGATGGCGATGTCCGCGTTGTCGAGGTTGGCCTCGACCCAGTCGGCGTCGACCAGGACGTCACTGCGGCTCATGCTTTTCTCCTCCGGGGCAGTTACGGCGGTGCGGTGCGTGAGAGAGGGGTGCGCGCTCGCGCGGGTGCCCTGGCATACGGGCACGGGGGAAGACGGAAGCCTGCGCTTCCGCTCAGAAAGTGCGACAGAGCATGGCGGCGACGCGGCACAGGTCCACTGCCCGCCGCTTCGTGAGATCCGCCTGTTGCCTCATAGGGTCGATCGTAGGGACGGACGACGGGGCATGTCACCGGTGTGTCGTATTTTGAGACGCGATCGTCCGTGATGTGAGATCAGCGGGCGGGCGGCGGCCCCGTCACCGGGAATCCGCGCGCCCTTCGCCGTTACGGCAACTGCCGTACGGACACTGCCGTCTCGCTCCTCGGACAGCCGCCGTCCGCCGGACCTCGTCCGTCCTACCCGGCGTGCGTCCTACCCGGCCAGCCTGACGTTCGAACCCTTCACCTTGATCTCCACACCGTTCTTCGCGGCCTGCACACTGTCGAGCTTCACACCGCCCGGCAGCTGGTCGATCGTCTGCTGGAAGTCGGTGATCGAACGGATCCGGGAGTCGGCGAGGTCGACGACCAGCTTGGGCAGGTTGTCGGCGTGCACCTTCACGGTGTCGCCGTCCACGGTCACCGTGCTGAGCACCGGATACGTCGTCTCCTGGCCGCCGACTGAGATCTTGACGTCGACCTTGATCTTGCCGTCACCGCCGTCGGAGAGGTTGACGACCTGGGCGTCGACCCCGGTGAAGATGTTCGTCGGCTCGGACTTGGCCGCCTTGAGCAGCTGGTCGTAGGCGATGCTCGCGGAGCCGGTAGCGCTGGCCGCGGTCGCGGTGCTGTAGCCGTTGGAGAACTTGACGTCCTTCATGTCGGCCTTGAGATCGTCGATCCGGATCGTGGAGGTCCCGGCGCCGGTCGTGTTCGCCGTCGTCGCCTCGTAGGTCTTGATGCCCAGCTCCACGTCGTCCAGCTCACCGGAGGCGACCTGGGTCAGAAAGGGAAAGCCCTTGATGGAGACGTCGGGGGTGGAGGCGAGGTTCTCGCTCGTCTTCACCTTGCCCGCGGCCTCGTCCTGCGCGAAGTAGACCGCGACCCGGTCCACCACGACAAACAAAACACCCAGAATCACCACTACGGTCAGAAGTATTCGTAGCCCACGCATTTACGGTGTTCCCCCACCTGGCTGTCATCGACGAAAGACGAAAAGCGGTTCAACGACCTTGTGGCCGCGAATCGCGAGCGTAGTCCCGCGAGATGCGTGCAGCAGGAAATTGTCGATCACCTGTGACACGGGGCGTGTTTATGTCAGCGCACGCCCCAGTACGTAGACCACCGGGGCCACCGCGACCGCACCGAGCAACGCACCCTTCGCACCGATGCCGGTCATCCCGCCGGCGGCGGCGAGCAGAGAGACGACCACCGACGCCACGGTCGGCAACGGCAACGCGCAAGCCAGGATCGCTACCGCCACCGCCGCTGTGACACGCGGCGCGATCACACCAGCGCGCGGCCCAGTACGTAGACCGCCGGGGCCGCCGCGGCGAGCGGGAGGGCCACACCCGCCGTGAAGTGGACGAAGCGGGACGGGTAGTCGTAGCTCGCCACCCGGTGACCGATCAGCGCGCAACCCGCCGCGACCGCGCCCAGCAACGCGCCCTTCGCGCCCAGGCCAGTCGCCCCGCCGACCGCGATGCCCGCACCAGCGGCGGCGAGGAGCGAGACGACGACCGACGCCACGGTCGGGAGCGGGAGCGCGCGGGCCAGGATCGCTACCGCGACCGCCGCCGCGCCGACGGTGACCGCGTCCGGGTCGGCCGCGAGGTGGCCGGTCGCGACGATGGCCAGGGCCGCCGAGGCGACCGTCGCCATCAGGCTCGTGATGCGGGTGTCCGGGTCGGCGTGCGAGCGCAGCTGCATCACGAGGGAGAGCAGGACCCAGACGCCGAGGGTGCCGAGGATCGCGGCGGGGCCGTTGTCCCGGCCGGCCGCCAGCAGGGCCACGTCCGCGACGAGCGCGCCCGCGAAGGCCAGCGCGATGCCCTGCCGCGCGGGCCACATCCCGTTCAGCCGGAACCAGCCCGCGGCCGTGACCGCCTGGAGCACGACGAGCGGCACGACGAGGGCGTACGACCCGATCTGCGCGGTGCCGGAGAGGAGCAGCGCCAGGAGGGCGGTGAGGCCGGCGGGCTGCATCCCGGGTTCGATGATCGGCGAGCGGCCTTCGAGGCGGGCCCGCTGGGCGTCGGTGATGCGGGCGTTCCCGGCGAGGGAGGGCGGGCCGTAGCCGACCGCCTCGTCCGCGGCGGCGGGGGCCGGGGGCGCGGTCACGGGGGCCTGCGCGTAGGAGTCGTAACTCGGCGTCGGCGCCTGGTAGTTCTGCGGCGGGAAGTACGCCAGGTCGGACGCGGAGGGTCTGGACTGCTGGACCTGGGTGTCCCAGGTCTGGCCCTGCCACTGCTGGGTGTACTGCTGGGCCGCCTGCGGGTCCTCGTACGCCTGCTGCTGCCCGGGCCAGGCCTGTGCCTGCTGTTGCTGGGCCTGCTGCGGCTGTTGCTGCTGCTGGGCGTAGGGGTCGTAGCCCTCGCCATAGCCCTCGTACGGCTGGTTGCTCATCGCTTCGCTCATCCTCCTGCGAACGGCGGGAGCACCTCGACCGTGGCGCCCTCGGCCAGCCGTACCGTCTCATGTCCGCGGGTTCCCACGGGGTCACCGTCGACGAGGAAGGAGCATCGCAGCAGTACGCGGGCGAGTTCCCCGGGGTGTCGCTCGCGCACCTCGGCCAGGGCCTCGGCGAGGGTGGCCGCGTCGAACGGCTCCTCGGCGATCCCGGCCGCGGCCTTCGCGGCGGCCCAGTAGCGCACCGTGACCTTTGCCATCCGCTTCCTCAATCGATCGGGGGCTGCAACGGCCAGGCTAACTGTCCTGTGAACCGGCCCAGTGACCGATGCGGGCCAGGAGGTCGTCGGAGGCCGCGTGTTCGGCGTGGCCCATGCCGGGCTCCAGCCAGAGTTCGGCGTGGTCACCGGCGGCTTCGGCCAGCATGCGGGGGTGGTCGAGCGGGAAGTAGCCGTCGATCTCGCCGTGCACGACGAGGAGGGGGGTGGGCGCGATGCGCGGGACCGCCTCGACCGGGGAGAGCGGGACCGGGTCCCAACCGCTGCGCTGGATACGGGTCTTGAGGCCGAGGCGGCCGACCAGGCGGCCCTCGGGGCGGGTCACCAGCCAGTGGAGTTTCCGCATGGGGGCGGTGCCCCGGTAGTACCAGCGGGCCGGCGCACTCACCGAAACCACCGCGTCCGTGTGCGCTTCCGTGCGCCCCCTGCGCCCCTGACCGTCCGCTTCACCCTCCGGGCCGTAGAGCGCCGCGTGCCGCAGCACCACCGAACCGCCCATCGAGAAGCCGACGGTGACCACGCGCGCGTGCCCCTGCTCCCGCGCCCAGGCGACCGCCGCGGCCAGATCGAGGACCTCGCGGTCACCGACGGTGGAGCGTCCGCCGGACTTTCCGTGCCCCCTGAACGAGAACGTGACCACGGCCCCGTACTGGGCGAACGCCTCGACCACCCGGCGCACGTGCGGCTTGTCCACGTCGCCCGTGAAACCGTGCGCGACGACGAACACCAGGTCACCGGAAGGTGGCGGGGAGGCGTCGTATACGGCCACCCCCGGGTCGTATACGGAATCGATCGTCACCCCGTCGTCGGTGTGCAGAAACGTCCGCAAAGGTGTGCGTCTGATCGTCTCAGAGTTCGGACGAACGGTGGATCGTGCCACATGACCTGCCGTACCAGCGCTCATGTGGGCTATTCTGCTGGACAGAGGACTCGGGCAGCGAAGCCCCCGGGTCCTTTTGTGCTTCCGGGAGCGTTGTATACGAAGCGGTACACCACGGGAAACCACAGGTGGCCGCCGGTGATACAGGGCCCTCGGGATCGCAAACGCTGTGCCGCACGACACACGTCCTCGCAGGGACCGAGGAGGAACCAGACTTATGAGTTCTCTGCTGCTCCTGACCAATGCCCTCCAGCCGTCCACGGAGGTGCTTCCGGCCCTCGGCCTGCTACTGCACAACGTGCGTGTGGCACCGGCGGAGGGCCCCGCTCTCGTCGACACCCCCGGTGCCGACGTCATCCTCATCGACGGCCGCCGGGATCTGCCTCAGGTGCGCAGCCTGTGTCAGCTCCTCCGCTCCACCGGACCGGGGTGCCCGCTCATCCTCGTCGTCACCGAGGGCGGCCTCGCCGCCGTCACCGCCGACTGGGGCATCGACGACGTGCTCCTCGACACGGCCGGACCGGCCGAGGTCGAGGCGCGGCTGCGGCTCGCCATGGGCCGCCAGCAGATCGTCAACGACGACTCCCCCATGGAGATCCGCAACGGCGATCTCTCCGTGGACGAGGCGACGTACTCCGCCAAGCTCAAGGGCCGGGTCCTCGACCTGACCTTCAAGGAGTTCGAGCTCCTCAAGTACCTCGCCCAGCACCCGGGCCGCGTCTTCACGCGCGCCCAGCTGCTCCAGGAGGTCTGGGGCTACGACTACTTCGGCGGTACGCGCACGGTCGACGTCCACGTACGACGGCTGCGCGCCAAGCTCGGGCCCGAGCACGAGTCGCTGATCGGGACCGTCCGGAACGTCGGTTATCGATTCGTGACCCCGGAGAAGGGCGAGCGGGGCGACCGCGGCGGCGAGGACGCCAAGCTCAAGGCGAGCGCCGCTCTCGCTGGCGCAAAGCCGGAGGATGCGGACGAGACGGCCGACTCGGCCGCCCTGGACGCGGCCGAGATCCCGGCGCAGGCATAACCCGCGTCCGGGCAGGGCATCGCTTCCGCACAGCTACTCGTCGGTTCTCGTCGGTTCTCGTCGGTTCCGCACGGAGATGCTGTGCGGAAGCGACGAGAAGCTTCGAAACGCCCTGCCCAGGGCCGGTCAATCCGCGTAGACTCCGCGCGTGGCCAAGGTGACTCGGGATGATGTGGCGCGACTGGCGGGTACTTCGACCGCCGTTGTCAGCTATGTCATCAACAACGGACCCCGGCCGGTTGCCCCGGCCACGCGCGAGCGTGTCCTCGCCGCGATCAAGGAACTGGGGTACCGACCGGACCGGGTGGCCCAGGCCATGGCGTCGCGGCGTACGGACCTCATAGGCCTGATCGTGCCGGACGCGCGCCAGCCCTTCTTCGGGGAGATGGCGCACGCGGTCGAACAGGCCGCGTCCGAGCGCGGAAAGATGGTGCTGGTCGGGAACTCCGACTACGTCGCCGAGCGCGAGGTCCACTATCTGCGGGCCTTCCTCGGCATGCGCGTCTCCGGCCTGATCCTCGTCAGCCACGCGCTGAACGACCTCGCCGCCGCCGAGATCGAGGCCTGGGACGCCCGCGTGGTCCTTCTCCACGAACGCCCCGAGGCCATCGACGACGTGGCCGTCGTCACGGACGACCTCGGCGGCGCCCAGCTCGCCGTCCGCCACCTCCTGGAGCACGGCTACGACTACGTGGCCTGTATGGGCGGTACGGCGGACACCCCGGCCGTCGGCGACCCGGTCTCCGACCACGTCGAGGGCTGGCGGCGCGCGATGACCGAGGCCGGTCTGCCCACCGAGGACCGGCTCTTCGAGGCACCGTACAACCGCTACGACGCCTACCAGGTCGCCCTCGGGATCCTCGCCGGGCCCCGGCGGCCGCCCGCGATCTTCTGCTCCACCGACGACCAGGCGATCGGCCTGCTGCGGGCCGCCCGCGAGCTGCGCATCGACGTACCCCGCGAACTCGGCGTGATCGGCTTCGACGACATCAAGGAAGCCGCCCTCGCCGATCCGCCGATGACGACGATCGCTTCCGATCGTCCGGCGATGGCCAGGGCGGCCGTGGACCTCGTGCTCGATGACGGGCTCCGCGTGGCGGGCTCCCGGCGCGAGCGGCTGAAGGTGTTCCCCTCCCGCCTGGTGACCCGGCGGTCCTGCGGCTGCGAAGCCTGACCGGACCGCCGGTTCACAACTGCTCGGTCAGAACAGCAGGTTGTACTGGTTGTAGCCGGTACCCAGCTTGATCCGCGTCCCGAAGAGCGCGGTCGTCGCCTTGTTGGTGCCCGGGTAGAGCCACAGCGTGCCGCCCGAGTCGCGGGTGATGACATCCGCGATGCCGTCTCCGTTGACGTCACCGTTGGAGACGTACGAGGTGAAGTTCCAGCCGGTACGGGCCTGGACGCGGGTCTTCCACGGGGCGTTCTCGACCTGGGTGCCCGCGTAGAGGTACAGGACACCGGAGGAGTTGCGGACCAGGAGGTCGGCGCGGCCGTCGCCCGTCAGGTCTCCGTGGCCGAAGATCTTGACGTTCTTCCACGCCTTGTTGACGACCTTGACCTTGCCGTAGAACTGGCCGTCGCCCTTGCCCGGGTAGAGGTAGACCGAGCCGTCGGCGTCCACCGCGACCAGGTCGGGGCGGGCGTCACCGGTCAGGTCGCCGGGGATCGCGTACGACTTGTAGCCGCCCCACACCGAGCTGATCTGCATCCACGTGAACTCGCCCGTGGAGTGGTCCAGATAGTCGCGGTAGAGGTGGCCGTCCGTCTTGTCGCGGACGATCAGGTCCTGGTAGTAGTCCCGGTCCAGGTCGGCCTGAAGACCCCAACTGGCCGTCTGCCAGCCGCTGCCGAGGTAGGCGCGCTGCGCGAGCGAGGTGCCCTTGCTGTTCTGCTGGAACAGCCCGCCCGAGGGCGTACGGCCCAGGATGTCGGCGCGGCCGTCGTAGGACAGGTCGGTGTCGTCGATGCGCGGCTGGGCCGCCCAGGCGTAGGAGCCGACCTTGGTGAAGACCGGGTAGGCGCCCTTGGCGGTGCAGCCGGCGACGCCCCAGGAGACGATGCCGATGACCTTGTTGCCGACGATCACCGGACCGCCGGAGTCACCGTTGCAGGTGCTGACGGTGCCCGCGTCGGTGCCGGAGGCGGGAGTGCCCGCGCAGAACATCGAGCCCTCGATGAACTCGTCGTCCCCGAGGACCGTCTTCATCGCGCTGTCGCAGGTCGCGTCGTCGACGACCGGCAGCGTGGCCTTCTTCAGGTTCGCCGACAGCTCGGTGCCGGTGCCGGAGGTCAGGCCCCAGCCGTAGACCGTGGCCTTCGCGCCCGGGGTGATGTACCCGAGGTCGTTCAGGTACGCGAGCCGCATCCACTGCTGGTCCAGGGGACGGTCCAGGGTGAGGACGGCGATGTCGTTCTGGGCCGTGGTGGCGTTGAAGCGCGGGTGGCTCCACTGGTGCAGGACGCCGGTGACCGTGCCGGACGTGTCGTCGTAGAGACCGGTCGCACCGGCCAGGACGGCACCGTTCTTCGTCCAGTCCAGGCCCGCGACGCAGTGCGCGGCGGTGAGGACCTTGTTCGGGGCGACCAGGGTGCCGCCGCAGAAGTAGCCGTCGCCGCTCGTGTCGTCGTAGTAGGCGAGCTGGACCATCCAGGGCGCGCTGGAGATCGTGGTCTCCGTGCCGCCGATGATGTACGGCGTCTTGGTCGCCGTCTTCTTGGCGGTCGCCTGGGTGCGGGCCGCGTCGACGACGCGGGAGCGCAGTTCCTTGTCGGAGGCGACGGGCTGCGGCAGCCCCGCCTGGGCGGCGGCAGCGGCGGCGGACGGCAGTCCGGGCGGGCCGTCGGCGGCGGTGGCGGGCTGGGCCGCGAGAACGCCGGCGCAGCTCAGCGCCAGCGCGAGGGCGGCGGCCGGGAGCGCCGTGATGGGGCGTCTCAGACGGCCGCGCAGGGCACGTATCACTCGGGACTCCTGTGGTGGGTGTCGTAGTGGGCCCGAGAAGGGCGTACGACGCGACCACGCAGGACCGACGACATGCTTTCCGTGAGCTTTCGGTGACGGCGCATGTACCGGCTCTGTTCGCGGAGCCCCCCTCCGGCCCGGAGATCGTAGGCCTCAGCTGTCACCTCGCACACCTGTCCCACAGGGCTCACACAAGTATTCGTCCGGTCCGTGCCGTGTCCTCACTCCCCCGCAACCTCCCGTTTCCCCGAGTTTCCGGGCCTCCGGCGTCTTTATATCGGGCATACGAGGTTCTGTCGGGCTTCTCAGCGGGGACTCAGGTACCTCTCATGATCGCGCGACAGTCTCTTTTCCATGACCGAGAGCTTCCGCCGCAGCGGCGAGTACGAGACCCCCCAGGGCGACCAGCCGCAGGCGTACCCCCAGCAGCAGCACGCCTCTTCTCCCGTGAACCCGGAGTGGCCGCCCCCGCCGGCGTATCAGCCGCAGCCGGTGCAGTCCGCTCAGCCCGCTCAGCCTTTTGAGCCGGCTCAGCCTCAGCAGCCGGTCACCGTCGAGCCGGGTACGACGGTGTGGCCGGGCGGCCAGACGCCCGCCCCCTCGCCCGCCCCGCAGGCCGCGTTCGGCGCGGACGGCTACGGCGGTTCCGGTGGCGGCGGTGGCGACACGGCTCTCCTCACCCCCGTCCAGGCGGAAGCTCCCAAGCCCAAGAAGCGGAACCGCGGCCCGATCGCGCTGCTCGCCGCCGTGGCGATCGTCGCCGCGGCCGTCGGCGGCGGCACGGCCTACGCCTTCCAGCAGCTGACCGGCAAGGACACCGTCGCCACGTCCAGCACCACCACGGCGGTCGTGCCCTCCAGCAAGAAGGGCGACGTCGCGACCATCGCCGCGACCGTCAGCCCGAGCGTGGTCGAGGTCGAGGCCACCCTCAGCAACGGCACCTCCACCGGTGCGGGCGTGATCATCACGACCGACGGCCAGATCGTCACCAACAACCACGTCATCTCCGGCGCCACGTCCGTCAAGGTCAAGACGAGCGACGGCAAGTCGTACACCGCGAAGGTCGTCGGCACCGACAGCAAGAAGGACCTCGCGCTCCTCCAGCTGGCGAACGCCTCCGGTCTGAAGGCGGCCACCCTCGGCAACTCCGACGGCATCCAGATAGGCGACACGGTCGTCGCGATCGGCTCCCCCGAGGGCCTCACCGGCACGGTCACCAGCGGCATCGTCTCCGCCCTGAACCGTGACGTGACCGTCTCGACCGACGAGAGCCGGAGCCAGGGTTCGGGCTCGGGTTCGGGCGGCAGCGGCCAGTGGCCGTTCCAGTTCGGCGGCCAGCAGTTCAACGGCGACACGGGCTCGTCGACCACGACGTACAAGGCCATCCAGACCGACGCGTCCCTCAACCCCGGCAACTCCGGCGGCGCCCTGATCGACGCGAACGGCGACATCATCGGCATCAACTCCGCGATGTACTCGTCGAGTTCGGACTCCTCGTCCTCCTCGTCCGAGGCCGGAAGCATCGGCATCGGCTTCGCCATCCCGATCAACACCGTCAAGGCGGACCTGGCTTCGCTGCGAGCGGGCGGTTCCGACAGCTGAGTCCGTAGTCCAACGATCCGTAGGGAGTACGTCATGATCAAGCAGGTTTCGCACACGGTGACCGACGCCGGAGCGGCCGGTCTCGGCCTGGCCCTCGGGGTGGCGTACGAACTGCACGCGCCGGCGGCCCGGGCACCGGAACTGGCGCCCGCCCCGGAGCTGATGGGGCTCCGCACCAGCGCGGCCCACCCGCACCACCGGAAGGTGCCGCTGAACCGGCTCGCCACGATGCGAGCCTGATCCGCCGCCGTACGAGACCGATCCGGCGCCGTACGAGCCTGATCCGGCGCCGTACGAGACTGATCTCAGCCGGTTTCTCCCCTCCCCTCCCCTTTACGCGCCGGCCGGGAAACATGCGAGGCTGATGACGACCGGCCGATCGTTGTCTCCCCGTCCCACCGCACCCGAGGAATCCAGCCCATGAGCCCCGCCGAAGGCGACCGTGACACCCAGCGCATCCTGATCGTCGACGACGAGCCCGCAGTGCGTGAAGCACTCCAGCGCAGTCTGGCCTTCGAGGGGTACGACACCGAGGTCGCCGTCGACGGCGCGGACGCGCTGGAGAAGGCGACCGCCTACCAGCCCGACCTGGTCGTCCTCGACATCCAGATGCCGCGCATGGACGGCCTCACGGCCGCGCGCCGCATGCGCGGGGCGGGCACGACGACGCCGATCCTGATGCTCACGGCCCGCGACACGGTCGGCGACCGCGTGACCGGCCTCGACGCGGGCGCCGACGACTACCTCGTCAAGCCCTTCGAACTCGACGAACTCTTCGCGCGGGTACGGGCGTTGCTGCGCCGCAGCTCGTACGCGGCGGCCGCGGCGGCCGGGCAGGCACCCGAGGACGACTCCCTGACCTTCGCCGACCTCCGCATGGACCTCGCGACGCGCGAGGTGACCCGGAACGGCCGGCAAGTCGAGCTGACCCGCACGGAATTCACACTGCTGGAGATGTTCCTCGCCCACCCCCGCCAGGTCCTCACCCGCGAACAGATCCTGAAGGCGGTGTGGGGCTTCGACTTCGAGCCGTCCTCCAACTCCCTCGACGTGTACGTGATGTACCTGCGCCGCAAGACCGAGGCGGGCGGCGAGCCGCGGCTCGTGCACACGGTCCGGGGCGTGGGGTATGTGCTGCGACAGGGTGGGGCGGAGTGAAGAACGTCCTCGACCGGTTCCTCCACCGCTTCCGCACCCTGCCGATCCGGTCCCGCCTCGCGATGCTGGTCGCGGCGGCGGTGGCGTTCGGGGTGGCCGCCGTCTCGGTCACGTGCTGGTTCATCGTGCAGGGGAAGCTGTACGAGCAGGTCGACGCCGATCTACGGCAGATGGCGCAGCCGCAGCGGACCGGTGATGTCGTGGGGTTCCTCCAGACCTGCCCGCAGACCGTCGACAGCACGCAGAGCGACAACGACACCACCGACCCCAGCGGCTTCAACGGGATCCGGACGCCGACCACCTATCTCCAACTGGTCCAGTCCAGCGGGAAGTTCTGTGTCTCCTCCGGTTCGGCGGGCATCGTCAAGGTCACCGGTGCCGACAAGAAAGTGATCAAGGACGCGAGTGCCCTCACGTCGCTTCCGTCCACCCTCAAGGGGGTGTTCCGCAACGGCGTCGACTCGAAGGGCAACGCCGTACGCGTGATGACCACGCCTCTGCTCGTCAGGTCGGGCCCGACCCTCCCTCAGCTGTACCCCAACACCGCGCTCGTCGTCGCGGTCCCGCTCAAGAGCACCCAGAACACCCTGAACGAACTCGCCCTCGTTCTCCTCGTCGTCTCCGGCATCGGAGTGGTCGGCGCCGGAGCCGCGGGTCTTGCCGTCGCCCGCGCGGGGCTCCGCCCGGTCGACAAACTCACCGAGGCCGTCGAACACGTGGCCCGTACCGAGGACCTGGCCGTCCGGATCCCCGTGGACGACGACAGCGACGACGAGATCGCCCGCCTCTCCCGCTCCTTCAACTCCATGACGACCTCCCTCGCCAACTCCCGCGAGCTGCAACAACAGCTCATCGCGGACGCCGGCCACGAACTCCGCACCCCCCTCACCTCCCTCCGCACGAACGTCGAACTCCTCACCCGCAGCGAGGAGACCGGCCGTCCGATCCCCCCGGCGGACCGCAAGGCACTGCTCGCCTCGGTGAAGGCGCAGATGACCGAACTGGCGTCCCTGATCGGCGACTTGCAGGAACTGTCCCGTTCGGAGGGGCAGCGGGGCGAGCGCGTCCAGATCGTCTCGCTCCAGGACACCGTCGAGGCGGCCCTGCGCCGAGCCCGCCTGCGCGGCCCGGAGTTGACGATCACGGCCGACGTCCAGCCGTGGTACGTCCAGTCGGAGCCCTCCGCCCTGGAACGCGCGGTAGTCAACATCCTCGACAACGCGGTGAAGTTCAGCCCCGAGGGCGGCACGATCGAGGTCCAGCTCACCCGCGGTGTCCTCACGGTCCGCGACCACGGCCCCGGCATCCCGGAGGACGAGATCCCCCACGTCTTCGACCGCTTCTGGCGCTCCCCGAGCGCACGAGCACTGCCCGGCTCGGGGCTGGGCCTGTCCATCGTCGCCCGCACGGTCCAACAGGCGGGCGGCGAGGTGACGTTGTCCCGCGCGGCGGGGGGCGGGACTGTGGCGACGGTACGACTGCCGGGGGCGCCGACTCCTCCGCGGGAATCGGCGCCATGAGCGTCCGCTGGCGGACCAGATGATGACAGGCACCATCTGGTCCTCCGCAGAGATCCTCAGAGATCCGGAGAGATCCTCAGAGAGACGTCCGGAGGGAAATCAATGTCGGCGCTCGCTTCTTCCCAGCCGGGATCAAGAACTGTTCACGTCGATCTTGTATGAGCACCGCTTGAAGGCGTCCCCCTTCACGACACACACCCACATCTGATACGTGTGGTTTTCGGGTAGATTGCCGCCCTTCTTCACGGTGACCGGGCTGCTCAGCCCAGCGGTGGACGCTTCCCTGCCGTCACTCAGGTGCGCCACGATCCCGTAGCCGTCACCCAAGCCGTCATATGCGATGAGGGTGTCACCGTCCGCTTGCCAGGCCGCGTACCCGGCATTCTTGTTCTTGGTGTCGTTGTGGACGGTGAGACTCCAGTACCCGTCAGCCGAGTCAAGCAAGCCGGTGAAGCTGAAGTCGTCATACACGGTGACAGCCCCGGCCTGGTTTCCACCCGCCACAACCAGCCCGGCCGCGAGCGCGAGAACCCCCGCTACCGTTACGAGTCTGGCCTTGATCTTCGACATCCGAACACCCCGAATTCACTTTGGCATGCCCCTGATGGACATGTCATGATCAGGGATCCTCTACGAGCTGCACTCCACCGGCAACTTCATTACTTGGACGATGAGCTGTCGAGGAGGCCCGACTCGACTCAGGAGAACAGGTGTTGACCGGAGGGTCCATGCACGGGGACGGGGACGGGCGCGGGATCGAGCGGGAGTACCGCCGGTGGAGGAAGATGTCCGGGGGGCGGGTCGTCCTCGTGTGGCTTCTCCTGGGGAACAGCGTGTTTCAGATGACGCGGCCCGCCGGCATTCCGTTCCGGTACAAACTGCTGGTGCTGGCGCTCATGGCTGCGCTGTTGGTCTGGGCCGTTCTCGCCGCGCTGCGTGGGCTCACCTCCGTCGGTGCCGACGGTGTCACCGTCCGCGGTGCCTTCCGCGTACGCAGGCGGGCCTGGCACGACATCTACGATCTGCGCGTCGAGGAACGTCCGAAGCGGGCCCGCACGGACTTCCGGTGGTGGACCTGGCTCTACGACAACGACGGCCGCCGGCTGCTCCTCCCCAACGTCGACGACTGGCAACTCCCGGACCTGTGGGCCGAGATCGACGATCTGCGTACCGTCGCCGCCGCACACCGCGGCATGGCCTGGGAACCACGGCCCGAGGTCGAGGCCAAGATCAGGCTGCGCGCGGTGCATCGCAAGGCACAGGAACGGGCCATCACCTGGGCTGTGCTCGCCTGGTTCGTCGGCGGCATCTATCTCATCTGGGAGGTGGACACCGGCGGCGAACCCCACCCCTTCCTCCTGCTCCTCGGCGCGCCCCTCGCCGTCTACGCCCTCCTCCTCGCGCTCCTCCGCCTGCTCGCCTCCCGAGCCCCAGCCCACACATAGCCCTCTGCCAGCCCCGCCACAGCCACCCGTCACACCGTGTTCGAATGGCGGAGGCGCGGAAGATTCTGCTGGCCGATGACGACGTGGACGTACGGGAAGGGATCGGGCGGCTGCTCAGGTTCGAGGGGTACGAGACCGTCCTCGCGGAGGACGGGCGTACCGCCCTCGATCTGCTCGGTGGCGCGCCCGACCTGGTGCTGATGGACGTCACCATGCCCGAGCTGGACGGGCTGGCCGCGACCCGGCGCATCCGGGCCTCCGGGTCCACCGTGCCGATCCTGATGCTCACCGGTCGGACCGCCGTCGGCGACCGGATCGTCGCCCTCGACAACGGCGCCGACGACTACCTCAGCAAACCGTTCGCGGTGGATGAACTGCTGGCGCGGGTACGGGCGTTGCTGCGGAGGAGTGGGCGGCGGGCGGGCGACGAGCCGCTGCCCGCGCCCGAGCTCGAACAGCTCGTCTTCCACGATCTCGTGATGGATCCGCGTACCCGTACCGTCACCCGCGGCGGCCGGCCGCTCGATCTCACCCGGACCGAATTCCTGTTGCTGGAGTACCTGTTGCGGCATCCGGGCACCGTGCTGACCCGGCCCCGGCTCCACCGGCACGTCTGGGGATTCGACTTCGAGCCCGCGTCCAACACCCTCGACGTCTACGTCATGTATCTGCGCCGGAAACTGGAGAGCCGCGGCGAACCGCGGCTCATCCACACCGTGCGGGGGCTCGGGTACACCCTCCGGGCAACTGCAACTGCCCGTGCCTGATCTACCTGTTCGGCTTCGGGAGCCTCAGGATCATTGTCTCGTCCGGGACTTGGCGCAGGATCATCGTGTCCTCCGCACGGTGCCGTCCCGTGCCCTGTCCCGTGATCGCCATCTCCGGCAGCGGGCCCGCGAGTCGCGCGTACGCGCCGCCCCTCGCGACCAGTTCCGCGTGCGTGCCCGTCTCCACCAGACGGCCACCCTCCATGACCAGGATGCGGTCGGCGTCGGGGGCGAGGCTCAGGTCATGGGTGATCATGATCGTCGTACGGCCGGACATCAGGCGGCGCAGGGGCTGGATCACCTGGCGGGCGGCCACCGAGTCGAGGCCGGCGGTCGGTTCGTCCAGGACCAGGACCGGGGCCTGGCGCAGCATCGCCCGCGCGATCGCGATCCGCTGGAGCTGTCCGCCCGAGAGTGCCGCCGTGCCGGGGGCGATCTCCGTGTCGTAGGCCTCGGGGAGTGCCGTGATGAAGTCGTGCGCCGCCGCTGCCCGCGCCGCCCGCTCGATCTCCTCGTCACTCGCGCCCGGGCGGCCGCACTCGATGTTCTCGCGGATCGTGCCGTTGAGGATCAGGGTCTGCTGGGGCAGCAACGCCACGTTCTCGCGCAGGAATTCGAGCGGTACGTCACGGAGGGGGACGCCGTCCAGACAGATCACGCCCTCGGAGGGGTCGTAGAAGCGGGTCAGCAACTTCGACAGGGTCGACTTTCCCGCTCCGCTCTCGCCCGTGACGATCACCAGCTCGCCCGGGTCCGCCCTGAAGGTGACGTTGTCGACCGTGTCGCGGGCCGCGCCGGGGTAGCGGAAGGTCACGCCGTGGAAGCTGACCCAGCCGTGGACGGGCCAGGCGGGGACCGGTTCGCGGGGGTCGCCCACGGACGGGGTGGCGTCCAGGATTTCGTTGATGCGGGCCGCGCCGGCGGTCGCTGCCGTGAGGGTGAGGCCCAGTTGGCCGAGGTTGCGGACCGGGGGGTAGAGGTAGCCGATGAAGGCGGCGAAGGCGAGGAGCGCGCCGAGGGTCATGCGGTCGGCCGAGATCTCCCAGACGCCGAGACCGATGACCGCGAGGACGCAGAGGGTTTCCACCACTTCCACGAACTGCTCGTACATCTCGCTGAGGCGGGCGCCTCGTACCGATGCCTTCATCCACGCGCGGGCCTCGGTGTCGAGGCGCTTCTCCTCGTCCCGGCGGCGGTTGTACGCCTGGGTGAGGACGACGTTGCCGAGGGACTCCGCCACCACCGACGTGATCGCGCCGTCCGCGACCCGCTCGTCCTGCGAGGCCTGCCTGATACGGCCCGAGAAGCGGCGGGCGGCCAGGAGGAAGAGGGGTGCCAGGACGAACGTGGCCAGGGCCAGGTCCCAGCGGAGGTACAGGGCCGCGCAGGCGTAGAAGACCGCGGAGAAGGCGGCCGAGATGGTGCCGACCACGCCGGACACGACCATCTGCTCGATGGCCTCCACGTCTCCGGTGAGGCGTTCGACGAGGTCGCCCTGGCGGTGCTTCTGGAAGAAGTGGGGCGGGAGGTCCTGGACATGGCGGAAGACGTTCGCGCGCAGGCGCAGGACGAAGCGTTCGGCGGTCCAGGTGGCGAGGGAGTTGCCGAAGTAGCCGACGAGCGCGCCGAGTACGGCGACGCCGAGCCACGCGGCGGCCGGGCCCCAGAACGCGGACAGCGAACCGGCCTTGAGGGCGTTGTCGGTGAGTTCCGCGAACAGCAGGATCGCGGCGGTCTCGGCGAGTGCCGACACGATGACGCACGTGATGATCACCGCGAGCCACTTGCGGTCACCGCGGGTCAGCGGCCAGAAACGGCGGAAGGCCTCACGAGCTTCCCTCATGGTCAACAACTCCCTTCAAGGATCTGATGGTTGGCCTGGACGTGGCCGAGGCGGGGCCACCGGCGCGAGCGGACTCGCTAACCGGTGGCCCCGCCTCACTGGGTGCCGGCTCAGCCCTTGTGGGCGATCGGGCGCTTCGGGGTGTGCTTCTTCGGCGCGGGCTTCTTGGGGGCCGGGGCCGGCTTGCGGGTCTTCTTGACGGGGACGATCTTGTGGAAGCTCATGGTGGGTTCCCTCCCTGGGAGTCCGGCGCTGCGGCCGGGTGTGGGGTGCTGCGGGTCTTCTGCGGCTCGCGGGACTGCTTACTTGTGCCCGACCGGGCGCTTCGGCACCGGCTTCTTCGGCGCGGGCTTCTTCGGGGCCGGGGCGGGCTTGCGGTGCTTCTTGACCGGGACGATCTTGTGGAAGCTCATGACGGGTTCCCTCTCCGATACGGCTGTCGCGGTGTCTGCTGCGGTTCTGCAACAGTTCCTCTACCGATCTGCTGCAACTGCCTTTGAGTTAATTTGAATTACGCCTGTAAATCCTTTGTCAGCCCTTGTGGTCGATCGGGCGGCGCTTCGGAGCAGGCTTCTTCGGGGCCTTCTTGGGGGCCGGGGCGGGCTTGTGGTGCTTCTTGACGGGGACGATCTTGTGGAAGCTCATCATGCTCTCCTTTGTCTTGCGTTGCCTCTGTCGTTTGCGCCGTTCGCTTTCGACATGGAAAACACTACTGGACTTCCGGCGCAGGAAAAGCGATTTTCGCTTAGACCTTCCTGTGCGATTGCCATGGATGATTCTTATGTAATTCGCGGAACTGAACCCGTACTTACACAGAATTTAGAACGGGAATAAGGAAGGGGCCCGGCGCCGACCTGCGGCGCCGGGCCCCCAAGGGGTCGGCCGTTACTGAACGATCGTGATCCGGTTCGCCGCCGGAGGCGTGAGCGGGCTCGCCGCCGTGGAGTGGGCGGTCAGGTACTGGGCGAGTGCGGAGAGGTCGTCCGTGCCGACCAGGTCACCCGTGCCCTGGCCCAGCGTCGTGAAGCCGTCGCCGCCGCCCGCGAGGAAGCTGTTCGTCGCGACGCGGTAGGTGGCCGCCGGGTCGATCGCCGCGCCGTTCAGACGGATCGAGTCCGTCACCACGCGGTCCGCGCCGGTCTTCGTCAGGTCCAGCGTGTACGTCAGCCCGGACGAGGGCTGGAGGATCTTCGGCGCCGCCGCGTTCGTGCCGCTCACCTGTTCCTTGAGCGTCTGGATCACCTGCGCGCCGGTGAAGTTCTGGAGGTTCACGGTGTTCGCGAACGGCTGCACCGTGAAGCCCTCGGCGTACGTCACCACGCCGTCGCCCTCCGCGCCCTTGGCCGCGTAGGTCAGGCCCGCGCGCACCCCGCCGGGGTTCATCAGCGCGAGGTCGGTCTCCGGGTCCAGCTCCTTGCCGTAGGCGAGCTGGGCGTCGGCGATGAGGTCGCCCATCGGGGACTCGGTGCCGGTGCTGTTGACGTCACCCGAGATGTAGCCGATCGCGCGGTTGCCGATGGGGGCCGCGAGGGTGTTCCACTTGCCGATCAGGGCGGTCATGTCGGCGGCCTTGGGCACGGTCCGGGTGACCACGTGGTTCGCGGACTTGACCGCCGTACGCGCGATGTCACCGGTCCAGCGGTCGTACGTCAGCGTGGTGTCCGTGTAGAGGCGGCCGAAGGACGCGGCCGAAGTGACCATGCGGGGCTTGCCACTTGGGTCATTGATCGTGCAGACGTACGCGTTGTGGGTGTGGCCGGTGACGAGGGCGTCGACCGCCGGGGTGACGTTCTTCGCGATGTCGACGATCGGGCCGGAGATGCCGGAGCCGCCGCCGGACGCGTCGCAGTCGTAGTTGTAGGCGGAGGACGCGGGGAAGCCGCCCTCGTGGATCAGCGCGACGATCGACTTCACGCCCTGCTTCTGAAGCTCCTTGGCGTACTTGTTGATCGTCTCGACCTCGTCCTTGAACTGGAGGCCCTTGACGCCGTCCGCGGAGACGATGCCCGGGGTGCCCTCCAGCGTGACGCCGATGAAGCCGACCTTGACGCCGTTCTTCTTCCACACCCAGTACGGCTTGAGGATCGGCTTCTTCGTCTTCTCGTCGAGGACGTTGGCCGCGAGGTAGGGGAAGTCGGCGCCCTTGAACTTCTTGTCCGTGTAGCAGCCCTCGGTGGGGTGACAGCCGCCGTTCTGGAGGCGGGCCAACTCCTTGGCGCCCTCGTCGAACTCGTGGTTGCCCACCGAAGTGACGTCCAGGTCCAGCTTGTTGAGCGCCTCGATGGTCGGCTCGTCGTGGAACAGGCCCGAGATCAGCGGGGAGGCGCCGACCATGTCGCCGCCGGCCGCGGTGATCGAGTACGGGTTGTTCTTGCGGGCCTCGCGCAGGTGGGTGGCGAGGTACTCGACGCCGCCCGCGTCGATCGTCTTCGTCGTGCCGTCCGCCTGGAGTTCGGTGACCCGGCCGGAGGAACCGGACGGGGGCTCCAGGTTGCCGTGCAGGTCGTTGAAGGAGAGGAGTTGGACGTCCTGGTAGCGGCTCGGCTTGTGCCCGTGACCGGTCGGGTTGGCGTGCGCGTCGGCGGGCAGCGCGGCGGCCAGCGCACCGGCCGTGGCCAGGCTCGCGGCGGCGGCGAGCAGGCCTGCGACACGGCGTCTGCGCGGGCGGTACGGCTGGGAAGTGGCTGGCATGAGCCCCCCTGTGAGTCGGCTGAGAAGTCACCACGTTCCGGCGCAGCCTAGGGTCAACGCGCGTAGCGTGACAGGGGGTTCTTGGTTACATCCTGGTTTCTTCTTTGCCGCCACTTTGCTGGTGGGTCCGCTTACCCTGAGGCCATGACCAGCGACGACACCGCACGGCCCGCGCCCATCTCCCGTTCCATCGAGACCTATTCCGAGCTGACCCCGGACCAGGCCGGGGCCGTCCTCACGCTGATCGCCGAGGCCGCCGGGACCGACGGACAGCCCGCGGTGTCCGAGCAGGGACGGCTGCAACTACGCGGCGGCACGCGGCCCGGGGTCTCGCATCTGCTGCTCACCCTGGGCGAAGATCTCGTCGGCTACGGGCAGTTGGAGGACACCGACCCGGTGGAGGCACCGGCCGCCGAACTCCTCGTACGGCCCTCGGAGCGCGGGCACGGGCACGGGCGGGCGCTCGGCGCGGCGCTGCTGGCCGCGTCGGGGAAGCGGCTGCGGGTGTGGGCGCACGGCGGGCATCCCGCCGCGCGCCATCTGGCCCAGGTGCTCGGGCTCGCCCTGTTCCGCGAACTGCGCCAGCTGCGGCGGTCGTTGGCGGATCTGGAACTGCCCGAGCCGGTCCTCCCGGAGGGCGTTACGGTACGGACCTTCGTGCCCGGCGCCGACGACGCGGCCTGGCTCGCCGTCAACACCGCCGCCTTCGCCCACCACCCCGAGCAGGGCTCCCTCACCCAACGCGACCTCGACGACCGCGAGGCCGAGGCCTGGTTCGACCCTTCGGGCTTCTTCCTCGCCGAACGCGACGGCGAACTGATCGGCTTCCACTGGACGAAGGTCCACGCGGAGGAGCAGCGGGGCGAGGTGTACGTCGTCGGGGTGCTGCCCGGCGCGCAGGGCGGCGGGCTGGGCAAGGCCCTGACGACGATCGGGCTGCGGCACCTGGCCGCGCAGGGGCTGCCGACGGCGATGCTGTACGTCGACGCGGACAACAAGGCGGCGGTGTCGGTGTACGAGCGGCTGGGATTCACGACGTACGAGACGGACCTGATGTACCGCTCGGAGTCGTGAGGAGCCCGGTCGGTCAGGAAGGGGTGGGCCGCAACCGTCCGCGCCGCAGCGGCTCCGGGCCGGACGCCGCCCACACCAGTACCGCCGCCGTCAGGACGAACGCCCAGTGGTCGTGGCCCGGTGCCCACCACTTCTCCTTCGGCAGGGCGAACAGGCCCCACTTCTCCGGCAGCAGCAGGGCCGCCGCCATGGACGTGGCGAGGAGGGCGATCGCGAGCCGCTGGCCCGGTTCCGCCTCGTCGGTGAGGCGGATCGCGGCGGCCGAGGCCGCGAGGGCCACGACCACCGCGGCGGCCGCCTCCAGGGTGATGTCGCCGACCGGGGGCCGGGCCTGCGCCGGTATCAGCAGCAGGACGGCGGTCCACCACAGCACGGCGAGCGGGGCGACCAGTGCGGTGCGCAGGGCGATGCGGAGCATGCGGCGGGTCGGCACCGCCACCGTCACCTGGCGGGCCGGATCGTCCAGGAGGAACGTCAGGCCCAGGGCGAAGGCGAGTACGGCGCCGCGCAGCAGGAGCGTGGCCGACCGCGGGTCGAAGTCGGCCGAGGTGAGGCGCGGCAGCGCGGCCAGCAGCAGTCCCGCGACGGCGCCCGCGCCGAGGGCCCGCCGGGGCAGGGCGCGCAGCACCGGGCGCGCCAGCTGCCCCAACACCCTTGTGGTCACTCGCACTTGTCCGCTCCCGTCGGCCCCTTGACGCCCAGCAGTTCGGCGACCTTCGCGGTGCTCACCTTGGGTGCCGTCAGCTCCGCCCAGTGGGCCTTCACCTTGGGGGTGATCGTGGCCTTGCCGGCCGTGAGCAACTCCCGTACGACCGCGGTCTGTTCGGCCGTCATCGACATCGGGTCGGTCGGCGAGAGCACGATCGCGGAGCCGGTCACGCTGTCGTCGAGGCGGACCGTGCGCAGTGCGGACACCGGGTCGGACTGCCAGCCGAGCGCGAGCCACATGATGGTGACCATGCGGCCGTCGCAGAGCGACTCGGTCGCCTTCTCGCTGCCCGTGACCAGCACGGAGGAGACGGCCGCGGCGAACTCCGGTACGCGGGAGCCGCCCCAGCGCGTGCCGACCGTCACCTGGTAGGGCACGGTGGACGATTCGATCGCGCCGTCGCCGTCCATGCCGTAGCGGGCATCGACGCGCTGCCGTACGAGCAGCTTCTCCTGGGCGGCGGTGCCGCCTGCCAGGGACTGGACGTTGTCCGTGACCTTCGCCCAGGTGCCGGTGCGGGGCAGCCACTCCGGGAACGCGCAGTACGTGGAGTTGCCGTGCCGGGCGCAGGACTGGACCTTCGCCGGGTTGAGGGTGGCCAGCACGCGGGCGTCGGTGGTCGCCTTGGACACCTTGGCCGCCTGACCCACCGCGCCCCAGGTGCCGAGGCCGACCGTCACGACGAGCGCGGCGGCGACGGTCTTGGTACGGCCGCCGTTGACCAGGACCGCGGCGAGGGCCAGGGTCAGGGCGAGTCCGGCCAGGTAGAGGGCGTGCCAGGCGGCCGGGCGGCCCAGCAGGTCGGAGGGGAGGGTCTTGCTGCTCGCGTCGCCGATGACCGGGACCAGCCAGCGTGTCGCGCTGCCGTTGGTGTCGCCCGGGACGGCCCCGAGGAAGAGGGTCGAGAAGAACGCCAGCACCAGGAGCATCGGCGCGGCGAACGGCGACCGCACGATCCGGGCCAGCAGTACGCCGGCCGTTCCGGCGAGCAGCACCGTGAGCGGGCCGACAAGCAGTTCGCCGACCGAGCCGTGGCCGACCGAGCCGGGCGCGAGCACGCCCCAGGTGAACTGGGCGGCCACCAGCAGCGCGGTGAGCAGGGCGGCCGGTAGGACGGACAGCACGAACGCGACCGTGCGGCGCCAGGGTTCGAGGACGAGTACGTCGAAGTGCCGGTCGGTGTCCTGGCGTCGGGAGCGCAGCACGGCCTGGTTCGCGCAGAGCAGGACGGCCAGGGCGGGCAGCAGCGGGCCGGTCTGGGTGGCGCGGTCGACGTCCTGGAGGGCGGGGTAGGTGGTCCAGGCGTCGCGCATGGTCCAGCCGATCCAGGCGGCGTAGAGGACGAACATGAGCAACACCGGGAGGCGGAGCAGGAGTTTGCGGGCCTCGAAGAGGGCCAGCGCCAACACCGCTGCCCAGGAACGGCGTTGCTCGGCGGCGCGTTCGGCCGGGGGTGCCTTCTCCAGTACGGCGCTCATGCCGCCACCTCCGCGGCCATGCCGTCGAGGGTGATCAAGTAGCCGTCCTCCAGGGTGGGTTCGACGAGTTCCGCGCCGGGGGGCGGGTCGCCGACGTTGCGGAAGGCGCCGAGTCCGGTGCGCCAGCCCGCCATCGCGGCGGGGTCGCGTTCGGTGCCGCTCCACACCCGGCCGGCGGCCCGTGCGGTGAGTTCGGCCGGGGTGCCCTCGAAGCGGACGGTGCCGCCGGCCATGACGACGACGCGGTTGCAGAGCATCGCGACGTCCTCGGTCTGGTGGGTGGAGAGCAGGACCGTGCGGCCCTCGCCCGCCCTCGCGATCAACTCCCGGAAGCGCATGCGCTGTTCGGGGTCGAGGCCGACGGTCGGCTCGTCGAGGACGAGGAAGCCCGGGTCGCCGACGAGGGCCGCCGCGAGCGCGACGCGTTGCCGCATGCCGCCGGACAGCTTCTTGATGCGCTTGCCGCGCACGTCGGAGAGGTCGACCTCCGCGAGTACCCGGCGCACTTCCTGGTGGCGGCCCTCGCGGTCGGTGAGTTCCTTGAGGATCGCGACGTAGTCGACGAACTCGAAGGCGGTGAAGTCCGGGTGGAAGCCGGGCGTCTGCGGGAGATAGCCGAGGACGCGCCGTACCTCCTGGCGGCCCGCCGTGGTGCTCGGGTCGTGGCCGAGCACGGTGAACGCGCCCGAGTCGGCGGGCAGCGCGGTGGCGAGCACCCTCAACAGGGTGGTCTTTCCAGCCCCGTTGGGGCCGAGCAGGCCGGTGACGCCCTCGCCGAGCCGCAGCGACACGTCGTCGAGGGCGTGCGTCGAGCCGTAGCGCAGGCTGAGCCCGGCCGCGGAGACGGTGGTGGTCATGTACGGAACTCCAGTCAGGGTTCGAGAGGTTCAGAGGTTCAGTCGAGGGGCCCGAAGGCGACGGGGCGCGCGTCGAAGCGGTCCCGCAGGAGGTAGAGGAGTCCGGCCGCCAGGGCGGCCACCGCTGCGGCCACCCCCTGTCCGGCCGGGGTGAAGGGGGCGAGCGTTCCGGAGTGCCGGTCGTGGGCGAACAGCAGGAACAGCACCCAGCCGCCGCCGACCAGGGACGGCGCGAGCACCGGGCCCAGGCGGGGGGTCAGGGCCAGGCCGGTCGCCGTGAGGGCGAGTGCGGGCAGCAGCCAGCCGAGGGCGGCCAGGCCGTATGCGGGCAGGGCCAGGGACGCCAGGAGGTTGAGGCCGAGGCCGGTGGCCAGGACGGCGACCGTGCGGATCATCAGGAGACGGAAGCCGTGCAGCGGGGCGACGACGGTCATCTCGTACGTCGGGTCGAACTGCGGCCCGTACGACAGCGCGACGCCCGCGAGCGGCAGCAGCGGGGCGAGGCCGAGGAAGAGGGTCGGGGACTGGGCGGTCTTCAGCGCGTTGGTGACCAGGACGGTCATCACCAGCAGCGCGGCCACCGCGCCGAGCCACGAGCGGCGCAGTACCGGTGTCGCCGCGAGCAGCCGTGCCGTGTGGTCGGCGACGCCGATCCGCACGAGCAGCGACTCCACCAACCCCCTTTTCGGGACGTCGAGTTCGGCGTCCAGCCGCTCCCAGCCGGCGTCCAGCGCGACGGGGTCGGTGACGGACGCCAACAGGTCCCGGCACTCGGCGCACTCGGCGAGGTGGGTGTCGGCGGACCAGAGCATGGGCGGTGCCAACTCGCCCCGCGCGTAGGCGCGTACGTCGTCTTCGGCCACATGCCAGGTCATGCCAGCTCCTCCCGCAGTTGCTTACGGGCCCGCATGGCCCGCGTCTTGACCGTCCCGGCCGGGATGCCCAGCAGGACGGCGGCCTCCCGGGTGGTCAGCCCGTCGATCACGGTGGCCTGGAGGACCGCCCGCAGCTCGGGCGAGAGCCGGACCAGGGCACCCGCGAGGTCCCCGTGCTCCACCCCCGCGAGCACGCGCTCCTCCGCCGACGCCTCGTCCCGGTGCCGCAGCCGCGCCAGCGCCTGCCGCATCCGGCCGCGCGCGCCGTCGCCGCGCAGCACGTCGATCAGCCGCCGCGACCCGATCCGCCACAGCCACCCGGCGGCGTCCGTCGAGGCACCGTCCTCGCGGTAGCGGGCACTGCCCCGCCACACCGCGAGAAACGTCTCCTGTACGACGTCGTCGACCATCCCGGCGTCGGCACACCGGCCGCGCAGCCGGGCGGTCAGCCACGGCGCGTACCGCCGGTACAGCTCCTCGAACGCGCGTCGGTCGCCGTCCGCCGCGATGGCCCGCAGCAGCTCCCCGTCGCTTCCCGTATCGCTCACATCTCCTCATCGCACGAGCCCCGCCGACCGGTTCACGGATCGGCATGCTGATCGGTCTTGACTTTCTGAACCATCTTCCACCACCCTTTCACTACTCAATTAGTGAAAGGGTGGTGGAACCCCAGTGGTCGAGTACCGCATCGACCGGCACAGCGGCGTGGCCACCTATGTCCAGATCGTCCAGCAGACCAAGCAGGCGCTCCACCTGGGAATGCTGGAGCCCGGCGACAAGCTGCCGACGGCCCGCGAGGTCGTCGAGGCCACCGCCATCAACCCGAACACCGTCCTCAAGGCCTACCGCGAACTGGAGCGCGAGGGACTGGTCGAGGCCCGCCGCGGCCTCGGCACCTTCGTCCGCAAGGGGCTGAGCACCACACCCGCCGACTCGCCGCTGCGGCTGGAGCTGGACGACTGGGCCGACCGGGCCCGGACCGCCGGCCTGGGCCGGGACGAGGTCGCCGCACTCTTCACCGCCGTACTCGAAAAGCACTTCCAAGGAGAACCTTCATGACAGGCACCGCCGCGATAGAGGCCGTCGCGCTCGGCAAGCGGTTCGGCCGGCGGGGCGGGTGGGCGCTGCGGGACTGCGCGTTCCGGCTGCCCGCCGGGCGCGTCTGCGCGATCGTCGGCCCCAACGGCGCCGGCAAGTCCACGCTCCTCGCGCTGACCGCCGGAGTGCTGGCCCCCACCGAGGGCGAGCTGTCCGTCCTCGGCGGACGTCCGGGCGCGGCCCGCGAACGGGTCTCCTACGTCGCTCAGGACAAGCCCCTCTATCCGCAGCTCACGGTCGCCGAGACGCTGCGGATGGGCGCCGACCTCAACACGGACCGCTGGGACGCCTCGGTCGCCGAGCGCATCGTCGCCGACGGCGACCTCAACCCGAAGTCGGGCATCCGGGCGCTCTCCGGCGGCCAGCGCACCCGCGTCGCGCTCGCCCTCGCGCTGGCCAAGCGGCCCGAACTGCTGCTCCTGGACGAGCCGATGGCCGACCTGGACCCGCTGGCCCGGCACCAGATGATGGGTCTGCTCATGGCGCAGGCCGCCGAGTCCGGCACCACGATCGTGATGTCCTCGCACGTGGTGGCCGAGCTGGAGGACTCCTGCGACCACCTGCTGCTGATCGGCGACGGCAAGGTCCGTGTCGCGGGCGAGATCGACGAACTGCTGGCCGCGCACCGGCGGGTGTCCGCGCCCGCCGACACCGTGCTCGACGCGCACACGGTCGTCGAGTCGCGCACCACCGGCCGCCAACTCACGGCCCTGATACGCCCGTTGGCCCCGCTCGCCGCCGACTGGCAGACCGGCACGCCCACGCTGGAGGAGCTGGTCCTCTCCTACCTCCGCAACCCCGAGGCCCCCGTCACCAAGACCCCGGAGCCCGTCGCGTGACCCTCCCCTCCCCGTTCCCGGCCCCGCACTCTCTGAACGGTGGGGTCTTTTCTAACCACTCATCGACCATTACGACGGTTAGATTCACCCCCACGCCCCAGCAGGCAACCACCCCCGACAGCCCGGAGACCGCCGCATGACCGCCCTCGCCACACCGCCGGCGCTCACCGCGCGCCCGGCCCGGTCACCGCGTCTGCTGCGCTGGCTGGTCCGACTGCACCGGCCGGCCCTGCTCTCCTGGATCGCCTTCGTGCTCGTCGTCGGCGGCCTGCTGCTGTGGCTCGGCGGCCCGCTCACCGACGCCTCGGCCGAGGCCTGGAAGCAGTACCGCGCCTGCGGGACGGACAGCTGCGTGTACGACGCGGACGCGATCGGCCGCTACAAGGACTGGTACACGTACACGACCATCGCCGTCGTAGCCGCCCCGTTCCTGGTCGCCGCCTGGTCCGGTGCCGCGCTGGTCAGCCGTGAACTGGAAAGCGGCACCGCGCAGTTGGCGTGGACGCAGGCGGTCTCCCCGGCCCGCTGGCTGACCGCGAAGCTCGCCGTCCCGGCTGTACTGGTCACCGTCGGCTCCGGGCTGCTGGCGGGACTGCACCACTGGGCCTGGTCCAACAGCCAGGGCCGCATCGACACAGCCAAGAACTGGTACGACCTCGGCACCTACGCAGCCAACGGCACCGCCACCACCGCGATGGCCCTGGCCGGGCTGGCGAGCGGCGTCCTCTGGGGGCTGTACAAGCACAACTCCCTCGGCGCGCTGGTCGGTTCACTGGCGAGCACCGGCTTCCTGTGGAGCGTCGTCGCCATCGCGACACCCCACCTGTGGCCCTCGGTCACCACGGTCAGCGGCCTCACCCACAGCGTCCCGGCCGGCTCCGGCATCGTCGTCGACCAGGGCCTGGTCACCTCCACCGGCAAGCACCTCTCCGGCCACCTGTGCGGCAGCACCACCTACGGCCCCTGCGAGACCGCCTACGCCCAACTCGACGCGGTCGGCTACTACAACGACCACCACCCCCAATCCCACTACTGGCCGCTCCAGTTGACCGCGACCGCGCTCATCCTCGCCGTCACCGCCGCCCTCACCGTGGCCGCCTTCCGCCTCCTCAAGCACCGGACCGGTTCCGCGCCCGCACCCACGGCAGCCGCCGTATGACCGCCCAGGCCGTCGCCCCCGCCGACCGGCCGCGACCGGCCCGCGCCTCGCGCGCCGTCCTGCGGCTGCACCGGCCCGCCCTCGTCCTGTGGGGAGTCTTCGTCGCCGTGGTCTCGGCGGTGCTCCTGTGGGCGTACGGCCCGGGAGGGAACGCGGCCGGTGCCGCGTGGCGGCGGAAGTGCACCGTCGACCTCTGCGACTCGGACTACTCGATCGACGGCTACCACCTCGCCTACCGGTTCAGCGAGACCGCGATCGGCTTCCTGCCGGTCCTCGTCGCCCTCTGGGCGGGCGGCCTGCTGATCGGCCGCGAACTGGAGAACGGCACCGCGGAACTCGCCTGGACCCAGGCGGTCAGCCCGGCCCGCTGGCTCGCCGCCAAACTAGCCGTCCCGGCCGCACTGCTCACCGCGGGCACCACCCTGCTCGTCCTGCTGCACCGCCTGCTGTACGACGCGCACCAGGTACCGAAAGGCTGGAACTGGTCCGACAACGGCACCTTCGAGGCCAACGGTCCGATCGCCGTCGCGTTCCCGCTGCTCGGCCTCGCCCTCGGCGCCCTCGGAGGTCTGGCCGTACGCCGCTCCGTGCCCGGCCTCGCCGTCGCCGCCGTAGCGACCGTGCTCACGCGAAGCCTCGTCCTCTGGGCGAGCCCCCACCTCTGGCCGTGGAAGTCCACCGTCACCGGCGGCCACCACCGGCGCTACCACCCCTCCTCCCAGTTCTGGCCCCTCCAGCTCACCGAGACCGCCCTGATCCTCACCCTCGCCGCCCTGGCCACCACCGCCGCCTTCACGCTGCTCGGCCGCCGTACGAACACCAAGGGAGCCCCCGTATGACCACCCTCGCCGTGGACCCGACGGTCCACCCGAGACCGGCCCGCATGTGGCGGGCCGTGCTGCGCCTGCACCGGGCCGCCCTGACCGGGTGGGCCGTACTCGTCACCGCCGTGTCCGGTGGGCTGCTGTGGGCCTACGGCCCCGGCGGGAACGCGACCTACACCGTCGCCGAGGTGCTGATCGGCTGGGTCCCCTATCTCGCCGCCGTCTGGGCGGGCACCTTCGTCGCCCGCGAACTGGAGCGCGGCACCGTACGCCTCGCCTGGACCCAGGGCGTCTCCCCGACCCGCTGGCTGGCCACCAGCCTCGCCGTGCCCGCCGCGCTGCTCACCGCCGGCACCACCGTGCTGGTCCTGCTGCACCGGCTGGTGTTCGACGCCCACCACATACCGGAGGGCTGGAACCGGTGGAACGACGAGACCTTCACCGCCAACGGCACCATCGCGATCACCTACCCCCTCCTCGGCCTCGCCGTCGGCGCCCTCGCGGGCTTCCTCCAGCGCCACGCCCTGACCGCGGCCGGCCTCGCGATCGCCTCCATGGGCCTCGCCGTCACCACCCTCGGCTTCGCCCGCCCGTACCTGTGGCCGACGGTGACCCGCGTCAGCGGCGTGCCCACCGGCTACGACGCTCCACCGGACGTCCTCCACGTCGACCAGGGCGCCGTCACCGCCACAGGCATCCATGTCACCGACACCTGCTTCGCGGAAACCAAGTGCCTCAAGGGCGTCGACATCACCGGCTACTACGTCGACTACCACCCCGCCGCCCACTTCTGGCCCCTCCAGCTCGTGGAGACCGGCATCGTCCTGGCCCTCACCGCCCTGGTCCTCGCCGTCGCCTTCACCCTGCTGCGCCGCCGCACCGCCTGACCGGAACCCGCCTCACGGTGGCTCCCAGGCATCCGTTACGTTCGTTCGGGTGGCGTAGACGTCCGGGAGCCGCCCTGCGATATCCCGCACGCCATGTCGCCGTAACCATTGGTTCAGACGGGCTTGCGACGCTCGGCGAATGAAGCCCGTCGTGCCAGAGCCTTCGCCGCCTCCCGAGGTGAACGGGAGCAACGGCGCCGTCCTCCCGCTCCTTCCGGCGCTCTCCGACGCGCCCGTATCGCCGGTGGCGCGGAACAATGGGCACATGAGCAGCCAGCCCAACGCCCAGGCACAGGTCCAGCACGCGCAGCCCTCCGTGGGCTCCATAGCCGCCCACCGCCCGCACACCGTGTCGGCGGCGGTCTCCGATCTGGAACCCGACATCGACGCCGACCTCGACGAGTACGAGGAGTCGCCGTACGACGGGCCCCAGCTTCCGCAGGGCCGCTTCCTGGACCGGGAGCGCAGCTGGCTGGCGTTCAACGAGAGAGTCCTGGAGCTCGCCGAGGACCCCAACACCCCGCTCCTGGAACGGGCGAACTTCCTCGCGATCTTCGCCAGCAACCTGGACGAGTTCTTCATGGTCCGGGTGGCCGGCCTCAAGCGCCGTATCGCCACCGGGGTCGCCACCCGCTCCGCGTCCGGCCTCCAGCCGCGCGAGGTGCTGGAGATGATCTGGGCCCGCTCGCGCGAACTGATGGCCCGGCACGCCGCCTGCTACCACGAGGACGTCGCCCCCGCGCTCGCGGAGGAGGGCATCCACCTGGTCCGCTGGAACGAGCTGACCGAGAAGGAGCAGGCGCGCCTCTTCACCCTGTTCCGGCACCAGATCTTCCCCGTGCTGACCCCGCTGGCCGTCGACCCCGCGCACCCCTTCCCGTACATCTCGGGCCTCTCGCTGAACCTCGCGGTCGTCGTCCGCAACCCCGTCACCGGGCACCGCCACTTCGCGCGCGTCAAGGTGCCGCCGCTGCTCTCCCGCTTCCTGGAGTCCTCGCCGGGCCGGTACGTCCCCCTGGAGGACGTCATCGCCGCCCACCTGGAGGAACTCTTCCCGGGCATGGAGATCCTGGAGCACCACGCGTTCCGGCTCACCCGCAACGAGGACCTCGAAGTCGAGGAGGACGACGCCGAGAACCTGCTCCAGGCCCTGGAGAAGGAACTCATGCGGCGCCGCTTCGGGCCGCCGGTGCGCCTGGAGGTCGAGGAGTCCATCGACCGCGAGGTGCTCGACCTGCTGGTGCGCGAGCTGAAGATCAGCGAGGCCGAGGTCTACCCGCTGCCGGGCCCGCTCGACCTCACCGGCCTGTTCCGCATCGGCGGCCTGGACCGGCCCGAGCTGAAGTACGCCAAGTTCATCGCGGGCACCCAGCGCGACCTCGCCGAGGTCGAGACCGCGTCCGCGCCCGACATCTTCGCCGCCCTGCGCAACCGGGACGTACTGCTGCACCACCCGTACGACTCGTTCTCCACGTCCGTGCAGCGGTTCCTGGAGCAGGCGGCCAACGACGACGACGTCCTCGCCATCAAGCAGACCCTGTACCGCACCTCCGGCGACTCCCCGATCGTCGACGCGCTCATAGAGGCCGCCGAGGCCGGCAAGCAGGTCCTCGTCCTGGTCGAGATCAAGGCCCGCTTCGACGAGCACGCCAACATCAAGTGGGCGCGCAAGCTGGAGGAGGCCGGCTGCCATGTCGTCTACGGCCTGGTCGGACTCAAGACCCACTGCAAGCTGTCGCTCGTGGTCCGCCAGGAAGGCGACACGCTGCGCCGCTACAGCCACGTCGGCACCGGCAACTACCACCCCAAGACGGCCCGCCTCTACGAGGACCTCGGCCTGCTGACCGCGGACCCCCAGGTCGGCGCCGACCTCTCGGACCTCTTCAACCGGCTCTCCGGCTACTCGCGCCGCGAGACCTACCGCCGCCTGCTGGTCGCCCCCAAGTCCCTGCGCGACGGCCTGATCGCCCGGATCAACAAGGAGGTCCAGCACCACCGTGCCGGACGCCCCGCGTTCATCCGCATCAAGGTCAACTCGATGGTGGACGAGGCGATCATCGACTCGCTCTACCGCGCGTCCCAGGCGGGCGTCCCGGTCGACGTGTGGGTGCGCGGCATCTGCGCGGTGCGGCCCGGCGTCCCCGGCCTGTCCGAGAACATCCGCGTACGGTCCATCCTCGGCCGCTTCCTCGAACACTCCCGCGTCTTCGTCTTCGGCAACGGCGGCGAACCCGAGGTGTGGATCGGCAGCGCCGACATGATGCACCGCAACCTCGACCGACGGATCGAGGCCCTCGTCAGGGTCACCGATCCGGCCCACCGCGCCACGATCAGCCGGCTCCTGGAGACCGGCATGTCGGACACCACCTCCTCCTGGCACCTGGGCCCGGACGGCGAGTGGACCCGGCACGCGACCGACGCGGAAGGCCAACCCCTGCGCAACGTCCAGGAGATGCTCATAGACGCCCGGAGGCGCCGGCGTGGCACAGCAACACCTTGACCCGACGGATCCCACGGCCCGTGCCGTGACAGGTGACGCCCTCGCGGGCTACCTGCGCGGCCAGGCCACGGAGTTCCTCCGCGCACTGCGACTGCACCGGGAGACCGGCGGCGGGCAGAACGGCACGGAGGAGTCCGTCGACGCGGCGCGCGCCCTGCGCCACTCGGCCCGCCGGATCAGCGGCAGCCTGCACACCTTCCGGCCGCTCCTGGACGCCGACTGGTCCGAGGAGATGCGCCCCGAACTGGCGTGGCTGTCGGGCACGTTGGCGCTGGAGCACGCGTGCGCGGCCCGCCTTGAGCGGCTGTTGCTCGCCCTGCACCGGCTCTCGGGCTCGGCCGTGTTCCCCGCCCAGTCGGCGGCCTCCGCCGTGGGCGGCCGGCTCACCGGCGCCGGCCGGGGCGTCCCGGCACCCGCGAGCGGCCGGGGCATCGGAGCGACCGCACCGGCCACCGCCACCGCCGAACGCGGCAACCTCACCGTGGGCGCGGCCAAGGCGGGCGCCCTCCTGGAACGCCAGCTCACCCTCGCCCGGACCCGGGCCCACTCCACCGCCCTCCAGGCCCTCGGCTCCTCCCGCTTCCACGCGGTCGCCGACAAGGTCGCCGTACTGGCCAGCGAGGTCCCCCTGACCCCGGCCGCCGCCGGGGCCGACCTGCGCCCGCTGGCCGCCGCCGCCGGGGAGCGGCTGAACGACGCGGTCACCGCGCTGCCGCTGATCACCGCCGGGCACCCGTACAACGCGGAGGCCCTCATCCACGGCCTCTCCCCCGACCCGGCCCCGCACCCCCAGGACGGCCCCTGGCACCAGGTCCGGCTGCTGCTGCGGCTGCACCGCTACGCCGGTGAGGTCCTGCACGGGGACGGCCCGCCCCTGGACGTACGGCTGCTGACGGCCGGACAGGCCCTCAATCTGCACCGGGACGCCTCGGAGGCCGCCGCCGCGGCGGCGTCGGCGGCCCGGACCCCGCGGATCGCCCCGGCGACCGCGTACGCCCTCGGGGTGCTGCACGCCGACCAGCGGCACGAGGTGGAGGCGGCCCGCTTCGCCTTCCAGCAGTCGTGGCAGAAACGGGTGGCGGGCACCCCCTGACACCCCGCACCAACCCGCGCGGAGGAAACGGTGAACCTTCAGTGACTTCCTCGACGAACGACACCACCGTCCAGGCGGCTGGCTGCGCCCTGTGGCGGCACCGGTCCGCCGGAGATCTCGAACTGGCGCTGGTCCACCGGCCCAAGTGGGACGACTGGTCGTGGCCCAAGGGCAAGCTCAAGCGGGGCGAGACCTTCGAGGAGGCGGCCCACCGCGAGGTCCTGGAGGAGACCGGCCACACCTGCCGGCTGGGGACGCGGCTCCCCTCCGCCCGGTACGTCGACCACCACGGGCGGCCCAAGGAGGTCCGCTACTGGGCGGCGGAGGCCACCGGCGGGGCCTTCGAGCCCAACGACGAGGTCGACGCGCTCGTCTGGCTCAGGCCGGACGAGGCCCACCGGCGGCTCACCCACGAGCGGGACCGCGACCTGATCTCCCTGGTGCTCATGGCGGTCGGCACGGACGAGGACCCCCGTGACTAGGCCGTGCCCAGGTCGACGAGTTCTCCGCACTCCAGGAGCCGCGCGAGTGCCTGCGGCGCGCGCTTGAAATGGCAGTGGTCCCGCTGCGCGCGGCCGATCACCTCGTCCGGGTGTCCGAGCGCGCCCAGCACGTCCCAGTGCAGGCCCTGCGCCCAGACGTACCCCGGCTCCCCGTCGACGTCCATCTCCCGCTCGTCGAGCGGGGTGTCCGCGAGCGCGCAGGCGAGCCCGTAGCCGTCCACGGGGCCGGCGGCGAAGTCCAGGAACGCGGTGGGGTCCGCGTCCTCGGGTGTGCCGTCGGCGCCCTCGTCGTCCCGGTCCGGCCAGGAGTCGTAGCGGTAGGCACGGGCCCCGTCCCGCCAGACCTCCAGTTCCAGCCGGTCGCCGTCGTACTGGAAGGCGGCCAGCACCGGAACGCCCAGCGCGCCGGCGACCGGCCCGGCGACCGAGAAGACATCGTTGCCGTCGATGAACCGGTCCGGATGGACGAGGCAGAATCCCGGCCCGGCGGGCGCCGCGTAGGCCGCCGGGCAGACCTCGCGCAGGACGGGGGCCGCCCGGTCGAGCGGCACGGGAATCAACAGCGAGCCGTACGTGGACATGGCCGCACCTCCTGGGAACGACGTGAACCTACGTGCCCGCGCCACCGCGGGACCAGCGGATTACGCCCGCCGTGCCGCGGGTGCCGCGCCTCCCGCCTCGCGTTACGTTGCGAGGAGGCGGTCCGAGCGGGGCCGTCACCCGACCGAGGGACCGTCCGCTCGTGGGCGCCCAGTTGACGGCACTACGCCTGGCATAGTCCGGAATCGGGTCGTGTCCTCGACGTAAGCGTTCCGTGACCTAACCGCACCGCCCACAGGGGTTCACCCTCCGTTCACTTATGCCCATAGGCGCCTTCACCTGTTCTGCCTAATTTCGGCCTTACGCGATGCGAGCCGCGACCTGGGGGTCGCTACCGCGTCACCCACGTCTTCGCACGCCGCCGGAATTCAGGACGGCGGCTCTCGGAAGGAATTCTTTCAAGTGAAGCTTCAGCGCATGAACCGGCGGGCCCTCACCCTCGGTGCTCTCGCGGTCTCCGGCGCCCTGGCCCTCACGGCGTGCGGCTCGGACGACAACGGCGGCACGTCGAGCAGCAGCTCCTCGGCTACGAACAACGCGAGCTCGGCCATCTGCGGCGACGCCAAGAAGGGCCAGCAGCTGCTCGCCGACGGCTCGTCCGCGCAGAAGAACGCGATCGACGCGTGGGTCAAGGCGTTCAGCACGGCCTGTGGCGTCCAGATCAACTACAAGGGCGGCGGCTCCGGCGCCGGCGTCACCTCCTTCAACCAGGGTCAGCTGGCGTTCGCCGGTTCCGACTCCGCGCTGAAGCCCGAAGAGGTCACCGCCTCCAAGCAGGTCTGCTCCGGCGGCCAGGGCATCGACCTCCCGATGGTCGGCGGCCCGATCGCGCTCGGCTACAACGTCCCGGGTGTCGACAACCTGGTCCTGGACGCCCCGACGCTCGCCAAGATCTTCGACAGCAAGATCACCAAGTGGAACGACGCGGCGATCAAGAAGCTGAACCCGTCCGCCACGCTGCCCGACCTCAAGATCCAGGCGTTCCACCGCTCGGACGAGTCCGGCACCACGGACAACTTCACCAAGTACCTGATCGCCACCACCCCGGACAACTGGAAGTACTCCGGCGGTAAGGCCTGGCAGGCCAAGGGCGGCCAGTCGGCGTCCGGTTCCGCGGGTGTGGCCGCGGGCGTCAAGCAGACCTCCGGCGCCATCGGCTACTTCGAGCTGTCCTACGTCGCGGACGGCGTCAAGGCCGTCAGCATCAACACCGGTGCCGCCGCCCCCGTCGCGCCCAGCACCGACAGCGCCACCAAGGACATCGCCGCCGCCCAGGTCACGGGCACCGGCAACGACCTGACGCTGAAGCTGGACTACAACACCAAGGCCGAGGGCGCGTACCCGATCACCCTGGTGACGTACGAGATCGTCTGCGACAAGGGCAACAAGGCCGACACGCTGCCCGCCACGAAGGCGTTCCTCACCTACATCGCCAGCGAGGACGGCCAGAAGGTCCTCTCCACCATCAACTACGCGCCGATCCCCGACGCGATCATCACCAAGGTTCGCAGCACCATCGCGAGCATCAGCTAGTCCGAGTGTGCGGCCGGGTCCCGATCCAGGGGCCCGGCCGCACCGTCCGGTGCACCGCCGCCACGGACCGCACACCGCACGTGTGGACCCGCAGACCGGAGAATCCCGATGGATATATCGACAAAGAACCCCGAAGAAGCACCCCCTCCCACCCCCGAGCCCGCCGCCCCGGAGAAGTCCGCGGCCCGCGGCGCCACCCGACCCGGTGACCGGATCTTCCTCGGTCTCTCCCGCGGGTCGGGCATCCTGCTGCTGGTGATCATGGCCGCCATCGCGGTCTTCCTCACCTACCGCGCCTCCCTCGCGATCAGCAAGGACCACGCGAACTTCCTCACCACCTTCGAGTGGAACACCGGCCTGGTGCCGCCGAAGTTCGGCATCGCCGTCCTGGCGTTCGGCACGGTGGTGTCCTCGATCATCGCCATGGTCATCGCGGTCCCGATCGCGGTCGCCATCGCCCTGTTCACCACGCACTACGCCCCGCGCAAGCTCCGCGGCCCGGTCTCCTACGTGATCGACCTGCTGGCCGCCGTACCGTCCATCGTGTACGGCCTGTGGGGCGCCCTGATCCTCGTACCGCACATGATCGGCCTCTTCGGCTGGCTGAACGACTACTTCGGCTGGACCGGGATCTTCTCCTGGGAAGAGGGCGCGCCCCGCTCGATGCTCACCGTCGGCATCCTGCTCGCGGTCATGATCCTGCCGATCATCACGAACGTCAGCCGCGAGGTCTTCCGGCAGGCCCCGCAGATGATCGAGGAAGCGGCCCTCGCCCTCGGCGCCACCCGCTGGGAGGTCATCCGCATGGCGGTGATCCCCTTCGGCCGCTCCGGCGTGATCTCCGCCTCGATGCTCGGCCTCGGCCGCGCGCTCGGCGAGACGATGGCCGTCGCCACCGTGCTCTCCCCGGACTTCATCATCCACGCCAGCCTGCTCAACCCGGGCGGCGGAACCTTCGCCCAGAACATCGCCAGCAAGTTCAGCGAGGCGACACCGTTCGGCCGTGACGCACTGATCGCGTCCGGTCTCGTCCTGTTCGTCATCACCCTGCTGGTCAACGGCGCGGCCCGGCTCATCATCGCCCGCCGCGCGGAGTACTCGGGGGCCAACGCATGAGCAACACAGCCGTAGCCGACAAGCCCGTGAGCACCCTCCAGGGCGCGACACTCCCCAAGTGGTCGCCGTACGCGATCGCCGGCGGATCCATCGTGGTGGCCATCCTCATCGGACTGGTCGGCAGCCTGGACAGCAAGATCCAGTGGGGCCTGATCGCGGCGATCCTCTTCGTCGTCGGCACGTACGTCATCGCCGCGCGCGTCGAGGGTTCCCGCCAGGCCAAGGACCGCATCGCGACCAGCCTCGTCTGGGTCGCCTTCCTGCTCGCCGTCGTACCGCTCGTCTCCCTCCTCTGGACGACGATCGCGCGCGGTGTGAAGGTCCTCGACGTCTACTTCCTGACCCACTCGATGGGTGTGGTCGGCGACACCGAGCCCGGCGGCGGTATCTACCACGCCATCATCGGGAGCCTGGAGCAGGTCGGCCTCGCCACCGTGATCGGCGCCCCGATCGGTGTGCTCACCGCGATCTACCTCGTCGAGTACGGACACGGCAGGCTCTCGAAGGCGATCACGTTCTTCGTCGACGTCATGACGGGCATCCCGTCGATCGTCGCGGGTCTGTTCATCCTGTCCCTGATGCTCATGTGGGACATGGGGCCCTCCGGCTTCGCCGGTTCCTGCGCCCTGGCCATCCTGATGATGCCGGTCGTGGTCCGCTCCACCGAGGAGATGCTGAAGCTCGTCCCGAACGAGCTGCGTGAAGCGTCCCTCGCCCTCGGCATCCCGAAGTGGCGCACCATCCTGAAGGTGGTCCTCCCGACCGCCATCGGCGGCATCACCACCGGCATCATGCTGTCGGTGGCACGCATCGCCGGTGAGACCGCGCCCGTCCTGCTGCTGGTGTTCGGCAACCCGTTCATCAACAACGACCCGTTCTCCGGTGCTCAGGCGTCGCTGCCGCTGTACATCTACCAGCAGTTCGCGCAGAGCGCGGGTTCCGGTGCGGCCTACGACCGTGCCTGGGCCGCGTCCCTCACGCTGATCGCCTTCGTGATGATCCTCAACCTGGTGGCCCGCGGCATCGCCCGCTGGAAGGCCCCCAAGACCGGTCGCTGACGCGACCCCCTCAGCGACCGTTCTGAAGTCTGGAAGTGAAGCAGTCATGGCCAAGCGAATCGACGTAAGTGGGCTCACCGCCTACTACGGCTCCCACAAGGCAATCGAAGACATCTCGATGACGGTCGAGCCCCGCACGGTGACGGCCTTCATCGGCCCCTCCGGCTGCGGCAAGTCGACCTTCCTGCGCACGCTCAACCGCATGCACGAGGTCACGCCCGGCGGCCGGGTCGAGGGCAAGGTGCTCCTGGACGACGAGGACCTCTACGGCCACGCCATCGACCCGGTGTCCGTGCGCCGCGAGATCGGCATGGTCTTCCAGCGCCCGAACCCCTTCCCCACCATGTCGATCTTCGACAACGTGGCGGCGGGTCTGCGGCTCGCCGGCTCGTACAAGAAGAGCGAACTGAACGACGTCGTGGAGAAGTCGCTCAAGGGCGCGAACCTCTGGAACGAGGTCAAGGACCGCCTGAACAAGCCCGGTTCGGGTCTGTCGGGTGGCCAGCAGCAGCGTCTGTGCATCGCGCGGGCGATCGCGGTAGAGCCGAAGGTCCTGCTCATGGACGAGCCCTGCTCGGCCCTGGACCCCATCTCCACCCTCGCGATCGAGGACCTGATCGGTGAGCTGAAGGAACGCTTCACGATCGTCATCGTGACGCACAACATGCAGCAGGCGGCCCGCGTCTCGGACCGTACGGCCTTCTTCAACCTCGCGGCGGTCGGCCAGCCCGGCAAGCTCATCGAGATCGACGACACGGAGCGCATCTTCTCCAACCCGTCGGTCCAGGCCACGGAGGACTACATCTCGGGCCGCTTCGGCTAAACCGAGCCGCTCCTCTCCTGAAACCCCTCGCGGTGCTGCATGGCGGTGCCACCGCGAGGACGAAAAGGGCCCGCCCCTGGCTCCCGGGGGCGGGCCTTTTCGTTTCGTTCTTTGCCCACCCACCCACCCGTTTACGGTCGGTCAAGAGGTGAACGCTCAAGGGACCCGAGTCGCGTGATGACCCACTTCTCGACCCACCGAGTCGGGTGGTGGGTGGGATAGGCCCGGGGGTCCAGGGGGCGCAGCCCCCGGCATACAACGGCGCCTACAGGAACGCGAGGTTCACGATCCAGAACGAGCACGCCGCGACCACCGCCGCCGCCGGCATCGTGATGAACCACCCCATCACGATGTTCTTCGCGACACCCCACCGCACCGCGTTCACCCGCTTCGTCGCCCCCACACCCATGATCGCCGAGGTGATGACATGCGTCGTGGAAACCGGCGCCTTGAAGAGATAGGCGGTCGTGAACATGATCGCCGCCCCCGTCGTCTCGGCGGCAAAACCCTGCGGCGGATCCAGCTCGATGATCTTCCGCCCCAGCGTCCGCATGATCCGCCACCCACCCGCGTACGTCCCCAGCGACAGCATCAGCGCGCAGACGATCTTCACCCACACCGGGATCGGATCGCCGTAGGTCGAGTGGCCGGAGATCACCAGGGCCATCACCACGACACCCATGGTCTTCTGCGCGTCCTGGAGACCGTGGCCAAGAGCCATCCCCGCCGCGGACACCGTCTGCGCGATCCGGAACCCCCGCTTCGCCTTGTGCGGATTGGCCTTCCGGAAGATCCACATGATCGCGGTCATCACCAGATACCCGGCGACGAGCCCGACGACCGGCGACACGAACATCGGGATGATGACCTTGTCGACGACACCGTGCCAGATGACATCCGTACCGCCGGCCAGCGCGGCCCCCACCATCCCGCCGAACAACGCGTGCGAGGACGAGGACGGCAGCCCGAAGTACCAGGTGATCAGGTTCCAGGTGATCGCACCGATCAGCGCGGCGAAGAGGATCCCCATCCCCTTCGACCCCTCGGGCGTCTCGATCAGCCCCTCACTCACCGTCTTGGCGACCCCGGAACCGAGAAACGCACCCGCGAGATTCATGACCGCGGCCATCGCCAGCGCGGCACGCGGAGTCAGCGCCCGCGTCGAGACGGACGTAGCAATGGCGTTGGCGGAGTCGTGAAAACCGTTCGTGTACGTGAAAAAGAGCGCGACCAGAATGGTCACGACCAGAGCGAAGGTGTCCATGGAGAGGTCAGGACTCCTTGACGGCGATGGTCTCCACCGTGTTCGCCACGTGCTCGAACGCGTCCGCCGCCTCCTCCAGCACATCCACGATCTGCTTGAGTTTGAGCACCTCGATGGCCTCGTACTTGCCGTTGAAGAGCATGGCCAGCAGCTTGCGGTGGATCTGGTCGGCCTGGTTCTCCAGCCGGTTGACCTCGATCCAGTACTCGGTGAGGTTGTCCATCGTGCGCAGGTTCGGCATGGCCTCGGCAGTCAGCTCCGCCGCCCGCGCCAGAACCTCGATCTGCTGCTCGACGCCCTTGGGCAGTTCCTCCACGTTGTAGAGGACGACCAGGTCGACGGCCTCCTCCATGAAGTCCATGATGTCGTCGAGGCAGGAAGCGAGGTTGTAGATGTCCTCGCGGTCGAAGGGCGTGATGAAGGAGGAGTTCAACTGGTGGAAGATCGCGTGCGTGGCATCGTCACCGGCGTGTTCAGCGGCCCGCATGCGCTCTGCGATCTCGGCCCGGCCGGCGGTGTCCGCCCCGAGCAGTTCCATGAGGAGTTTCGAGCCCGTGACGATGTTGTCCGCGGACGCGGCGAACATGTCGTAGAAGCTCGTCTCCCTGGGGGTCAGACGAAAGCGCACAAGGGGTCCTCGGGATGCATCGGTTTCGGTCAGGCTGATGCTAAGTGCATCATCCGGCCACGGCTAATGGGCCGTCCCCCAGTGTCGCCCATCAGGCACAGTGATCCGCACGGGGGCGTACCACAGGCCCTATACCCAGCAAAGTTCGTTACGATATACCCACTAGGGGTATATGTCTGGAGGACGTGATGGACGCGACGGACGCGATGACGACCACCGAGGCCGACGCGGCGACGACGCCTTCCGGACCGGTGACCCACGGTTACCACAAACAGAAGGACGAACACCTCAAGCGCCTGCGCCGGATCGAGGGCCAGATCCGCGGCCTCCAGCGCATGGTCGACGAGGACGTCTACTGCATCGACATACTCACCCAGGTGTCCGCCTCCACGAAGGCCTTGCAGTCGTTCGCGCTGCAACTCCTGGAGGAACACCTGCGCCACTGCGTCGCCACTGCAGCCATTGAGAGCTCCGCTCTGGGCGCAGTCAAGGGCGGCACGGAGATCGACGCGAAGGTCGAAGAAGCGACGAAGGCCATCGCCCGACTGCTGCGCACCTAGTAAGTACCCAGTACCTAGGACCTGTTGGAGGCGTCCCGCTCCTCGGCCACCTTCAGCACCTCGTCGATGCTCTCCAGGCTGAGCCGGTCCTGGGCGGCCGAGGCCGCGATGATCAGGTCTCCGCACAGCTCGATCTCGGCGAGTGCCACGTGGTCCTGAACTGCCGTACCGCCGACCGGAGCCACGTGCGTCACCTCTTCTCTGCCGTCACCGACTTCCTAGAGTAGGGAGCGGTCTACACACCGCGCATGGCACGGACGGGCTAGTTCTCACAGGGACTCGTCACCGATCGGATCAGGTCACTTCTCGGCGATCTGCCCGGCGTAGATGTCCTTCGATGCCGGAAGCCGTACGTCCACGGAGGCCCCGAAGTCGTACAGCAGCGTCGTCGAGGCGACCGCCACGGTGCTGCGGCGCTGCCCGTTGACGAAGCTGAACCGCTGCCGGACCTTGCGGACGCGCCCCTGGTCGTCGAGGTAGACGTCGAAGGGCACCCGGGCGGTGGCGAACCCTTTCGCCGCCGACCTCAGAGCCGCCGCGTTCCCCGCCGAAGCGCTCCGCGCGGCGACGGAGAGATCGGCGACCCCCCGGTAGTGACGCACGAGGGCCCCGGCCACCTCCGTCTTCCCCAGATACGTCGCCGTAGTCGCCCCGCGCAGCACCTCGGCGGCGGCATACGGGTCGGTGGCCCCGCCGGTCACGAGGTTGCCGTCGGACAGCGTCCCGGTGTCGACCCGTACCCACTTGTCGGCGGGCACCCCGGCACCCCGGTTCTTCATGAACAGGGCGCCGGGCGCGAGGAGTTCGGTGATCGGCCGGTGCTCACTGGCCCCGGCCGGGTCCTGCGGCAACTGCACGGTGAGTCGGCCGAGTTGGCGGCGGAAGTCGTAGCCGCCCGCGCCGCGGATGGTCACGCGGGTGCCGCCGGTGGCCATCTCCATGGACGTACGGGCCTGTGAACTCCCCGCCGCGACAAGGGTGTCGGCCGCGCGCCGCACCACCGCGACCGCGTCCCCGCCACCACGCGCGTCCGCCGTGACCGCCCCGTCGCCACCACCGCATCCACCGGCCCCGGCACAGACCCCCATCACGAGCCCCGCCGCGACGACCACCCCACCGGCGCGCCTGCGCTGCCGCTCCTCCATCGCTGCCGTACCCCCGGTACGTCGTCACGGGCCCCCTGTCGCCCCGCCTAACGAGCGGGCAGGTGACCCCGTCACGCGGATCCGGGCCGGGTACAACGACTTCCGGCCGCCATACGAACCCTTTACTGAACCTCGGTAACGTTGTCGGAGTGGCGCAGCAGGACGGCCGAGAGGCTCCCCCCGTACATCCGGAACATCGCACGGCACTCGTCGAGCAGGGACCTTTCTGCTTCGGGCGGTGCGTATGCGGCTGGCGCGGTCCGGCGAGACGGGCGAGAAGCCAGGCCAGAACGGACGCCGCGGGGCACCTGTCTTTGCCGAACCCGTCTGTTCCGAACCCGTGACATGAGCGCGAGAACTTGTGGGACGCCGGACGTATCTCACTTCACGGAATCCCCACAGGAGGCGAAATGGAACGGCGTACGTTCATAGGCGGCGGCGCGGCCGCGATAGCGGCGGTGGCCACGGCCGGGTGCAGCGGCAAGAGCCTGGACATCGGCAGTGGTGACACGTCCACCGTCGCCAACACCTCCAAGACCACCGGCACCGGCAAACTGCCTAGCGCCGCGGCCAACTGGACCGCCCTCGCCCGGGACCTGGACGGCACCCTCGTCCGCCCCGGCGACGCCTCCTGGAAGACGGCCCACCAGCTCTACAACACCCGCTTCGACAACCTGAAGCCGGCCGCGGTCGCCTATGTCGCGAACGCCGACGACATCCACTCCGTCCTCTCCTACGCCCGCGCCCACAGCATCAAGGTCGCGATCCGCAACGGCGGCCACTCCTACGCCGGCTGGTCCTCCGGCGACAACCGGCTGATCGTCGACGTGTCGAAGCTGAACAAGATCCGGGCGAGCGGTTCCACCGCGGTCGTCGGCGCCGGCTCGAAGCTCATCGACGTCTACCGGGGCCTCGCCGCGAAGGGCGTGACCATCCCCGCCGGCTCCTGCCCCACGGTCGGCGTCTCCGGCCTCACCCTCGGCGGCGGCCACGGCGTGGTCTCCCGGGCGTACGGCCTGACCTGCGACAGCCTCACCCAGGCCACGCTCATCACCGCCGACGGCAAGCAGCTGATCGCCAACGCGAGCGAGAACAAGGACCTGTTCTGGGCGCTGCGCGGCGCGGGCAACGGCAACTTCGGCGTCGTGACGGAACTCCAGTTCAAGACCCACCCCGCGCCCCAGGCCGTGTCGGGCTACCTGACCTGGCCGTCCTCCATGGCGGCGGCCGTGGTGAAGGCCTGGCAGGAGTGGGGCCCCGACCAGCCCGACGAGATCTGGTCGTCCTGCCACCTCTCGAACACCCCCGGCGGCATCCCCAAGGTCTCCGTAGCCGCCTTCTCCCTCGGCACCTACAACGAACTCCAGAACGCGGTCGACAAGCTGGCCCACCTCGTCGGCGGCAACGCGTCGAGCGTCTCGCTCAGGCGGCACACGTACGAGGAGTCGATGAACGCCTACGCGGGCTGCTCGTCGTTCTCGACCGACGCCCAGTGCCACCTCCCGGGTACGACCCCGGGCCGCAACCCGCAGGGCGCGCTGGCCAGGGAGACCTACACCGGCCGCTCCGACTTCTTCGACCGCTCGATATCCGACGCGGGCATCCAGACGATGCTCGCGCAGATGCGGTCGGTCAGCGGCAGCGGCGACATCGCGCTGACGGCCCTGGGCGGCGCGGTCAACCGGGTCTCCCCCACGGCGACGGCCTTCGTGCACCGCCGCTCCCGGATGCTGGCCCAGTACCTCGTCTCCTGGCCGGCCGGCACCGCGGGCACCGCGGCCCAGTCCTGGCTGACCCGCTTCCACACCGCGATGAAGCCGTACGCCTCGGGCGCCGCCTACCAGAACTACACGGACCCCACCCTCACCAACTGGCGCAAGGCGTACTACGGCGACGCGGCAACCCGCCTCACGACTTTGAAGAAGCAGTACGACCCGAATCACTTCTTCACATACCCACAGGGCCTGTAGGCGCCCCAAAGGGGCGCGGGGAACTGCGCGCCCAGCCACAACGCACCCGCAGACGAAAATCGACGCCTACGCAGCCAGGTCCCGTTCCTCAGTCCCCGAAGTCTCCGTCCGAGCCCCCGGGATCACCGCGTCCCGGGCCAACCGACGCGCATCACCGGACCGAACCAACCACGCCCCCCACCGCGAACTCTCAACAGCCTTCAGCACAGGCGTAAGCAGCGCCATCGCCAGCGGAGACAGCAGAAGAGCCACAGCCGTACCGAGCGCGAACCCACCGATCACGTCGGTCGGATAGTGCACGCCCATATAGACCCGGCAGAACCCCTCCACCAGCGCGAGCCCGATCCCCAGCAGGCCGAACCGCCGGTTCGCGACGAACAGCGCGACGCCCATCGCCATGGTGATCGTGGCGTGGTCACTCACGAAGGAGTAGTCGGTCTTCCCGGAGACGAGGACGTCGATGCCGGTGTGGTCGAGGAAGGGGCGGGGCCGCTCGACGAACCCGCGGATGGGCACGTTCACAAGAACGGCGATCGCCGCGGCCAGCGGAGTCCAGACGAGCGCCGCGACGGACTGCGCGGCGTCGTCGTCCGCGCGCCGCCGGACGGACCACCAGCACCAGACCACGAGCAGCACCATGGCGACCAGCAGCCCGTACTCACCGACGAACTCCACGACCCGGTCGAGCCAGTGCGGCGCGTCCTTGGCGAGGCCATTGATGTCGTAGAGCAGATCGACGTCGGGGTTGGACCCGGATTCGGCGAGTACAGCCATGGTGCTGCGGCTCCTTCGTCGTGGTTCCGGGCGCACCTCTCGTGCGCGTTACTGCAACAGGAACGCACGGCCTCACTTGATACGTTCCACACTCCACCGAATGATCACGCAGACGTTATCGAAGAGAGACTCATCGCCGCAGCTCAGGGGGTGGGTTCACGCTCGGTTCACACCGTCGTGGGGAGCGCTTTCGCGCCATCTTCGGTGACTCTGGTGGCGCCGAAGTAATCAGGGGTGTCAATAGGGTCGAAACGGATCACAGCACCCGTGCGAGGCGCGTCGATCATGTATCCGCCGCCGACATAAATCCCCACATGCCGGATGGCGCGGGAATTGGTGAGGTCGTCCGAGAAGAACACCAGATCTCCCGGCAGCAATTCGGCCCGCTGCGGATGCGGTCCCGCGTTGTACTGGTCGTTCGCAACGCGCGGCAGCGTGATCCCCGCGCTCTCGAACGCGGCCTTGGTCAGCCCCGAGCAGTCGAACCGCCCGTTCTGGTCGGCGGTGCCGTTCCCGCCCCACAGATAGGGGGTGCCGAGCTTGCTCTGGGCGTACGTGATGGCGGTGGCGGCCTGCTGGGAGGGGTCGACCCGGCTGACGGGCGCGGCGAAACTCTGCTCCAGGGACGTGATCGTCTTCACGTAGTTCTTGGTCTCCGCGTACGGCGGCACACCCTGGTACTTGATGACGGCGTACGCGCCCGCGTTGTACGAGGCGAGCATGTTCTCGCTCTGGTTGCCGGGCACGTCCTTCACATAGGAGGCGAGCTGGCAGTCGTAGGTCGCGGCCGAGGGAATCGCGTCGTTCGGGTCCCATACGTTGCGGACGCCGTCGCCGTTGCCGTCGATCCCGTGCGTGGCCCACGTGCCGGGGATGAACTGCGCTATCCCCTCGGCCTTCGCGGGGCTCTTCGCGTTCGGGTTGAAGCCGCTCTCCTGGTAGAGCTGGGCGGCGAGCAGTGCGGGGTTGAGGGCGGAGCAGAGGTTGCCCCACTTCTGCACGAGTGACGAATAGGCCGCCGGCACCGCGCCCTTGGCGAGCGAGACGCTGCCTCCGCCGGCTCCGTTGACGAGGTTCCCGGCGACGAGGTAGACCCCGACGACGAGCAGCATCACGAAGCTGAGCCCGAGCCCGGCCGCGACCCCACCGATCACCCATACTTTTCGCACGGCTCAACCCTCCCCCATGTCAGCCCTGTTCAAGGCCATTTCGGGGCAGGGTGGCGGCATTTCGCTGTGTTTCCGCCGGATGTGACGCGTATTCAGCGAGCGGAACGGGAGGTGCGGCGGCCCTTATTACGGGTCGCTCGTGGCGTCCTTGTACAACTCGGCCGCTTCTTTCCCGAGCACGACACTGTAGGAGATATCGGGCGTCAGTCCGCCCTGTTCGTGTCCGCCGATGACACCGACGACCTGCTGGTCGCCGTTGACCCAGGGGCTGCCGCTGGTGCCGCCGGTGAAGCCCGGGCAGTCGATGCGCTGCTGGGTGGCGCTGTGCTGGGTGGGCTTGTTGGTGCAGCTGATGGGCTGGTCGGTGGCGGAGGGGTAGCCGGTGATGGTCACGGCGGTGGCCCCGGTGGCCATGCCGGTGGCGAACCGGTCGGCGCCGACCACGTCCTCGATGTTCTTACCGTCCACCTCGGCGACCGTGGCGAAGCCGATGTCGCTGTCCTCGGCCTGCCCCTGGTTCCACCCGTCCGGCAGGAACCGCCGCACGACCTTCCACACCCCGTACGGCGCCCTGCCGTCCCGGTAGCCGGGCACGAAGACGTCGCCGGGGTCGCCGTCCAGGCAGTGGGCCGCGCTGACGATGAGGTCGTGCCCGGCGCTGTGCACCACGGACGCGGTGCAGTGGTGGCCGCCGGCCAGGCTGGTGGCGTGGGCCGCGCCGAACAGGGCTCCGACCCGCACGCTCTGCTTGTTCACCTCGGTCACGGTGGTCACCCCGAAGGGCCCCGGGCCGTCGTCGGCGGTGGCCACGGACGCCGAGGTCAGGGCCAGCGTCACCACGGCGACGAACAGCGCGTACCGGCGGTTGCCCGCGAGGTGAGCGGAACGGGAGATGCGTGAGCTGCGCTTCATCGGCCCCCACTTTGTCCCACGAAGGTGAGAAAGGACGTCGACGTTTGCTGAGATTTCGCTGTGAACGGCTCGTGCAATGACTCGTTCGGCGCTTCGTTCGGCGGTCATTCCACCGTACTGTCCTCCCGTCTCTTCTGCCCCCTGAGCGATACTCGATGCCGCCCCGGCTCCAGAAAGAGGAATCTCCTGTGTCCGACATCCCCCCCGACCTCACCTGGGAACGCGCGGCCCCTCCGGACGCCACCGGACCCGGCCCCTGGATAGAGATCGCCTTCGGCGCGGGGGACGACGGCGAGGCCCCGGTCTACATCCGCGAGACCAGCGACCCGGAGAACGTGGTCACCACCAACCGCCGCAAGTGGGACGCCTTCGTACTGGGCGTCCAGGCAGGCGAGTTCGACCACTTCGTGGAGGGCGTGGAGGACACGGCCGCGGTGGACGCGACCGACGCCTCAGACCCAACACCCCCGGAAACCGGACCACATGCATAGAAGCCGCGTCTTCGCCCTCCTGATCGACACCCCCGGGCCGGAGGCCGCCGCCGCGGCGGCCTTCTGGTCGGCGGCCCTCGGCGCCCCCGCCGCACCGGTCCCCGCGGAGGAGCAGTTCACCACCCTGCACGAGGCAATCCCCGGCCTGGTGACGGCGGTTCAGGCGGTCGACGATCCCAACCCCCGCTTCCACATCGACATCGAGACCGACGACGTGGAGGCGGAGACCGCCCGTCTGCTCGCCCTGGGCGCGACCCCGGTCTCCCGCTGGCTGGAGTGCCGCACCCTGCGCGCCCCCGGCGGCCACCTCCTGTGCGTCCTGCCGGTGCACAGCGCCTCTGAGGTCTTCAACGCCCAGGCGCGCAGCTGGAGTTGAGCCCCCCTGATTCCCCTCTGATCGCTACGACCCCTACGACCCCCTACGCCACCGCCCCCACCGAGAACCGCACCCCGGTGAGTTCCTCCGAAGCCGTCCACAGCCGCCCCGCCGCCTCCACGTCACTCGCCTCCGCGCTGCGCCCCACCAGCGTCGGCGCCCCGCGCATCTCGCCCAGTCCGCTCGGTCCGACGTAGCTCGCGCCCGGCAGGTCCTGGGTCGCCGCGTAGAGCGTCGGCAGGGCGCCGCCCTTGTCGTCCTGGGCGAGGACCCTGTTGCCGACGGCCATCAGCGCGCGGCTGACCGGGTTCGCCGTATGACTCTGAAGGTTGGTCGCCGCCCAGCCCGGGTGGGCCGCCAGCGCGCGGACGTGTGAACCGGAGGCCTCCAGCCTGCGCTGGAGTTCGAGCGTGAACAGCAGGTTGGCCAGCTTGGACTGGGAGTAGGCGCGCTGCGGGCCGTAGATGCCGTCGAGGTTGAGGTTCTCGAAGTGGATGTAGCCGTCGCCCATCCGGTGCGCCCCGGAGGAGACGGTCACCACGCGGTCGGTGATGTGCGGGAGCAGCAGGCTCGTGAGGGCGAAGTGGCCCAGGTGGTTGGTGCCGAGCTGCGTCTCGAAGCCGTCCCGGGTGCGCCCCTCGGGGAGCATCATCACGCCCGCGTTGTTGATGAGCAGGTCCAGCGGGCCGTCCCAGCCCGCGCCGAACTCCCGCACGGACGCCAGGTCCGCGAGGTCCAGCCGCCGTACCTCGGTGCTGCCGCCCGCCTTCGCCGCCGCGGCCCGCCCGCGCTCCGGGTCCCGTACGGCGAACACGACGTGCGCGCCCGCGCGGGCCAGCTCGGCGGCGGCCGCGAAGCCGATACCGCTGTTGGCGCCCGTGACGACCGCCGTCCGGCCGGTGAGGTCGGGGATCCGGCTCGCGTCCCACTTGGCGGCCTTGCCGCCGCCCTTGCCACTGATGGTCTTGCCCGTGTTGTCCATGCCTCCCAATGTAGGCAACGACTACAATGCTGTCAATGACAACAATGATGTCGGTAGCAACAATGCTGCCGCTGTCTACATCGGGATACGATGGTTCGCATGCCTGTACGCCCCTATCACCACGGAGACCTGCGCTCCGCCCTGCTCGCGAGCGCGGAGCGCACCCTGCTGGAGAAGGGCGTCGCAGCCCTGTCCCTGCGTGAGCTCGCCCGGGACATCGGGGTCAGCCATGCCGCCCCCGGCCGCCACTTCAAGGACAAGCAGGCCCTCGTCGACGCGCTGGCCCTGTCCGGCTTCGAGCGCATGGCCCAGACGCTGAGCGGCGCCGACACCCCCGAACTCCCGCTGGAGGAACGGCTCACCGCGCTGGCGAAGGCGTACGTCCACTTCGCCGCGTCCAACGCCGAGCTGCTCGAAGTCATGTACTCCCGCAAGCACGACGCGGACATCTCCGAGCAGCTGAGCGCGGCCGTGGAGAGCACCACGGTCCCCTTCGTGCGGATCATCTCCGACGCCCAGGAGCGCGGCGAGATCGTCCCCGGCGACGCCTGGACGGTGAGCCTGGTGGTCGGCGCCGCCCTGCACGGCACGGCCTCCTTCGCGGCCCAGGGCACTCTCACCCCGGAGTCCGCGGTCGCCGGCGTCCCGACCCTGATCCACCACCTGCTGAACGGCCTCAAGCCCCGCGAGAACGAGCAGTGAGCGAGCGCTGAACGAGCAATGAGCGACAACTACTTGACGGTGATCCCGACCGACCCGCACCGGCGACCCGACCGCGCCGCAGCGGACCGTGCCACGGCCGCCCTGTCCGCCCTGCTCCCCGACGCCGACGCCCGCCGCGGCCTGGCGGCCCGGTGGCACGACACGGTCGAAATGGTCCACTGCGGCGCGAACCTGAAGACGATCCACTGCCCGCACTGCGGCGCGGACTCCGACGGCTGGTGGGGCGAGGCCGTCCAGGACCGGTACGACGACGGCTTCTCCACCCTCCTGGTCACGGTCCCCTGCTGCGGCACCGAGACATCGCTCAACGACCTGGACTACGACTGGCCGATGGGCTTCGCGAGCTTCAGGATCGAGGTCCTGTACCCGAACCGCGGCTGGCTCACCGAGGACGAACTGGCCACCGTCACCGCCGCGTTCGGCCACCCCCTGCGCCAGCTCCTCGCCCACTTCTAGCGCCCTTCCAGCCGCACTTACAGCGCACTCCCAGCGCCCTTCCGGCACCCCTCCCCGACGCCGTTCAACGCGCGTCACGCTGTGGATTTTCCGTGGAGAGAGTCAAGTTCCGGCCATTGCCGTACCATCCCGGCGCCATTGATCAGCAATCCCCCAACCCCCTTGAGTAACGCGGAAGTCAGAACTCCGGAACCCTCCTTGTTGTCACGTACTCAACAAGGGAAGGTCGTCACGGGCCGCCGCCCCCACCGGGAACCTGACCGGTGGATCCCCCACCCGCAGGCCTCTGCCCACCTCTCTCTGGAGGCTGTACGTTGCGTACGTCACCCCCCAACTCCCCCCACATACGCGGCAACTGGCGCAGACTCGGCTCCGCCGCCGCCGCGACCGCCGCGCTCCTGATCGCCGGCCTCGGCACCGCGGCCCACGCGAGCGCCGCCACCGCCCCGCACAAGGTGACCGCCAAGGCCATCGCCACACAGGTCGCCAAGGCCCATGTGCAGTACGAGAAGGCCGCCTGCGGCGCCACCCCGAAGAAGGGCTTCGCCGCGTGTAACGCGCTGCGCGTCACCGGCGGCACCACCGCCTTCATGGAGAAGCAGGCCGCGCTGAAGGGCGTCGCGCCCAAGACCATCTCCCCGAAGGCCGCCACCGACGACCCCACCGGCTACGGCCCCTCGGACATCCAGTCCGCCTACGGGCTCGCCGACGCGGCGGCTGACAACGGCTCGGGCCAGACCGTCGCCATCGTCGACGCCTACGACGACCCGAACGCCGCCGCCGACCTCGCGACCTACCGCTCGTACTACGGCCTCTCGGCCTGCACGGTCGCCAACGGCTGCTTCAAGAAGGTCAGCCAGACCGGCTCGACGACCTCCCTCCCCTCCGCCGACAGCGGCTGGGCGGGCGAGGAGTCCCTCGACCTCGACATGGTCAGCGCGACCTGCCCGAACTGCAACATCCTCCTGGTCGAGGCCAAGTCCGCGAGCGACGCCAACCTCGGCACCGCGGTGAACGAGGCCGTCAAGCTGGGCGCCAAGTTCGTCTCGAACTCCTACGGCGGCTCGGAGTCCTCCTCCGACACGACGTACGACACCTCGTACTACAAGCACCCGGGCGTCGCGATCACCGCCAGCGCGGGCGACGAGGCCTACGGCGCCGAGTACCCGGCGGGCTCCCGCTACGTCACCGCCGTCGGCGGCACCAAGCTCTCCACCTCCTCCAACTCCCGCGGCTGGACCGAGAGCGTCTGGAAGACCAGCAGCACCGAGGGCACCGGCTCCGGCTGCTCGGCGTACGACGCCAAGCCCACCTGGCAGACCGACGCCACCTGCACCAAGCGCATGATCTCCGACGTCTCCGCGGTCGCCGACCCGGCCACCGGCGTCTCGGTCTACGACACCTACGGCGACGACGGCACCGGCTGGGGCACCTACGGCGGCACCAGCGCCTCGTCCCCGATCATCGCCTCGGTCTACGCCCTGGCCGGCACCCCCGGCAGCAGCGACTACCCGGCCTCCTACCCCTACGCGGCGGCCGGCACCTCCGCCCTGAACGACGTGACCAGCGGCAACAACGGCACCTGCTCCACGTCGTACTACTGCACCGCGAAGTCGGGCTACGACGGCCCGACCGGCTGGGGCACCCCGGAGGGCATCTCGGCCTTCACCGGCTGAGGCACTCCCGCAGAGCCTCCCCGTCGGGTCACGGGGAGCCGCCGGCAAAGGGGGACGTGGGGTCCCCTCGGCGGAGCAAGTGGCAACGGGCCGCGGCAACCAGCCGCGGCCCGTTCGCCGTGTCCCGGACCTCGACCCGCCCCCGACTCCCATGAAAAACCTGTGGGTTTGGTAAAGAGCCAGACCCTGTTCGGTAAGCCGGAAGTCAGGATTCCAGCAGCCTCTTGTTGTCGCGTACTCAACAAGAGATGGTCATCGCGGGCCGCCCCCCACCGCCGGGGAAACCGCACCGGCGACACGCACCCGCACCGCCCCTGTTCCACCGACTCAGGAGGCTGCACCTTGCGTACCACGACCCCCAACTCCCCCCACACGCACGGTAGATGGCGCCGCATAGGTTCCGCGGCCGTCGCCACGGCCGCACTCGTCTTCACCGGCCTCGGCACCGCCGCACAGGCCGACGCGGCAGCCGGCGCCACCACCTCCACCGCGGTGACCTACGCCGCGACCCCCTGTGCGACCCCCAAGCACACGGGCGATCTCACCTGCAAGTCCTACCGCGTCACCGGCGGCCTCACCGCCTTCCAGAAGATGCAGGCCGCGAAGACCGGCATCACCCCCAAGGCCGCCGACGCGACGACCCCGTCCGGCTACAGCCCGACCAACCTCCGCTCGGCCTACGGCCTGACCTCCGCCGCCGCCTCCAACGGCTCCGGCGAGACCATCGCCATCGTCGACGCGTACAACGACCCCAACGCCGAGGCCGACCTCGCGACCTACCGCTCGTACTACGGCCTCTCCGCCTGCACCACGGCCAACGGCTGCTTCAAGAAGGTCAGCCAGACCGGCTCCACGACCTCCCTCCCCACGTCCGACGCCGGCTGGTCCGAGGAGATCTCCCTCGACCTCGACATGGCGAGCGCGATCTGCCCGCTCTGCAACATCACCCTCGTCGAGGCCACCAGCGCCAGCTACGTCAACCTCGGCACCGCCGAGAACGAGGCCGTAACCCTGGGCGCCAAGTTCGTGTCGAACTCCTACGGCGGCTCGGAGTCCTCGTCCCAGACGTCGTACGACACCTCGTACTACAACCACGCGGGCGTGGCCATCACCGTCTCCTCCGGTGACAGCGCCTACGGCGCCGAATACCCGGCGACCTCCCGGTACGTGACGGCCGTCGGCGGCACCAAGCTCTCCACCTCCTCCACCACCCGCGGCTGGACCGAGGCCGTCTGGCGCACCTCCAGCACCGAGGGCACCGGCTCCGGCTGCTCCGCCTACGACGCCAAGCCCACCTGGCAGACCGACACCGGCTGCACCAAGCGCATGGAGTCCGACGTCTCCGCCGTCGCCGACCCCGCCACCGGCGTCTCGGTCTACGACTCCTACGGCGTCACCGCCGGCTGGTACACCTTCGGCGGCACCAGCGTCTCCGCCCCGATCATCGCCGGCGTCTACGCCCTCGCCGGCACCCCGGCCAGCGGCACCTACCCGGCGCAGTACCCCTACGACTACGCGGGCACCTCGTCCCTCAACGACGTGACGAGCGGCTACAACGGCTCCTGCACCACGGCCTACTTCTGCACCGCCGAGACCGGCTACGACGGCCCGACCGGCTGGGGCACCCCGGAAGGCATCTCGGCCTTCGCGAACTAACGGCCGACCAGCTCCCCCTCCGCTCCACTCGGATCTGATCCACAGTCACATGTCATGCCACCGTGGGTCGTGGGGGCCACACGTGGCATGAGAGAACGGGCCGCGGCATCCAGCCGCGGCCCGTTCATCATGAGAACATCAGCACGAGCAACTCGATAATCAGGGGCTAACGACCGAACCACGCACAGGTTCCGCCCAGGCCTCGTTGCCCGGCGTTACCTACCGTGATACACAGAGTGACCGTACGCGGTATTCGTACGAAACTCGCCAACCAATGACGCCAAGTCGACATACGTCGGCGCCATTGTCGGCGACAATGATGCCTGACCTCTGCGCACCTGCAGGGGATGCGGAACTACCCATCAGGGGCGGTGACTTACATGCTCTCTGCGGCCGACAAGGGAGACATCAACACCATCATCGGGGGGATCGCTCCGGACTGGGGCCCCTTCGGCAGCCTGGGCAACGAGGCCAAGGTGATGATCGAGGTCGTGATGGCGGTCGCCATCCTCCTCTGTCTCGGAATCGCCGTATGGGGTGCGGCCAAACAGCGCATCGGCGCGACGGCGCTCCGCGACACGTTCAGCGCGGAACAGGGCAAGGGCCTCATCGTCGCCGGGCTGACCGGGGTCTTCATCATCGGCTCCCTGGGCACCCTCTTCACGATCGTGTACGGCATGGCGGTATAGCCGCCGACCTCGACCGCCTTCCCCCTTCCCCACCCCACCCGCCCGTCGCGCCCACCGGCTGAGGTTGCGTTTCCCTGATGTCGAGTCACCACACCGCGCCCGCGCGGGAACCAGCACGGCTACCGTCGTACTTCCAGATGTTTCTGGACGACGGCGAAGGGGCGTACCCGGCATGAGTTCCGGAGACGAGCACGAGACCTCCGGCGGTTACGGCGGCACCGGCCAGACCCGCACCCGCTACCCCCAGACCCCGGGCGACGTCTACGGCGGCGCCCGCCGAGGCGGCCGCTCCTCCTCCAGAAGCCTGGTAACGGTCGTCGGAGTAGTAGTCCTCCTCATCGCCGCCATCGCCTTCGCGAACCGGGGCGGCAACGACTCCTCCTCCAACGACACGACCACATCCAACGGTTCAAAGCCGGACGCCGCGTCCACAGCAGCGAGCGGAACGAAGCCGGTGGAGACCAAGGCGGGCGGGATTCCCGCCGGGTTCGCACACGGACAGCAGGGCGCGGAGAGCGCGGCGACCAACTACGCCACGGTTCTCGTCTCGGCGGACATCCTCAAGCCGACCCGGCGGACCCAGATCGTGCGGCAGGTCTTCGTCGCCGGTCAACAGACGGCCGTGCAGACCCAACTCGACAAGGCCTACTCCAAGCAGTTCCTGAGCAGCCTCGGCCTCGACCAGAACGGCAACGCGGCCACGGGCAAGACCTACATCTCACGCACCGTACCCATCGGCACCAAGGTCACCGGATACTCCGACACCGCGGCAGCGGTCGAGGTCTGGTGCACCGGGCTCTACGGCACAGCGGGGGACGGCTCGACCAACCCCGTCACCAGCGACTGGTTCACCCTGACCCTCCAACTGCGCTGGGCGGACGGCGACTGGAAGGTCGACACCTTCTCCCAGACGGACGGCCCCGCGCCGGTCCCCGGAGACGACAAGGCGTCCAGCGCCGACCAGATGGCCAAGGCCGTCGAGGAGTACGGAGGGTTCACCTATGCCCGGTAAGCACCGCGTGCTCAGGGCCGCGGCGGCGGTCACGGTACTCCAGACCGCCACCGTGCTCCTGGCGACCCGCGCCTTCGCGGCTCCGTCACCCTCACCGACCCCCACTCCCACGGCCAGCAGCGACGCCTGCCGCCTCATCCAGGGGGCCGCCCGCTCCCTGTGCGAGAGCGACCACAAGGACAAGACCGGCGGAGGGTCGATCAACGACGACCCCACCTCCACCCTCGACCCCCTCTCCTCCCTAGGAAAAGGCTGCGCCGACGCCGCCTCCTGGACGATCGACAAGCTCAGCGGAGCGGTAAAAGAGACAGCGAACGTCGACTTCACGAACCAGCGTTTCCTTCAGCAATACGCAGTAGTCTTCGCCGCCTCCACCATCCTCACCCTCCTCCTCTGGCTCCTCGCGGTAGCGAAGCGCGCGGTCCGAGGCGTCCCCCTCACCACCGCGATCTCCGAAGCGGTCGGCTTCCTCTGGCTCACGGTCATCGCCTCCGCGTTCACACCCCTGATCCTGTACACAGTCGTCTCCGCCACGGACGGCGTCACGGACGTCCTCGCCAAGACGACCGGCAACCAGACCGACACGTTCTTCGGTACCTTCTCCGGCGCCCTCGCCAAGGGCGACAACATCGGCGGCGGCCCGATCATGCTGATCGTCGTCTCCCTGGTCAGCATCCTCGCCGCCGGCGTCCTCTGGCTGGAACTCGTCATCCGCGCCGCCCTCCTCTACGTCGGCGCCCTCCTCGGCACCGTCGTCTACGCGGGCCTCGTCGACAAGAACCTGTGGGGCCACGTCCGCCGCTGGGCCGGCATCATGATCGCGGTGATCCTGGTGAAACCGGTCATCGTCATCGTGCTCGGCCTGGCCGGCGCGCTGTCCTCCGCCGACGGCCCGGACTCGTTCTCCGCCGTCGTCTCCGGCCTCGCCATCATCCTGCTGGCCATCTTCGCCAGCGCGATGATCTACCGCTTCGTCCCCGGCTTCGGCGACGAGATCGCCAACGGCCGCAACAACCGCATCATGCAGGGCGCCGAAGGCAAGGCCGCCGCGGTCATCAGCTCCCCGGCCACCATGGTCGCCCAGGGCATCAAGACCCACAGCGCCCGCACGAACGACGGCGGAGGCGGAGGCGGCCAGTCCTCCGGCGGCGCCCGCCCGTCCAACCCGGTCTCCGGCGGCGTAGCCGCCCACAGCACCCGCCCGTCCTCAGGCAGCGGCGGAGCAGTCCCCACCTCCGCGCCCCCGCCCCGCCAGAGCCCGGCGAACACCCCGCACGCCAGCAACGCCCGCAACAACCGCACGGGAGGTGAAGGGCGTTGACGGCTGAATCCCACACGGCCCATTTGTCCCATCCGATCACGCCCCGCCGGACATATCTGATCGGCCGGGCACGGCCGAACGCGATCGTCGGCAAGAACCGGGAGACCGGCGAGATCGCGCTCATCATCGTGGGCGCGTTCCTCGGCATGATGTGCGGACTCCTCGTCCCCGTCCTCTCTCTCCGCATCGTGCTGCTGACGGGCTTCCCGCTGCTCGCGCTGATGGCGGTCTACGTGCCGTACAAGCGCCGCACGTTCTACAAGTGGTTCGAGATCAACCGCAGTTACAAGCGCACCCTGCGCAACGGCACCACGTACCGCTCCTCCGTCATGGAGGCCGGCGTCCACCTCGACGGCCGCGAGGTGGAGATCGGCCCGCCGCCCGGGATCGGCCGCATCAACTGGCTCGCCGCCCCCTTCGGCCCGGACGAGATCGCCGTACTCCTGCACGCCGACCGCCGTACGGTCACCGCCGCGATCGAGATCGAGGGCCCGGGCGTCGGCCTGCGCGACAGCGAGGACCAGGAGGCCCTCGTCGACCGCTTCGGCACCCTCCTCAAGCATGTGGCCAACGGCGACGGCTTCGTCACCCGCATCCAGATGCTCGCCCGCACCCTCCCCGCCGACCCGGACGCCCACGCCAAGGACGTCGCCCAGCGCGGCGACGAGAAGTCCCTGACCTGGCTGCAACAGTCGTACGACCAGCTCCAGTCGATGGTGTCCACCAGCAGCGAGCAGCACCGCGCCTATCTCGTCGCGTGCATGCACTTCACCCGCGAACTCTCCGCCGAGGCCCACGCGATGGCCCGCGCCTCGCGCCCGCACGCGGGCCGCAAGCTCGACCGGGACGCGGGCCTCGCGGTAGTCATGGCGCGCGAGTTGACGGACATCTGCTCACGTCTCCAGGAAGCCGACATCCGCGTACGGCAGCCGCTCGGCCAGGGCCGTCTCGCCTCCCTCATCCACTCCATGTACGACCCGGACCACCCCATCGACCACATCCAGGCGATGACGAAGCGCAACGCCTGGCCGGCCGAACTCGACGCCATGGAACCGACGTTCCTCCAGGCGAAGACCCGTGAGTCGTCGACCCGCGAGCCGTGGTGCCATGCCACGGCCTGGGTGAAGGAGTGGCCGATGACCCCGGTAGGCGTGAACTTCCTGGCGCCCCTCCTCGTCCACACCCCGGACGTCATCCGCACGGTCGCCGTCACGATGGACCTCGAACCCACCGAGGTCGCCATCGAGCGCATGCTGACCGAGAAGACGAACGACGAGGCCGACGCCTCCCGCGCCGCCAAGATGAACCGCACCGTCGACCCCCGCGACGTCGCCGCCCACGGCCGCATGGACCAGCGCGGCGAGGACCTGGCGAGCGGCGCGGCCGGGGTGAACCTGGTCGGCTACATCACCGTCTCCTCCCGCAATCCCGAGGCCCTGGCGCGCGACAAGCGCACGATAAGGGCGTCCGCCGGCAAGTCGTACCTGAAGCTCGAATGGTGCGACCGCGAGCACCACCGCGCGTTTGTGAACACACTGCCGTTCGCCACCGGCATCCGGAGGTAGGGGTCAGATGCGGGATCCGCTGTCCGTCCTCACCGACGCCTTCACGTCCTTCCTCTTCGGAAAGATCGAGTCCACCCGCCTCCCGGTCCGCACCTCGACGGGCCAGGCCCAGGCGGTCTATCTCCCCACGGCCGCCCCCGGGTTGGGCGACTCGGGCGTCATCATCGGCCGCGAGGTCTACTCCGGCAAGGGCTACATCTACGACCCCTTCCAGCTCTACGGCCAGCAACTCCCCGCCCCCCACTGGCTGGTGCTCGGCGAGTCCGGCAACGGCAAGTCGGCCCTGGAGAAGACGTACGTCCTACGCCAACTCCGCTTCCGCGACCGCCAAGTCGTCGTCCTGGACGCCCAGGGCGAGGACGGCGTCGGCGAATGGAACCTGATCGCGGAGGAGTTGGGAATAACTCCTATCCGCCTGGACCCAACAGCCGCCCTGGACATGGGAATTCGCCTCAACCCCCTCGACCCGGCGATCACCACCACGGGCCAACTCGCCCTGCTCCGCACGATCATCGAGGTGGCGATGGGCCACGGCCTCGACGAACGCTCGGGCTTCGCGCTGAAGGTCGCGCACGCCTACGTCAACGAGACGATCGTCGACCGCCAGCCCGTCCTCATGGACATCGTCGAGCAACTACGGCACCCAGAACCGGAGTCGGCCGAGGCGATGAACGTCGCCATAGACGACGTACGGGCCTGGGGCCTGGACGTGGCCCTCGTCATCGACCGCCTGGTCGACGGCGACCTCCGAGGCATGTTCGACGGCCCGACGACGGTGGGCATCGACCTCGACGCCCCCCTCATCGTCTTCGACCTGTCCCACATCGACCGCAACTCCATCGCCATGCCCATCCTGATGGCCATCGTCGGCGTCTGGCTGGAGCACACCTGGATCCGCCCCGACCGGAAGAAGCGCATCTTCCTGGTCGAGGAGGCCTGGCACATCATCAACAGCCCCTTCGTCGCCCAACTCTTCCAGCGCCTGCTGAAGTTCGGCCGCCGCCTGGGCCTGTCGTTCGTGGCGGTGGTCCACCACCTGTCGGACGTGGTGGACGGAGCGGCGGCGAAAGAGGCAGCGGCGATCCTGAAGATGGCCTCGACGCGAACGATCTACGCTCAAAAAGCGGACGAAGCACGCGCAACGGGCCGGGTGTTGGGGCTACCGCGCTGGGCGGTGGAGATCATCCCGACGCTCACCCCGGGCATCGCGGTCTGGGACGTCAACGGCAATGTCCAGGTGGTCAAACACCTCATCACCGAGACGGAACGCCCCCTCGTCTTCACCGACCGTGCGATGACCCAGTCCTCCCGCGACCACGACCGCGAACTGACCGACGACGCCCTGCGCGCAGCCGAGTTGGAGGCGGAGGAACGCGCGGCGGCCTTCATGGAACAGCACTTGAGCGATCTCGACGGCTCCTCCGAGTCCACGGTGGCGTGAGAGGCGAAGAGGCGAGATGAGACCGAACGACGAACGGGAACGAGAACGGGAACGCCGAGGAGGCATCCCCGACGGCCTGTTGATCGGCCTGCTCGCCTTCCTCCTCGGCATGACCCTGCTGGTGTGGTCGGCCGCGGGCCTGGCAGCCCTGTTCTCCAAGGGCGCCTGGCCCACGGGCGTCACCTTCGCCCGCACCCCCCTGGCCATGCGCCACCTGATCGGCCAGCCGCACGACATCACCGGCGCCTGGCCGGAGACCCCACCCACCCAACTCTCCGGCTACGGCCTCTTCTGGGGCCTGTTCATCGGCCAGCTGATGGTCCTGTGCGTCCTGACCGTGTTCACGATGGGCACGGTGGCGAGATGGCGAGCGGTACGCGCCCGGACCCGAACAGAGCGGCAGGCGCCGGAAGTTCACGAGGTCCCGGCACAGAGACCGGAACCACAGCCGCACCCCACGGCCGTCCTCGAACAGCCGCCGAGCGCACCCCCGCTCGCCTCTGCCTCTGCCTCTGCTTCCCCGATGAACGGTGAACGGTTGGGCGGGTGGGAAAAGGTCTTTCTCGCGACAGCGGAGACCCGCCAGGCAACCGCGACCCAGGCCGTACGGGACGCGGAAGGCCCAGTCCTGGTAGTCACGTCGAACAAAACGGTCTGGCAGGACACCAAGGACGCCCGAGCCAAACTCGGCCCGGTCCTCCTCTACGACCCCACCCACCTCTGCGACACCCCGGCCCGCCTCCACTGGTCCCCCACAACAGGCTGCGAGGACAAGCAGACCGCGGTAAAACGAGCCGCCGCCCTCCTGGCCCCCGTAAAACCCACCGCGAAGATCGACCAGGCGGTGGCGGACACAGCCGAGACACTCCTCCGCAGCTACCTGCACGCAGCCGCGATCGACGGCCGCACCATCCGCCACGTCCACCGCTGGTCCCAGGGCACCCAGATCCAGGACGCGGTACGAACCCTCCGTACGAACCCCAAGGCGGCTCCCGGCGCGGCAGGCGAACTGGAAGCCGCGCTCACCTCCTACCCCGAACGCCGGGACATCGCGCAGGAGTTGACGAGCCGCGCGCTGTCCTCGCTCTTCACGGTCAACATCCGCGAAGCCTGCACACCCAACAGAACTGACGCGCTCTCCTTGGATTCCTTCGCGAACGAAGGGGGCACGCTTTATCTGGTCGGTGAATCCATCGAGGACCCCCGTACGAACCCGGGTGCGATGCCTCTGCTCACCGCCCTCGCATCAAGCGTGGTCGAGCGCGGCCGGCACATGGCCGAACGGTCATCGGCCGGTCGCCTCGACCCACCAATGACGCTCGTCCTGGACGACATCGCCGCGGTCGCCCCGCTCCCCCAACTCCCCGACCTCCTGGCCACCGGAGCGGACCGAGGCCTGCCCACCCTGGCCCTCCTCCGCTCCCGGGAACAGGCCAGGGCCCGCTGGCCGCACCACGAACTCCCGGTATAGCAACGGGACTTACGCACGGCAGCCCGGCTACTACGGCCGCTCGACCGCCATCTCCACCTCAATCTGGTCCGCGTGCTCACCCAAGGGCACGGTGACGCCCGTTGGCACGAAGCCGGCCTTGCCGTAGAAGCGCCGGGCCCGCTCGTTGTCCTCGTGCACGATGAGCCGCACCCGCTCGGCCCCGCGCCCCCAGGCCCACTCCAGGGCCGCGTCGAAGAGCACCTCGGTCAGCCCGATGCCCCGGACCTCCGGGCGCACGAACACCCCGACGATGTGCCCCTGCTTCCGTTCGACCTCATAGCCGGCCCAGTCGACCGACCCGGCCTCCTCAAGCAGCACGGTCAGCATCCCGACCCACTCGCCGTCCGGCCCCTCGGCAATGATCTGCTGAGCCCCGTCAGCCCCTTCGGCGGCTCCTACGGCCCGCTCCTGGTAGAAGGAGTCCGGCCTGGCCACCGCTGTGTCGTAGGTCTCCAGGTAGGCGAGGTGCGCGACGGGGTCCTGAAGCGCGACGAGCCGCAGCTCCTTCGCCTGGGCCCACTCGTCGGCGCGTATCGAACGGATCTTGTAGTTCATATCGGCCACGATAGCTACCGTAGCCTAAACGCAGAAAACCCCCGTACCGAATTAACGGTACGGGGGTTCTCGCAATATTTGTTCGGCGGCGTCCTACTCTCCCACAGGGTCCCCCCTGCA
>NZ_JBSFCQ010000022.1:0-145497 GCF_053891435.1 Streptomyces sp. NPDC002276 | reverse complement strand
TTCGAAGGAGGCGGTGCCGTCCGTGAAGCCGAGGAACTCGACGCCCGGTGTCTCCGACAGGGGTGTCCCGTGCTCGCGGACGGTGGCCGGGTCGGTGCTGGGCATGCACGGACTCGGGCCCGTTCCGCTGGCCCACCCCGCGCCCGAGCACGCCGTGACCGCCACGACCGCCATGAGCATCGCCACGTCCGTGGGCGAGCGGGCCTCGACGCCGGACGCGTGCGATCACGACGCGGGCGACTGCGGCAGCCACATGACCCACGCGGACGCGACCTGCGCCTCCGCCTCCGTCGCCGGTGCTCCCGCGGTGGTTCCGCTGCTGGTGCCCGATGTGGCCGCCTGGGCCCAACTGCCCGACACCCGCGGGTCCTTGACCGGCGGCGGCCCCGACGGCGGCCGAGCCCCGCCCTCCCTCTCCGAACTCCAACTCCTGCGGATCTAGAGCGGCCCACGCGCCACCCGCGCGCTTCGGCATGCCCTGCACAGACGACCGTTCGAGTTCCAGGAGTACCACCATGACCGCACAACGCGGGTTCGCCCGTCGTACCGTCGCTCTCGCCGTCACCACCTCCGTGGCCGCCCTCACGCTCGCCGCCTGTGGCGGCGACGGCGACAGCAAGGGGAGCGGCGGGACCAGGACCGGCGGGCACAACGCCGCCGACGTCTCCTTCTCGAAGGAGATGATCCAGCACCACCGGCAGGCCGTGGAGATGGCCTCGCTCGCCGCCGACCACGCCTCCTCGGCCCAGGTCAAGAGCCTCGCCACGAAGATCAAGGGCGCACAGGACCCCGAGATCAAGACCATGTCCGGCTGGCTCACGGCGTGGGGCGAGAAGGTGCCCCAGGACATGACCGGTATGGGCCACGACATGTCGTCCTCGACGCCCGGCATGATGACCGACGCCGACATGGGCAAGCTGGAGAAGGCCTCCGGCGCCATGTTCGACACCATGTTCCTCAACATGATGGTCGAACACCACGAGGGCGCCGTGGCGATGGCCAAGACCGAGAAGGCGGACGGCAGTTACCGCCCCGCCACCGCGCTCGCGGCCGGTGTGATCACGGCGCAGAGTGCCGAGATCTCGCAGATGAACAAGATGCTCGGCAAGGGCTGACACCTCGCCGGCGAAGGCGAGAGCCGACGCCACCGGCGAACAGGGTGGGTCCGGCCGCGTACCGCGCGGTCGGACCCACCCCCGCGCTCAGGACCCCTCCGCCGCCTCCCGCTTGCGGCGCTGCTCCTCGAACAGCCGTAGGAACTCCTTCGCCTGTTTCTCCGCCACCCGCTGCTGCTCGGCCTCTTCCTCGCTCAATACGCGGTTCTCGTCGAACAGCCCCTCCGCGCGCAGCTGTTCCTCCTGGACGGAGGTCGGCAGCTCAGGGTCGTGGTCGGAGGGGCGCGGGCCCTCGGGACCGTCGGGGCCGATGCGGACGAGCCGTTCGACCCGCACGATCCGGGTCCGGCACCCGTCGATCACGATGTCGTCGCAGCGCTCGGCGTCGAGCCGGTCGGCCGCCCGCGCGTACTCGGCCCGCGTCTCCTCGTCGAGCTGCTCCATGGCCGGCGCCATCACCCGCAGATAGGTGGTGAGCGTGTCCCGCGCCCCCTGCGGGCTCGGGTTCGTCATCTGCGTCGGCTGCCAGCCGCCGTCCACGTACTCCGCCGCGGTGAACTCGGCGGGCAGCAGCACACCCCCGGGATGCGTCTTCAGGGCGCGCACCGAGTCCTTGCGTACGGGGGCGGGAGCCGTGCCTGGGGCCCGGACCAGCGACAGCAGTTCCATCCTCAGGATGCCCTCGGACATGCCCGTCGCGGTGAACGGGTCGATCACGAACCCCGTGGTGCGGCTGGGCAGTTCATGGCCGTGCCCGACCTTCGCCGGATCGGGGTCGGACGGCCGGGGCGGCTCGGGGCCGGTCGGTCCCATCCGGATGAACTGGTCGGCCCGTACGACCCGGAACCGGCGGTCGAGCACCGTCAGCTCGTCCACCTTCTCCCAGTCGAGGCGCTCCGCTCCGCGCAGCCACTTCTGCTGCGTCGCCGTGTCGCCCGCGTCGAGGGCTTCCCGGGCGCGTTGGCGGAAGGTCATCGCCAGGGTGTCGCGGGAGCCCTGCGGGGCCATGTTGCCGAACCGGGAGAGGACCCGCCAGCCGCCGGAATCCAACTCCTCGGCCACGCCGAAGACCGGGCCACCGCCGGCCAGGACGTTCGGGTAGGCCTCGCGGGCCTGCCACGCCTCCACGTCCGCGAGGGCGGCTGCCGGTGCGTCCTGTAGCGCTTCCATCCTGATCACCCGGTACCCGGGAACCTGATCACCGTGCTCAGACATGCTCCCAGCATGCCCAGCGGAGGGGACGTCGGGCGACGAATCAACGCAACCGGCACATCGGTTGGGCTTGCGGCTCACCGGTTTCGGCCACGCGTCCCACACCCCGGGGTGATAGACGTCGGGCATGAACAACTCGATCGACTCCTCCTCTCCGGCAGGCACCCGATGACCGCGGGCGCCGACACCCCCGACCGCCGGGGCCGCACCGGCCTGGACCGCACCGGCCTCGATCTGACCGGCAACCCCCGGGTCAGGGTCCGCGACGTGACACTGCTCTCCAGCCACTGGTACGTCGAGCGCACCACCACCTTCGACTTCCGGCACGCCGACGGCACCTGGACCACCCAGGAGCGCGAGACCCACGACCGCGGCAACGGCGCGACCCTGCTCCTGTACGACGCGGAGCGCCAAATGGTCCTGCTCACCCGCCAGTTCCGCTTCCCCGTGTACGTCAACGGTCACCCCGACGGCATGCTCGTCGAGACCCCGGGCGGTCTCCTCGACGACGAGGACGAGCACCCGGAGGAGGCCGTACGGCGCGAGGTGGTGGAGGAGACCGGACACACGGTCGGCGAGGTGGAGCACGTCTTCGACGTCTACATGAGCCCCGGCTCGGTCACCGAACGCATCGGTTTCTACGCCGCCTCCTACGGCCCCTCGACCCGCACCCACGAGGGCGGGGGCCTCCAGGAGGAGGGCGAGGACATCGAGATCCTCGAACTGCCCTTCCGCAGCGCCCTGGAGATGATCCGCACCGGGGAGATCGCCGACGCCAAGACCATCATGTTGCTCCAATGGGCGGCGCTGGACGGTCCGTTCGCCAAGTAGCCGCCCGGAAGCTTGACTTGAAGTGCGCTTCAACAGCGAGACTCCCGTTCGTGCCCGGAGCACCGGGCGCGAACGGGAGGGATCATCATGAAGTACCGCACCATCGGCACCGATCCGGCCCACCGCCGCGAGGTGAGTGTGCTCGCGCTCGGCGCGATGCTGTTCGGCTCCCGCACCGACGAGGCGACCTCCTTCGCCGTGCTCGACCGCTATGTCGAGGCCGGTGGGAACTTCATCGACACGTCCGACAACTACGCGTTCTGGACCGACGGAAGCCAGGGCGGCCACAGCGAGAAACTGCTCGGCCGGTGGCGGCGCAGCCGCGGCATCGGCGACGAGATCGTCATCGCCACCAAGCTCGGCGCCCGCCCGCTGGCCCCCGGCACGGGATTCGTCGACAACCCGGAGGGCCTCTCGGCGAAGGTCATCCGCGAGTCGGCCGAACGCAGCCGCGAACGCCTCGGCGTCGACAGACTCGACCTGCTGTACGCCCACATCGAGGACCAGAGCGTTCCGCTGCGGGAAACCGTCGAAGGATTCGCCGAGTTGGTCGCCGAGGGCACCGTCGGCCTCCTCGGCGTCAGCAACCACGCCGCCTGGCGCGTGGAACGGTCCCGCGCGCTCGCCGCCGCGGCCGGACTGCCCGGCTACGAGGTGCTCCAGTACCAGCACAGCTACCTGCGCCCCCGGACCGACGTACCGTCCGAGTTCTTCCCCGACGGCAGCCTCGGCAGCGCGGGACCCGACCTGCTCGGCTACCTGCGCGCCGAGCCCGCCCTCACCCTGGTCGCCTACTCACCCCTGCTGGCCGGCGCCTACACCCGCCAGGACAAACCGCTGCGTGCCGAGTACGACCACCCCGGCACCCCCACCCGGCTCGCCGCCCTGCGAGAGGTGGCGCGGGACACCGGCGCGACCGTCAACCAGGTGGTACTCGCCTGGCAGTTGGGCGGTCCGCTGCCGATCGTCCCGCTCGCGGGGGCCTCGTCGGTGGCCCAGTTGGAGGAGAACCTCGCGGCCGTGGACCTGGAGCTGACGGCGGAGCAGCGCGAACGCCTGGACTCCGCCGTCCCGGTCAGGGCCTGACCAGCAATTGGAAGTCGAACGCGTACCGGGACGCCCGGTAGATGTGCGTCCCGTACTCGACCGGCCGCCCCGTGTCGTCGTACGCCGTGCGCTGCATCGTGAGCAGTGCCGCGTTCTCCTTCTCGTCGAGCCGGGCGGCCTCCTCGGGGGTGGCCGAGCGGGCGCCTATCGTCTGGCGGGCGCTGTGCAGGGTGATGCCGGCGGTGCGCAACATCCGGTACAGACCCGTCGACTCCAGCCGGGCGGTGTCGAGTTCGAGCAGATTGGCCGGAAGGTAGTTGCACAGGAACGCCACCGGCTGACCGTGCGTGGAGCGCAGCCGTTCCAGGAGCGTGACCTCGCTGCCCTCCGCGACCCCGAGGGCGGCCGCGACATCCGCGGTCGCGGGCACGCCCTCGTTGCGCAGCACCTCCGTGGTCGGTCCCTGCCCGGCCGACTCCAGGTCGTCGTAGAGGCTGCTGAGTTCCAGCGGTCTCTTGACCTGGCTGTGTACCACCTGCGTGCCGACCCCCCGCCGCCGGACCAACAGCCCCTTGTCCACAAGGGATTGGATGGCCTGGCGGACGGTGGGGCGGGACAGGCCGAGGCGGACCGACAGGTCGATCTCGTTGCCCAGGAGGTTGCCCGGCGCGAGGGTCCCGTGCTCGATCGCCGCCTCCAACTGCTGCGCGAGCTGGTAGTACAGCGGCACCGGACTGTTGCGGTCCAGGGCGAAATGCAGGCCGTCGAGCGGGGATCCGGTCACGGCACGCGAGTAGCCACCGGTCTTCGCCACAGAGGGCACCTCCTCACGAATCGTGACGGGTTGTCAGGAGTTGCTGGGGAAACCGAGGTTGATACCGCCGTCGGCCGGGTCCGGCCAGCGGGTGGTGATCACCTTGCCCTGCGTGTAGAAGGCGATGCCGTCGTTGCCGTAGACGTGGAGGTCTCCGAAGAGGGAGTCCTTCCAGCCGCCGAAGGAGTGGTAGCCGACGGGCACCGGGATCGGCACGTTCACGCCGACCATGCCCGCCTTGACCTCCATCTGGAAGCGGCGGGCGGCGCCGCCGTCCCGGGTGAAGATCGCGGTGCCGTTGCCCCAACGGGAGCTGTTGATCAGGGTGATGGCCTCGTCGTAGGACTCGGCGCGGACGACGACCAGGACCGGTCCAAAGATCTCGTCCTTGTACGCGTCCGCTGTCAGCGGCACCTTGTCGAGGAGGGAGACGCCGAGGAAGAAGCCGTCCTCGTGGCCCTCGACCGAGAAGCCGGTGCCGTCGACGACGACCTCCGCGCCCTGGGCGGCGGCCGAAGCGACGTAGGACGCCACCTTGTCGCGGTGCTCGCGGGTGATGAGCGGGCCCATCTCGCTGGCCGGGTCGTTGCCGGGGCCGATGCGCAGGTTGCCGGCGCGCTCGGCGATCTTGCTCACCAGCTCGTCTCCGGTGTCGCCGACCGCGACCACGACGGAGACGGCCATGCAGCGCTCGCCCGCCGAGCCGTAGGCCGCGTTGATCGCCTGGTCGGCCGCGAAGTCCAGGTCCGCGTCCGGCAGGACCAGCATGTGGTTCTTGGCGCCGCCGAGGGCCTGCACGCGCTTGCCGTGCTCAACCGCCTTGAGCTGGATGTACTTCGCGATCGGCGTCGAGCCGACGAAGGAGACGGCCTCGATGTCCGGGTGCTCCAGGATGCGGTCGACGGCCACCTTGTCGCCCTGCACGACGTTCAGCACACCCTGCGGCAGGCCCGCCTCGGAGGCGAGTTCGGCCAGGCGGTAGGACGCCGACGGGTCCTTCTCGCTCGGCTTCAGGACGAAGGTGTTGCCGGTCGCGACGGCGAGGGGGAACATCCACATCGGCACCATGGCAGGGAAGTTGAAGGGCGTGATGCCCGCAACCACGCCCAGCGGCTGGCGAATTGAGGCCACGTCGACACGGGTCGAGACCTGCGTCGACAGCTCGCCCTTCAGCTGCACGCTGATGCCACAGGCGAGTTCGACGATCTCCATGCCGCGCGCGACCTCGCCGAGCGCGTCCGAGTGCACCTTGCCGTGCTCGGCGGTGATCAGCTCGGCGATCTCGTCGCGGTGCGCGTCCAGCAGCTCGCGGTACTTGAACAGGATCGCGGTGCGCTTGGCGAGCGAGGAGGTGCCCCAGCTCTCGAACGCGGCCTTCGCGGAGGCGACGGCGGCGTCCACCTCGTCGACGGTCGCGAAACCGACCTGCTTCTCCTGCGCGCCGGTCGCCGGGTCGTACACGGGGCCGAAGCGGCCGGACGTGCTCTCGACGGGCTTGCCGTCGATCCAGTGGGTGATCGTCTTCATGGTGCGAGTGCCTTTCGGGGGAGGGGAGTTCAGCAGCTCAGAGGTGGCGGCGGCGGTCGACGACCTGGCGGTCGTACTCCTGACGGGCTTCTACGGCCGATGCGCGTGAGGCGGTCTCGGCGACCGGTACGTCCCACCAGGCCTCGGCCGGGGGAGCGGTCGGGGTGGCGATGTCGGTCTCGACGTAGACGCAGGTCGGCCGGTCCGAGGCGCGGGCCGTGGCGAGCGCCTCGCGCAGTTCGCGCACGGTCTTGGGGCGCAGGACGTCCATGCCGAGGCTGGCCGCGTTGGCGGCGAGGTCGACCGGGAGCGGGTCGCCGGAGAAGGTGCCGTCGGCCGTCCGGTAGCGGTAGGCGGTGCCGAAGCGCTCGCCGCCGACCGACTCGGAGAGGCCGCCGATGGAGGCGTAGCCGTGGTTCTGGATCAGCACCAGGTTGACCGGCAGGCCCTCCTGGACCGCCGTGACGATCTCGGTCGGCATCATCAGGTAGGTGCCGTCGCCGACCAGCGACCACACGGCGACGTCGGGCGCGGCCTGCTGGACACCGATGCCGGCCGGGATCTCGTAGCCCATGCAGGAGTAGCCGTATTCGAGGTGGTACTGGCGCGGGCTGCGCGCCCGCCACAGCTTGTGCAGGTCGCCGGGGAGCGAACCCGCCGCGTTGATCACCACGTCGTCGTCGCCCACAACTGCGTCGAGGGCGCCGAGGAGTTGGGTCTGCGTCGGTACGGCGTTCTCGTCCGGGGCGGTGAACGCGGCGCTGACCACCCGCTCCCAACTCTCCTTGCCCGCGCGGTACTCGGCCTCGTAGGCGGGGTCCACGCGGTGGCCTTCGAGGCTCGAAGTCAGCGCTTCCAGACCGGACTTCGCGTCGGCCACCAGTGCGCTCGCGGCCAGCTTGTGGGCGTCGAACGCGGTGATGTTGAGGTTGACGAAGCGGACGGCCGGGTTCTGGAAGAGCGTGTTGGAGGCCGTCGTGAAGTCGGTGTAGCGGGTGCCGACCCCGATGATCAGGTCGGCGGCGCGCGCGATGTCGTCGCTGACCGCGGTGCCGGTGTGGCCGATGCCGCCCAGGTCGGCCGGGTGGTCGTAACGCAGCGAGCCCTTGCCCGCCTGGGTGGAGGCGACCGGGATGCCGGTGGCGTCGACCAGGGCCTTCAGCGCCTCCTCGGCGCGGCTGTGGTGGATGCCGCCGCCCGCGACGATCAGCGGGCGCTCGGCGTACCGGATCGCCTCGACGGCCTCGGCCAGCTCGAAGGCGTCCGGCGCGGGCCGCCGTACGTGCCACACGCGGTCGGCGAAGAACTCCTCCGGCCAGTCGTAGGCCTCGGCCTGAACGTCCTGCGGGAGAGCCAGAGTCACCGCTCCGGTCTCGACCGGGTCGGCCAGCACGCGCATCGCGTTCAGGGCGGCCGGGATCAGGGCCTCGGGGCGGGTGATCCGGTCGAAGTAGCGGGAGACCGGACGCAGCGTGTCGTTGACCGAGAGGTCGGCCTCGACCGGGTGCTCCAGCTGCTGGAGCAGCGGGTCGGCGGCGCGGGTCGCGAAGTAGTCGCCGGGCAGCAGCAGGACCGGCAGGCGGTTGATCGTGGCGAGCGCGGCGCCCGTGACCAGGTTGGTGGCGCCCGGTCCGATGGACGTCGTGACGGCCTGCGCGGAGAGCCGGTCGAGCTGGCGGGCGTAGCCAACTGCCGCGTGCACCATGGCCTGTTCGTTGCGGCCCTGGTGGAACGGCATCGTTTCCTCACCGGCCTCCAGCAGCGCCTGGCCGAGTCCGGCAACGTTGCCATGGCCGAAGATGCCCCAGGTGCCGGCGATCAACCGGTGCGGTACGCCGTCGCGTTCGGTGTACTGCACCGACAGGAACTGCACCAGGGCCTGCGCGACGGTCAGGCGGCGAGTTGGGCTGGTCATCAGGACTTCTCCGGTGCCGTGTAGAGGGGGAGGCGGGGGTCGACGGGCTGCTCGGGCCAGGTGCCGCGGACCCAGGCGTGATCGGGGTGGTCGCAGATCAGCCACGAGCGGTCCTCGTCCGGACCCGCCATGACGTTGAGGTAGTACATGTGGTGGCCGGGCACCGCCATCGAGGGCCCGTGCCAGCCGTCCGGGATCAACACCACGTCTCCGCCCCGGACTTCGGCCAGGACGTCCGTGTTACGACCCTGCCCCGACGGCGAGACGCGCTGGTAGCCCAGTCCCGGTGTGCCCTCGTGGTCGGCGAACTCGAAGTAGTAGACCTCTTCGAGGACGGACTCCTCACCGGGCCGGTGCTCGTCGTGCTTGTGCGGCGGGAAAGAGGACCAGTTCCCGCCGGGAGTGATCACCTCTACGGCGATGAGCTTGTCGCACTCGAAGACGCCCGCCGCGCCGAAGTTGTTGACCTGGCGGCTGCTGTTGCCGGTGCCGCGCAGCTCCACCGGCACCGACGAGGCCGGGCCGTAGCGGGCGGGCAGCCGCCGGGTGCAGCGGGCGCCGGTCAGCGCGAAGCGGCCACCGCCGGGCGACGAGACCGTCGTACGGGAATCCCGTGGGACGTACGCGAAGTCGGTCACGGAGGTGAACACGCTCTCGCGGCCGTGGAGTTCGAAGGTGTCGTGGCCGAAGTCGTCGGCGGCGGAGACCGTGCAGGCGCCGCTGAGCGGGAGGACGATCCACTCGCTGTCGTCGGTGTCGAAGGTGTGCGTGCCGCCCGGGGGCAGCTCCAGGACCCGCAGGCTGGAGTAGCCCCAGGCCGCCGACTCGGGGGTGACGTCCACGACGTAGGGGCCGCCGAGTGCCTTGCCCGCGGGAAGGTGGTACGCGCTCGTCATCGTGTGCCTCCGGTTCACAACAGACCCACGGCGGTGTCCACCGCCGCTTCGACGCCGCCGTCGGCGGGGTACAGCAGGGAGCGGCCCACGACCAGGCCCTGGACGGTGGGCAGCCGCAGCGCCTTGCGCCACTTCTCGTACGCGCCCTCCTGGTCGTCGCCGACCTCGCCGCCGAGCAGCACGGCCGGCAGCGTCGAGGTCTCCATGACCTCGGCCATGTCGTCCGGGTCGGCCGTGACGGGCAGCTTCAGCCAGGTGTAGGCCGAAGTGCCGCCCAGGCCCGAGGAGATGGCGATCGAGCGGGTCACGGCCTCCGCGGACAGGTCGTTGCGGACCTTGCCGTCGACCCGGCGGGAGATGAACGGCTCGACGAACAGGGGGAGTTGGCGTGCCGCCATGTCGTCTATCGCGCGGGCCGTCGACTCCAGGGTGGTCAGCGAGCCCGGGTCGTCGTAGTCGATGCGCAGCAGCAGCTTGCCCGCGTCGAAGCGGAGCCGCTCGATGTCCTCGGCGCGGTGACCGGTGAACCGGTCGTCCATCTCGAACGCGGCGCCGGACAGCCCGCCGCGGTTCATCGAGCCCATCACGACCTTGCCGTCCAGGACCCCGAGCAGGAGCAGGTCCTCCAATATGTCGGCGGTGGCCAGCACTCCGTCGACACCCGGCCGGGACAGCGCGACACACAGGCGTTCCAGCAGGTCGGCGCGGTTCGCCATGGCCGTACGGCGGTCGCCGACGCCGAGCGCGCCGCGCGCCGGGTGGTCGGCGGCCACGATCATCAGGCGACCGCTCGCACCCAACAGCGGTCTACGCACCCGGCGGGCCGCCGCCTCGGCGATCGCCTCGGGATGCCTGGCTCTGACCGTGACCAGGTCGGGGATGCTGATGCTCAAGAGAAACTCCGTTCAGGGATGGCTCGGGCGGTCACGGGGTCAGCCGCCCACGCGCGCGCCGGCGAGCAGGTCCTCGACCTCGGACTCGGTGGGCATCGCGGTGGAGCAGGCGAGACGGGAGGCGACGAGGGCGCCGGCCGCGTTGGCGTACCGCATGATTTTCGCCAACTCCCAGCCGGACAGCAGTCCGTGGCACAGCGAGCCGCCGAACGCGTCGCCCGCGCCGAGACCGTTGAGCACCTCGACCGGGACCGGCGGCACCTCGGCGGTCGTGCCGTCGCGGTGCACGGCCAGCACACCCTTGGGGCCCTGCTTGACGACGGCCAGCTCCACGCCCGCCTCCAGCAGCGCCTCGGCGCAGGCGCGGGGCTCGCGGAGGCCGGTGGCGATCTCGCACTCGTCGAGGTTGCCCACCGCGACCGTCGTGTGGCGCAGGGCCTCCGCGTAGTACGGGCGGGCCTCGTCGGGGTCCTTCCAGAACATCGGGCGCCAGTCCAGGTCGAAGACCGTGGTGCCCGCCTTGTCGCGCGCCTTGAGGGCGGCCAGCGTGGCGGAGCGGCTCGGCTCCTCGCTCAGGCCGGTGCCGGTGATCCAGAAGACCCGGGCCTCGCGGATCGCGGAGTAGTCCAGCTCGTCGCCGCGGATCTCCAGGTCGGGGGCCTTGGGCTGCCGGTAGAAGTACAGCGGGAAGTCGTCCGGCGGGAAGATCTCGCAGAACGTGACCGGGGTCGGGTAGTCCGCGACCGGGGTGACCCAGCGGTCGTCCACCCCGAAATCCTTGAGGGCCTCGTGCAGGTAGGCGCCGAAGGGGTCGTCGCCGGTGCGGGTGATCACCGCGGTGTTCCGGCCGAGCCGGGCGGCGGCCACGGCCACGTTGCTCGCCGAACCTCCGAGGAACTTCCCGAAGGTCTCCACCCGCGCCAGCGGCACGCCGGACTGCAACGGGTAGAGATCGACCCCGATACGACCCATGGTGATGAGATCGAAGGGCTGGGCTGACTCGGCCATGCGCGGCACTCCTCTGAGCTTCTGGGGGGTGGGCGGGTCCCGAGGGCCTGCCGACTCCCAGGTGTAGGACTCCGAGGGGCGCTCTGTCAATAGTTTGTACTTACATTCGGACCTGCTTGTGAAATGATGTCTTAACAAAGTATTGACAGCGGGCGCGACCGGGGATTGGATTCCGTCCCAGCGCAACAGCCGTGTTTCACGGCCACGACCCGGGGCCGCACAGGCCCCGAGCCCTGATCTCTGAGATCATTGCTCCCTTTCCCCAGAAGCACAGTGAGGTGCAGGAAAGATGGACCGTTCTTCCCACTCCCGTACGCGCAGAATGGCCCCCTTCGTGGCGGTCGCCGCGGCAGCGGCACTGACCCTCGCCGGCTGCTCCAGCAGCTCGGGCGGCAAGAAGTCCACGGAGGACACCTCCGGCGCCTCCGCGGGCAAGGCCAGCACTCCCCGTATGACGGTCGCCCTGGTCACGCACCAGGCGCCCGGGGACACGTTCTGGGACATCGTCCGCAAGGGCGCCCAGGCCGCCGCCGACAAGGACAACATCAAGCTCATCTACTCGGCCGACCCGAACGCGGGCAACCAGTCGAACCTGGTGCAGAACGCGATCGACCAGAAGGTCGACGGCATCGCGGTCACCCTCGCCAAGCCCGACGCCCTCAAGGACGTCATCGGCAAGGCGAAGTCCGCGAACATACCCGTGGTGGGCCTCAACTCCGGTCTCAGCGACTGGAAGAAGCTCGGACTGCTGGAGTTCTTCGGCCAGGACGAGACGGTCGCCGGCGAGGCGCTCGGCAACCGGCTGAACACGGAGGGCGCCAAGAAGGTCGTCTGTGTCATCCAGGAGCAGGGCAACATCGGCCTGACCCAGCGCTGCGACGGCGTGAAGAAGACGTTCAGCGGTACCACCGAGGTCCTCAACGTCAACGGCACGGACATGCCGTCGGTGAAGTCGACCATCACCGCCAAGCTCACGCAGGACAAGGCCATCGACTACGTGGTCACGCTGGGCGCCCCGTTCGCCCTGACCGCCGTGCAGTCGCTGTCCGACGCGGGCAGCAAGGCGAAGGTCGCCACCTTCGACCTCAACAAGGACCTCACGAGCGCCATCAGCAAGGGCACCATCCAGTTCGCGGTTGACCAGCAGCCGTACCTCCAGGGCTACTTGGCCGTCGACTCGCTGTGGCTGTACAAGAACAACGGCAACTACAGCGGCGGCGGTGAGCAGCCCGTACTGACCGGCCCGGCCTTCGTCGACAAGACCAACGTCGACGCCGTCGCCAAGTACGCCGCCAACGGAACCCGGTGATGAGCATGACCCAGCACGCCGAGCCGGCGGTGACCTCACCGCCGGCCCCCGGCCCCAAGCCCACCGACGGCCGGACCGCGGAACGCCCGCTCGCCCTCCGGCTGTTGGCCCGCCCCGAGGTCGGAGTCTTCCTCGGTGCGGCGGCGGTGTACGTGTTCTTCCTGATCGCCGCTCCGCCGGTGCGGGACGGCGCCTCGATGGCGAACATTCTCTACAGTTCGTCCACCATCGGGATCATGGCCCTGCCGGTGGCGCTGCTGATGATCGGCGGGGAGTTCGACCTCTCCGCCGGTGTCGCGGTCATCACCTCGGCGCTGACCGCGAGCATGTTGAGCTACCAACTCACCATGAACGTGTGGGTCGGTGTGATCGTCGCGCTGCTGGTGTCGCTGGGGATCGGATTCCTCAACGGGTGGATGGTCGTCAAGACCGGACTGCCGAGCTTCCTGGTCACCCTGGGCAGCTTCCTGATCCTCCAGGGCGTGAACCTCGCGGTGACGAAGCTGGTCACCGGCAACGTCGCCACCGACGACATCAGCAACATGGACGGCTTCGACCAGGCCAAGAAGGTCTTCGCGTCGTCGTTCGAGGTCGGCGGAGTCAACGTCAAGATCACCATCATCTACTGGCTGGTGTTCGCGGCCATCGCGACCTGGGTGCTGCTGCGGACGAAGTACGGCAACTGGATCTTCGCGGTCGGTGGCAACAAGGACTCCGCGCGCGCTGTGGGTGTCCCGGTGGCGTTCACGAAGATCTCGCTGTTCATGCTGGTCGGTTTCGGTGCCTGGTTCATCGGGATGCACCAGTTGTTCTCCTTCAACACGGTGCAGTCCGGCGAGGGTGTCGGGCAGGAGCTGATCTACATCTCGGCGGCGGTCATCGGCGGCTGCCTGCTGACGGGTGGTGCGGGTTCGGCGATCGGTCCCGTGTTCGGGGCGTTCATGTTCGGCATGGTCCAGCAGGGCATCGTCTACGCCGGCTGGAACCCCGACTGGTTCAAGGCGTTCCTGGGCGTGATGCTCCTGGGCGCCGTCATGATCAATCTGTGGGTGCAGCGCACCGCGACCCGGAGGTGACCTCGATGACCGACAACACGACCGGCACCCACGGCGCGATCCTGACCGACACGCCGGCCACGGACGGGGACCATCCCCTCGTCCAGCTCCGCAACGCGGGCAAGTCCTACGGCAATGTCCGTGCCCTGCACGGGGTCGACCTCGCGGTCCGCCCCGGCCAGGTCACCTGCGTCCTGGGTGACAACGGCGCGGGCAAGTCCACGCTGATCAAAATCATCTCCGGGCTGCACCAGCACTCCGAGGGCGAGTTCCTCGTCGACGGCGAGCCGGTGCACTTCACCACCCCCCGCCAGGCACTGGACCGGGGTATCGCGACGGTCTACCAGGACCTGGCCGTCGTCCCGCTGATGCCGGTGTGGCGCAACTTCTTCCTCGGCTCGGAGATGACCAAGGGCCCCTGGCCCGTGCGCCGTCTGGACATCGAGAGGATGAAGCAGACCGCGGACGAGGAACTGCGCAACATGGGCATCGTCCTGGACAACCTGGACCAGCCCATCGGCACCCTCTCCGGCGGCCAGCGCCAGTGCGTGGCCATCGCCCGCGCCGTCTACTTCGGCGCCCGCGTCCTCATCCTCGACGAACCCACCGCCGCCCTGGGCGTCAAGCAGTCCGGTGTGGTCCTGAAGTACGTGGCCGCCGCCCGCGAACGCGGCCTCGGCGTCATCTTCATCACCCACAACCCGCACCACGCCTACATGGTCGGCGACCACTTCAGCGTGCTGCGCCTGGGCACCATGGAACTCTCCGCCGAACGCAGCGAGATCACCCTCGAAGAGCTGACCAACCACATGGCCGGCGGCACCGAACTCGCCGCCCTCAAGCACGAGTTGTCCCAGGTCCGCGGCGTCGACGTCGAAGAACTCCCCGAGGCGGCCGACCTCAAGGCCTCGGCCTCGGCGAGCAGCGCGCCCGAAGGGACGTCCTGACATGCCCGAGCGTCCCGTCCTGGACCGCATCCGGGTGGGCTCCGCCCCCGACTCCTGGGGCGTGTGGTTCCCCGATGACCCCCAACAGGTGCCGTGGGAACGGTTCCTGGACGAGGTCGCGCAGGCCAGCTATCCCTGGATCGAACTGGGCCCGTACGGCTATCTGCCGACCGACCCGGCCCGGCTCACGGACGAGATCGCGCGGCGCGACTTGAAGGTCTCCGCGGGCACGGTCTTCACCGGCCTGCACCGCGGCCCCTCGGTCTGGGACGCCACCTGGGAGCACGTGAGCCAAGTGGCCGCGCTCACCCAGGCGATGGGCGCCAAGCACCTGGTCGTCATCCCCTCCTTCTGGCGGGACGACAAGACCGCCGAGATCCTGGAGCCGCCGGAGCTGACCGGCGAGCAGTGGGCGCACCTCACCAAGGGCATGGAACGCCTCGGGCACGAGGTCAAGGAGGCGTACGGGCTCGACATCGTCGTCCACCCGCACGCCGACACCCACCTCGACACCGAGGACCACGTCGAGTACTTCCTCGACTCGACCGACTCCGAACTGGTCAACCTCTGCCTGGACACGGGGCATTACGCCTACTGCGGTGGCGACAGCGTCAAGCTGATCGAGACCTACGGCGAGCGAATCGGCTATCTGCACCTCAAGCAGGTCGACCCGGAGATCCTCGCCGACGTCGTCAAGAACGAGATCCCGTTCGGACCGGCCGTGCAGCGTGGCGTGATGTGCGAACCGCCGTCCGGCGTACCGGAGTTGGAGCCGGTGCTGGTCGCGGCGCAGCGCCTGGGCGTCGAGTTGTTCGCGATCGTCGAGCAGGACATGTACCCGTGCGAGCCGGACAAGCCGCTGCCCATCGCGGAGCGCACCCGCAAGTTCCTCCGCTCCTGCGGTGCCTGACGAACGTGAGCGACGTGAGCAACGTGACGACCCTGACGAGCCGAAAGGACGGCCGATGGCCATGAACCCGCGCGACACGCTCGGAGTGGCAGTGGTCGGAACCGGAAAGATGGGGGCGGACCACGTCCGCCGGATCGAGCACGTGGTCAACGGCGCCCGGGTGAGCGCCGTCGTGGACGTCGACGCCGAGCGCGCCAAACGGATCGCGTCCGGCGTCGACGGCTGCACCGCGTACACCGACCCGGCCGCCGCGATGGCGGCGGCCGACGTCGACGCGGTCCTCATCGCCTCACCGGGCCCCGCCCACGAGGCGGCCCTGCTGACGGCCTTCGAGCACGACCTCCCGGTCCTGTGCGAGAAGCCCCTCACCCCCGACGCGGCCTCCGCGCTGCGCGTCCTGGAGGCCGAGGTGCGCCTCGGCCACCGCCGGGTCCAGGTCGGCTTCATGCGGCGCTACGACGCCGAGTACATGAAGCTCAAGTCCCTCCTGGAAACAGGCCAGTTGGGCCGACCGCTGATGCTGCACAACCGGCACCGCAACGCGGCCAGCCCGCCCTTCTTCACCAGCTCCATGCTGATCAGCGACTCCGTGGCCCACGAGACCGACGCGACCCGTTGGCTCCTCGGGCACGAGATCACGGCCGTCCAGGTGCTGCGCCCGCGCCCCTCGGTGAGCGCCCCGGACGACCTCCAGGACCCGCAGTTCGTCGTCTTCGAGACCGACGGCGGCGCGATCGTCGACGTCGAGATGTTCGTCAACTGCGGCTTCGGCTACCAGGTCCAGGCCGAGATCGTCTGCGAACGCGGCACCGCCCGCATCGGCGACGGCCACGCCATGGTCACCAACATGGCAGGCCGCTGGGGCGGCACCATCGCCCAGGACTTCACCGAACGCTTCGCCGACGCCTACGACCGCGAGCTCCAGACCTGGATCGACGCCACCCGCCGCGGCGAGATCACCGGCCCGAGCGTGTGGGACGGCTACGCGGCCGCGGCCGTGTGCGAGGCGGGGGTACGGGCGTTGGAGGAGGGGGTGCGGGTGGAGGTGGAGTTGGTGGAGCGGCCGGCGCTCTACCGGTAGTCCGCCGCCCAGCAGCATGCCGAACGCCCGGACGAAACCGTCCGGGCGTCGCTGCGTATGTGACCGATGTACCTCTACCGCGGAACCGACACCCGCGGCCGAGGTGCGAACCCCGCCGCCCGATAGGCCTCGTCGATGAGGGTCATCGTCGCGACCGCGTCGTCCGGCCCCAGCGGCAGGGGCGCGCCGTTCCTCAACCGGGCGGCGAACGCCTCCAGTTGATAGGTGTACGACGATCTCCTGCCGAGCCGCTCCGTGCGTTCGCCGTCCGTCGTGCGGACCACCACCCGGTCGTCCAGGTGGGGCAGGACGAAGTTCGGTGCGAACGCCTCGCCGCGGCTGCCGGTGATCCGGCAGCTCATCACCAACTCGTCGTAGGCCATGTGGCAGCGGGCGGAGCCCGTCGCGCCGCTCGGGAAGGCCAGGTCGGCGTCCAGCCATTCGTCGACGCCGGGTGCGCCCGCGCGTTCGCCGCCCCTGGCCGAGACGAGCCGGGGTGCGCCGCCCGCCCAGGGGGCCAGCATGCGCTGTGCGTGCAGGCTGTAGCAGCCCAGGTCCATCACGGCGCCGCCGGCCAGGTCGAGCGACCAGCGCGGGTCGGTGTCCGGCGGGGCCGGGATCGCGACCAGTGTCTCGACGTGCCGTAGTTCGCCGAGTTCACCTGAGGCCAGCAGCTCGTGCAGGCGGCGGGTGACCGGGTGGAAGAGGTAGTGGAAGGCCTCCATGAAGACCGTCCCCGACTTCGCCGCGGCGTCGCGGACCTCGGCCGCCTCCTCCGCGTTGCTCGCCGAGGGCTTCTCCGACAGGACGTGCTTGCCCGCCTCCAGCGCGGCGAGGTTCCACGGCCCGTGCAGACCGTTGGCGAGCGGGTTGTAGACGACCTCCACCTCGGGGTCCGCGATCAGGTCGGCGTACGAGTCGACGACCCGCTCGACGCGGTGCGCGGCGGCGTACGCCTTCGCCCGGTCCCGGTCGCGGGCGGCCACCGCGACGAGGCGGTGGCCGGTCGTCCGGGCCGGGCCGATCAGGGAGTTCTCGGTGATCCGAGCGGCTCCCAGTACTCCGATGCGCAGTGGTTCCCGGCCCGGACCGCTCATGCTTCGCGTACCTCCTGGATGGTGACGGGGCGGTGCTCGTGCAGCGACAGGGTGCAGGCGTCGGCGATCCAGCCGGCCTCCAGCGCGTCGGCCACGGTGCAGGGGGAGGTGCGGGTACCGGCCACCACCTCGGTGAACGCGGTGAGTTCGGCGCGGTAGGCGGCGGTGAAGCGGTCCATGAAGAAGTCGTGCGGGACACCCGCCGGGAAGGTCACGCCGGGCTCGACGGAGCGCAGCGGCAGCTTGTCCTCCAGGCCGACCGCGATGGAGTCCGTGAAGCCGTGGATCTCCATGCGGACGTCGTAACCCCGGGCGTTGTGGCGGGAGTTGGAGACCACCGCGATGGTGCCGTCGTCCAGGGTGAGGATGGCGCCGGTGGTGTCGGCGTCGCCCGCCTCCTTGATGTACTCGGCGCCCCGGTTGCCGCCGACCGCGTACACCTCGACGACCTCACGGCCGGTGACCCAGCGGATGATGTCGAAGTCGTGCACGGAACAGTCGCGGAAGATGCCACCGGACGCGGCGATGTACGCGGCCGGCGGCGGCGCCGGGTCGAGCGTGGTCGACCGTACGGTGTGCAGTTTGCCCAGCTCGCCGGACTGCACGGCGGCGCGCGCGTTGACGAAGCCGGTGTCGAAGCGGCGGTTGTAGCCGATCTGGATCGGCACGTCGCTGCCCTCGACGGCCTTGAGGACCTTCACGCCCTCCGCCATCGTCTTGGCGACGGGCTTCTCGCAGAAGACCGGGATGCCCGCCTCGACGGCGGCCAGGATCAGACCGGGGTGGGCGTCGGTCGCGGCGGCCACGACGACACCGTCGACCCCGGCGGCGAGCACGGCCTCGGGGGAGTCCGCGACCTCGGCGCCGAACCGCTCGGCGGCCTTCTTGGCGGCCTCCGCGAACGGGTCGGCCACGACGAGGGACTCGACGACGTCGAGTCCGGAGAGGGTCTCGGCGTGGAAGGCGCCGATACGGCCGAGGCCGAGGATTCCGATGCGCATGAGTGCTCTTGCTTTCTTGAGGGGTGCGGGTGTGTTGCCGGTGGTGAGGGTCAGTCGAGGGCGCCCAGGACGTTCTGGTCCCAGTCGATCACCGAACCGGTGACCACGCCGGACCGGTCGGAGAGCAGGAACACCACGAAGTCGGCGATCTCGTCCGGCTGGCCGAGCTTGCCCATCGGGAGCCGGGCGGCGGCCTGCTCCTGCCAGTCGTCGCCCGCGCCGTGGAAGGCGCGCTGGGTGGCGTCCTCGCCCTCGGTGTCGGTCCAGCCGATGTTGACGGTGTTGATCCGGATCCGGTCGAAGCGGTGGGCGTGCGCCGCGTTGCGGGTCAGCCCGGCGAGCCCGGCCTTGGCGGCGGAGTACGCGGCGAGGAAGGGCGGCCCGCCGTGGGCGCAGTTGGAGCCGATGCTGACGATGGTGCCCGGTGCCGTGCGGGAGGTCATGTCGGCGACCGCCGCCTGCATCGCGAAGAACGGTGCCTTCAGGTTGATGGCGATGTGCTGGTCGAAGAGTTCGGGGCTGGTGTCCAGCAGCGAGCCGCGTGACGTGAGCCCCGCCGCGTTGACCAGGCAGTCGATCCGCCCGTGGGCCTCGACGGTCCGTACGACGCTGTCCCGCGCCTGCGCCGGATCGGCGAGGTCCGCCCGCAGGAAGTGGGCGCCCGTGTCCGCGGCGAGCTTCTCGCCCACGTCGGTCCGGCGGCCGGTGAACGACACCACCGCGCCCTCGCGCACCGCCGCCCGCACGATCGCGGCGCCGACGCCCTGACTGCCGCCGTTGACGAGAACGACCTTGTCGTCGAGAAGTCGTAGTCCCATGGTGTTCCTCAGCACTTGGTCCTCAGCACTTGGTCCTCAGCACGTGGTCCTCAGCCCCCGGTCTCAGCTCTCGCGCCGCTCGGCGCCCGCCCGCAGCTCCCCGCGGAGCGCCTGCGGGGCCCAGCCCTCACGCACCGCGCGGCGCACGATGTCCGCCTGTGAGGGCGGGGCGAGACCCTCGACGGGCGGGTCGTTGTCGAGGTTGGTGGGGAAGGGGTAGCCCTCGGCACTGGCCGCGACGACCGCGTGCAGCCACTCCTCGCCCACGCCCTCCGCCTTGCGCCTGAGCAGCACCGGGAAGACCGCGTTGCTGACGGCCTCGCGGTCCACCGTCTCCATCGCCCGCCCGAACGCGGAGGACACCTGGAGCAGATTGGCCATGCGCTTCACGTCGGTGGTGCGGTTGGTGCCGGCCGCGTGGAACAGCGCCGGGTTGAAGAACGCGGCATCGCCCTTGGCGAGCGGGAGTTGGATGTAGTTGGCCTCGAAGTAGGCCTGGAACTCCGGGAGTCGCCACGCCAGATAGCCCGGCTCGAACTTCTGCGAGTGCGGCAGGTACATCGTCGGCCCCGACTCCACCGGCATGTCGCAGTGTGCGACCGCCCCTTGGAGGGTGAGCACGGGGGAGAGGCGGTGCACGTGCGCCGGGTAGCCGGCGGCGGCCTCGTTGCCGAGGAACCCGAGGTGGTAGTCGCGGTGCACGGTCTGCGCCGCGCCGCCCGGGTGGACCACGTTGATCTGCGAGGTGACCTGGTAGCCGGGGCCGAGCCAGGCCACGGACACCAGGGCCAGCATGTCGTTCGCGTAGTAGTCGGCGAAGGTCTCCGGGTCGTAGAGCGCGGCCTTCTCCAGGGCGTTCCACACCCGGTCGTTGGCCCCCGGCTTCGCGAAGTGGTCCCCGGCGCCCGCGCCGGAGGCGTGCTGCTCGGCGATCAGCGCGTCGAAGACCTCGGTCGTACGGTCCACCACCGACGCGTCCGGGAACGCGTTCCGCAGGACCACGATGCCGGGCCCCTCCGCGAACGCCCGCACCAGCTCGGTCCCCACCTCGCGGCGCTCACCGGCCGCCACCGACTTGCGGAGCCGCTCGCTGTCGTAGACGAGGACGTTGCGCTCGACCAAGGACGCGTACGGGAAATCGCCCAGGTCGGTCGGCTGCTCGACGAGTGCGCGGAAGGCGTCGAGATCGCAGTCCCGCTCGGTGAGCCAGGCGGGGCGTTCTGCGGATGTGAAGGACATCGTCGTCCCCTCGAGTCACGTGGTGGTGCGGTCCTGTCATTCTTGTCAGTACAAACCCTTCGAACAACCGGCAGCGTGCCATCAAAAACCCCTCAAGGAGACGACCGGTGGGCCACCCCTTCCCGATCAGGGAAATCGCACGTCAGGCGGGCCTCAGCGAGGCCACCGTGGACCGGGTTCTGAACGGCAGGGGCGGTGTCCGCGAGAGCACCGAGCGCGAGGTCCGGCAGGCCATCGCCGATCTCGACCGGCAGCGCACCCAGGTCCGGCTGGTCGGCCGCACGTTCATGATCGACATCGTGATGCAGACCCCGGAGCGGTTCTCCACGGCCGTACGGGTGGCGCTGGAGGCGGAACTGCCCGATCTGCACCCGGCCGTGGTGCGCTCCCGCTTCCACTTCCGGGAGACCGCGCCGGTCAAGGAACTCGTCGGAACCCTGGACCGGATCGCCCGGCGCGGCTCGCAGGGCGTCATCCTCAAGGCACCGGACGTCCCCGAGATCACCGCGGCCGTCGGCCGGCTCGTCACCGCCGGTATCCCGGTCGTCACCCTCGTCACCGACCTGCCCGCGAGCGCCCGCCTCGCCTACGTCGGCATCGACAACCGCGCGGCGGGCGCCACCGCCGCCTACCTGATGGGCCAGTGGCTCGGCGACCGCCCCGGCAACGTCCTCACCAGCCTGAGCAGCGGGTTCTTCCGCAACGAGGAGGAACGCGAGATGGGCTTCCGCAGCACCATGCGCGCCCGCTACCCGGACCGGGCCCTCGTCGAGATCACCGAGGGCCACGGCCTCGACGCCACCCAGTACGAACTGGTCCGGGCCGCACTGAAGCGCGACCCGGACATCCGCGCGGTCTACTCGATCGGCGGCGGCAACATCGCGACCCTGCGCGCCTTCGCCGACCTTGGCCGCGAGTGCGCCGTGTTCGTCGCGCACGACCTCGACCACGACAACACCCGGCTGCTGCACGAGCAGCGGCTGTCGGCGGTCCTCCACCACGACCTGCGCCAGGACGTCCGCGAGGCCTGCCGCATCGTGATGCGCGCGCACGACGCGCTGCCGCCCGCCGGACCGACCCTGCCGTCCTCGATCCAGGTGGTCACGCCCTACAACTTGCCTACGGCACCCATGCGTTGAGGCAATTCACAGATTGATGGCGTACGCCTTGCGCAGCGTCTCGTGCACGGTCCACGTCGTACGGTCGCCCTCGCGCAGCACCGCCATGTCCCCGGGACCGACCGTCAGCGTCTCCCCACCCTCGACCTCGATGGTGGCCGAGCCGCTGATCACGACGAACAGCTCGTCCGCCTCCGTGTCGGTCACCACCCCCGGGGTGATCTGCCAGATCCCGCGGATCTGCCGCCCGTCCTCGGACTCCCACACCACCTTCCCGGTCACCTCGGGCGTACCGGAGACGATCTGCGCCGGGTCCAGCGGCTCGGGTTCGAGCTCGGCGTCGGGGATGCGGACAACGAAACTGTGCGTCATGCCGCGACCCTAGCCCGACCGGGCATGACCAGTGCGTGGACACTGTGTGGGGTATCCGCACAGGTCGGAGGACACTTCGTCGCGGAGTGGCGGCCCGGGAGGCGCCGGGCGATCGTGGAGGGCATGGCGCAGACCACGGAGGCCGTCCCCGACCCGCAGCCGCACCCACAGCCGCACTCGCACTCGCACGAGGCCCGGGAGAACATCCTCTTCGGGGGCGTCTACGGCGCCGTCCTCGCCTGCTCGATGGTCGCCGCGCTCACCCAGTACGGCCACACCGACCGGGCCAGCCGCCGCTACGACGCCCTGTGGCTGCTGGTGACCGCGGGTGCCTCGGCACTGGCCCACGGGTACGCCCACTACATCGCCGAGCGCGCTCCGCACCGCCGCTGGGACGCCTTGCGCACCCTGCGCGACGAGTGGCCGCTGGTCGCCGCGGCGGTGCCCACGGTGCTGCTGCTCGCCGGGGCGGGCTGGGGCTGGTGGCCCGCGAACGGTGTCGAGTACGCGGCCTTCGTCCTCAACATCGCGCTGCTGTTCGGCCTGGGTCTGGTCACCGCCCGCTGGTCGGCGCGGAGTTGGGCGGTGGCTGTGGCGATCGGGGCGGTGGACGCGCTGCTCGGGGTGGTCGTGGTGGTGGCGAACGCCCTGATCAAATAGGCGGGTTCAGTGTCGGACGGGCCTGGTCGGGCTGCTGCTCACGAGACGCCCTGGTAACCGCGCAGCTTGCGGTACAGCGTCGCCCGCCCGATGCCCAACGCGGCGGCCGCCCGCGCCTTGTTGCCGCCGTGCCTGCGCAACGCGCCCAGGATCGCGGCGCGTTCGGCGTGCTCCATCGGGCTGAGCCGCCGGGCCGCGGGCCCTTCCCGGACGGGATCGGGGAGTTCGGCCCGCCGCACCGGACCGGTGACCCGCCGATGCTCCGCCAACGCCCGTACGACATGCGCGAGTTCGGTGACGTTCCCGGGCCACGGATGCTCCTCCAGGGCCCGTAGCGCGTCCAGCGTCCAGCTGAGCGGCGGGTGTCCCGGGGCCGGCCGGGGCGCCAGGACCGGCAGCAACTCCCGTACGTCCTCCCGGCGTTCACGCAGCGCGGGCAGGGCGACCGACCGGGCGGCCAGGGTGTCCAGGAGGCGCTGGAAGCAGGGGCCGGGGGGAGTGCCGGGCGTGTAGGTGACCAGCAGATGCACGTCCGGGTGCTCGTCGAGCAGGGAGTTGAGCGCGGCCACGTCGGGCTGGGCCAGCCGTTCGGCGTGCCGCAGGAGCAGTGGGCGGCCGTCGGCCAACTCGCTGTACTTCACGCCCAGTTCCGGTGACTCGGCGGCGTCGGCGACCAACGGCACGGTCTCACCGAGCAGTTCACGGGCCAGCGCGGTCTTCCCGGTGCCGCGCTCGCCGGTCAGCAGCAGTGGCTCCGGGACCCGGGCCAGCTCCACCGCCCGCGCGACCGCGTGCCGCCAGGGCACCGAGCCGCCCGCGAGGGCCAGCGCGGGGCGCGGCGACGGACGCGGCACGTCGGCGGCGCGCGCCGCGAGCACGGCCACGATCCCCAGGACGCGGCCCTCGTGCCGTACCGGAGTGATCGCGGCGGTGCACCCGGCGCCCTCGGGGAGCGTCGCGTCGTACGACTCCTGGCTCGTGCTCGCGCGTTCCAGGGCGGCCAGGACCTGGGGGGTGGCGAGGCGGACGGCGGCCTCGCTGATCAGGCGGTTGCGGCCGTCGAGGGCGACGACCGCGCGGCCGGGGCCGTGGGCGGCGCGGGTGTAGGCGTCGAGGAGCACCCGTTCGGCCGTACGGGAGCGGGCGAGGAGTTCCGCCTCCACCGCGACGGCCGCGGCCTCCGCGAGGGCGGCGCCGGGATGCGGGCCGCAACCGGCGCACAGGCCGGACGCGACCGTCACTGTGCCGAGCGCGTGGCCGGTCTCCGGGGCGAACAGCGGCACGCTGACCGCGGACACGTCCTGCCACAGGTCGAGGAAGTGCTCGGGGCCGTGCACCTCGGCCCGGTGCCGGGTGCGCAGGGCGAGGGCCGCGCTGTTGTGGCCCACCTCCCGCTCGGACAGATCGCGGCACCGGTCGCCGCCGGGCACCTCGCCCGCCGTCCACACCACCTGCGGCCGCTCGTCGGTGAGGAGCAGCGCCGAGTGGCCGCCGAGCGCCGGCGCGACGCGCTCCAGCACCGGCCGCGCCGCCTCCAACAGGGCCGATTCGAGGGGCGGTTCGGGATCGTGGAACGGTCCATCGAGGTCGTGCCGTACGCCGAAGAAGCGGGCGCGCCGCCACGCGGCGAGGACCTCGTCCGGGACGCCGTCGGGCAGCGGGCGGCCGGTCAGGAACCGCTCGCGCGCCTGGCGCAGCGGGGCGAGGGCGGGGGAGTGCTCCACGATGGTCATGACGCCTCACACCGTATCGGGCCCGTGGCGGCAGTCGCCGTGGGGCTGTAACTGTCTCGTAATGAGACACCCGAGGGTGTTCCGCCCGCATGATGATCGTGAAGAGTCGGTGCCTTTCTCACCCCGGCCCCAACCTGCCTCACCCCCTGGAGCGTCCCGCCGTGCACGTTGTCGAGACCGACGTACTGATCGTGGGCAGCGGCCCGGCCGGTGCCGCCGCCGCGCTGGCGCTGAGCACCTACGGCGTCCCCCACATCGTCGTCACCCGCTACTCGCGCCTCACCAGGACGCCCCGCGCGCACATCACCAACCAGCGCACCATGGAGGTCCTGCGCGACCTCGGTGTCGAGGACGAGGTGCTGGCCAAGGCGACCCCGCAGCACCTGATGGGCAACACCACGTTCTGCACCAGTCTCGCCGGTGAGGAGCTGGGCCGGATCCGTTCCTGGGGCAACGACCCGCTCGTCCAGGCCGCCCACGACCTGGCCAGCCCGACCCGCATGTGCGACATGCCGCAGCACCTGATGGAACCGGTGCTCGTCGACGCGGCGCTCGCGCGCGGCTCGAACGTCCGCTTCAGCACGGTCTACAAGTCCTTCGAGCAGGACGACGACGGCGTCACGGTCACCGTCGAGGACCGGCTGCGCGGCGACGAGTACCTGATCCGCGCCAAGTACCTCATCGGCGCGGACGGCGGCCGTTCGCAGGTCGCCGAGGACGCCGGGCTGCCGATGGGCGGTCAGATGGGGGTCGCGGGCAGCATCAACATCGTCTTCGAGGCGGACCTCGCGAAGTACACCGCCCACCGGCCCTCCACCCTCTACTGGGTGCTCGCCCCGGGAGCCAACGTCGGCGGCATCGGCGCGGGCCTCGTGCGCTGTGTCAGCCCCTGGAACGAGTGGCTGATCGTGTGGGGCTACGACGTGAGCGCCGGCGCCCCCGACCTCACCGAGGAGTACGCGCTGTCCGTCGTACGCCAGTTGGTCGGCGACGACGACATCCCCGTGACCATCAAGTCGTCCTCCGCGTGGACGGTCAACGAGATGTACGCCGAGACCTACGCCAACGGCCGCGTCCTGTGCGCAGGTGACGCCGTGCACCGCCACCCGCCGTCCAACGGGCTCGGCTCCAACACCTCGATCCAGGACGCCTACAACCTGGCCTGGAAGCTGAAGCTGGTCCTCGACGGCACGGCGACACCGAAGCTGCTCGACACCTACGACGCCGAACGAGCCCCGGTCGGCAAGCAGATCGTCACCCGCGCCAACAAGTCCATCGGCGAGACCGCCCCGATCTTCGAGGCGCTCGACGGACTCTCCCCGCAGACGCCCGAGCAGCTGTGGGCCAACATCGCCGCCCGCAAGGACGCGACCGAGGCCGCGGAGAAGCAACGGGCCGCGCTGCGCGAGGCGATCGCCTACAAGGTCTACGAGTTCAACGCGCACGGCGTCGACCTCAACCAGCGCTATTCCGCGGAGAGTTCGGCCGCGGTCGTGCCCGACGGCACGCCCGACCCCGGCTTCGACCGCGACCGCGAGCTGCACCACCAGCCCAGCTCCCGCCCCGGCGCCAAGCTCCCGCACGCCTGGATCACCTCCGGCACCCGCACCGTCTCCACCCTCGACACGGTCGGCAAGGGCCGGTTCACCCTCCTCACCGGCATCGGCGGCGAGCGGTGGCTGCGCGCGGCCGAGGCGCAGCCCCTCGACATCGCCACGGCCGTCATCGGCCCCGGCCAGGAGTACGAGGACCCGTACGGCGACTGGGCCCGCCTCAGCGAGATCGCCGACGGGGGCGCCCTGCTCGTCCGCCCTGACGGCTACGTCGCCTTCCGCCACGCCGACGCGGCCGAGAACGCCGAACAGTTGCTCACGGACGCGCTGCGCCGCATCCTCGGGCACGGCTGACATTTCGCACTGGTTAGGGAGCCGTAATGACCACCCACGTCACCGTCACGGACGAGGCCGTCGCGAGTCTGCGGGACACCGCCGACCCCCGTCTGCACGAACTGCTGTCGGGTCTGATCCGGCATCTGCACGCGTTCGCGCGGGAGACCCGCCTCACCCAGGCGGAATGGGAGCGGGCGATCGGCTTCCTGACGGAGACCGGGCAGGCGTGCACGGACACCCGGCAGGAGTTCATCCTCCTGTCGGACGTGCTCGGCCTGTCGATGCTGGTGGAGACCATCAACGGCGACCGGGTCGCCGGATCCACCGAGTCGACCGTCCTCGGCCCCTTCCACATGACCGAGTCGCCGGTCCGTGAACTCGGCGCGAACATCGACCTGTTGGGCGGTGGCGAGCCCTGCGTGGTCAGCGGCCGGATCGTGTCGCAGGACGGCACCCCGCTCCCCGGCGCCCTCCTCGACGTGTGGCAGGCCGACGGCAACGGCTTCTACGACGTGCAGCAGCCGGACGTCCAACCCCCGGGCAACGGACGGGGGTTGTTCACCACGGACGCCGAGGGCCGCTTCTGGTTCCGCACCTGTGTGCCGAGCCCGTACCCGATCCCCACGGACGGCCCGGTCGGCGACCTCCTCCGGGCGACCGGCCGCCACCCCTACCGCCCCGCCCACATCCACTTCATCGCCTCGGCCGACGGCCACACCCCCGTCACCACGCACATCTTCGTCGCGGGCAGCGACTACCTCGACTCCGACGCCGTCTTCGCCGTCAAACAGAGCCTCGTCGAGGACTTCACCCCGACCGACGACCCGTCCCTGGCACGGGAGTTCGGCATCGCCAACCCCTTCCGGCACGCGCGGTTCGACCTCGTACTGGAGCAGAGCGCGTGAAGGACTTCCTCGACTTCGCCTACGACGCCCAGCCCATGCGGGTCGTCTTCCGTCCCGGCGCCGCGCTGACCGCGACCGCGGGCGAGGCCGAACGGCTCGGTCTGCGGCGGGTGTTGGTGCTCTCGGGCGCTCGCGGCGCCGACACCGCGCGGGCGGTCGCCGACTCTCTGGGGGAGGTATGCGTCGGCGTGCACGCCGAGGCGAAGATGCACGTGCCGGTCGAAGTCGCGGACCGCGCCGTCGAGTTGGCGCGCTCGCTGGGCGCCGACGGCTGCGTCGCGGTCGGCGGCGGCTCGTCGGTCGGCCTCGGCAAGGCCATCGCCCTGCGCACCGGCCTCCCGCTGATCGCCGTGCCCTCCACCTACTCCGGCTCCGAGATGACCCCGGTCTGGGGCCTCACCGAACACGGCGCCAAACGCACCGGCCGCGACCCCGCCGTCCGGCCCCGCAGCGTCGTCTACGACCCGGAGCTGACCCTCGGTCTCCCCGTCCCGCTCACGGTGACCAGCGCCGTCAACGCCGTCGCGCACGCCGTCGAGGCCCTGTACGCACCGGACGGCTCACCCCTGATCGCGCTGATGGCGGAGGAGGGCGTCCGGGCGATGGCGGGCGCGCTGCCCGAACTGGCCGCCGAACCACGGTCGTTGGACGCCCGGGGCCGCGCCCTGTACGGGGCGTGGCTGTGCGGCTCCTGCCTCGGCGCCACCACCATGGGCCTGCACCACAAGCTGTGCCATGTCCTCGGCGGCACCTTCGGCCTCCCGCACGCGGAGACCCACACGGTCGTGCTGCCGTACGTGCTGGCGTACAACGCGCCCGCCGCACCGGAGGCGGCGGCCGCCGTGGCCCGTGCGCTGGACGCCCCGGTCGCCGCAACCGCCCTGTGGGAGCTGGCCGGACGGCTCGGCGCGCCGCGCTCGCTCGCCGAACTCGGCCTGAAGGAGAGCGACTTGGCGACGGCCGCCGCGCAGGCGGTGAGCCAGGCGTACAGCAACCCCCGGCCGGTCACCGAGGAGGGCGTACGCGCCCTGCTGCGGGCGGCCTACGAGGGAACCGCCCCCGTGTAGTCAGTGGTTCGTGCGGACACCGTCCAGCGCGATGGCCAGGACGCGGTCGCGCTGGGAGTCGTCCACGAACGTCGTTCCGGTGACCCCGGCCACCAGCCGCAGCAGATCACCGAAGTCCATGTCGGTGCGGGCCACGCCCGCCTTCTGCGCGCGCTCGAACAGTGGGCCGCCCGCGGAGAACATCGACTCGCGGCAGGTACCGAAGATCTCCGAGTCGTTCTCCAGCGCCTGGCGCACCGCCTGCTTGGTCACCATGTAGCCCGCGAAACGGTTCAGCCACGACACCAGCGCTTCCCACGGCTCCTGGTCGGCGACGGACAGGGCGACCTGGCACAGGGCGTTGACCTCGTCCGCGTAGACGCTCTCGAAGAGGGCCCGGCGGGTCGGGAAGTTGCGGTAGAGGGTGGCGATGCCGACACCCGCGCGTCTCGCGATGTCCTCAAGCGAGGCCTCCGCGCCGTGCTCCGCGAAGGCCTCGCGGGCGGCGGCCAGCAGGGCGTCGTAGTTGCGGGCGGCGTCCTTGCGGTGGGGGCGCTGGGCCGCGACGATTTCGCTGACGGGGAACGGCTGGGCCGTCACTGGTGCCTCCCTGGCGGACTGGGTTGAACCGGAGGGGTGCCTCCGCTATGGTGGAGGGGTACCTCCACTTTAGCAGTGGTGGGTGTGTACCGCCGTGGACGTGCGCGTGCGGACGCACTCTGCCTGCTTGTTTCGGAGAGGCTCTCCATGCCCCGCACTTCCACCACCCGCCTCACCTTCGCGGTCCTCGCGACGGGAGCGGGCGTCTTCTCCATGCTCCAGTCGCTGATCGCGCCGGCCCTGCCGACCGTCCAGCACGCACTGCACACCTCCCAGTCCACCGCGACCTGGGTGATGACGGCCTATCTGCTGTCCGCCTCGGTCTTCACCCCGATACTCGGCCGCGTCGGCGACCTGATCGGCAAGAAACGCACCCTCGTCGCCGTCCTCCTGGCCGTCCTGGCCGGCTGTCTCGTCGCCGCGCTCGCCCCCAACATCGGCGTACTGATCATCGCCCGAGTCATTCAGGGCATCGGCGGCGCGCTGTTCCCGCTCTCCTTCGGCATCATCCGCGACGAGTTCCACGCGTCCCAAGTCCCGGGCAGCATCAGCAACTTGTCCGCCGTGATCGCCGCGGGCGGCGGTGTCGGCATGGTGGCCGCCGGACCCATCGTGTCCGCGCTCGACTACCGCTGGCTGTTCTGGTTCCCCGTCGGCATCGTCGCCGTCACCACCCTCATCGCCCTGCGCTACGTCCCCGAGTCGCCCAGCCGCGCCGAAGGACGCGTCAACTGGTCCGGCGCCGTGCTCCTCTCGGGCTGGCTGGTCGCCCTGCTGCTGCCGCTGAGCCAGGCCGGTACCTGGGGCTGGGGTTCCGTGCGGGTCGTCGGACTGTTCGCCGTGGCCGTCGTACTCTTCGCGGCCTGGCTGTTCTCGGAGGCCCGCTCCCGCAGCCCGCTCATCGACCTCAAGGTGATGCGCCTGCCCTCCGTGTGGACCACCAACACCGCCGCACTGCTCTTCGGCGCGGGCATGTACTCGATCTGGTCCTTCCTGCCCGGCTTCGTCCAGACCCCCTCCTCGGCCGGATACGGCTTCGGAGCCAGCGTCACCGCGTCCGGACTCCTCATGCTGCCCATGCTGATCGCGATGTTCGTCTCCGGCGTACTCAGCGGCCGACTGGAACCCGTCGTCGGCGCCAAGGCGCTGCTCACCACCGGTGCCGCACTCGGCGCGGTCGCCTGCGGGATCCTCGCTCTCTGGCACGACCAGCAGTGGCAGATCGCCCTCGTCGCGGGCATCTTCGGCCTCGGCATCGGACTCGCCTTCGCCTCCATGGCCAACCTCATCGTCGGCAGCGTCCCGCCCGAGCAGACCGGCGCCGCGACCGGCATGAACGCCAACATCCGCACCATCGGCGGCTCCATTGGCGCCGCCGTGACCAGCGTCCTGGTCACCGGCCACCTCCAGACGTCCGGCCTGCCCTACGACTCCGGGTACACCCACGGATTCGCGCTGCTGGCGGTGCTCTGCCTGGCGGCGGCACTGGCCGCCCTCATGGTGCCGGTACGGCGGACAGGCCGGGGCGGAGGAAGGGCTGTCGGCGGCTCCGAGTCGGCGCTCCTGAAGGCGGAGGAGGAAGCGTCGGTGATGGCTCCCGGCGCCCTCAACTGACCCGGCCGGTATGCCAGCATGAGCCGATGATCGAACAGACCGCGCGGCGCCCCGGCGCCGAACTCCTCGACGTCCACCGGCTCAGGTTCGTCGAAACAGCCGCTCCTCGGCTCACCCCCGAGGAGCGGCTCGCCATGAACCGGGTCTGGGACGAACGGGTGCGCGCCAACCCGAGTTTCTTCGACGGGCCGGTCCTGGTGTGCGCGGGCGCGGAGCGGGACGGGCCGTACGGACTGGTCGTCTCCTGGGTGCGGACGACGTACCGCCACTTCGCCCTGCGCCGCGTGCCCGGCTGCACCTCGTGGCTGCCGTCCTTCTTCGTCTCCGTCCTCCAACCGGCCGACGACGGACGCCTGTTGGTCGGCCGCATGTCCGACTCCACGGCGGCGCCGGGCCGTTGGCAACTGCCGGGCGGCTCGCTCGAACCCCCCGAGGGCGACGAACCACTCGACATGAAGGCCCTGCACCGCCATGCCGCACGGGAGTTGAGCGAGGAGACCGGCATCGAGGCCCGGCCCGAGGACCTCACCTTCTGGAACGTCACCCGCGCGGGGAACGGCGGCATCGGCGTCCTGTTCCGCGCGCCGTCGCTCCCGGAGACCGAAGTGCGCGCGCGGCACGCGGCGATGGCCGAGGCGGAGCTGGCCCGGGGCCGCGAACCGGAACTGGACGCCATCGCCCTGATCCACTCCACGGCCCAATTCCCGCTCCTGGTGGGCACGCGCGCGGACTATCTGGAGCCGATCGTCCGCCGCTACGCGGAAGGCGGCGGAACGGGTGTCTCGATATGAGACACCCGCAAAGGTGCTGAATCCTCCAGGATCGGCGGAGCACGACCGCTGTGAAGAAAGGTGATCACCATGGCCCTCGCACTGCTCAGGCGCTGGCTGCCCCAGGGCGCCTCCGCCCCGGCGGCGGGCCTCTCGCTCCCCCTCCCGCCCGGCGCGGGCGGCCTCGGCCGGGAGATCGTCGACCCGGTGGGCGCGCCCATGGCATCCGCCGACGTCACGGTGACGGCCCTGGACTCGCACCGCGTCACCGCTTCCGGTACGACCGACCCGTACGGCTTCTTCCTCGCCGCCCTGCCGCCCGGGCGCTACAGCCTCCTCGTCTCGGCCCAGGGACTCCAGCCGCACCAGGAGACGGTGGAGATCGCCGCCGGAACCGCCGCGCCCACCGAACGCGTATGGCTCCAGCCCGGCCGCGCCCAGGAACTCCCGCCGCCCGGCACCTGGCTCTTCGACCCGCCGCACACCGCGATCCGCTTCATCGCCAAGCACGTCGGCATGGCCCACGTCCACGGCCGCTTCGAACGCTTCCAGGGCGGCATCCAGATCGCCCAGGACGTGGCCGAGTCCAAGGTCCACGTCCGCATCGACGCGTCCAGCATCACCACCGGCAACACCACGCGCGACAACCATCTGCGCTCCGGTGACTTCCTCGACGTGGAGCGCTACCCGTACATCGACTTCACCAGCACGCGGTTCGCGTACCGCGGCGGCAGCAAGTGGACCTTGCAGGGTTCGCTCACGATGCACGGCGTGAGCCGCTCGGTGAACCTGGACACCACCTACCTGGGCACCGTCAACGGCGGCTACGCGGAGGAACTCCGCTGCGCGGCCCTCGCCACCGCCGAACTGCACCGCGAGGACTACACGTTGAACTGGCGCAGCATGCTCGCCCGGGGCATCGCGGTCGTCGGCCCGACCGTCCAGCTGGAGCTGGACATCCAGGCGATGTACCGCACCCACGACACCCCGACGCCGCCGAAGTGACCCTGCGCATGCGGTAAGATTCACCTGCGCGTTCACCCGACCGACCGGGTGCGACGCGACCGGGACGTGGCGCAGCTTGGTAGCGCACTTGACTGGGGGTCAAGGGGTCGCAGGTTCAAATCCTGTCGTCCCGACTTTTGAAGTCGCAGGGCAGAGGCCGTTTTCTCAGCAATGGGAAGGCGGCCTTTGTCGTGTCTGCGGGGGGTGTGGTCATAGGCCGCGTGTCGGGCCGGTTCGCGTCGATCGCCGATGTCACGAAAACGAGGCGTCGGCCCGTCATACAGGCGAAGCGCATGTCGCGACGGGCTGCCCAGCAGTGCCGCTCACTACGGAAATGGAGATGACTTGTTCGCCGCCTACCTCACGGTGACGATCCTCGGCGCGGTCTTCAACGGTGCCGCCGCCGTCACCTACCTGATCGGCCACGAGTACCCCAAGACCCAGGCGGACATGAAAGGACTGCCCCGGAAGTGGGTACCGGTACTGGGCATGCTGCTCGCGGCGGGTACCGCGGGGCTGCTGGCCGGACTCGCCGTGCCCGTACTCGGAACCCTCGCGGCCTCCGGCCTGGTGCTCTACTTCATCGGGGCCATCATCGCCCACCTGCGCGTCGGCTCTCGCAACGTCGTGGGCGGGATCGTGTTCCTCGGCACCGCGATCGCGGCCTTGGTCCTGGGGCTGGATTACCACGGCCCCTGGTGACCGGCGAGGAGGTCAAGGCCCGTCTCCTGCTTCCGGCCTCCGCGCGGGCCGACACCGCCGGCTCAGCCCTCCAGATAGGCGAGTACCGCCAGGATCCGGCGGTTGTCGTCCTCGGAGGGTTCGAGGCCGAGCTTGGTGAAGATGTTGTAGCTGTGTTTGCTGACGGTCTTCTCGCTGACGTACATCCGGGCGGCGATGGCGGTGTTGGTGCGGCCCTGGGCCATCAGGGAGAGGACCTCGTGTTCGCGCGGGGTCAGTTGCAGCAGGAGGGGGTCCGTCGAGCGGTGGGTGAGGAGGGCGGCGACCACGTCGGGGTCCATGACCGTGCTGCCGGCGGCGACCTGGCGGACGTTGGCGACGAACTGGTCCACGGCCATGACCCGGTCCTTCAGCAGATAGCCCACCGCACCGGCACGGTCGGACAGCAACTCCCGTGCGTACAGCTGCTCGACGTACTGCGAGAGCACCACGACGGGCAGGGCGGGGATCAGTTTGCGTGCGGCGATGGCGGCGCGCAGCCCCTCGTCGGTGAAGGTCGGGGGCAGCCGTACGTCGACGACCGCGACGTCGGGCCGGTGGGTCGTCAACGCCCGTATCAGAGAAGGGCCGTTGTCGACCGCGTCGACGACCTCGAAGCCGTTGGCCCGGAAGATCCTGATCAGGCCCTCGCGGAGCAGGGCGAGGTCTTCGGCCAGGACGATGCGCACGGCAGCGACATCCTTATCTCGGTGGGTCCGCCGGGCGGACTGTCGGCGGTCAGGGTGCCGTCGAAGGCCGACAGGCGGCGTGCGACGCCACGCAGACCGGTGCCGGCGTCGAGGGCGGCACCGCCGCGGCCGTCGTCGTACACCCGCATGGTCAGCAGCCCCGCCGTCGTACCGGGGCGGGGCGTGAACTCCACGCCGATCTCGATGTGTTGGGCCCGGGCGTGCTTGATGGCGTTCGTCAGGGCCTCGGCGACGGCGAAGTAGGCCGCGGACTCGACCGGCGCGGGCAGCCGTCCGGGCAGGCGGGTGACCACGGTCGTGGGTATCGGGTTGGCCAGCGCCAGGGCTTTCAGGGCTCCGCCGAGGCCGCGGTCCGCGAGCACCGGGGGATGGATGCCGCGTACCAGGTCCCGTAGTTCGGCCAGGGCATCGGCTGTCGACGCGCGGGCCTCGGCCAGCAACTCCGCGACCGCCTGGGGATCTTGGGGCAGGAGTTGTTCGGCCAGACCCAGGCTCATGCCCAGCGACGCCAGCCGGGCCTGTGCCCCGTCGTGCAGGTCCCGTTCGATCCGGCGCAGTTCGCCCGCCTGGGTGTCGACGGTCTCGGCCCGTGAAGCGGCCAACTGGGCTACACGGGCCCGTAGTTGTGCCTGCGCGGTGGGCCCGAGCAGGGAGCGGACCACCAGGGCGTTGAGGTTCGCCAGCCGTACGGCGGTGGTGTACCAGAGCAGAAGGAACACCGGGCCGAGCGGGACCATGGCGAACGACTCCCCGACGCCGTGCAGGCGGAAGCCGTTGCCCAGAGGTGTGCGGAACACGGCAGGAGGGGTCAGCACCACCAGCAGCGGATAGCTCAGGTAGACGGCGCCGCAGGCGAAGAACAGGAACGACAGTCCGTAGGTGAACCACCCGGTGACCGAGTTGGCCGCCAGCCAGGCCCAGTCCCGCCAGGTCGCCGGGTCCCGCAGGATCGCCCACAACTGGACCGGCCAACTGCCGTCCGGTGTAGGTGAGTAGGGCCGGGCCACCGGTTCACCGAGTCGGTCGGCGGCCCACCGGCGGTGCAGGTCGGCGAACCAACGCACCAGGACGGTTGACAGCAGCGTCAGCGGGATACCGACCCAGAACGCGACGACCGTCAGCGAGGTGGTCCAGAGGGTCAGCAGGCCGAAACCCAGGACCGAGCCGAGCAGCAGGACGAACGACCAGCCCAGCAGGCCCACCCGCAGGGCGAGAGCGGCCCTCCAGCCGACGCCGAGCGCGGGATATTCCTCCAACTGACCTGCACTGAGCTGGACTTGACGCTCGCGGATATAGGTCATCGCGCTCCATCGTCGTGCATCGGTACCGCGTCGAACGGCCCGCCGACGGCAAATCGCAGTGACGGGACGGCAGTTCGTCACGCGCCGGAAGTTGATGATGACCCGCCGGCTCCGGTCCGCGCACTGGGGATACCTCCACCATCGCAGGGGCCCAGCACCAGTGTTCTTCCTCCGCGTCGCCGGAAGCCTGGAGCTGTCGGAAGCCGGCGGTGCGGCAGCCCCAGGGATCCGCTCCTCGGCCGCCCCGGCAAACCATGCCCCCCGGCAACCCATGCTCCGTATCGAGGAGGACACCTCATGCCCCGCAACACCCCCTACCCGCGCTCCACTCGGCAGGTCTGTCTGACGCTGGCCCTGGCCGCGGCACTGACGGGCACGGTCACGGCCTGCACGGCGGCCGACGCGGCGCAGGACACCGCCCGTACCCCGGCCGGACGGCCCGGCGTGACGGCAGCCGAGGAGGCCCGACTGGCAACGCTCGCCCAGCAGGTCGTGGACGCCGGGGCGCCCGGCGTTCTCGTACGGGTCGACAACGGAAACGGGCGGGCGACCGCGATCACCCGGCAGGCGTCCTGGGCCAGGGCCGACCACACGCTGACCGCGAGCGACGAGTTCCGGATGGGCTCCAACACGAAGACGATGGTCGCCACCGTGGTCCTCCAACTGGTCGCCGAACACCGGCTCAAGCTGACCGACCCGGTCGAGAAATGGCTGCCCGGCCTCATCCCCAACGGGTCCGCGATCACGATGCGGATGCTGCTCAACCACACCAGCGGCCTGTACAACATCATCCCGGACGACGCCGACGTCCTGAAGACGTTCACCGGTCAGGACACCCGGCAGTGGACCCCGGAGGAGCTGATCGCCGCGGGCGTCCGGCACGACCCGCTGTTCCCGCCCGGCACGAAGTACTCGTACAGCAACACCGGTTACATCGCGCTCGGGCTCGTCGCCGAGAAGGCCACCGGACACAGCCTGAGCGACCTGGTCCAGGAACGGATCGCCGAACCGCTGCGTCTGAAGAACACCTACCTGGTCAACGGCTCCGACACGACGAAGAGCCCCCGCCTCACCCACGGCTACGAGCCCGACCCCGCCCACCTGGCTCCGGTGCTCTGGCCCGGCATCCCCGCAGGGACCGAGTTCGTCGGCCCCGCCCGCCCCGCCGGTCACATCGACGCCACCTGGATCAACGAGAACACGGAGTGGGCCGCCGGGAGCATGGTCTCCTCCGCACAGGACTGGGCCCGGTTCGACACCGCGCTGCTGTCCGGCAAGCTCCTGTCGCCCGCCCAGCTCAAGGAGATGAAGACCACCGTCGCGGAGGAGAGCGGCAACCCGAACCGCTACGGACTCGGCCTGGAGCGGAAGTTCACACCCTGTGGCACGGTCTGGGGCCATGACGGCCAGGCACCCGGCTACTCCAGTTGGGACTACACCGACGACACGGGCCGACGCACCGTCTCGGTCCACGTCCCGACCATCTTCGGCATCGCGGCACCCAAGCCCGCCGCAGCCACGGAGGCTCTGCTGAACGCCGCGATCTGCACCATGCTCGACAAGCCGATCCCCACCGCGACCGCCTCCACACCGACTGGCTGATGGACGCAGAAGCCGTTCCGTACGCGACGCTCGGCACCAGCTGTTCCGACGCGTTCAGCCTGCGTGACGACGATGGGCAGGTGTCCTTGCCGGATCCTTGTCGGAATCGCGCTGCCGGTCCTGTCTACAACGGCGTTGCCGCGTGCAGCAGGAGCAGCAGGGTCACCGCCGAGTTCGCCGAGAACGTCGCGGACAGGGCCGCACCCGCCGCGGCGCTCCACAGCGCCAGGCCCACGGCGGTGAAGAGCGGTGGCCAGGTGCGTGCCGGAGGCGCCGGCGCGAGCAGGGCGGCGACGCGGCGGGGGAGTGGGCCCGGCGCCGCGAGGCCCGCGAGCGTCGGGCCCGGTGTGCCGCGTGAGACGAGCGCCGCCTTGCCGATCGCGCGGGCCACGGCCTTGCGGTCGCCGACACGGTGAGCGGCCTCTTCGTCGGCCCAGCGCTCGGCGACGTAGGAGACGGCTGTCCGCAGCGGCAGCAGGAACGGGTTGGCCTGCGCGGCCAGTTGAGCGATCAGCAGGTGGCGGTGGTGCCGGGCGGTGAGGTGGGCCCGCTCGTGCGCGAACAGGGCTCTGCGCTCCTGGGTGTTGAGGCGGGTGAGCATGCCGGTGGACACGATGATCCGGTCGCGTGGTCCGGCGGGCAGGGCGTAGGCGTACGGCTCGGCGTCGGGCAGGACCGCGACCGGGGTGTCGCGCAGGCCGGTGAGTGCCGCGTGAGCCCGCCGTCGTACGCGGAAATGGCGCCACAGGGTACGGCCGCAGCCCGCAACCACCGCCAGGAGCAAGGGAATCGCGGCTTTGCCCGCGATCTCGTCCTGGGGCACGCTCTCCCGTACCTCGGGGTCCGACCAGCCGTCCGGCAGGGGATTGCCGGGCAGTTGGGCGGTGCCGACCACCATCAGCAGGCCCAGGCACAGCGTGCTGCACACGGCCATGATGGCGGCCACGACGCTCAGCACGGTCGTCGCCGCGCGCGGGTGGAGGTGCTGGGTGGCGAGGTGGGCGATCGGCCAGGCCGTCAACGGCAGGAGCAGCGGCAGGAGGACGAAGACACCCACGGGGCGTCAGCCCGCCGACTCGTCGGGCTCGTCGGCCGCCTGGTCGAGCAGGGCGCGCAGGAGTTGTTCGTCGTCCTCGGGCAGGGCGGTGATGAAGCTGGCCAGTACCGCCCTGCGGTCCTGCTCGCGGTCGAGCACCTTGCGCATCTTCAGCGCGGCTAGCCCCGCCTCGTCCGCGGCGGGCGACCAGACGAAGGAGCGGCCCTCCCGCCTGCGGGTCACGGCCTGCTTGTCCAGCAGGCGGATCAGTACGGTCATCACGGTCGTGTAGGCGAGTTCGGCGTCCAGACGCTCCTGCACCCAGGCCGCGGTCACCGGCGTCCCGGCGCTGTGCAGGACGGTCAGCACCTGCGTCTCCAGCGCGCCCTGCGCCCGGCGCGGGGGACGCGGTTCCGGCTTCGCCACGTTCCGTTCTCCTCCTGCCGCCGCGGGGTCGCGATCGTCACATCGTAGCGACGCGGTACCGGCCGGCCGTGCCGCCCTCCCGGAGATTTCTACACTGTTGTAGATTCTAGTCGGGGTCCGTGCCTCGGACCCCGATCGTCGGCATGTGTGGAGGGACGAGTCATGGGTGTTTCCCTGTCCAAGGGCGGCAACGTTTCGCTGAGCAAGGAGGCGCCGGGTCTCACGGCGGTGCTGGTGGGCCTCGGCTGGGACGTGCGCACCACGACCGGCGCGGACTTCGACCTGGACGCTTCCGCGCTGCTGCTGAACGCGTCGGGCAAGGTCCCCTCCGACCAGCACTTCGTCTTCTACAACAACCTCAAGAGCCCCGAGGGCTCGGTGGAGCACACCGGCGACAACCTCACCGGTGAGGGCGAGGGCGACGACGAGTCCCTCAAGGTGGACCTCGCCGCCGTACCGGCCGAGGTCGACAAGATCGTCTTCCCGGTCTCGATCCACGACGCCGACTCCCGCGGACAGAGCTTCGGACAGGTCCGCAACGCCTTCATCCGCGTCGTCAACCAGGCCGGCGGCGCCGAACTCGCCCGCTACGACCTGTCGGAGGACGCGTCGACCGAGACCGCCATGGTCTTCGGCGAGCTGTACCGCAACGGCGCGGAGTGGAAGTTCCGTGCGGTGGGGCAGGGTTACGCCGCCGGGCTGGCCGGCATCGCCGCCGACTTCGGGGTCGGCGTCTGAGGAGTCCGCCCCCGGCTTCCCGAACTCCTCGTCCAGCAGCTCGCACAGCGGCAGAAAGAGAGACCGCGCATGTCCGTCAACCTGGGCAAGGGCCAGCAGGTCAGCCTGAGCAAGTCCGACGGCAGTGCCCTGACGTCCGTACGCATGGGACTGGGCTGGCAGGCCGCGCCCCGCAAGGGATTCCTGGCCAAACTGACCGGTCCCCGCGAGATCGACCTGGACGCCTCGGCCCTGCTCTTCGCCGGCCGGGAGTCGGCCGACGTCGTCTACTTCCAGCATCTGACGAGCGACGACGGTTCCGTCCGCCACACCGGGGACAACCTGGTCGGCGGCGCCGGTGCCGGTGACGACGAGACGATCCTGGTGGACCTCGCCCGCGTCCCCGTCCATATCGACCAGATCGTTTTCACGGTCAACTCCTTCACCGGGCAGACCTTCGCCGAAGTGGAGAACGCCTTCTGCCGGCTGATCGACGAGACCACCGGACAGGAACTGGCCCGCTACACGCTCAGCGGCGGTGGCACCTACACGGCCCAGATCATGGCGAAGCTCTACCGGGCAGGCGGCGGCTGGCAGTTGAAGGCGATCGGCGAACCCGCGGCCGGCCGCACCTTCCAGGACCTGCTGCCCGCCGTGGCCGCCCATCTGTGACCGCTCCCCGGCCCGTGCCGAGCGACACGGGCCGGGAACCGGGAGCGCCGACCGCGTTACCGCCGCGTTCCGCACCCCGGGCAGAACGCCGCGCCGTCCGGCACCACGGCGGAGCAGGATGAGCACGCGTTGGACTGGGCCAGGTGATAGCCGCACCCGGAGCAGAAGGCCGCGCCGTGGGTCTCGGTGCGGCACTGCGGGCACACCAACTGCCGTGGTGTGGACGGGTCGTAGGTCTGGCCGGTCTGCTGTCCCGCGGCGTACGCCCGCTGGGACGCCATGTCGTTGAGGCCGCGCTGCTGGGCCGCCATGGCCTCGGCCGCGGTGTCCGGCGCGCAGCGCAGACACAGTCCCTGCGCCGCGTTCCAGCAGCGTCCGCAGACGTAGTCGGTGCAGCGGGCGCAGCGGTTGAAGTGCCCCTCCGCGTTGTCGATCGCCTGCTGGAAGGCGTGGTCGCGGGCCTGTCCCCAGCCGGCCCCCGCGAGCCCGTCGGCCGCGGACGACACTCCCCGGCCCGCGCTGCCCAGCAGGCTCCAGGCCACGTCGACGCCCTTGCCGAGCCAGGTGGCGGCCCGTTCACCGACGTACGCCTCGAACGGCGAACGCCAGGTGTCGTAGCAGCGGGCGCACGAGAACTCGAACTGGAAACCGGCCCCCGTTCCGTTCCGCACGCACAGGTCACGGTAGTTGTTGCTGAAGTAGATCTCACCGCTCATGTGGTCCCCCCACAGTTCAGGCCGTCGGCACACTGCCGTATGACGCGAGCGGCAGAGTACTGGATCTCGTCAAATTCCCGATGATGGGGGACATCTGCCCAGGGGAAGGGCTTGCGGTACGTTCGGGTTCTGTCCCGGAACAACGCGGGAGGTGCGGGAGTTGGCCGAACCCCGGTCCCGGCGACGATGGCTCGCGCTCGTGGTCTTCGCGGTCGTCGTCTACGTCCTCGTGCGCGCTGCGGACACTCCGCAGGCCGCGACTCCGCATCCCTCGACCGGGACGCCCCGCTCGGCCACGTCGAGCGACTCGGCCGGTCCCTCGCCCTCGGCCAGTCCTTCACCACGGGCCACCACCACGTCGTACGACCCCGCCGCCTACGCGTCCCAGGTTCGCACCCGGGCCCAACAGGCAGGTGTGAGCGCCCAGTTGGTGATGGCGATCCTCTACAACGAGGCGTACAAGCCGCACGACGCGGCCTTCGAGCGGGCCTGGCAGCGGTACAAGCCGGACGCGGCCTTCGGCATCGCGAACATGCATCGCGCGACCTTCGACGAGGTCAGGAAGGGCCGGGACTTCGCCGACCGGAGTTGGGACGAACTGCCCGACGACCGCGACCTCGCCATCGAGGCCGAAGCCTGGTACTTGCACGACCTGGCCGCCCAACTGCCCACGACCCGGCGGACATCCATCAGCCAGGACGACCTCCTCGCCCTCGGCTACAACACCGGCGCGGGCAACATGCTCGCCTTCGCACGCGGTACGACACCGGGCAGCCAGGCGCGGTCGTACCTGGACCGGTTGCACGCCAACTGGGCCAAGGCCGGGAAAGCCCTTGCCGGGTAGGGCAACAGGACCTCGCGCGTTCGGAGTTGGGGCCGCGGAGAGGGGAGGGCCCACCGGTGCGAACGACGACAGTTGCTATATTGCGCAAACATCCGGCCCGAGGGGTACGCCCTCACGTGCGGGTCGGCCCGCTGCCGTCCTTCGGGCCGGCGGTCGGTGTCGGTGTCGGTGTCGGTGTCGGTGACAGCGTAGGGAGTGGTGGATGAGCGACCCCCGGGGCGAGCGGTCCGGCCGTGCGGCCACGCGAGATCGCTCCGGCCTGCCTCACCCACGCAGCACGGACGGAGGGCCGGCCCATCGGCCGGGCGGCAGAGCCGCCGCGCGGCAGGCGGCGCGGAACGGCAGTCAAGGATCCCGCCGCCGCGCCAAACCGGTGGCCCGGCGCCGACGCGTCGCCCGCATAGCCCTGATCACGGTCTCGGCACTGATCCTCGTCACCGCCGGAGTCGGCACCTGGCTCTGGGAGCACCTGAACGGCAACATCAACAGCGTCGCGCTCGACGACGGCGCGGGCGGCAAGGAGAAGGCCGACGCCTTCGGCCGTACGCCCATCAACCTCCTGGTGATCGGCTCGGACGGCCGGAACAACGCCGCCGACTGCAAACTGGGCGGCGGCTGCGGCACCGGGGGTTCGGCCGTCGGCCACAACGCGGACGTGGAGATGGTGGTCCACGTCTCCGCCGACCGCTCCAACGCCACCGTGATGAGCGTGCCGCGCGACACCATGACCCAGGTGCCCGCCTGCAAGGACCCGGACAGCAGCCAGGCGACGGCCGGTTACTACGGGCAGATCAACAGCGCGCTCCAGTACGGCCCCGCCTGCCAGGTGACGACCGTGCACCAGCTCACCGGCATCACCATCGACCACTTCGTGATGCTCGACTTCGCCGGCGTGGTGAAGATGTCCGACGCGGTCGGCGGCGTCTCGGTCTGCGTCAGCGACAACGTCTACGACACCTACTCGCATCTGAAACTCGCCAAGGGCACCCACACCCTCAAGGGCGAGGCGGCGCTGGAGTTCGTGCGCTCCCGGCACGGCTTCGGCGACGGCAGCGACCTCGGCCGTACCGTCTCCCAGCACCTGTTCCTGAGCGCGATGATCCGCAAGTTCAAGAGCGCGGGCACACTGGCCAATCCGGCCAAGGTGTACTCACTGGCCGACGCGGCGACCAAGGCGCTCACCGTCGACACGGGCCTGGGCAGCGTCGGCAAGCTCGTGGACCTGGCGACCGACCTGGACAAGGTCCCGTCGAAGCGGATGACCTTCACCACCATGCAGACCGGGGCCGACCCGACCAACGCCGACCGCGTCGTCCCGGCGGCCGGAGCCAAGTCCCTGTTCGCGGCCATCGCCAACGACCAGTCCCTGAGTTCGGGCAGCGGTTCGGGCAGCGGCAAGAAGAAAGCATCCGCCTCGCCCTCCGCGACCGCGCCGGTCACGGTCCCGGCCGCCGAGGTCGCCGTAAAGGTGGAGAACGGCACCACCATCGGCGGACGTGCCTCCGTGATCGCCAACGCGCTCATCGCCAAGGGCTTCAGCCCCGGCACCAGCACCGGCAACGCACCCGAACAGGCGGCGACCACCCGACTCACCTACGGCCCCGGCGAGAAGGCCGAGGCCCAGACGGTGGCCTCGGCCGTCGGCCTGTCCGCCGCGCACCTCACCCAGAGCACTGAGAGCGGCCTGACCCTCGTCATCGGCGCGGATTGGACCAACGGCACGACGCTCTCGGGCAGTTCCTCGTCCGCCGCCGCGCCCGCCGACACCCACGCGGCCGTCTCCAACGCCAACGCCTCGACCGCCGCCGAGTCCAAGACCTGCGCCAAGGTCAGCCCGTACAAGACCGTGTCGTTGAACGGAGTGCCGATGACTCCGACCCAGGCCTACGCGGCGGCGACCGGCAGGAAGGACTCGGCGTCGTAGCCGACGCAGACCGTCGTAATAATCCCGGCGGAGGTCTTCCCCGCCTCCGTATGATCCTGCCGCGATGAAGAGACGTGTGCGGTTCACCGAGCAGGTCGCGCGGTTCCGCGACTACATGCCGGCCTCGGACCGGGAGAAGTTCGAGCGCCTTGTCGACCGGATCATGGCCGACCCCGAGGGCGATAGCAGTCACCTCGCCTACACCAACGACACCGTGACGCGCTCGGCCTGGGAAGACGGGGTGATGGTCCACTTCGTCGTGACGAGTGTCTTCGTGGTCGTCATCGAGTTGGACATCTACGACGCGGCGCGCGGCTTCAACGAGGTGTAGCAACGCGCCACCTTCGTTAATTGCGCGACAGTGCAAGAAAGTTGCATCTGCTTGCGCAATTCATTCTTTACTTCGTCGGAATCTAGCGGGGTGGATGCGGGCTCTGTACGGTCGGGGCGCCGGTTCCCCCTACTCCGTGAAGGAGCATCAGATGCTGACGAGCCTCAGACCCCGGCGACTGGCGGTGGCCGTCGTCGCCACGGTCGGCGCGATGTGCATGGCCGTCTTACCGGCCGCCGCCACCCAGCAGTCACCGCCGACCGGGGCGGCGGCGCACCCGGCGACAGCGAGTGCGACGGCGGGCGCCACAACCCCGTTCGCCGTCTACGAAGCCGAGGCCGGCACCCCCGCGGGCGGTGCGGCCGTCCGGTCACTGACCTCGGCCCCGACCACGCAGTACTCCAGCGCCGCCCTTGAGGCCTCCGGCCACTCCTACGTCCATCTGGACGGCACCGGCCAGTCGGTGCAGTGGACGAACACCACCGGCCGGTCGATCTCCTTCCTCAACGTCCGCGCGAGCATCCCCGATTCGGCGTCCGGCGGTGGCACCACCGCGACCCTGAACCTGTACGTCAACGGCGTGTTCCGGCAGGCGCTGAACCTCAACTCGCTTCAGAGCTGGGTGTACGAGGGCAACGGCAACTACAACACGAGCGACGACCAGAACCCGGCCGACGGCGATCCGCGGGTGTTCTGGGACGAGTCGCACGCCTTCGTCACCGGCTCCCCGATCCCGGCCGGTGCCACCTTCTCGCTGCGCAGGGACTCCGCCAACAGCGCGTCCTTCTACGACATCGACTCCGTCGACGTGGAGAATCCGCCCGCGCCGCAGGCGCAGCCCGCGAACTCGATCTCGATCACGAGCTGCGGCGCGGTGGCGGACAACACCCCGACCAACGGCGCGGCCGACAGCCAGTCGGTGGACAGCCGGGCCGCGATCCAGAACTGCATCGACCAGGCCGAGCAACAGGGCAGGATCCTGTGGATCCCGCAGGGCACGTTCTATGTGAAGGGCACCGCCGGACTGAACGCGCAGGGCATTACCATCGCGGGCGCGGGGCTCTGGTACAGCACGGTCTACCGTGACGTCCCGGTCCCCAACTCCACACCTCTGGCGGCCCTGTTCGACCTCACGTCCTGCACTGTGCGTGACTTCCACATCGACGCCAACGCCGTCAGCCGGAGCACCATCGGCGGGGACGGCGGCGCGATGGACACCACCGGCACCGACTGGCTGGCCGACGGCATCTGGACCCAGCACACCATGTCGGGCTTCTGGGCCTCCGGCACCGGCGGGACGGTGAAGAACAGCAGGCTGACGTCGGTCTGGGCGGACGGCATCAACGTCAACAACGTGTCCCTGGGCGCGGATACGGGCAACAACCTGACCGTCACCAACAACTTCGTCCGCGGCACCGGGGACGACGCGATCGCCGTCAACTCGGTGAACTACAACACCAACGGCGACGGTTCGAAGACCTACTACAACCCGATGACGAATGTCACCGTCAGCGACAACACCTCGATCGCGCCCTGGGGCGGCAAGGGCGTCGGCGTCTACGGCGGCAGCGGCCACCTGGTCAAGGACAACTACGTTGCCGACACGGCCCGTTACATCGGTCTGGGCGCCGGACGCTTCGGCGTCAACGGCAGCGACCTGCTCTCCGCGACCGTGACCGGCAACACCGTGGTCCGCTCCGGCGGCAACGCCTACAGCCAGGGCCAGCCCGCCCTGCACATCGGCAACGGCGGCGACGGACAGAACGTCGGCACCGTCGACAAGGTCACGGTCACCGGCAACACCGTCACCCACTCCCTCTACGACGGGATCGACTTCTCCACCTCGACGAACACCCTGCTCCGGGACAACACCGTCAACAGCCCCGGCCGCAACGGCATTTCGATCTCGCCGCCGTTCTACCCCGCGCCCACCGGCTCCGCGACGATCACCGGCAACACGGTCACCGGACTCGACCCCGGCACCTCGGCCTTCGTCAACAACTCCACCGGTTTCACCGCCACGTTGAGCGACAACCACTGGCCGCCGCCCGCACCCGAGGGCCCCTACGGCGGCACCCCGGCCGCCGTGCCTGGAACGGTCCAGGCGGAGGACTACGACACCGGCGGTCAGGGCGTCGCGTACAACGTGACCTCCGTCAACGGCAACGCCAACTCCTACCGCGCCGACGGCGTCGACCTCGACAACACCTCGGACACAGGAGGCGGTTACAACCTGGGCTGGACCGGTCCAGGACAGTGGTTCCGCTACACGGTCGACGTCGCGACGGCCGGGACCTACACGCTCGGCCTGCGGGTCGCGGCCCCGACCGCCGTGACCGGCGCGCTGCACCTGTCGGACGGCACCGGTACGAACCTCACCGGAGCCGTGGACCTGCCCGCCACCGGCGACTGGCAGACCTGGTCCACCGTGACCACCCGAGTGACCCTGCCCGCCGGCCGACAAGTCCTGACACTCGATCAGGACACGGGCGGCTGGAACATCAACTACCTTGCGCTCACCGCGAGTTCGGACACTCCCGGCACCGATCTCGCCGCGGGCAGGCCCACCAGCGAGTCCAGCCACAACGACGTCTACCCCTCCTCGAACGTCACGGACGGCAACCAGAACACGTACTGGGAGAGCGCCAACAACGCGTTCCCGCAGTGGGTCCAGGTCGACCTGGGCTCGGCTCGCGGCGCCTCCCGCGCGTTCCTGCAACTGCCCGCCGCCTGGGGCGCCCGCACCCAGACCCTGGCCCTCGGCGGCAGCACCGACGGCACCGCCTTCACCACCCTGAAGTCCTCGGCCGCCTACACCTTCGACCCGGGCACCGCGAACACCGTCACGCTCACCTTCCCCGCCACCACCCAGCGCTACTACCGCGTCACCGTCACCGCCAACAACGGCTGGCCCGCGGCCCAGGTCTCCACGTTCCAGATCTGGGCCGCCTGACCTCTGACCCCACCCTCCCCACGGTGCCGCCGGACCCTCCGTCCGGCGGCACCGGCATATGCACGGCCCGCCTGAGATCTTGCGGGCCGTGTTTTTGTTTGTTGCAGAGTTCTGTCTAGTTATTGCGTGATCATGTCTATGACATTACGGTCCCCCTTGCATCGTCACCAACCCCCCGTCTCCCTCCCTTCCCCGGCGATGCCAGCGGAACAGTTCCGGCATTTCGTGATCAAAGGAGTGGCACGTGTTCCATTCCATCCGAGATCTGAGACGAGCCCTCGTCTGGGCGGTCAGCACCGTGATGCTGGCCGCCGTGGGCGTCTTCGCTCTGGCGGCACCACCCGCCGCGGCGGCGTCCACCGCCACCGGCGGCAGCGGCGCGAGCCTCCCGTACGTCGAGGTGCAGGCGGAGAACTCCGCCACCAACGGCACGAACATCGGCCCGAGTTACACCGCCGGACAGCTCGCCGACGAGGCGTCCTACCGCAAGGCGACGACCCTCCAAGGCACCGGCCAGTACGTCACGTTCACCACACCGGTGGCCACCAACTCGATCAACTTCCGCTACAGCATCCCCGACACCTCGGGCGGCTCGGTGTACACCGCCGCGCTCTCGCTGTACGTCAACGGCGTCAAGCAGCCCGACTTCACCCTGACCAACGCCTACAGCTGGTACTACGGCAGCTACCCCTTCACCAACACGCCGGGCAGCAACCCGCACCACTTCTACGACGAGGCCCACCGCCTGTTCTCCACCACCTATCCGGCGGGCACGACCTTCAAGTTCCAGGTCGACGCGGGCGACACCGCCTCCTCGTACACGATCGACTTCGCCGACTTCGAACAGGTCGGCGCCGCCCTGACCGCACCCTCGGGCTCGGTCTCGGTGACCAGCAAGGGCGCCGACGCGACCGGCGTGGCCGACGCGACCAGCGCGTTCAACGCCGCGATCAGCTCGGCGGGCCCCGGCGGCACCGTGTGGATCCCGCCAGGCACCTTCAACATCCCCGGCCACATCAGCGTCAACAACGTCACGATCGCCGGCGCCGGCATGTGGTACTCCACCGTCACCGGCACGGCCCCCGGCTTCTACGGCAACTCCGCGCCCAACCCGAGCACCGGTGTCCGCCTCCAGAACTTCGCGATCTTCGGCAATGTGCAGGAACGCGACGACAGCGCCCAGGTCAACGGCATCGGCGGCGCGCTGAGCAGCTCCACCGTCTCCAACCTGTGGATCGACCACATGAAGGTCGGCGCCTGGATGGACGGCCCGATGGACGGGCTGACGTTCACCGGCATGCGCATCCGGGACACCACCGCCGACGGCATCAACTTCCATGGCGGCGTCACCAATTCGAAGGTGACCAACAGCGACATCCGCAACACGGGTGACGACGGCATCGCCACCTGGGCGGACTCCGCCCTCGGCGCCGACGCCAACGACACGATCTCCAACAACACCGTGTCCCTTCAGATCCTCGCCAACGCCATCGCGATCTACGGCGGCCACGACAACACCGTCAGCGGCAACCGTGTGGTCGACACCGGCATCGCCCAGGGCGGCGGCATCCACGTGGGGCAGCGCTTCACGTCCACGCCGGTCGGCACCACCACGATCTCCGACAACACCATGGTCCGGGCAGGCAGCCTCGACCCCAACTGGCAGTTCGGCGTAGGCGCGTTGTGGTTCGACGGCAGCCAGGGCGCGATCACCGGGCCCATCAACGTGACCAACGCCCTGATCCAGCAGAGCCCTTACGAAGCGGTCCAGTGGGTCGAGGGCACCATCAGCGGCGTCAACCTCAACAACGTGACCATCGCGGGCACCGGCACCTTCGCCCTCCAGGAACAGACGGGCGGCGCCGCCAAGTTCACCAACGTCACGGCGACCGGCGTCGGTTACTCGAACCCCGTCTACAGCTGCTCGGGCGGCAACTTCGTCGTCACCGACGGCGGCGGCAACTCCGGTATCAGCGGCACGCCTTACTGCGGCACCTGGCCGGCCCCGGTGTATCCGCCCTATCCGCCCGAAGGCGTGACGGCGACCCCCGGCGCGCTCAACTTCGGTTCGGTCGCGACCGGTTCGACGAGCGACGCGCAGACCGTGACGGTCTCCAACCCGACCAACAGCGCCGCGTCCGTCTCCTCGATCTCCACCAGCGGCGACTACTCCCAGACCAACACCTGCGGCTCCTCGATCGCGGCGAACGGCTCCTGCACGGTCAGTGTGAAGTTCGCGCCGACCGCGACCGGCAGCCGTAGCGGCGCGTTGACCGTCAACGCGGGCGGGGTCACCAACACGGTCACCCTCTCCGGTACCGGCACCGCGCCAGGCCCGGTGCTGAACACCGACCCGGCGAGTCTGGCCTTCGACGGTACGGTGGTCGGCTCCTCGGCCACCGCGCAGACGGTGAAGGTGACGAACTCGGGCACCGCGTCGGCGACCGTCTCCGCCGTCGCCGCGACCGGTGACTTCAGCCAGACCAACAACTGCTCCACCCTCGCGGTCGGCGCCTCCTGCACGGTGACCGTCGGCTTCAAGCCCACCACCGGCGGAGCGCGCACGGGCAACCTGACCGTCACCAGCAACGCCAACAACAGCCCAACTGTCGTATCCCTGACCGGAACCGGCATCGACAGCACCACCAACATCGCCGCCGGACGGCCCGCGTCGGCGAGTTCGAGCAACAGCCCCTACGTCGCCTCGAACCTCACCGACCCGGACGCGTCGACATATTGGGAGGGCACGAACGGCTCGTTCCCGCAGTGGGCGCAGGTCGACCTCGGCCAGAACTACAGCGTCGGCAAGGTCGTCCTCAAACTCCCGCCGGCCACCGCATGGTCGGCCCGCACCGAGACCCTGTCGGTGCAGGGCTCCACGGACGGCTCCAGCTTCTCCACCATCAAGGCCTCGGCCGGGTACACCTTCGATCCGAACGCCAACGGGAACACGGCGACCATCACGTTCAGCGCCGCCACGGCGCGCTACGTGCGGGTCAACATCAGCGCCAACACGGGCTGGAACGCAGCCCAGTTGTCGGACTTCGAGGTGTTCCCCAGCAGTGGCGGCTCCTCCCCGGCGACCCTGTCGGCCAGCCCGACATCGTTGACGTATCCCACCCAGGCGCTCAACACCGCGAGCAGCGCGCAGACGGTCACGGTGACCAACACCGGGACCGCCGCCGCGACCGTCTCCGGCGTCACCACCACGGGCGACTTCGCGCAGAGCAACACCTGCGGGACGTCGATCGCGGCGGGTGCCTCCTGCACAGTGGCCGTCACGTTCACACCCACCGCGTCCGGCACCCGCACCGGCGAACTCGACATCGCCAGCAACGCGTCGAACGGCACGACCACGGTCGCGCTGACCGGCACCGGAGCCGGCACGGTGAGCCGGAACCTGGCGGCGGGCGCGGCCACCACCGAGTCCAGCCACACCGACGTCTACGCCTCGTCGAACGTGACGGACGGCAACCAGGGCACCTACTGGGAGAGCGCCAACAACGCCTTCCCGCAGTGGGTCCAGGTCGACCTCGGATCCGCGCAGAGCGCCAGCCGCGTCGTCCTCCAACTCCCCGCCACCTGGGGCGCCCGCAACCAGACGCTGACCCTGTCGGGCAGCACCGACGGCTCCGCCTTCACCACCCTCAAGGCGTCCGCCACCTACACCTTCGACCCCACCACCAACAACACAGTCACCCTCACGTTCACCGCGGCCACCGAGCGGTACCTCCGGGTGAACATCACGGCGAACAACGGCTGGCCGGCCGGCCAGATCTCCGAGTTCCAGGTCTGGAACACCTGACCTGACGCGACGGTGCCGCCGGGCGCACCCGCGCCCGGCGGTCCCCACCACCGAAAGGAGTCGAGATGGGTGTCACCCGCAGAGTCTTCCTGAGGGCCGCGATCGCGGCCACCGCGGTGGGAGCGGCGGAGGCCGTGTTCCCCCCAACAGCGTCAGCCGCGAGCTCGCCGGGCGACGTCGTCGGCAAGATCACCGTCGGCTACCAGGGCTGGTTCGCCTGTATCGGCGACGGCGCGCCCATCAACGGCTGGTGGCACTGGAGCCAGGACTGGGGCCAGCCGCCGTCCCGCAACAACACCAACATCAAATGCTGGCCGGACGTGCGCGAGTACACGAACACCTACCAGACCTCGTACGCCGCCCTCGGCAACGGCCAGCCCGCCAAGCTGTTCTCGTCCTACGACCAGCAGACCGTGAACACCCACTTCCTGTGGATGCAGCAGAACAACATCGACACGGCCGCCCTGCAACGCTTCAACCCCACCGGCGGCGAGGGCCCCACCCGCGACGCGATGGCGACCAAGGTGCGCGGCGCCGCAGAGTCGTACGGCCGGAAGTTCTACATCATGTACGACGTCTCCAACTGGACGAACATGCAGTCCGAGATCAAGACGGACTGGACGAACAAGATGTCCGCGCACACGGGGAGTTCGGCCTACGCGAAGCAGAACGGCAAGCCGGTGGTGTGCATTTGGGGCTTCGGCTTCAACGACCCCAACCACCCCTTCACCCCCGACGCCTGCCTCGATGTCGTCAACTGGTTCAAGGGGCAGGGGTGTTACGTCGTCGGCGGCGTCCCGCGTGAATGGCGGACCGGGACCGGGGGCTCGCAGTCCGGCTTCCTGGGCGTCTACCACGCCTTCAACATGATCTCGCCGTGGATGGTCGGCGCCATCGGCAATGTGACCGAGGCCGACAACGCGTACACCACCTACACCGTCCCCGACCAGGCCGACTGCAACGCCAACGGCATCGACTACCAGCCCTGCGTCCTGCCCGGCGATGTCTCCGGACGGCAGCGCGCGCACGGCGACTTCATGTGGCGGCAGTTCTACAACGTGGTGCGCGCCGGGGTGCAGGGCATCTACATCTCGATGTTCGACGAGTTCAACGAGGGCAACCAGATCGCCAAGACCGCCGAGACCCAGGCGTGGGTGCCGACCGACTCCGGGTTCCTCGCCCTCGACGAGGACGGCACGGCCTGCTCCTCCGACTACTACCTGCGGCTGACCGGCGACGGCGGTCGCATGCTCAAGGGCCAGCTCGCACTGACCTCAACTCGCCCCACTCAGCCGGTAGTTCCGAACGGCGGTGACACCACCCCGCCCGCCGCGCCGGCCGGCCTGACCGTCACCGGACACACCGCCAACTCGGTCTCGCTGAGCTGGAACACCGCGAGCGACAACGTCGGCGTGACCGGCTACCGGATCCTCCAGGTGTCCGGCTCGACCAGCACCCAGGTGGGCACGAGTGGCTCAACCTCCTTCACCGTCACCGGACTTGGCGCGTCCACCGCGTACACCTTCGACGTCGTCGCCCTCGATGCGGCCGGAAACGTGTCCCAGCCCTCCAACCAGGTCACCGTCACCACCGACGCCCCCTCCTCCACCACCAACCTCGCCCTCCACCGCCCCACTTCGGAGAGCAGCCACACCCAGGTCTACGGCTCGGCCAACGCGACCGACGGCGACACCTCCACCTACTGGGAGTCCGCCAACAACGCCTTCCCGCAGTGGATCCAGGTCGACCTGGGCGCCGCGACCGGCGTCAGACGCATCGTCCTCAACCTCCCCCCGGCGACCGCCTGGTCCACCCGTACCCAGACCATCTCCGTCCAGGGCGGCACGGACGCCGGCACCTCCCCCCAACTCCTCACCGCCGCGGGCTACACCTTCGACCCGGCGACCGGCAACACCGCGACCCTCACCCTCCCCTCCACGGTCAGCGTCCGCTACGTACGCCTCACCATCTCCGCCAACAACGGCTGGCCGGCCGGGCAGGTCTCGGAGTTCCAGGTGTACGGCGCCTGAGAGGCGGGCGGTGTGGCGTCAGCCCCCGCCGTCCAGGTCCGTGCGCTGCCGCACCACCCGCAACTCGCCGCCCAACAGCTCCACTTCGTACAGCTTGCCGCGCGCGTTCTCGAACGGACGGTGGAGGATCAGCATCAACTGCCCGTCGAACGTGCGGAACAGCATGCCGTGACCGCTGTCCTCCCGTACCAGCGGCCGGTGTTGACGCCACGGCCCGGTGAGCGCCCCCGACTCCGAGACGGCGTAGGTCTGGACATAGCCTCCGCCGAGGGTGCCGTCCGGGTCGGCCCGGTTCTTCTCGTACGTCGACCAGAGCATGAGCAGGGAACCGTCGGGGGAGTGGTGGAGCTGCGGTCCGTCCGTGACGTAGGGCGGGAGTTGGTGCGGGACACCGGCCGGGATCTCCTCGCCGATCCAGGAGGCGTCCGAGGCCTTGAACAGGAAGACCGGATCGCCGATCGTCTCCGTCAGATCCGGGGCCAGCCGGATCGCCTCCATGGTGCCGTCGACGGTCTGTAGCCACTCGTGCGCGTACACCATCCACGGCTGCCCGGACGGGTCGACGTACAGCGTGCCGTCCAGGGTCATGAGGTGTTCGGGCGGGGTGGGGCGCAGGGGATCGACCACGGTGAAGGGGCCCAGCAGGGAATCGGACACCGCCGTGACCGTGCCGCGCCGGTGGTTCGCGAGGGCGAACGGCGTGCCCCATTTACCGGTTGGCGGCACCGGGAGCGGGCTCTTCTCGTCGTGCAGCGTGGTGAACAGGTAGTACCGGCCGTTCCAGCGGTGCACCTCCGGTGCCCAACCGCCGTCGCCCGCCCAGAGGTTGGTCTGCTCCGCCGCCAGGAACACCACGTCAGGACGCGTCCAGTCGCGTAGGTCGGGACTGCGGTAGACCATGGTGCCGACGCCCTCCACACCCGACACGGACGGGTCGTTGGAGGTGTAGAGGTGAAAGGTGCGGGTCCCCTCGTCCACGACGACGAACGGATCGTGCAACGGCATGTCGGGGAGCCGCAGGGGCTCGCTCACCTGGGTCGCCATGGTGTCACCGTAGGGCCCTCACCCCCCTTGCGCATCACCGCTGTTGAGGGAAAAACGCTTGGACCGCACGGCCGCCCGCGCGGGACACTGCCATTCCTGGCCAGCGCCGATGCCGGGCTTCCTTCGACATCACGGGGTAGGGATGGGATCGCCTGAAACGCGCGAGGCCGGGTCGCGCCGGGGCTCGGTGCTTCTCGCACTGCGTTACTACGGCCGGGAGTTGGTCCGGCTCCGCCGATGGACCGCCCCCGGCACACTGCTGCCGGCGCTCGGCAACATCGGCATCAACTACATCGCGCCGCTGATCGTCGCGAAACTCGTCGGCCGCATCGCCGGCGACACGGGCATCGGCGTCCGCTCGGCCCTGCCGTACGTCCTCGGGTTCGCCGGTGTGCTGCTGTTCGCCGAGGTGCTGTGGCGGCTCGGACTGCACTGTCTGAACCGGCTGGACGCGCTCGGCATCGAGCACCTGTACGTGATCGGCATGGACGAACTGTTCGCCAAGGACGCCGCGTTCTTCCACGAGAACTTCGCGGGGTCGCTCACCAAGCGGGTGTTGAGTTTCGCCTCCCGCTTCGAGGAGTTCGTCGACACTATGACCTTCCAGGTCGTCGGCAGCCTGGTGCCGCTGCTGTTCGGCTCGATCGTGCTGTGGCGCTACGAACCGCTGCTCGTCGTAGGGCTGTTGGTGATGATCGCGCTCACCGCCCTGGTCGTGGCACCCCTCATCCGGCGCCGCCAGGCACTCGTCGACCAACGCGAGGAGGCCATCGCCCGGGTCTCCGGCCATGTCGCCGACAGCCTGATGAACATGGACACGGTCCGCGCGTTCGCCGCCGAGGAACGCGAGGCCGCCGAACACCGCTCCCGCGTCGCCAAGTCACGCCGGCTGACCCTGCGCTCCTGGGACTACGGCAACCTCCGCATCGACACGCTCGTCGCGCCACTCTCCGTACTCACCAACGCACTTGGCCTGCTCCTCGCGGTCGCGCTCGGCGGCGGCGAGCACGGGGTCGAGGCGGTCGTGGTGGCCTTCACGTACTACTCCAACGCGACCCGGATCATGTTCGAGTTCAACCAGATCTACCGGCGCCTGGAAAGCTCGATGACGGAGGCCGCCCAGTTCACCGAACTGCTGCTGGCCTCGCCCACCGTCCTCGACCCGGACACACCGGAACCACTGCTCTCCCGCGCCGCCGACGTCCGCTTCGAGAAGGTGACGTTCGCCCACGCGGGCGCCGACACCCTCTTCGACGGCCTCGAACTGAACGTGCCCAGCGGCACGAAGATCGGCCTCGTCGGCCGGTCCGGCGGCGGCAAGACCACGCTCAGCCGGTTGCTGCTGCGCATGACGGACATCGACTCCGGCCGCATCCTGATCGGCGGCCAGGACATCAGCAGGCTGCGCCAGGCCGACCTGCGCGGCCTGATCGCCTACGTCCCGCAGGACCCGGCGATGTTCCACCGCACCCTGCGGGAGAACATCGCGTTCGCCCGGCCCGACGCCACCGACGCCGAGGTCCGCCGGGCGGCCGAGGCCGCGCACGTCACCGAGTTCGCCGACGCGCTGCCGGACGGCTTCGACACGATGGTGGGGGAGCGCGGGATCAAGCTCTCCGGCGGACAGCGCCAACGCGTCGCCCTGGCCCGGGCGATCCTGCGCGACGCCCCGATCCTGCTGCTCGACGAGGCCACCAGCGCCCTCGACTCCGAGAGCGAGGTCCTCGTCCAGGAGGCGCTGTGGCGGCTCATGGAGGGGCGGACCGCACTCGTCGTCGCACACCGGCTGAGCACGGTCGCCGGCATGGACCGGCTGGTCGTGCTCGACCGCGGCCGGATCGTCGAACAGGGCACGCACCAGGAGCTGTTGGCGGCCGAGGGCGCCTACGCGAAGCTCTGGCAGCACCAGTCGGGCGGCTTCCTCGACGAGAGCCCCGAGCGCGCCGCCGACCTGCGCTGACGTCCCGGACACCGGCCCGGTGTCCGGGACTTCCGGCACACGCGTGGACAACCGGTTTCTAGCAAACCGTGTTCCGGGACCGTGTCGTCGAGGTCACCCAGTCTTTTCGAAAGTTCGCCCAGGGTCTTGACGCCGTTTCCAAGCCGGAAGAAGCTCTGCCCCAACGCGTGACAACCGGTTTCTACTGGAGGTGGTGCGGTCATGCACCCACATGCTGGTGCTCCCCTGAGCCGCCGACGATTTCTCGCCCTCTCGGCAACCGGTGCCGCGACCGGCGCGGCGGCCCTCAACGGCTGCGCCCTCCAGGTCTCGACCGGCGTGAGCGGAGCGGGCGAGACCATCACGGTGATGGCGAAGGCCGACGACCTGGGCCCCGACCTGGTCAAGCAGGCCGAGCGGGAAACCGGCATCGCGATCAAGCGGGTGGACTACGACATCACCAAGCTGATCGCGATGCTCACCAGCGGAAACCCGCCGGATCTGGTGCGCGGGGTCGGCGCCGTGGACGCCGCGTTCTACGCCGTGCGGGGCGTGATGCAGGAACTGGACTCCTACTTCGCCACGAGCGGCGTCCTGCGCCCCGACGACCTGGACCCGGTCAACAACCTGTGGCGCTACGACGGAAAGGTCCAGGGCAAGGGCCCCCGCTACGGCATGGCCAAGGACTTCTCCCAGGACTCTATGTTCTGGTTCAACACGGCGGCCTTCGACAAGAAGGGCGTCGCCTACCCCTCGGAGACCGAACCCGTCACGTTCGACGAGTGGCTCGACAACGCCCAACATCTCGCACAGCGTTCGAACGGCCAGACGACCGTCTTCGGCGGCAGCTACAACGGCCTGGTCAAACTCACCCTCATGGCGACCATGACCGCCTCGGCCGGCGGCAGCCTCTTCGCCGACGACTTCTCCAAGGTCGACTTCACCACCCCCGAGGCCCGCAAGGCACTCGCCTGGTACCTGGACTACTGCCGGCTCAAGGTCGGCCCCAGCCCCGTCCTGCCCGACCCCAACGGCTGGGACGGCCCCACCTACCAGGCCGGACGGCTGGCCATGTCGAACAACGGCTACTGGATGGGCGGCATGATCGGCACCGACAAGAAACTGGCCCAGGTCTCCCGGCTCGCCCCCGCCCCCGTCTTCTCCGGCGGCCCCCGGATCAGCGCCTGCCAGGGCGGCACCGGCATGTGGATGCCCCGCAAGTCGAAGAACAAGGACGCCGCCTGGCGGATCTTCGAGTGGTACTTCGGCGAGGCACCTGCCAAGGCCCGCGCCTCCAGCGGCTGGGGCATCCCGACCCTGAAGTCCCTGCGCCCCCTGATGCCCCATCAGGAGGACTTCCAGAAAAGGACGTTGAGCGCACAGCGGAACGAACTGAAGCACTTCTCGGTGGTCGCCGTCTCCCCGTACATCTCGGGCGACGCCTTCGAGTCCCTCTTCAACCAGGCGGCCACGCCCGCGATGCAGGGCGAGACGTCCGTCAACCGCCTCGCCGGACGCCTCAACTCCGTCATCAACGAACAGATCAAACGCGGGAAGGAGCAGGTGGGATGACGGTCGATCAGGCAACCTCGCAGGCCGTCGGACGGCCGCACCCGACCGCGAAGACCGGCCGGGCCCGGTCCGCCGCGCGCACCGGGCCCTCCATGACGACGCGCCAGCACCGCGCGTTCTACATGTTCGCCTCGCCGTGGATCATCGGCTTCTCGCTGCTGACCATCGCGCCCATGGCGTACGCCCTGTGGCTGAGCTTCACCACGTACGACGGCATCTCCCCGCACTGGCACTACGTCGGCCTCGGCAACTACCGCGAGCTGATGGGCGATTCGGTCACCTGGGACGCCCTGGGCCGTGCCGGTCTGTTCGCGCTGCTGGCAGTGCCGCTGTCGATCATCGCCGGACTGGCACTCGCCGTCCTCGTCAACCGCCCCCTCAAGGGACGCGGGCTCTTCCGCACCCTGCTCTACCTCCCCGCAGTGGTACCGCCGGTGGGCGCGGGCATCGCCTTCAAGAACCTCTTCGACCAGAACTCCGGTGCCGCCAACGGGGTGTTGACCTTCTTCGGCTTCGACGCGATCGGCTGGCTGGCCGACCCCTACGCCCGCTACGTCCTCGTCATGACGGTGCTCTGGGCCGCGGGCAACATCATGATCATCTCGCTGGCGGGGCTCCAGGACGTCCCCCGCGAACTCCACGAGGCGGCCCGCATCGACGGCGCGAGCGCCAGGCGCACCTTCCGCAGCATCACCGTGCCGCTGCTGTCACCGGTCCTGCTCTTCCAGACCGTGACCGGGGTGATCGCCTCGGTGCAGACCATCATGCCGATGCTGCTCGCCCCCATGGCCGGCACGAACGGCCTCACCACGATCCCGCAGTCCAACTACACCTACATGATCCATGTGTTCTCGGAGTACTTCGCGCTCGGCCGCTACGGCTACGCCTCCGCACTGCTGTGGGTGCTCTTCGTCCTGATCCTCATCGCGACCGGACTCATCTTCAAGTTCACCTCCGGCGTGGTCTTCTACAACGTCGGCCCGGAGGCGCAGAAGTGACCGCCACCAGCGTGCACACCCCCAAGTCCCCGGCCCGCACGCGGATACGCGTCAACCGACTCGTCCTCTACACGGCACTCGTCGTCATCACCGGCCTGTTCCTCGGCCCGTTCGGCTGGCTGATCCTCACCGGCCTCAAGGCCCCCGCCGAGCTGGCGGCGGCTCCGGTGCACTGGCTGCCGACGCACTTCGAGTGGCACAACTTCGTCGACGCCTACAAGGCCATCGACTTCCTCGGCTACGCCCGCAACTCCCTGATCATCGCGACCATTTACGCCACCCTCGTGACCCTCAGCTCCGCCTGGGTCGGCTTCGGCTTCGCCCGGCTCACCGCGCCCGGCAAGAAGGTCCTGTTCGGCATCCTCATCGGCTCGATGATGCTGCCCCAGATGATCACCCTGCTGCCCACCTACCTGATCTTCGCCAAGTTCGGCATGGTGGACACCTATTGGCCGTGGGTGCTGTGGGGCCTGTCCTCCGCCCCCTACCTGGTCTTCCTCTTCCGCCAGTTCTTCGCGGGCCTGCCCCGCGAGTTGGAGGAGGCGGCCATCGTCGACGGCTGCGGCTACGGCGGGATCTTCTGGCGGATCTTCCTCCCGCAGTCCTGGCCAGTCCTCTCGGCGAGCTTCGTCATCGCCTTCACCTGGACCTGGGGCGACTACATAGCGCCCCAACTCCTCCTGTCCACCGACCACTCCACCCTCGCCGTCGCGGTGATGACCACGTATGTCTCGGCGGCCGGCACCCCGAACACCAACCTCCAGGCCGCGGCCTCCGTGATGTACGTCGTCCCGATCCTGCTGATCTTCCTCGTCGCCCAGCGCGGGTTCGTCGCCGGGATGTCTACGAGCGGCCTCAAGTAACCCTTCTTTTCGCCCTGTTGCAAGGAGTCGCACTATGAACACGCCCTTGTCCCGTCGTACGGCCCTCCAGGCCGCCGGTGCCACCGCGCTCGCCGCCGGTCTGTCCGGGCTGACCGCCACGGCGGCGCAGGCCGGTGACGGCCACAACTCCCGCCCCAAGCTGGTCACTTACCCGCGCCCCACGACCATGCCGACCAACACCAGCTTCCAGGTGCGGGTCCGTACCGCCCCCGACGGCGCCTGGCAGACCCTCGACATCTACCGGCCGCAGTTCGAGGAGATCAACGCCACCACCGGGTCGGGCAAGGTCTACAGCTCCTCGATGGCGTACTTCGACTTCAACGGCTCGGTCGAGGTCGAGGTGACGTACCTCAAGGGCGGCACCACCAAGGCCCGGGTGAGACCGGACGCGCTGGGCATCAAGCCCGAACTCCTCGGCGACACCCTGCGGTTCACGCTCGACGAGCCCAAGGACGTCGTCGTCCAGATCAACGACGAGATCTTCGACGCCCTGCACCTCATCACCAACCGCGTCGAGCACCACACCCCGTCCGCCGACGACCCGAACGTCATCTACTTCGGCCCCGGCGTCCACACCGTCACCGGCAACGTCCTCCTGGTCCCCAGCGGCAAGACCGTCTACCTCGCGGGCGGTGCCGTGCTGACCGCGCAGGTCTACTTCAAGGACGTGGAGAAGTCCCGCCTCACCGGCCACGGCGTGCTCTACAACAACCCCGGCGGCGCGATCCTCTGCGAGGGCAGCAAGAACATCCGCGTCGAGAACGTCATCATCCTCAACCCGGCGGGCTACGCAGGCACGTTCGCGGAGAGCAAGAACGTCCACATCACCAAGGCGCGCGCGTTCAGTTCGCGGGGCAACGGCGACGGCTTCGACGTCTTCTCCTCCACCGGGATCACCTTCGACGGCTGCTTCATGCGCAACTCCGACGACTGCATCGCCATCTACTGCCACCGCTGGGACTACTACGGCGACACCCGCGACATCACCGTCAAGAACTGCACCCTGTGGGCCGATGTCGCCCACCCGATCAACGTCGGCACGCACGGCAACTCCGACGCGCCCGAGACGATCGAGAACCTCGTCATCAAGAACATCGACATCCTCGACCACCGCGAACCCCAGATGAACTACCAGGGCTGCATCGCCCTCAACCCCGGCGACTCCAACCTCATCAAGAACGTCCGCATCGAGGACGTCAGGATCGAGGACTTCCGCTGGGGCCAGGTCATCTACATGAAGGTGATGTTCAACACGAAGTACAACACGTCGGTCGGTCGCGGTATCGACGGTGTCTACGTGAAAAACCTCAGCTACACGGGCACGCACGCTGAGCCGTCGCTCTTTCTCGGCTACGACGCCGAACACGCCATCAACAACGTGACGTTCGAGAACCTGGTCATCAACGGGCTGGTCGTCACCGACTCGATGAAGAAGCCGAGCTGGTACTACACGACCGATGCCATCCAGTGGTTCTACAACGAGCACGTCACCAATCTGAAGTTCCTCACCACGGCCGAGGCAGAGGCGGCTGCCGCGTCATGACGAGCCCTGCACCTAGGAGGGAGCGTCGGTCGGCTGCGGCGCCGTTGGGGCTGGTCGCGCCGTTCCCCGCGCCCCTTCGGAGCGCTGTTGCCGAGCCGCAGTCGACAACAGCGGGTCCGCTTAGCCGCCGGTGCTTCCTCGGCGGCACCGCCGCTCTCCTGCTGGCCTCGGGCGCGAGCGGACTGCTCGTGCCCGGGCGGGCGTTGGCGGTCGGCGACGACACCGAGGTGGCCTTCTCCCACCCCGGCCTCCTGCACACCGCCGACGACCTCGCTCGCATGAAAGCCGCGGTCGCCGCCAAGCAATCTCCGGTCTACGACGGCTACTTGGCGCTCGCTGCCCACGCCCGCTCCTCGTCCTCGTACGTCGTGCAGAACACCGGGCAGATCACCACCTGGGGCCGCGGCCCCGCCAACTACCAGAACCAGGCCGTCGCCGACTCGGCCGCCGCCTACCAGAACGCCCTCGTCTGGGCGGTCACCGGCGACGCCGCGCACGCCGACAAGGCCCGCGACATCCTCAACGCCTGGTCCGCCTCGCTCACCGCCATCACCGGAGCCGACGGCCCCCTCGGCGCGGGCCTCCAGGCCTTCAAGTTCGTCAACGCGGCCGAACTACTCCGCCACACCGGCTATGACGGCTGGAGCACCGCCGACATCGCCCGCTGCGAGGACTCCTTCCTTCGCGTCTGGTACCCGGCCCTCTCCGGCTACTCCCTCTACGCCAACGGCAACTGGGACCTGACGTCCCTTCAATCCCTCCTGGCCATAGGCGTGTTCACCGAACAACCCACCCTCTTCTACGACGCGCTCCGCTTCGCCGCGGCCGGCGCGGGCAACGGCAGCGTCCTGCACCGCATCGTCACCGCCGCCGGCCAGGGTCAGGAGAGCGGCCGGGACCAGGGCCACGAACAGCTCGCGGTCGGCCTGCTCGCGGACGCCGCCCAAGTCGCCTGGAACCAGGGCGTCGACCTCTGGGGTTTCGACGGCAACCGCATCCTCGCCAACGTCGAGTACGCCGCCCGCTACAACCTCGGCGGCGACGTCCCCTTCACCCCCGACCTCGACCGCACTGGCAAGTACATCAAGTTGACCGTCTCGGCCACCTCGCGCGGCACCCTGCCGCCCATCTACGAGATGGCGTACGCGCACTACGCGGGCGTGCGCGGCCTCGACACCCCGTACACGAAGAACGCCGTCTTCCGTGGCAGCGGAGGCACCCGGGTCGTCGAGGGCAGCAACGACGACCTGCCGAGTTGGGGGACCTTCGCCTACGCCGGTGCAACGGCATCCGCGCCGACCGTGCCGACACCACCGGCCGGTGTCACGGCGGTGGGCAACGACGGTTCCGTGCGGGTGAGTTGGCTGCCCTCGACCGGGGCCGACTCCTACACGGTCCTGCGGGCGAGCGACGTCGACGGCCGCTACGAGAGGATCGCGTCCGGAGTCGCGCAGCCGACGTACACCGACCGGAACGTGCACGAGGGGCGTACCTACTACTACACGGTCTCGGCCTCCAACACCCTTGGGAGGAGCGGTAGTTCGACATGGGCCGCCGCCTCCGCAGGGCTCCCGAGGCCCTGGTCGACCCAGGACATCGGGGACGTGAAGATCCCCGGTTCCGCCGTCTTCGACGGTGAGCGCTTCGTCCTGGAGGCGAGCGGCACCGCAGACACCTACCGTCTCGCCCACCTCCCACTGCGCGGCGACGGCACGGTCACCGCGAGGATCGTGTGGCCGCTCAGCTCGCAGTACTCCAAGATCGGCGTCACCGTCCGCGCCTCCCTCGACGCGGACGCTCCGCACGCCTCGATGCTGATCCAGGGGCTGCCGCTGCACACCTGGAGCGGGGTGTTCTCCACCCGGCCCGCCACCGGCGCCGACATCTCCGCGACCGGAAGCACACCCGTACCGCCCGCGCAGCAACAGGCGATCACGACATCCGCCGCCTTCCCGATCTCCAACCTCGGCACGCTGCCCGAGTCGGCGACCCCGCTGGAGGCGCCGTACGTCGAGGGCGCGGGCGACGGCTACCGGCTGCGGAAGCCCTACTGGGTGCGGGTGACCCGGAAGGGCGCCCGCTGCACCGGAGCCATCTCACCGGACGGCGTCCACTGGACGGAAGTAGGCTCCACCGAGGTCGAGTTGGGGCGTACCGCCTACGCGGGACTCGCTCTCACCTCCTGCCTCGGCGTCGACCAGGACTACGCCGAGACCGGCACCGGCGCCTTCGACAACGTCAGCGTGACGTCGGCGAACGGCACGGTCTGGCGCGTACCGCGCCCCGCACGCACCGCCACCGACCTGAGGGACGAAACCGGTGCCGACGCCATCGAGTTGGCCTGGTCCGACCCGGACCTGTCCGCCGAGTACACGGTCCTGCGCGCCACCGGAGCCACCGGGCCGTACAAGACCCTCGCCACCCGCGTCGGCCCGGTCGGCTTCGGCACCCGCATCCGCTACGTCGACGCGACGGGGACGCCCGGAACGACGTACTACTACACGGTCGCGAAGACCAACGCCGGTGGACGCGGCCCGCGTTCAGCACAGGCACAGGCCGTGATGCCGACCCCTGCTCAACCGCAACTCACCTCCGCCACCGCCGTGTTCACCAACCAGGGTGCCGACTTCCGCTATCCGCTGCGGGCCTCGCACGAGCCCGTGCGGTTCGGTGCGGACGGGCTCCCCGCCGGTCTGCGCGTCGACCGGCGCACCGGGCTCATCTCCGGAATCCCCACGGAGACACGGGAGTTCACGGTCGCGACCACCGCCGCCAACGCCTCAGGAACCGCCACCGGAACCCTCGCCCTCACGGTCGGCACCGCGCCGCCCGCGCCGTGGACATACGGCGATCTCGGCGACACCGTGCTCGACGACCGAGACTTCGGGACGCTGGGCGTGGTCGCGATCACCACGCCGGGAAGTACGTCGTACGACGGCGGGACCTTCACCGTGCGCGGCGCGGGCGTGGACCTGAACGCCAACGGCCAAGGAATGACAGGGCAGTTCGTACGGCAAGCCGTGAGCGGTGACTGCGAAGTCGTCGCCCGGCTCGTCTCCCGGACCGGTACCACGGCCGACCGGGTGGGGCTGCTCATGGCGAAGTCGCTGTCGCCGTTCGACCAGGCGGCGGGCGTGATCGTCAGCGGTGGGACGACCGCTCAACTCATGCTCCGCAAGACCGTGGCCGGTGCCTTCGCCTTCACTGGTGGCGCCGCTGTCACCCTCCCCGCCCTGCTGTGGTTGAAGCGCGCCGGGACCGCCTTCAGCGCAGCCCTGTCCATCGATGACGGTGTCACGTGGACCCCCCTCGCCGACGGAGAGATCCCCGGCTTCGGTGACGCCCCCTACTACGTCGGCCTGGTGGTCTGCTCGCGCAGTCAACCGGTCCGGTGCACCACGGAGTTCGACGAGGTGAGCATCGCGCCCACCTGATCCTCCACGGATTGGAGATGCACAGCAATGAGCCGCACTTCCCCCCACGAGCACCTCCGCAGAACAGAGTTGAGCCGTCGCGGTCTGTTGAGGACCGCAGCCGCCGCTCTCGGCGGCGCCGCGGTGGCCACGACCGCGCACGCGGCCCCGGCCACCTTCACCCACCCCGGCATGCTGCACAACGCCGGTGACATCAACCGGGCCAAGGTCAGGGTCGCGGCGGGAACCGACCCCTGGCTGTCCGGCTGGAACAGGCTGACCGCCAACTCCCATGCGCAGTCGACCTGGACGAACCGGGCGACCGCGACGATCATCCGGGGCGGCGACGGGCAGAACTACAGCCTGCTCTACAACGACATCGCCGCCGCCTACCAGAACGCCCTGCGCTGGAAGGTCGGCGGCACCGAGGCGAACGCCGTGTGCGCCGCGAACATCCTCAACGCATGGTCCACCACGCTGACTTCGGTGACCGGGAACGCCGACCGGTTCCTCGCGGCCGGTCTGTACGGCTGGCAGTTCGCGAATGCCTGCGAACTCATGCGGGACTACAGCGGGTTCGACCTCGCCGCCGCGCAGCAGATGCTGGCGAACGTCTTCTACCCGCTCAACAACAGCTTCCTCACCAACCACAACGACGCCTGCATCACCAACTACTGGGCCAACTGGGACCTGTGCAACATGGCGTCGATCCTGGCCATCGGGATCCTCAACGGGGACAGCGCCAAGTACGACCAGGCCGTCACCTACTTCAAGTCGGGTGCGGGGAACGGCTCGATCGCGCACGCCGTGCCGTATCTGTACACCGACTCGGACGGCTACGCGCTCGGTCAGTGGCAGGAGTCCGGCCGCGACCAGGGCCACACCGTCCTGGGCATGGGCCAGATGGGCGCGATCTGCGAGATGGCCTGGAACCAGGGCGACGACCTGTACTCGTACGACAGCCGCCGCTTCATGAAGGCCGCGCAGTACGTCGCCAAGTACAACGCGGGCAGCGACGTGCCCTTCACCACCTACACCTGGGGTACCGGGCAGAGCTGTGCCCAGTCCTCCCAGACGGTGATCTCCTCCGCCTCGCGCGGCCAGATCCGGCCGGTGTGGGCGATGCTCCACTTCCACTACAAGCGTCGGATCGGCCTCGACGACAAGTACATCTCGGCCATGTACTACAACCTCGTCGCACCCGAGGGCGGGGGAGGTGACTACGGCTCCGACAGCGGCGGCTACGACCAGCTCGGCTTCGGGACCTTGATGTACGCGAAGTAGCGGCCCGGCCTGTCCACGGGTCGGGACCTGTGCCCGACCCGTGGACGCCCTCTTGACCCCGGGCGACGGTGGATCGACACTCCAGTAGGGAATCCTAGTGAACAGGTAGGGAAACATGGGGCGCCTTGAGCCGGTCACCACCAGCCGAGTGGACCGTTCGCCCCTTCTGACCTCCCGCCGTCACATCGATCTGCTGCGGGTGTGCAGCGCCATGAGCCCACTGCGCTGAGCCCCGTCCACCGTTCGACGACGCTTCCGCCGCGCGTACGTCCACGCGCCCGTACCCGGGGAGTCCCATGTCCGTCACGCCTCTCGCCGCCGTCCCCTCACCCCGCTCCGCCCCCCAGTTCCGTGGCCGGATCGGGAGCGACGCGCGCAGCGGGCACTACGCCGTTCCCCGCCGCTACCGCCTCCATCTGTCCACCGCCTGCGCCGACGGCCTGCGCATCGCCGTCACCCACAGCCTGCTCGGCCTCGAAGAGAGCTGTCCGGCCGTGTTCCTGTCCGCCGTGCCCGACTGTCCGAGTGGTGGACACTCCGCGCTGCGCCCGCTCTACGAGGCGAGCGCCCACCGCTACTCCGGACCCGCCGCCGCGCCCGTGCTCAGCGACGACTGGTCAGGCCGCATCGTCAGCACCCACGCCCCCGACATCACCCGCGACCTCGCCCGGCACTTCGGCGCGGGCGGACCCCGGCTCTACCCGTGCGGCGCCGAGTCGGAGATCGAGGCCGTCGAGCGGCTCTGCGCGCAGGGCGTCGAGGACGCGGCGCAGCGCGCCGGAGCGGCCGGTGGCGAACAGGCGGAGCGCGACGAGGCGCTGGGCCGGCTGCTGGAGACACTGGGCTCGCTCGACCGCTGGCTGGACGGCCGCGAGCACATGATCCGCGACGAACTCACCGCCGCCGACGTCGAGTTGTGGGTGACGCTGGTGCAACTCGACACCGTGCACCGCTACCACCTGGACGCCGCCGCCGTGCAGAGCGTCGCCGACCACCCCCACCTGTGGGCCTACGCCCGTCGGCTGGCCGCCCACCCGGCCTTCGGCACCCATCTGGACCTCGACGGCATCGCCCGCCGCCACCACGCCCGTTGCCAGGGTCTGGAGGCCGCCGGAGCCGCCGTCCAGATTCTGGACTGGGCGGCCCATGCGGCGGACGAAACGGGAGCTTGCCGCAGTTGAGCGGCGTCCGCACCGTCCACTTGCTGGACGGCCGTTGACATTCGTTCGAGCAATTGTCTTAACTTGCGGCCAGAACGGTCATGAGTGTCAGCGACAAGCCCTGGCTTGCTGACCGGCAACCCTCGCACGCGGTGGGGTGCCCCAGGTGACGACCGGACCGGATGACGTTTCGGTAAGCGCGAGGCCCTGCGGGGCCGGAACAGTGACAGGTGACGCCATGTACGCAGCTCCCAGGACGGCCACATGCCGCCCGCAGGGCTGCGTACGGTCGTACGCCAACCTGTTCGTCGCCGACCGCGCTGTCGATCTGCTCCGGGTCAGCAGCGCACTGTGTACCGCGACGGGCCGCGCCCGCTGTCGGGCCTGACGACCAGTCGGCCGACGCACTTCTGACGCACACCCGATCCCGTCGGTGTGCCTGCCCCCTCCCCGCCCTCGGTCCCGCGCTCCCGCGCGTGCCGTCCGCCGTCGCGCGTCCACCGCCACGGACCGGGGTCTGTGAACCCGCCGGAGCCCACCATGAGTGAACCCCCAGGCACCACCGTGTCCCTGGCCGACGCCACCGTAGCTGATGCCTCGTCAAAACCCCTGACAGCACAGCGAGTTCAGCCGCTGCGCCGGCCCGGCCGGTGGATCGTCACCCTGGTCGTGCTGGTGGTGGGCGCGCAGTTCGTCCACGGACTGGTCACCAACTCCTTCTACCAGTGGGACCGCTTCGGCTACTGGTTCCTGCGCCCGACGATCCTCGACGGACTCGTCATCACCCTCGAAGTCGCCGCGCTCAGCGCGGTGTTGGGCCTCCTCGGCGGCATCCTGCTCGCCCTGGCCCGACTCTCCAAGAGCCCGGTACTGCGCGCGGCGAGCTGGACCTACGTATGGGCCCTGCGCTCGATCCCGCTCATCGTGGTGCTGATCTTCCTCTACAACTTCAGCGCCCTGTACCAGACGCTCAGCATCGGCGTCCCCTTCGGACCCGCCTTCTTCTCCTTCGACGAGTCGAAGCTCGCCACCGACATGGTCGTCGCCGTCGTCGGACTCAGCCTCAACGAGGCGGCGTACGCGGCCGAAGTGGTCCGCGGCGGCATCCTCTCCGTCGACCAGGGCCAGCACGAGGCGGCCTCCGCCCTCGGCCTCCCCAAGAGCTACCAGTTCCGCAAGATTGTCTTCCCGCAGGCGCTGCGCTCCATCACCCCGAACTACGTCAACCAGCTGATCGGCCTGATCAAGAGCACCTCGCTGGTCTTCTACGTCTCGCTGCTCGACCTGTTCGGCTCCGCGCAGACGATGGGCTCCACCTACCCCGGCGACATCGTGCCGCTGCTCCTGGTCGTCACCGTCTGGTACCTGATCCTGACCAGCGTCGTGTCCGTCATCCAGTTCTACGTCGAGCGGCACTACGCCCGGGGCGCCACCCGCAACCTGCCGCCCACCCCGATCCAGAAACTCCGCACCGGTGTCACCGATCTGCGGGCCCGCATCCGGAGGGAGACCGCCGTATGACCACGAACACCGTCGAACCGCTGGCGGACATCACACCCGCCGCCGTAGAGGTGCACGACGTCCACAAGTGGTACGGCGCCCATCGCGTGCTGGACGGCGTCGACCTCACCGTGCGGCCCGGCGAGGTCACCGTGATCCTCGGCCCGTCCGGCTCCGGCAAGTCCACACTGCTGCGGGTCATCAACCACCTGGAGAAGCCCGAGATCGGCTACGTCAGCGTCAACGGCGAACTCATAGGGGTGAAGCAACAGGGCGGACGGCTGAAGGAGTTGAGCGAGCGGGCCATCCTCGCGCAGCGCAGCCGGATCGGGTTCGTCTTCCAGAACTTCAACCTCTTCCCGCACCTGACCGTCCTGGACAACGTGGCCGCCGCCCCGGTCGCCACCGGCAGGCTCGGCAAGCCCGAAGCTCTGGAACTGGCAAGGGAGTTGCTGGGCCGCGTCGGTCTCGCCGAGAAGACCGGCGCCTACCCCAGGCAGCTCTCCGGCGGCCAGCAGCAGCGCGTCGCCATCGCCCGCGCCCTCGCCCTGCGGCCCGGCGTCATCCTCTTCGACGAGCCGACCTCCGCCCTCGACCCCGAACTCGTCGGCGAAGTCCTGTCCGTCATCAAGGACTTGGCGACCAGCGGCACCACCCTCGTCATCGTCACCCACGAGATCGGCTTCGCCCGCGAGGTCGCCGACCGGGTCGTTTTCATCGACGGCGGAAAGATCGTCGAACAGGGCCCGCCCCACGAGGTCCTCGACAAACCACAGCACGAGCGCACCAGGGACTTCCTCAGCAAGGTCCTCTGAGCCACGCCCTCTTCACCTTCACCTTCACCTTCAAAAGCCCTCAACACCGAGCCTAGGAACAGCCATGTCTACTCTCAGCCTGCGCAGCAGAATCACTCGCGGACTCACCGCGGGAACCGTCCTCGCTTCCCTCGCCGGTGGTCTCGCGGCCTGCGGCGGCGACAGTGACGCGGCCACCACGTCCGGCAGCGCCGCCTCCGGCACGGTCACCGTGGGCGCCTTCTCCCTCGGTGCCGCCAAGGAGGCGACGCTCAAGGTCGCCGAAGTGAAGTCGATCAGCGCCGAGTTGCCCAAGTCCATAGCGAAGAGCGGCAAGTTGGAGATCGGTGTCGGCTTCCTGCCCGCCGGCTCCCCGCCGCTCGGCTACGTCGGCTCGGACCAGAAGACCCTCACCGGTTCCGAGACCGACATCGCCCGCCTGGTCGCCGCCGTCCTCGGGCTCAAGCCCGAGCTGAAGAACTCCACTTGGGAGAACCTCTTCATCGGCCTGGACAGCGGAAAGGTCGACGTCGCCTTCTCCAACGTCACCGACACCGAGGAGCGCAAGGCGAAGTACGAGTTCGCCTCCTACCGCGAGGACAACCTCGGCTTCGCGGTGAAGGCCGACAACTCCTGGAACTTCGACGGCAATTACGAGAACCTCGCCGGCAAGACCGTCGCCGTGGGCGCGGGCACCAACCAGGAGCGGATCCTCCTGGAGTGGAAGAAGAAGCTGGCCGCCGAGGGCAAGAAGGCGCTCACCGTCAAGTACTTCCAGGACAACAACAGCACCTACCTCGCGCTGGCCTCCGGGAAGATCGACGCCTACCTCGCCCCCAACCCCTCGGTCGCCTACCAGGTCTCCTCGACCAAGGGCACGGCCAAGGCGGTCCGCAACGCGGGCACGTACTCCGGCGCCGGATCCACCCTCCAGGGCCTGATCGCGGCCACCGCGAAGAAGGACAGCGGCCTCGCCAAGCCCCTCGCGGACGCCATCAACTACCTGATCAAGAACGGCCAGTACGCCAAGTGGCTGGCCGCCTGGAACCTCTCCAACGAGGCCGTCGCCAAGTCCGAGATCAACCCGCCCGGACTGCCGAAGACCGACTCCTGACCCACCCTCTCAGCAAGGGGACCCCGCCGCGCCCCGGCGGGGTCCCTGACCCGTGCGACCAGTACCGGAGCCGTCACCCGATGTCTTCCACCGCCAGTATCGAAACGACCACCTGCCACGTCCTGGACAACCCGGCCTGGGCCGCGCTCACCGGCCCGCACGCCCATCTCGCCGAACGCGTCGGCCGCGCCGCCCGCTACCCCGTCGACGTGGCCGGCTTCAACGCCATCACCGACAACGACGACCCACGCGCCTGGGCCGACCTGGCCACGCTCGTCGGCCCCGGCTCCACCGCCGCCGTGCGCGGAGTGAGCGAGACCCCGGACGGCTGGGAGATCGTCCGTTCCGGACAGGGTGTCCAACTGGTGGACACCGCTCTGCGGGCCGAGCCCGACCCCGAAGCCGTCCGTCTCGGCCCGGACGACGTGCCCGAGATCCTCGACCTGGTCGCCCGCACCGAGCCCGGCCCCTACCTGCCCCGCACCGTCGAGATGGGCACCTACCTCGGCATCCGACACGAGGGCCGACTCGTCGCGCTGGCCGGCGAACGCCTCCACCCGCCCGGCTGGACCGAGATCAGCGCCGTGTGCACCGACCCCGACCACCGCGGCCGGGGACTGGCCACCCGCCTGGTCCGCGCCGTCGCCGCCGGCATCAAGGAACGCGGCGACCACCCGTTCCTGCACGCCGCGGCCACCAACACCAACGCCATCCGGCTGTACGAGTCGATCGGCTTCACGCTGCGCGCCCGTACGGTCTTCTCGCTCGTCCGGTTCACCGGTCCGACTTCCGCCGCCGATCCGGAAGAAACGGCATAGGCATGCGGTTGCCCCTAATGAAGCCGGATTCCGTGGAGGTGGAGCACATGTGTGGCGCCGCTGTACTCCACGTGCGACTCACCACGCGCAGCACATAGATCTGCTGCGCGTGGCCGGCGCGCTCTGTCGCCCCTGACCCGTTGCCCCACCCGCCGTACGCCCATATCTCTGGGTCGGCGATCTCGTACGGACCTCCAGGAAGGCACCACTCGTGTCATCGACTTCCCCTTCTCCCCTGCATCTCGCCGTCGCCCTCGACGGCACCGGCTGGCACCCCGCCTCCTGGCGTGAACCGGTGGCCCGGCCCCGCGACCTGTTCACCGCCGCCTACTGGGCCGACCAGGTCGCCGAGGCCGAGCGCGGTCTGCTCGACTTCGTGACCTTCGAGGACGGCCTCGGTCTCCAGTCCTCGCGCTACGGCGAGCTGGACGGCCGCACCGACCAGGTCCGCGGACGCCTCGACGCCGTACTCGTCGCGGCCCGCATCGCACCGCTCACCAGCCACATAGGCCTGGTCCCGACCGTGGTGTCCACGCACACAGAGCCGTTCCACATATCCAAGGCGATCGCCACCCTCGACTACGTCAGCACCGGCCGCGCGGGTCTGCGGGTGCAACTCTCCGGCCGCCCGCACGAGGCCGACCACTTCGGCCGGCGCGACTTCCCGCCGATCGACCTGGAGAGCCTGCGCACCCCGGCCGGACAGGAACGGCTCGCCGAGCACTTCGACGAGGCCGCCGACTACATCGAGGTCGTGCGCCGCCTCTGGGACAGCTGGGAGGACGACGCCGAGATCCGGGACACAGCCACCGGCCGCTTCGTCGACCGCGACAAGCTGCACTACATCGACTTCGAGGGCCGCCACTTCAGCGTCAAGGGCCCCTCCATCACCCCCCGGCCGCCACAGGGCCAGCCGATCGTCAGCTCCCTCGCCCACCAGACCGTCCCGTACCGGCTGGTGGCCCGCGCCACCGACATCGGCTACGTCACCCCGCACGACACCGACGAAGCACGGGCGATCATCGCGGAGATCCGCGCCGAGCAGCAGGCCGCCGGACGCGCCGACGAACCGCTGCACATCTTCGGCGACTTGGTGGTCTTCCTCGACGACGACGAGGCCACGGCCGTCGCCCGCCGCGAGCGCCTCGACGCCCTCGCGGGCGAGCCGTACACCAGCGACGCCCGGATCTTCGCCGGAACGCCCGCCCAACTCGCCGACCTCCTCCAGGAGTTGCAGTCGGCGGGGCTGACCGGCTTCCGGCTGCGGCCCGCCGTCGCCGGACACGACCTGCCGGCGATCACCCAGGGGCTGGTCCCCGAACTCCAGCGCCGGAACGCCTTCCGCCGCGCCTACGAGGCCGACACCCTGCGCGGCCTGCTGGGGCTCGCCCGCCCCGCCAACCGCTACGCCGCCGCCGCGGCCACCGCCTGAGCCGGAGGGACCGTACGACATGAGCAAGCCCCTGAAGCAGATCCACCTGGCCGCCCACTTCCCCGGTGTCAACAACACCACCGTGTGGAGCGACCCCGCGGCCGGCAGCCACATCGAGTTCAGCTCCTTCGCGCACTTCGCGAAGACCGCCGAACGCGCCAAGTTCGACTTCCTCTTCCTCGCCGAGGGCCTGCGGCTGCGCGAACAGGGCGGAAAGATCTACGACTTGGACGTGGTCGGCCGCCCCGACACCTTCGCGATCCTCGCCGCGCTGGCCGCCGTCACCGAACACCTCGGCCTGACCGGCACCATCAACTCCACCTTCAACGAGCCCTACGAGGTGGCCCGCCAGTTCGCCAGCCTCGACCACCTCTCCGACGGCCGCGCGGCCTGGAACGTGGTCACCTCCTGGGACGCGTTCACCGGCGAGAACTTCCGGCGCGGCGGCTTCCTCCCGCAGGACGAGCGCTACTCCCGGGCCAAGGAGTTCCTCGCCACCACCAACGAACTCTTCGACTCCTGGCACGGCGACGAGATCCTCGCCGACCAGGCCACCGGCACCTTCCTGACCGACGCCAAAGCCGGAGCCTTCGTCCACCAGGGCCAACACTTCGACATCCACGGCCAGTTCAACGTCCCGCGCTCCCCGCAGGGCCGCCCGGTCATCTTCCAGGCCGGCGACTCCGACGAGGGCCGCGAGTTCGCCGCCTCCAGTGCCGACGCCATCTTCAGCCGCTACAGCACCCTCGACGAGGGCCAGGCCTTCTACACCGACGTCAAGTCCCGCCTCGCCAAGTACGGCCGCAGGTCGGACCAGTTGCTGATCCTCCCGGCCGCGACCTTCGTGCTCGGCGACACCGACGCCGAGGCGGAAGACCTCGCGAAGGAGGTGCGCCGCCAGCAGGTCAGCGGCGCAACGGCTCTCAAGCACCTGGAGTTCGTCTGGAACCGGGACCTGTCCTCCTACGACCCGGACGGCCCGCTGCCCGACATCGACCCGGACGTCAGCGACAACCACATCTCCAAGGGCCGCGCCCAAGTCCGCATGTACCGCGATCCGTTGGCCACCGCCCGCGAGTGGCGCGAGCGGGCCGCCGCGAACAACTGGTCCATCCGCGACCTGGTCATCGAGACCGGCAACCGGCAGGCCTTCATCGGCTCCCCGTCCACGGTCGCGAAGACCATCAACGACTTCGTGCAGGCCGACGCCAGCGACGGCTTCATCCTCGTCCCGCACATCACCCCGACCGGACTCGACCCGTTCGCCGACAAGGTCGTCCCGCTCCTCCAGGAACAGGGCGTCTTCCGCACCGAGTACGAGGGCCACACCCTCCGCGACCACCTCGGCCTCGCCCACCCCGACGAGGTGCGCGAGGAACGGGCGGCGTCGTGAAGTTCCTCGCGATCACGCTCATCGTCCACCGGCCCGACCCGGTCACGGGCATCCGGAAGCCGACCTACGAACGCTTCCGCGAGGTCCTCGAAAACGCCGTGCTGGCCGAGGAGTTGGGCCTCGACGGCTTCGGCGTGGGGGAGCGGCACGAGCGGCCCTTCATCTCCTCCTCGCCGACCGTCGTCCTCAGCCACGTCGCCGCGCTCACCCGCCGCATCCGCCTCTTCACGGCGGTCACCACGCTGAGCCTCCTCGACCCGGTGCGGGCCTACGAGGACTACGCCACGCTCGACCATCTCTCCGGCGGACGCCTGGACCTGATCATCGGCAAGGGCAACGGCACGGCCCAGCGCGAGCTGTTCCATGTCACGCCCGAGGACCAGTGGGAGCGCAGCGCCGAGAGCTACGAGGTGTTCCGGCAGCTCTGGCGGCAGGACAAGGTGACCGCGAAGACCCGGTTCCGCCCGGAGTTGAAAGACGCGGAGGTGTGGCCCAGGCCCTACCAGCAGCCGATCCGGGTCTGGCACGGCAGCGCCACCAGCAAGGAGAGCGTCGACCTGGCCGCGCGCTACGGCGACCCGCTGTTTTCCGCGAACGTCACCAACCCCATAGAGCCGTATGCCGAGTTGATCCGCCACTACCGGGAGCGCTGGGAGCACTACGGCCACGACCCGGCCGACATCGCGGTCGGCGCGGGCACGGCGGGCCTCTACGTCGCTCCCACGACCCAGGAGGCGCTGACCGTCTACCGCCCGATCTTCGAGAGCAACCTCGCCTTCCAGAAGCAGGTGGGCCTGCCCATCGTCTTCGAGACCCTGGAGGACTACGTCGAGCGCAGCTCCGCGCTGATCGGCAGCCCCCAGCAGGTCATCGACAAGGTGCACCGTTACCACGAGCAGTTCGGCCACACGGTGCTCCATCTCCACGCCGACGCCAGCGGCTTGACGGACCGTCAGCACCGTGACTCGCTGGAGTTGTTCGGGTCGGCGGTGGCTCCCGTGCTGCGCAAGGACATCCCGGACCCGCCGTTCGACTGGGGCCCGGTTCTGCCGGAGGCGTCCACCAGTGAGGAGCCCGCGCGTGCCTGACATCCCTCTCGGCGTCCTCGACCTGGTCCCGATCTCCTCCGGCTCCACCGCGCCCGAGGCCCTGCGCAACTCCATCGAACTCGCGCGCAGGGCCGAGGAGTTCGGGTACGCCCGCTACTGGTTCGCCGAGCACCACCTCAACCCCGGGGTCGCGGGCACGTCCCCCGCGGTGGTCCTGGCCCTGACGGCTTCCGCGACCTCCACCATCCGGCTCGGCTCCGGCGCCGTACAACTCGGCCACCGCACCGCGCTGTCCACGGTCGAGGAGTTCGGTCTGCTCGACGCGCTGCACCCCGGCCGCTTCGACCTGGGCCTGGGCCGCTCGGGCGGCCGACCGTCGCCCCCACTGCCCTCGGCCACCCCGGTCGTCGACGGCCGAGCCCCCAACGGCCTGCGCATCCCGCCCCGTTTCTCCTTCGAGTTCCTCCTCGGCTCGCCCCGGATCGCGCTCCAGCGCAAACTGCTCCTGCTGCCCAAGGCCGAGTCCCAGGAGTACGGCGAGCAGATCGACGACGTCCTCGCGCTGCTGGCCGGCACCTACCGTTCCCCGGAGGGCGTCGAGGCACACGTCGTACCGGGCGAGGGTGCCGATGTCGAACTGTGGATCCTGGGCAGCAGCGGTGGCGTCAGCGCCGAGGTCGCGGGCCGCAACGGCCTCCGCTTCGCGGCGAATTACCACGTCAGCCCCGCCAGCGTCCTAGAGGCAGCGGACGGTTACCGCGCCGCCTTCCAGCCCTCCGACATCCTCGACAAGCCGTACGTCAGCGTCTCCGCTGATGTCGTCGTCGCCGAGGACGACGACACGGCCCGTGAACTCGCCACCGGCTACGGTCTGTGGGTGCGCTCCATCCGTACGGCGGAGGGCGCCATCAAGTTCCCGACCCCCGACGAGGCCCGCGCCCACGTCTGGACCGACGAGGACCGCGAGCTGGTCCAGGACCGCATCGACACCCAGTTCGTCGGCTCACCCGCCCGGGTCGCCGACCAACTGGAACAACTCCAAGAGGCCGTCGGCGCCGACGAGTTGCTCATCACCACCATCACCCACGACCACACGGACCGGGTGCGGTCGTACGAACTCCTCGCCGAGGAATGGCGCCGCCGGGGTCACTCGTCCCAGTCGAGCTGATGTGAGGCGTTCGATCATGGCGCGGGGAGCCGGATCGCCCTGTGCCATGATCGATGCCATGGCCGTCCGTATCGAACCCGCCGATGTCACCGACCTCCACCAGGTCCTGGAGGACCACGCACGCTACTGGGGCGAGCGCGACCTCCGCGCGCTTCATCTGACCGCGCTGGTGCAGGAGTTCGGGTCCACCTGCCTGGTCGCCCGGGCCGACGACGGCATCCGTGGGTACCTCTTCGGGTTCGTCACGCCGGACCACACCGGGTACGTGCACCTGATCGCGACCCGGGACGACGCGCGCGGCACCGGCCTCGGCCGCAGCCTCTACTCGGCGTTCATCGAGGCCGCCGAACGGCAGGGCGCGGTCCGTCTCAAGGCCATCACCTCGGTCACCAACGAGGGTTCGATCGCCTTCCACCGCACCCTTGGCTTCGACGCGCGTGTGGTCGAGGACTACGACGGCCCGGGCCGACCCCGTGTCGTCTTCACCCGCGAACTGCCGCCCCGCTAGCGCGGCCGCACAGCTCCAGCAGTCGCCGTCCGCCCTCCCCGGCGAACCACTCCGCGTGCCCCACGTAGTACTCGTACGCCAGCCGGGTGTTCGCCGCCGAGCGCGTGACGCCGTGGAAGTAGCCCAGCTCGGAGAGCGCGAACTCGGCGTGGACCAGGGGGAGTAGCGCGGGGAGTGCCTGAGACTCGGCTGGGCTGAGCGGACGTATGGACCGGTAGCCGTCGAGGAGCGCGAGGGCGTCCTGCTCGCGGACCGGGAAGCCGGGCTGGAGCCACTGGACCGTGTTGCGTTCGATCGCGGTGGCCAGGTCGTGCACGGCCGTCGTCCGGTCGCTCATGCCGAAGTCCAGGGCCGTAGCGACCGAACCGTCCTCGTTCCAGAGGAGGTTGGAGGCGTGCCAGTCGTTGTGGGTCCACAAGGGATCCAACCCCTCAAGGTGCGGGGCCAGTTCCTCGTGGAGCGGGAGCAGGACCCGCCGGGTGTCCTCGCGCCACGGGAAGTCCCCCAACCCCTTTGCCAGTTGGGGGCGTTGCTGCACGTACCGCTCCAGCTCCGGCTGCGGGTCGGCCGAGGCGAACACCGTGAACGACGCGACCAGCGGCTGCACTTGGCGGCGCGGGGCGTCGAAACCCTCCGCCGCCAGGTGCAGGCGGGCCAGCGCCTCACCCGCCGCGCGAGCATGGGCGGAGGTGCGGAACGGGGACCATGACAGGGCGTCGCGGTAGAGGTCCGTGCCGGTGCCGGTCGAGTGCACCTCGTACGTCCACTCGCCGCGCGTCGCCGCGTCCAGCACCTCGACCACCGGTGCGCCGCGCCGCCGTAGATGCCGTAGGAAGGCGTGTTCCTCGGTCAGGCCCTCCAGTGTGCGTACGGAGGTGTGGTGGCGTTTCACGAACAGGTGGCGGCCGTCCTGTTCCACCACGGCCGCTGCCGACAGGGGGCGTGGGCTGCGCCATACCACCCGGGCCGGGCCCACGATGTCGGTCACCTCGGTGTCCGTCAGGGGTGGCCAGTCGGGGGCGACCGGGTCGGTGCCCAGGCCGTGGGCGAGGTGTGAACTCACGCTGTCTTCACCGCCGTTGTGCCGCGTAGGGCGTCCAGGACGCGGCGCTCGGTCGACGCGAAGTCGGGGTTGGTGAAGTCGTCCGCGCCGCGCGGGCGGGGCAGCGGGACCTCGACGCGGTCAACGATCGTGGCCGGGCGGGGGGACAGCACGTGGACCGTGTCCGCGAGCAGGACCGCCTCGCGGATGTCGTGGGTGACCAGGACGACGGTCCAGCGGTGGCGCTGCCACATGCCGGCCAGCCACAGCTGCATCTCGGTGCGGGTGAGGGAGTCGAGCGCGCCGAAGGGTTCGTCGAGCAGGAGGACCGGGCGTTCCAGGACGACCGTGCGCAGCAGGGCCGCGCGTTGCCGCATGCCGCCGCTGAGTTGGGAGGGGTACGCCTTCTGGAAGCCGTCGAGGCCGAAGTCCGTGAACAGGGCGTCGGCCCGGCGCCGTGCCTCCTTCTTCCCAACTCCCTGCGCCTCAAGGCCCAGTGCCGTGTTGTCGAGGACCGTCCGCCAGGGGAAGAGGAGGTCCTTCTGTGGCATGTAGGCGACCTTGCCGGACTCCACTCCGGCCGCCTCGCCCTCCACCAGTACCTGGCCCGACGTGGGGCGGTCGAGTCCGGAGACCAGGTTGAACAACGTGCTCTTGCCGCTGCCGCTCGGGCCGATGACGGCCGCGAACTCGCCCTGCTCCACGGTGAGTTCGAGGTCCCGCAGGACTTCCAGGGGGCCGAAGGACTTGCCGACGCCCTCGATGCGCAGACTGCTCATGACGACTTGTCCTCCTTCAGCGCCCGTTCCCACGGGAGTACCAGCCGTTGCAGCAGGAAGGTCGCGCCGAACAGGGCGATGCTGAGCGCGGCGGTCACCGCGACCGCCGCGAACACCAGGTCCGTGCGGAACGCGCTCTTCTGGGCCTGCATGTAGATCCCGAGGCCCGCTTCCGCGCCCGCGTACTCGGCGAAGACGGCGCCGACGACGGCGTAGGTGATGCTCACGCGCAGCCCGGCGAAGAAGTACGGCATCGCGCTCGGCACCCGGACCAGCCGGAACGTCCGCCAGCGGCCCGCGCCGAGCGAGCGCAGCAGCCGCATCGCGTCGCGGTCGGTCGCCGCGAAGCCCGCCGCGAGGTTCGCGGCGAGCGGGAAGAACGTCGTCAGCGTCACCACCAGCATCTTCGGCAGCAGACCGAAGCCGAACCAGATGATCAGCAGCGGTGCGACGGCCACGATCGGGATGGTCTGCGAGGCGACGAGCAGCGGGTACAGGCCCCGGCGGGCGGCCGAGGAGAAGTCGAGGAGCACGGCGACCAGCCAGGCCGCCGCGAACGACAGCGCGAAGCCGAGCAGCGTCTCCTGGAGGGTGGGGAGCGTCTGGTCCCACAGGTCCTGGCGGTTCAGCCAGCCCTGCTCCACCACCCGGGCGGGGGAGGGGAGCGTCGTCGGATCGACTCCGGCGGCGGTGACGTAGAGCTGCCAGCCGCCGAGGAGCACGGCCAGGACGAGGAGCGGCGGCCACAACGACCGCAGGAGCGGCCTCACTTGGCGTCCGGGAGATAGGCGTTGGTGAAGAAGGTCGAGGCCTTCGGGGCGGCGGTGAGCTTCTTGCCGTCGGCGTCGACCAGGAGGCCCGCCTTGTACTCGAAGTCCGCGAAGGCCTGCCAGCGCTCCGCGCTCTGCGTGCCGATCGAACCGTCCGCGCCCTTGTAGTACTCCTTGGCCAGCAGTGCCTCGCTCTCCCGCACCAGCTTGGTGTTGGTGAGGACGCTCTTGTTCGCCGAGATGAGCAAGTCGGCTGCCTGGGACGGGTGTTCGGCGGCGTAGCGGTAGCCCTTGTCGACGGCCGCCAGGAACTTCTTCGCGGTCTCCGGGTTCTTCTTCAGGAACTGGTCCGAGGACGCGACGAGGGTCGAGTAGATCGCCGGGAAGCCGTAGTCGGAGAGCTGGAAGTTCTTCAGCGGCTTGCCGCTCAGCTCCGCCTCCAGGCCCTCCCAGGTCGGCATCGGCATCGCGAAGTCCGCCTTGCCCGCGTAAAGAGCCGCGTACGCCGAGGTGTTGAGGGTGACCTGCTTGAAGTCGCCCTTGCCGCCCGCGTTCTGGATCACCTTCTGCAACAGCGGCTTCTCGTACGGGGCGCCGAAACCGGCGTACGTCTTGCCGTCCAGGTCCTTCGGCGAGGTGATGTCGGTGCGGTCGGCGCGCACGGCGATCGTCACGTCCGTCTTCTGCGTCACCGCGTACACGGAGGTGATGTCCTGGCCCGCCGCTCGCGCGGTGGTGATGCCCTCCTGGTACGAGATCCCGAAGTCCGCCTTGTGGTTGGCGATCAGGGTCTCGGGCGCGGTCGAGCCGTACGGCACGATCTTCACGTTGATCCCGGCGGCCTTGAACCAGCCCTTGGCCTGGGCGACGTAGATGCCGGTGTGGTTGGTGTTGGGCGTCCAGTCCAGGGCGAGGGTGACGGTGGTGGTGCCGTCCTTCGCGGCGGCCGTGGAGTCGGCGGAGCAGCCGGTGACGGCGAGGAGGGCGGTCGCGGCTATGGCGGACAGGGCGGTACGGCGATGCATGTCGGGTCCTTCGAGGGGTGGGAGGGCTGGCGGGTCGGTCCGGTCAGGGCCGACACAGCGCGCTGCCCACCCGCATGAAGTCGACGGCGAGCCGCCGGGTCAGCGTCCGCGCCTGACAGGCCAGGGCTCTCATGTGGCCACGTCCAGCAGGCCGTTGGTGAACGACTTCGCCCAGTCCCGGTCGTCCGGGATCGCGCCGTTCTCGGCCAGCCAGTGCGCGTACGGGCCCATCCGGCCCTCGTCGATCACTCCCCAACGCCCGTCCGCGTCCGTCCAAGTGGGCGCGATCAGCGCGAGGGAGCGGGCGATCAGCGGGCGCGGGAAGTACGGGATGACCCGTTCCAGCAACTCCAGGGTGGCGTCGGGCTCTTGGGCCGCCGCCGCGTAGCCGCGGGCCGTGACGGCGAGGAAGTCCCGTACCAGGGAGGGGTGTTCGGTGAGAAGCGTCTCGTTCGTGCCGAGCAGGTAGCTGTGGTAGCGCGGGGCGCCGATCTCGTCGACCGGCCAGGTCAGCCGCTGCTCCTCGGGCAGATCGCCGCGCAGCGCGTCCCAGGACCAGTAGTTCCCGAAGGTGGCGTCGGCCTCACCCGCCGCGATGTCGTCCACGGTCAGCTCGCGGGCGCCCGCGTCGATCCCGATCACGGCGTCCGGGTCGCCGCCGTCGGCCGCCACCAGGTGGCGGACCATGGCCCGGCCGCGCGGGGTCGGGTTGTAGGCGATCCGGCGGCCGGCGAGGTCGCGGGGGCGGGTGATGCCGGTCGACGTGGTGGTCTGGATGGCCTCCAGGCCCCGGTGGTTGATCGCGGAGACGGCGATCAGGGGCTGGCCTCGCTCCGCGCGCCGGGCCAGCAGCCGGTTCGGCGGGAAGATCCCGAAGTCCACCTCGCCCCGCGCCAGGTATTCGAGGGTGTCCCCGCGTCCCGGATCCTGGACCACCAGCTCCACGTCGAGCCCGGCCTCGGCGTACCAGCCGCGGGCGCGGGCGACGTACAGACCGGCCGAATTCGGCCACGGGTGGAAATAGTCGAGCATGACCCGTATGTGCGGCATGGGGGTACTCCGAAACGTGCGCAGGCGTGACGGCGCCTGAAGGGAGGGGAGGGGTGCGCGAAGGCGGTGGATCAGTGCATGCGACAACAACAGGAGCGGCGCGCCGGGGAGTTGACCACCGGGTGCTGGGGCTCGACTGTTGTAGACACGTGAACTCCTACGCGGGCGCTGAGGCGCGAGTGGTGCGGTCGGCGTCCCCATGGGGGCCGGACTCTCGACGAGCCGGTCCCAGACGCCCTCTCAGCCCAACCGGGTAGGGGCTCCCGCGTAGATGGCCGAACGATAACCGCACTACCCGGATTCTGTGCAAGCGAGGTCCGAAATGTGGGACGGTCATGCCCGAGGGGTGAGACGCCCAGGTGGCGGGCGTACGATCGGCGGCCATGACCACCTCCCTGCTGCCCGGCCCGCTGGTCGACGACACCTGGCTCGCCGCGCGTCTCGACGACCCCCGGCTGGTCGTCCTCGACGCCACCACGCTGCTGCCCTCACCCCGTGAGGACGGCGACCACCGCTCCGCGAGCGGGCGCGGGACCTGGACCGAGCGGCACCTGCCCGGATCACGACACGCCGACCTGACCGGTGACTTCTCCGACCACGACGCGCCGTACCACTTCGCCGTGCCGTCCCCCGGCATGCTCGTCGCCGTGCTGGCCCGGCTGGGTGTGGGGGAGGGCGTCGAGGTCGTCACGTACGACAGCGGCGGCGGCATCTGGGCGGCCCGCCTGTGGTGGATGCTCCGGGCGATCGGCGTACCGGCGGCGGTGCTGGACGGCGGTCTCGAAGCGTGGGAGGCGGCCGGGCGTCCGCTCGCCTCCGGCGACGACACCGGCCCGGTTCCGGCCGTCCGTCCCCTGACACCCGTCGTACGACCCGATCTGTGGTCCGGGATCGACGACGTGGCCGCCATCAGCCGTGGCGAGCGGCCCGGCACCCTGGTCTGCGCGCTGCCCCCCGGCGGCTACGACGGCTCCGCGCCCACCCGCTACAGCCGCCGTGGACACATCCCCGGCAGCCGCAGCCTCCCGGGCCGGGGGTTGCAGGACGCCACCGGGCACATACTGCCCGAGCCCGAACTCGCCGCCAGGATCGGAGCCGTCCTCGACACCGACGACTCACCGGTCGTCCTGTACTGCGGCGGCGGCATCTCGGCCGCGGGCGCCGCCCTCGCGCTCACCCTGCTCGGCCGCACGGACGTCTCCGTCTACGACGGCTCACTTGAGGAGTGGTCCAAAGACCCTGCCCGGCCAATGGAGTTGGGGTCCTAGAACGGTTCGGCGGCTGAACACGGCGGCGTGGCCGAGGCTCGTATCCCTCCCCCGAAGGCTACGAACCTCGGCCGCTTCCCCCGGCGCCGGACCTGTGGTCCGTCCGCCCGCGTGCGGCTGTACCCGTGCTGTTACCAGCACATCACCGCGGTGTCCCCCGACCCCCACGTGGAGTACAGACGCACACGGACGAAGTAGCGGCGGCCCCTGACGAGCCGGACCTTGAGTGTCGCGTTGTGCGGTGTTCCCCCGTCGTCCTGCCCGGCGAGGAAACGCGGTTCGCCGTCCCGTTCCTCGAAGACCACGACGACCGTGTCGCTGTCCCCGAAGGCACCCACGGCGTACTCGCGGGTCTGGGTCGGCTCGATCGTGAAGTCGGCCTGCTCGCCCGGCCCCAGCCGCAGCGGCGCCGAGCGGAACGGCACCAGCTCGGCCGGCCGGGGAGGGCCGACGTGCGGGTACCAGCGCAGCACGAACTCCTTGTCCGCGGCGGAGAGACCGCCGTGCGGGCGCAGACCCGCACGGTATTCCTCCGGCTCCAGGACCAGGCCCGACGCGAACGGGTACTCCATGATCGACTGCGGGTCCCAGACGGAGCCGTTGACCTCGTCCGGGTCCAGCTTGCGCAGGATGTTGAACAGGGTCCGGTCCCGGCTCCAGAAGTTCGGCGGGCCCGCCAGCTCGGCGTACACGGCCTCGTCGTCCCAGTGGATCCCGGCGAACGGGCTCTGGTGCTCGTGCAGCATGCCCAGCGCGTGCCCGATCTCGTGCAGCGCCGTGCCACGCTGTCCGGGCGCGGTCAGGTCCCAGCCGAAGTTCATGGTGCGGTCGCCCAGACCGACCGTGAGCGCGTCGCGCCCCACCGCCGACCAGGAACCGTCCCCGGCCTGGAACCCGATGCGCAGCTCGGCCTCCGAACGGTCGCCCACCTCGGCGAAGTCGACACCGATGCCGAGCCCCCGCCACTCCCGGAAGCACTCGCGTACGACGTCCTGCTGCTCCTTGGCACCGGCCCACGGCACCCGCCGCAGCTCGCCGGTCCCGGGCACCGGGATGACGGACGTGTCGGCGGCGGCGGAGTTGTCGACGTCGAAGAAGTAGTAGTGCAGGACCGTGCCGTTGACCCACATCCGGCTGCCGCCGATGAGCGCACCGCGCCGCTCCGCGGCCAGTCCCGGTCCGAACTCCGGGGCGGGCCGCTGCGCGAGGGAGCAGTAGCGAGCGGTCATGCGACCAGAGTGCCGGTGACCGTACCCGGGCGCCTGAGTCGAGGGCTACTCAAGTCACCCTGTATCAGGGTTGAGTAGCCCGACTCATACCTGCGTGATGACTTTCGAACAGGACGCGAAAACCCTTGAACTACCCTGGCCGTTCACCGGCCGGGAGGACGAACTCGAACTGGTCCGCGGGTCGTTGACGGCCGGCCGGCACGGCATCGTGGTCTCCGGCCCGGCCGGCCGGGGCAAGACCCGGCTGGTCACCGAGGCCGTCCGGGGCGGCGACTGCGTCCGCGTCACCGGGACACCCGAGACCCGCACGCTGCCCTTCGCCGCGTTCGCCCACTTGCTGTCCGAGAGCGTCTCCCTGCACCGAGCGGTCCAACTCCTGTCCGGAACACGGCTGTTGCTGATCGACGACGCCCACCTCCTCGACGACTCCTCCGCCGCCCTCGTGCACCAGCTCGCCGTCCACGGCCGGACCCGCCTGGTGGTCGTGGTGACCGACGGCAACCCCGTGCCCGGCGCGGTGTCCCGCCTGTGGACGGGCGAACTGCTGCCGCGCATCGCGCTGGAGCCGCTGCCCCGCGAGGAGATCGCCCAACTGCTGGCGGCGGGTGCGGGCGGCCCGCTGGAACCCCTCACCGTGAAGCGCCTCCACCACCTCTGCCAGGGCGATCTGCGCCTGCTGCGCGACCTGTTCGGCGCGGTGCGCGAGCGCGGGCTGCTGACCCGGGCCACGGACACCGACGAGTGGGCCTGGCGCGGCCCGGTGCCGGTCACCGCGACGGTCCGCGAACGCACAGGGCAGGTCCTCGCCCGCGCCGACCTCGACGAGCGCGAGAGCCTCGAACGCCTGGCCTTCGCCGAGCCGTTGGCGTCCTCCCCCGACGACTTCGACCTCGACATCCTCGAACGCCTGGAGGCCGAGGACCTGATCCACGTCGACGACCGCGGTGCCGTCCGTCTCACCCACCCCCTGCACGGCCCCGCGCTGCGCGCCGCCGCCGGCCGGCTCCGGGCCCGCCGCCTGGCCCGCACCCCCGACCAGTGCGTCCCGGACCTCGCCGCCGAACGCGCCGCGCTCACCGACCGCATCGACCGGACCGACGTACGGCCGCTGCCGACGCCGGTCGGGGAGTGGCTGGTGGCCGAGGGCGCACCGGTACCGGCCGGGTACGCGTCCGTACGCGCCCGGTTCGCGAGGCTGCGCGGCGAACTGCGCGAGGCCGCGGCCTGGGCGCGGGAGGGACTGCGGGAGACCCCGGAGGACCGCGCCTGCGGGGTCGAACTCGCCCTGGCCGCCGCCCAGTCGGGCGATGTGCCGGACACCGACGAGACCCTCGCGAACCGCCCCGCGACCGGCTGGGTGGCGGCGGCCCGGGGCGATGTGGAGACGGCCCGCGAGACCGTGGCCGAGGCGGTGGCGCCGGACCGGCGCGGGGGTGCGGTCGAGGACGGCAGGCCCGCCGCGTACGCGCTCTACGACGCCGTACGCCTCGGCGCTCCCGAACAGGTGGCCGGACGGCTCGCCCGGCTGCCCGGCGACGGACCGGCCGTGCTCGCGCGGCACGCCGAGGCGCTGGTCGACGGCGACGGGCCCGCGCTGGACCGGGTGGCGGGGGAGCTGGAGCAGCGCGGGTTCCTGCTGTTCGCGGCCGAGGCGCACGCACAGGCCGTCCGGGCGCACCGCGACCCGCGTGCCGCCCGGATGTCCCGCACCCGCGCGGTCGCGCTGGCCCGCCGCTGCCAGGGCGCCCGCACCCCGGCGCTCTCCGGCCTGGTGCTAGGTGAACTCACCGCCCGCCAGCGGCAGATCGTCACCCTCGCCGCCGCGGGCCTCAGCAACCGCCAGATCGCCGAACGCCTCACCCTCTCGGTCCGCACCGTCGGCAACCACCTCTACAGCGCCTACGCCCGCCTCGGCGCGAGCGACCGCGGCGCGCTGCCGTGGCTGGTGGAACTGCCGACGGCGCAGTCGGCGTGACGGGTGGCCCATCGGCCGCGGCGCAGTCCGCGTGACCGGTGCCCCATCGGCCACGACGCGGTCCGCGTGGCCGGTGCGCTGCCGGGGCGGTCGGTCAGGCCGCTCCGAACGCGGTGAACGCCCAGCCCGTGGCCTGGTGGACCGCGTCCCCGGGCAGCGCGGCCCGGGCGTCGCGGAGGGCCTCCGCGAGGGAGAGGCCCGCGCTGAGGCCCTTGTGCAGGGCGACCATCAGCGGGACCACGGCGGCGTCGTTGACGGGGGCGCTGCTCGCCACCACTCCCGCCGTGCCCAGCGGGAGCAACGCCGTTACCAGGCCCAGGAGTTCGTCCGCGCCCACCGGGGCGAGGCGGGCCGTGTCGCAGCTGGAGAGGATGATGCGGTACGGGCTGCGGGCGAGGCGTTCGAAGTCGTGGACGATGAGCGGGCCGTCGGCCATGCGAAGGGCCGAGAACAAGGGACTGTCCGCGCGGAACGTGCCGTGCGCGGCGATATGGGCCAACGTCGCGCCGTCCAACTCGGCCAGCACCCGGGGGACGTCGGCGTCCTCGTGCTCCAGGACCGTAGGAGTGCCGTAGCGGTCGGCCAGGTCCGGGACTTCGGCGCCGTCGGTCGCGAGGCCGGGCCCGCGCACCAGGACGTGCCGTCCGCCGGGCGGTCGCCGGGTGTCCAGGGCACGCAGCCAACTGCCCGCCGACGGCGACACACTGAGCACCCGCTCGCGCAACGAGGGCAGCAACGCCCAGGGAACACGGTGGAGTCGGCCCGGCGGGACCACCACCACCGGCCCGGCGCCCAGGTGTTGGACCGCCTCACCGAGGAGGAGTTCCTCCAGCCGTCGGCCCGCCGCCTCCACCACCGGGAGCCTGGCCTCCGCCCCGGGGTGTGCCAGCCGCCGCAGCCCCGCCTGTACGTGTTCCGCCTCGGCCATCGCCTCCGAGAGCAGGCCCGCCGGGAACCGCCGGACCCGCCCCTGGCCGCACAGCAGGGCGTGCACCCGCCCGTCGACCACGGCGAGTTCCACCAGCCGTCCCTCACCGAGCCGTGCCAGCAGCCGGGTCGGATCGAAGCGTTCGCCCTCGCCGGGGGCGTCGCCGCGGATGTGGAGGGTGCGGGAGCGGATCTCCCGTTCCAGGCGCCGCTGTTCGCGCTCCAGGGCCGGTACCGGGTGCCCCTCCATCCGGGCCTCCTCCGCGCGGGCGGCGATCTCGCGGAACGCCGTCAGACCGCTGAGCAGGGCCGGGTCGGCGGGCGGCCGGGCCGGAGGGGTGGACAGCGCGGTCGCCCGCCACCGCTCGCTCCACACCAACAGCCGTCGCGGACCACCCGAGTTGAGGCTCGCCCGCTGCGCGAGCGCCGCCAGCTCCGCGCCCTGCGCCGTGGCCCGGGCCCGCAACTCCGAGGCGCCCAGGGTCGTACGGTGGTCGTCCAGGACGTCCAACCCGTGACGGCAGGCCTCCAGGACCCCGCGTCCCGAACCGGCGGCCTCGGCGCGCAGCGCCTGCGCCGCCCAGCCGGTCATCCGGGCCAGCGGGGGACCGCCGCGTCTGCTGCGGGCGGCCACCGCCAAGTGCCGTTCCGCGTCCGCCGTCCAGCCCAGCGCCAGCGCGATCCGGCCCGCGAGCAGCGCGGCCTCCGGCGCCGACGGGGAACCGAACGCGGCCAGCCGCCCGGCCACCGCGGCGGCGTCCGCGACCAGCCGACCGGAGGCCCGCCCGGCCGCCAACCTCGCCTCGATCAGCACCAGTTGGGCATGCGTCTGCCACCAGGTGCGACGCTGTGCGGCGAACAGCCGTACCGCCACGGCCGCGCGCGCGATCGCCGTGGACGGATCGTCCGCGAGCCGCGCCGCCCGGGCGGCCACCAGCAGCAGCTCCGCCTTGCGGGTGGACTGCCCGCCGATGCCGTCCAGCAGCCCGACGGCCGTGTCCGCCTGGGCCAGCGCCTCCGCGGCCAGGCCCGCGCTCAGCAGCACCTCGCAGCGGCGGATGGTGAGCATGAAGGTGGGGGTGGTGAGTTTGGCGTACATCTCCTCCGCCTCGTCGAGGAGTTGGAGCGCCACCGGGATGTCGCCCGAGCGGAACGCGGCCAGGCCCCGGCTCTCCACCGCGTCGGCCTTGTCGTGCTCCTGGCCGGTGGTCTCCCACAGCCGCTCGGCCGCCGTGAAGTCGGCGTCGGCCCGGTCCACCGCGCCGAGCGCCAGATGCACGGTCGCGCGCAGGGTCAGCGCCCGCGCCGTCCAGATCACGTCGTCCGTCTGCCGCAGCACGGGGATCGCCCGCCGTACGTCGTCCAGCGCCTCCTTGTGCCGTCCCAGCACCCACCAGACGTAGGCCCGCCGGAACAGGACGCGCGCCCTGGTCTGTCCGCTGCCGCGCGCGATGCCCCGCTCGAAGGCCGCCAGACCCTGCCGGGTGCGGCCCGCGTGCACCAGCGCCACCCCGAGCGTGCCCAGGACGTCCGCCTCCCGGTCCGCCGACTCCGCGCGCGCCGCCAGGTCACGGGCGCGCCGCAAGTGCTTCAGCGCGAGCCGGAGATCGCCGAAGTCCCGCTGCCAGATACCGATCACATGGTGGGCCACGGAGCCCTGGAACGGCGTCGGATCGCCGTCGAGAACCTCCCGCGCACCGGCCAGCGCCTCGCTCGGAGCCGCGAACACCATCGGCAGCAGTTCGATAACCGGGTCGCCATCCGCTGTCACTCCTCGGATGGTAGTGGCCCCCCGGTGCACACCACACCGGTTTGGCGCTGTATCAAGTACTCGCCAGCGGGCTCTGATTGACGACCGCCGCCGCAGTGGGAGGACACGCCATGGCACCACAGCGATTCCACGAGCAGTTCGACCAGATCCAGCGCTCGATGCCCGACATCCCCCTCGCGATGGGGCCGGACGACTCCGCCGAGTTCTTCTACGAGAAGGGCGTCGTGCTCGCCCGCGACGGCGAGGAGGCCCGCCTCGTCGAGGACACCGTACGCACCCACTTCACCGAGGCCACCGGCCTCACCGCCGACTCCGTCCGCCGCGCCGGACCCGATACCAACCGGTCCGGGATCACCCGCATCCAGGTCGGCGACCCCGGCCACGGCGACCGGCGCGGCGACCGCGCCGTGGCCAACGCGCTGCGCGCCCTGCGCGAGCCCGAGGGCCGCGCGGGCCGCCGACTGGTCAGCCGCAACCACGTCGTGTCGATCGCCGTGAACGCCTGTCCCGGCGACGAACCCGTGCCCGCCCCGCTCACCCAGGGCGCCAACCCCGCCCCCGCGGAAGCCGGTTACGACCCGGACACCGCCGTCGACGTCCTCGTCATCGACACCGGACTCATGCACGACTACCGGTCCTACCCGCTGCTGGCCCACGTCCAGGGCGACCCGCAGATCAAGGAGACCGACGCGGCGGGAGTGCTCCAACAGTACGTAGGACACGGCACGTTCATCGCCGGACTCGTCGCGGCCGTCTCGCCCAACACCGAGGTGACCGTCCGCAACACCCTCAACGACGCGGGCGCCATCCTCGAATCCGACTTCGGCGAGGCCCTGTTCGCCGCCGTCGACCAGAACGGCTGGCCCGACGTCATCAGCCTCTCCGCCGGCACCAGCAACGGCCGCACCGACGGCCTCCTCGGCGTCGAGGGCTTCATGCAGGCCCTGCGCGCACAGCGCACCCTGCTCGTCGCCGCGGCCGGCAACAACGCCAGCGCCACCCCCTTCTGGCCCGCCGCCTACGCCGACCTGCCCGACTACCAGGACGTCGTCCTCTCGGTCGGCGCCCTGCGCGGCGACGGCGAGTACGGCGCCTGCTTCAGCAACCACGGCGCCTGGGTCAAGGCCTACGCCCCCGGCGAGCGGCTCATCGGCCCCCTCACCGGCTTCGACGCACCCACGCCCTACACCTACCAGCACAGCACCTACGACGCCTGCCGGTTCGGCTTCACCTACTCCTGCACCTGCCAATACCCCACCCACACCGGGGTGTTGAGCCAGCAGGGCGACAACTCCGTAGGCAAGCCCGACCAGGTGATGTTCGAGGGGTTCGCGCACTGGAGCGGGACCTCGTTCGCCGCCCCCGTCGCCGCAGGCCTGGTCGCCGCCTACATGACGGCCAACAAGGAGAGCGACGCGCGCGCCGCCCGTACCCAACTCCTCGCGGCCAACACCGAGTACGCCGAAGTACGCGGGGCGCATGTACCGGCGCTGCGCCCGCCCACCTGGCGCCCGGTCCCCGTCGTGCCGCTCTCCGCACCGGCATGAGGGCCGGAACCATCCCCTCCACGGCGTACGATGACATGCCGTACACGAGGGGTGGCACCGTGGACCGTGCAGAAGTCGGCGCGCTCGTCCGGTCGGCAGTCGACGGCGACGCGGCGGCCTGGAAGGCGCTCGTGGAGGGGCTCAGCCCACTGGTCTGGTCAGTGGTGCGCGCCCATCGGCTCTCCGACGCCGACGCCGGCGAGGTGTACCAGACCGTGTGGTTCCGCTTCGCCCAGCACCTGGGGCGGATCCGGGAACCCGACAAGGCGGGCTCCTGGCTGGCGAGCACCGCGCGCAACGAATGCCTGAAGGTGATCAAGGGACTGCGGCGGCTCATGCCCACGGACGACCCCCAACTCCTCGACCGCGTCAGTGAGGAGCGCACTCCCGAGCAGTCGGTCCTCGACTCGGAGGAGGCGGCCTCCGAGGCCGAACGCATCCGCAGGCTGTGGCAGGAGTTCGCCGAACTGGGCGAACGGTGCAGGCAGTTGCTGCGCGTCCTGATGGCCTCGCCGCCACCCAGCTATCAGGAGGTGTCCGCCGGTCTGGGCATCGCCGTGGGCAGCATCGGACCCATGCGCCAGCGCTGTCTGCGCCGGCTGCGAGCCCGACTGAACGCCGGGGAGGCGCTGTGAACGGCATGTACGGCGACGGTCCCGGAGCGTTCGACGCCTTCGGTGCCTTCGGGCAGGACCCCTTCGGCGACGAGGAGTTCGACGAGCAGCAGGGCGAACAGGACGACGACGGCTCGGAGTTCGACGACTCCCTCCTGGAGGAGGAGCTGCGCCAGGCGGTCGCCATCCTGGACCCGGTCCCCGCCGAACTGCGCCAAGTCGCCATGGACGCCTACGCGTTGTACGACATGGACGCCCGGCTCGCGGAGCTGACCTTCGACTCGCTCGTCGACGCCATCCCGGTCAGGGGAGCCCTGGACGTACCGCGCATGCTGACCTTCACGGCGGGCGAGCTCAGCGTCGACGTGGAGGTGACCAGCGATGGTTTGATGGGCCAGGTGATGCCGCCCCAACCGGCCGGCATCGAGGTCCTGAACGGCCCGCAGGCCCTGCGCCCCACCACCCTGACGGCCGACGCCATGGGCCGTTTCACCAGTGACGTGACCCCGGTCGGTCCCTTCGCGCTACGGCTGCGGACCGGAGGGGAGGTGGTCGTCACGGAGTGGCTGCGGGCGTGACCGCGGGCGCGTGACCGCCGGTGCGCGAGGAAGGGGAGCGGGACGCTTCTTCCTCGCGCATCAGCGCCCTACCAGGTCACCGGCAGCGTCTGCGGACCCCGGATCATCGTCTTGCGGCGCCAGACGATCTCCTCGGCGGGTACGGCCAGTTGGAGCCCGGGGAGCCGGTCCAGCAGGGTGTCGACGAGGAGTTCGGTCTGCAACCGGGCCAGTACGGCACCGGTGCAGTAGTGCGGGCCGTTGCCCAGGGCCAGATGCGGGTTGGGATCGCGGTCGACGTCGATGCGGTCCGGGTCGGGGAACACGTCCGGGTCGCGGTTGGCGGCGAGGTAGGAGACGTAGACCGGGTCCCCCGCGCTGATGCGGTGACCGTGCAACTCGACGTCCTCCAGGGCGATCCGGGCCAGCCCGACCGACGCGCGGTGCGGGATGAAGCGGAGGAGCTCGTCCAACGCGGCCTCCCGGCACTCCGGTTGACCCCGCAGGCGCTCCAGCAGCTCGGGCCGGGTGAGCATCAGGTACAGCATCTGGCCGCAGTTGTGGGTGACCGCCTCCCCACCGATCTGCAACGGACCCGCGAGGCCCACCGCCTCCGGCTCGCTGATGTCGCCCCGGGCCACGGCGGTGCCGAGCAGCGAGTACACATCGGTGCCGTCGCTGTCGGCGCGGGCGCGGATGGTGTCGGTGATCCACGCGTACATGCCGTTCTTGGCCCGGTCGGCGGCCTCGGCACCACCGGACGTGGAGATGATCTGCCGGGTCCAGGAGTGCACCTGCTCGCGGTTCTCCTCGGGCACCCCCATGACCTCGCTGACCACCGCGAGCGGGAAGGGCTCCAGGACCCGCTCGATCAGATCCGCCGGCGGCCCGTCCGCCACGACCCCGTCCACCAGCGCGTCGAGCAGCGCCTGCGCCCGGGGCCGCAACCGCTTCATCGCGCCGACCGTGAACGCGCCCGCGACCGGCTTGCGCAGCCGGTTGTGGTCCGGCTGGTCGGCGAACGCCAGTGACCCCGGACGCGGCTTGAAGTGCGGGGCCATACGCGTCACTTGACGGGTCGTCACCTCCGCGCGGCCGAACCGCGGATCATTGGTGATCATCTTCACGTCGTCGTAGCGGGTGGCCAGCCACGCCCAGCCCTCACCGTGCGGCAGCCGGATCCGGTTCAGCGGACCCTCGCGCATCAGCTCCGCGAGGACCGGGTCGAAGTCGGTCCCGGTCAGGTCGATCGGGGGCCAGTCCCGCACGGGCGGCTGCGGGGCCTGGCTGGTCAGCGTGGTGGTCTCCTCGGTCATGCGTCCACCCTCGTACGCCCCCGCCCACCTGTCCTGCGGGAGTGCTCCAGCCGGTGGTCAGCCCGATACGGCGGCCACGAGCGCCGCCAGCGCGGAGGCGAGCCGGGCGACCGAGGGGCCGTCGGGCGGCCCGCCGGGCTCGGTCATGTACGTGTCCCGGCGCAGCTCCACCATCAGCGCGCCCACGGCCGGTTCCTTGCCGTAGAACTCCAGCGGGACGTAGGTCCCGATGAAGGGGCTGTTGACGCCGATCTCCCCGCACCCCGCGAACGCCTCGCGCGCCGCCGCCAGCAGCGCGGGCTGGGTGTGGAAGGCGTCCGTGCCCAGGCAGACGGGCGGCCGGGGGCCGGTGCCGTGCAGCTCGTAGGGGAGCGGGGCGGTGGGGTAGGAGTGCAGGTCGACGACGACGGCCCGGCCGGTCGCGGCCAGCCGGTCGGCGACCGCCTCCGTCATGGCCCGGGCGTACGGGCGGAAGTAGCGGTCGATCAACGGCTCCGGGTCGTGGTCGGCGGGCCGTAGCTCGGCGCGGTGCGTGGTGCGGGTGTAGACCGCGCCCATGCCCACGGCGAGCATCTCCTCGCGCTCGTCCGGGAAGCGCTCCGGATCGACGACCAGCCGGGACAGCCGGTTCACGAACCGCCATGGGGTGAGGGCACACGCGCGTGCCGCTTCCTCGGCGATCCGGGCCGTGTGGCTGTCGGTGATGTGGTCCAGCTCCCGCTCCAACTCCGGGTCGTCCAGCACGATGCCCGCGCGGACGTCGGCCGGTATCTCCCGCGCGGAATGCGGGACATGGAGGATCACGGGCGAGTCGACGGCACCGGGCAGCAACTCGAAGGACGGCGCGGCGGAAGACGCCGAGGACGGCGCGGGGGGATGGGACACGGGCGGCTCCCGGGGCGTTGTCAGTGGCGTGGTGCAGGATCAAGGTATCGGCATCGACGATCACGGACCGGGGGGAGAGAACGTGGACGAACGCAGCCGCCCCGGCCGGAGGAGACCCCGGCCGGGGCGGAGGGGCAGGTATGCCCTTCAGACTTCTCAGGCTTCGTGCGTCAGCTCAGGGAAGCCAGCGCCTCGTTCCACGTGGTCGACGGGCGCATCACCTTCGCGGCCTTGGCCGGGTCGGGCTGGTAGTAGCCGCCGATGTCGGCCGGGCTGCCCTGCACCGCGCCCAGCTCCTCGATGATCTGCTGCTCGGCGCCCGCGAGGGTCTCGGCGAATCCGGCGAAGGCCTTCGCGAGGTCCGCGTCCTCGGTCTGCGCGGCCAGCTCCTGCGCCCAGTACAGCGAGAGGAAGAAGTGGCTGCCGCGGTTGTCGATGCCGCCGACGCGACGGGTCGGCGACTTGTCCTCGTTGAGGAAGGTCGCCGTCGCGCGGTCGAGGGTGTCGGCGAGGACCTTGGCGCGGGTGTTGCCGGTGAACGTCGCGTACTGCTCCAGAGAGGGGACCAGCGCGAAGAACTCACCGAGCGAGTCCCAGCGCAGGTAGTTCTCCTTGACCAGCTGCTGCACGTGCTTCGGCGCGGAACCGCCCGCGCCGGTCTCGAAGAGGCCGCCGCCCGCCATGAGCGGGACGACCGACAGCATCTTGGCGCTGGTGCCCAGCTCCAGGATGGGGAAGAGATCGGTCAGGTAGTCGCGCAGCACGTTGCCGGTCACCGAGATGGTGTCCTCGCCGCGGCGGATGCGCTCCACCGACAGCTTGGTGGCCTCGACCGGGGCGAGGACACGGATGTCCAGACCCTCGGTGTCGTGCTCCGGCAGGTACGCCTCGATCTTCTTGATCAGCTGGGCGTCGTGCGCGCGGGTCTCGTCCAGCCAGAACACCGCCGGGCTGCCGGTGGCACGCGCCCGCGTGACGGCCAGCTTCACCCAGTCCTTGATCGGGGCGTCCTTGGTCTGGCAGGCGCGGAAGATGTCACCCTTGGCGACCGACTGCTCCAGGACGACGTTGCCGGCCTGGTCGACGAGGCGGACCGTACCGGAGGCCTGGACCTCGAAGGTCTTGTCGTGCGAGCCGTACTCCTCGGCCTTCTGCGCCATCAGACCGACGTTGGGCACCGAGCCCATGGTCGACGGGTCGTAGGCGCCGTGCGCGCGGCAGTCGTCCAGCACGGCCTGGTAGACGCCCGAGTAGGAGGAGTCCGGGAGCACCGCGAGGGTGTCCGCCTCCGCGCCGTCCGGGCCCCACATGTGGCCGGAGGTGCGGATCATGGCCGGCATCGAGGCGTCGACGATCACGTCGGACGGCACGTGCAGGTTGGTGATGCCCTTGTCGGAGTCGACCATCGCGAGCGCGGGGCCCTCGGCGATCTCCGCGTCGAAGGAGGCCTTGATCGCGTCGCCCTCGGGCAGCGCGGCGAGGCCCTTGAGGATGCCGCCGAGACCGTCGTTCGGGGAGAGACCGGCCGCGGCGAGCGTGGCGCCGTACTGCTCGAAGGTCTTCGGGAAGAAGGCGCGGACCACATGGCCGAAAATGATCGGGTCGGAGACCTTCATCATCGTGGCCTTGAGGTGCACGGAGAACAGGATGTCCTCGGCCTTGGCGCGGGCGATCTGCGCGGTGAGGAACTCCCGCAGCTCGGCCACGTGCAGCACGGAGGCGTCGACGACCTCGTCCTTCTGGACGGGTACGGACTCGCGCAGCACGGTGGTGGCGCCGTCCTCGGCGACCAGCTCGATGCGCAGCGCACCGGCCTCGGCGATCGTCACGGACTTCTCGGTGGAGCGGAAGTCGTTCTCGCCCATGGTGGCGACGTTGGTCTTGGAGTCGGCCGACCAGGCGCCCATGCGGTGCGGGTGGGTCTTCGCGTAGTTCTTGACCGAGGCGGGGGCGCGCCGGTCGGAGTTGCCCTCGCGCAGGACCGGGTTCACGGCCGAGCCCTTGACCTTGTCGTAGCGGGACTGGATGTCCCGCTCCTCGTCGGTCTTGGGGTCGTCCGGGTAGTTCGGCAGCGCGTAGCCCTGCTCCTGCAACTCGGCCACGGCGGCCTTGAGCTGCGGGATGGACGCCGAGATGTTCGGCAGCTTGATGATGTTGGCCTCGGGCGTCTTCGCCAGTTCGCCCAGCTCGTGCAGGGCGTCCGGGATCCGCTGGTCCTCGGTGAGGTACTCCGGGAACACGGCGATGATGCGCCCGGCCAGCGAGATGTCCCGCGTGGTCACGGCGACACCCGCCTGCGAGGCGTACGCCTGGACCACCGGCAGGAAGGAATACGTCGCCAGGGCCGGGGCCTCGTCAGTGTGCGTATAGATGATGGTCGAGTCAGTCACCGGTGCTCCGCTCCACGTCTGCAACATTGCTCGACATCAAGATATCTCGTGATGCGGTCCCACTCGACAGCGGTCCGTCCGCACTGCGCGAACACCTGTCCGACGATCAAGCGCAACCGTTCGCCCGGCCCCGTTGTCAGTAACGGGTGGATCACCTTCACCGACCGACGGCCGGAGCTGACCACCCGGCCGCCCGAGCGAAAGCGGATCATGAGAAATCGCACCAGAGTGACGGCCCCGCTGGCCGCCCTGACAGGTATGGCAACAGCACTGACCATGGGTTCCCCGGCCATCGCGGCCGGACGGGGGAACGTCGACGGGACGACTGGGCGGGGGAAGGGCGACGAGGGCGCCGAGACCCTCGGCGACCCGGTGTACCCGAGCCTCGGCAACGACGGCTACCGCGTCCGGTCCTACGACCTCGACCTCGCCTACGACGCGACGACGAAGCTCGTCGACGGGACGGTCACGATAGAACTGCGCACCACCGAGGCCCTCACGCGGTTCTCCCTCGACGCCCTCGGCCTCGACATCCACGAGGTCCGCGTCCAGGGCCGTAGCGCCGATTTCGCGCAGGCCGGCGAGAAGCTGCGGATCACGCCCGCCCGAACTCTCCCGGCGAGGACCCGAGTTACCGTCCGCGTCGCGTACTCCGCCGACCCGAGTCGCGCCGCCGCGCCCACCGGCGGCTGGGTCCTCACCCCCGACGGTTTCGCGGTGTGCGGCCAGCCGAACCTGGCACACACCGTCTTCCCCTGCAACGACCACCCCAGCGACAAGGCCGACTTCACGTTCCGGATCACCGTCCCGGACGGACTGCGCGGGGTCGCGAACGGTCAACTGGTGTGCACCGAGCGGCTGGACGGCGACCGGACCGCGTTCAGCTACCGCTCGCGCTCGCCGATGGCGACCGAGCTGGTGCAGATCACGGTCGGCGACTACGTCGTCAAGGAGCGCCGTGGCCCGCACGGGCTGCCGCTGCGGGACATCGTGCCCACCGCCCGCGCCGCCGCCCTGGAACCGGCGCTCGCGCTGACGCCGGGTCAGGTGGACTGGCTGGAGCAGCGGCTCGGGGCGTTCCCGTTCGAGACGTACGGACTGCTGCCCTGCAACTCCGACAGTCCGACCGCCTTTGATTTCACGGGACTTGAGACCCAGACCCTCACCCTCTACAAGCCGAACTTCCTGCTCCAGGCAGAGAGCAAGATCGGCTCGCACATGATGCACGAGCTGGTCCACTCCTGGTTCGGCAACAGCGTCAGCCCCGCCACCTGGGCCGACCTCTGGCTCAACGAGGGTCACGCCGACTTCTACGGGCTGCTCTACCGCTACGAGCGCGGCTGGCCCGACTCCCTCGGCCTCACCACGATGGAGGCCCGCATGAAGGACACCTACGCGCGCGGCGACCAGTGGCGCCACGACTCGGGCCCGGTCGCCGCCCCCAACGCGGTCAACCTCTTCGACAACCAGCGCTACTTGGGCGGTGTCCTGGTCCTGTACGCCCTGCGGGAGTTCATCGGCGAGGACACCTTCCACGCCGTGGAGCGCGCCTTCCTCGCCCGCTACCGCGACTCCTCGGCGACGACGGAGGACTACATCGCCGTCGCGTCGAGGGTCTCCGGCCAGGACCTGTCCGGCTTCCTGCGGGACTGGCTCTACGGTACGGCGACACCGCGCATGCCCGGTCATCCGGACTGGACGGTGACGCCGGTGAAGTCGTCGTTCACCGCCCCGCGGCACTACCGCGACAACTCGGCGACGCTCTGAGGGAGTTGACCGGTCGGGTCAGTCGAGCCGGGTGGAGGAGACTTCGCCCGGCTCGTCCTCCGGGACCCGCTGCTGCGGTATGGCGATGGACCCCTGCTGGAGCGCCACCGTCCGCGTCGGCGCCGGGATCCGGATGCCCTCCTCCCGGTACCGCTTGTGCAGGCGCTTGATGAACTCGTGCTTGATGCGGAACTGGTCGCTGAACTCGCCCACGCCCAGGATCACCGTGAAGCCGATCCGCGAGTCGCCGAACGTGTGGAAGCGGATGGCCGGTTCGTGCTCGGGGATCGCGCCGGTGATGTCGGTCATGACCTCGGCGATGACCTCCATGGTCACCTCCTCGACCTGCTCCAGGTCGCTGTCGTAGCCGACGCCCACCTGGACCAGGATCGTCAACTGCTGCTCGGGACGCATGAAGTTGGTCATGTTCGTCTTGGCGAGCTGGCCGTTCGGTATCACGACGAGGTTGTTGGAGAGCGCCCTGACCGTCGTCTGACGCCAGTTGATGTCCTCGACGTATCCCTCCTCGCCGCTGCTCAACTTGATGTAGTCGCCGGGCTGGACGGTCTTCGAGGCGAGGATGTGGATGCCCGCGAAGAGGTTCGCGAGGGTGTCCTGGAGCGCGAGCGCCACGGCCAGACCGCCGACGCCCAGGGCGGTGAGCATCGGCGCTATCGAGATGCCCAGGGTCTGGAGCATCACCAGGAAGCCGATGGCCAGGACCAGTATCCGGGTGATGTTGACGAAGATCGTGGCCGAACCGGCGACGCCGGAGCGGGAGTTGGTGACCGCCCGGACGAGCCCCGCTATCACCCGGGCCGCCGACACCGTCACCGCGAGGATGATCAGCACCTTGAGGCTCTGGTTGACCTGGTGCTGGACCGTGTGCGTCAACGGCAGCGCCGCCCCCGCGACCGCCGCGCCACCGGCGATCGCCGACCACGGCAGCGCGGTCCGCAGCGCGTCGACGATCACGTCGTCGCCGCTCCAGCGTGTCCGGTCGGCGTGCTTGCCGAGCCAGCGCAGCAGTACGCGCAGCAGGAACGCCGCCAACAGGCCCGAGGCCAGGGCGATTCCGGCCAGCATGAAGTCGTCCAGGGTCGGCGTGCGGTTCATCGGTCACCTCCGGGAGCGGAAACTGCGGCGAAGAGCGCCGCGTACGGCCGGATGTGAAGTGTCGTCACGTTGTTGCCACCTGCTCGAATTGCGGGCATTGCCGGTAGTGCGCTCGCGCCGGCCGGGACGGGGCCCGTGTGCCGACGCGACCGCTCATCCTGCCGTATCCGTGCCGTGACTTCGTAACCACGCATCCCCCGCCGCCTCCCGATCCTCCCCAACTCCACAGATATATCTGCGAGTTGACTGAAGATCAGAAATGCTTGACGTGGTGTGCGGAGCGGCGGCAGGCTGGCGGGCGTTGATCTACGGGAGGGGTGGTATGACGGGTCCGGTACTCGCCGTCGACCAGGGAACATCCGGTACGAAGGCCCTGGTGATCTGTCCCGAACGCGGCGTGATCGGCACCGGGTTCGTCTCGGTGGGGAACCGCCGGCCGCCGGGCGGTCTGATCGAGGCCGACCCCGAGGAACTGTACGAGTCGGTGATCGTCGCCGGTCGCCGCGCGCTCGCCGAGGCCGACGAACCCGTGGTCGCGCTGGGCCTCGCCAACCAGGGCGAGACCGTCCTCGCCTGGGACCCCGACACCGGTATGCCGCTGACCGACGCCCTCGTACGGCAGGACCGGCGGGCGGAGAGCGTCTGTGCCGAACTCGCCGAGCACGCGGACGAGTTACGCCGACTGACCGGGCTGCCCCTCGACCCGCACTTCGCCGCGCCCAAGATGGCCTGGATCCGCCGCCACCTCACCCGCGAGGGCATGGTCACCACCAGCGACTCCTGGCTGGTGCACCGCCTCACCGGCACCCATGTCACCGACGCGGCGACGGCCGGCCGTACCCAACTCCTCGACCTGGACAAGGCCGCCTGGTCGCCTCGCGCCCTCGACCTCTACGGACTCCTGGACGAACGCCTCCCGGGAGTCGTCGACTGCGCCCAACCCATCGGTACGACCACCGCGTTCGGCGCGGAGATCCCCCTCACCGGACTCGTCGTGGACCAGCAGGCGGCCCTCCTCGCCCAGCGGATCACCGCGCCCGGCGGCGCCAAGTGCACCTATGGCACAGGGGCGTTGCTGCTCGCCCACACCGGCGACACGCCCCGGCGCGGCGACTCGGGTCTGGTGAGCTGTGTGGCCTGGCGGCTGGACGGGCGGACCGGTTACTGCCTCGACGGGCAGGTGTACACGGCCGCGTCCGCCGTACGCTGGCTCACCGACCTCGGCGTCATCACCGGCCCCGCCGACCTCGACCGCGTCGGCGGCACCGTCCCCGACAACGGCGGCGTCACCTTCGTCCCCGCCCTCGCCGGACTCGCCGCCCCCTGGTGGCGCGGCGACCTGCGCGGCTCCCTCACCGGACTCGGCCTCGACACCACGGCCGGGCACCTGGTGCACGCCCTGTGCGAGGGCATCGCCGCACAGGTCGTCGAACTCGCCGCGGCCGCCACCACCGACCTCGGCACCCCTCTCGACGTACTGCGCGTCGACGGTGGCCTCGCCCGCTCCGCCCTGCTCATGCAGACTCAGGCCGACCTGCTGCAATGCCCCGTCGAGGTGTCCGTCCTGCCCGACGCGACCGCCCTCGGCGTGGGCGCGCTGGCCCGACTCGGCGCCGAATCCGCACTGTCGCTCGCCGACGCGCTGCCCGACGGAAAACCCTCCGCCGTCTACGAGCCCCGCATCAGCCCCGACCACGCGGCCGAACGCCTCGCCGCCTTCCGCACCGAGGTCACCGCCCTGCTCGACCGCATCCCCGGATGACCGCCACGGCCAACGGCCCCGCGCCGCCCCGGAGTTCCCACAGCAGGCGCCCCGACTCGCCGCAGTAGGAGTCCAGTTCGGCGATTCCGTGCTCGCCGGGTTCCGCCCGTGCGCCGATACGACGATGACCGACGCAACCGAGACAACGACCGTCCCGGCCGTTCAGGTGCGCGACCGGGCCACCTGGGCGGAGCTCTTCTTCGATCTGGTCCTCGCATTCGGCGTGGGCCAGATCGCGCACCTGCTCTCCGGACACCCCACCTGGCCCGTCCTCGGACAGTGTCTGCTCGTGCTCGTCCCGCTCTGGTGGGCCTGGGTGGATGTCGTCATGGCGATGAACGCCGTCCACGAGACCACTCAGCAACGCGTGTTCCTCCTCCTGACCGCACTCGCCGTCTACGGCATGGCAGTTGCCGCGCCACAAGCACTCGTCGACCGCGAACAGGCACTGCTGTACGCGGGCAGCTATCTCGCCCTGCGCCTGCTCATCGGCGAGGCCATCCGCAGGGAGTGCGCCCTCTACACCATCCACCCCTACCGTGCCGGACTCGCCTTCGCGCTCGTGCTGTTCGCCGCGGCCACCCTCCCCGCCCCCTGGCGCGCGGTGTGCTGGGCGTTCGCCGTGATCGCCGAACTCGTGGCACCCGTACTGCTCAGCGGCCATCTGCGGCGACTGGCCTTCGGCGTCAACCATCTCCCGGAACGCTTCGGGCTGTTCATCATCATCGCCCTCGGCGAGAACATCTTCTCCGTCGGCGCCGGAGTCGCCAAAGGCCCCCTCGACCCGGTCAGCCTGACCGCGCTCATCCTCGCCTTCCTCATCGGCTGCGCCCTGTGGTGGCTCTACTTCCACCTCGCCGCCTCGGCCGTCGCCCACGCCCTGCGCACCCACCCCACCCCCGCCGTCGTCGTCCGCGACGTCCTCAGCTACGGCCATCTCGCCCTGGTCGCGGGCCTGTTGCTGGTCTCCGTCGGCGCCGTACGCACCGTCCACGACCCGCTGCGGGCCCCGCACTCCGGCGCCGCCGGGCTGCTGCCCGTCGGCGCCGCCCTGATCCTGCTGACGTTCTGCTACACGCGCCGCCGGATGTTCGGCGCCGCGTCCGCCACCCGCTTCTACTGCGGATTGGTCCTCCTGGCCGCCGCCGTCGTCGCGCCCCTCGTGCCCGCCCTCGCCGTGCTGGCCCTCACCACCCTGCTGCTCCTGCTGGTCAACGGCGTCGAGCACTGGCTGATCAGTACCGACCGGAGCGTGCCACTGGTGCTGCGCTCACGGTCCTTCGGCGCGACCTGACGTAGTGCGGGGACGGACCTCGGGCAGTGCCGACCGCCTCCTCGCGACGCGCGCGAGGCCGTGACCGGCGCTCCTACGGTCGCCGTATGCAACTTTCCCGTTCGGAACGTGTGGAACGTTCGGAAGACGAGGTGGCGTGATGCCCTCCCGCAACGCCTTACCGGCCTTGCTGTCGCTGTCACTCGGCTACTTCAGCCTGGGGACGATCTCGCTGGCGGTCGTCGGCCTCAACGGTCCGATCGGGGACGACCTGCACGTCCAGCCCGCCTCGGTGGGCATCCTCGTCACCGTCTTCGCGCTGACCTTCGCCGTCTGCGCGCCCACCGCGCCGATCCTGCTGCGCCGGTGGAACCGCAAGCGCGTCCTCCTCGTCGGCATCGGGCTGCTCACGGTCGGCGCGGCGCTCGGCGCGGTGGCGCCCAACTACGGCTTCCTGACGGGCACTCGGGTCCTCGCCGCGATGGGCGCCGCCGTCTTCGGCCCCGGCGCCTCGGCGGCCGGCGCGCTCATCGTCCCGGCGGAGCGCAGGCAGCGGGCGCTGGCCACCGTCTTCGGCGGGATGACGGCCGCCGCCGTGCTCGGGGTGCCGCTGGCGTCCTTCCTCGGCGGCAGCCTCGGCTGGCGCCCGGCCCTCCTCGGCGTGGCCGCGCTCTCCGCCATCGCCTTCGTGACGGTGTTCGTGTTCGTCCCCGAGATCCCGGCCGGCGAACCGCCCACCGTCCGCGCCTACCGCGGCGCGCTGGGCACGCCCGCCACCGTGGCCACCGTCTCTACGACGCTTCTCTTCATGGCCGCCCAGTTCACCGTCTACGGCATCGCGGGCGCCTACCTCAAGGACCGCTTCGACGCGTCCTCCGGACTGATCTCGGTGACCCTGCTCGCCTTCGGCGTGATCGGCGTCGCGGGCAACGCGACCGCGCCGAGGATCGCCGAACGGCTCGGCGGGGACCGCACGGTGGGCCTCGCCGTCATCGGACTCGCGGCGGGCTTCGCCCTGTTGCTGGTTGCCCCGCACTCCCACGCCGGGCTGGTGTTCTTCGCCTTCTGGGCCTTCTTCAGCCAGCTCTACCAGGCCCCGCAACAGGCCCGGCTGGTCGAACTCGTGCCCTTGCAACCGGGGTTGATCCTCGCCCTGAACGCCGCCGCGCTCTACCTCGGGATGAGCCTCGGCAGCTTCATCGGCAGCTCCCTGCTGCCCGGCGTGGGCGCGGGCCCCATCCCGGCCGCGGCCCTGGGCGTCCTCGTCCTCGCCGCGCTGACCCATGTGCTGTCCGTCCGGCAGGCCTCGGCGGCAGCGTCCGCAGAGCAGCCCGCCACACCTGTACACATCAGCTAGATCTGTCAGTTGGATCAGCCAGTCAAGGAGAACTCATGAGCAGCCACCAGGTGCACTTCGTCAGCGAATACCTGGAGACCGTCTGGAACCAGGGGCAGACCGACCTGGCCGACAAGTACCTGGCCGCGGACCTCATCCAGCACAACCCGAACCTGCCCGACGGACGTGAGCCGCTGGTCGAGTTCATCCAGGGCTTCCGCAAGCAGCTGCCCGACGCCCGCTTCGAGATCAAGCGCGCGGCGAGCTCCGGCGACCTGGTCTTCGTGCACACCCACTTCCGCGCCACCTCGACGGACCGGGGCTCGGTGGTCGTGGAGATCTTCCGGCTCGAAGGCGGACTGATCGTCGAGCACTGGGACGTCCGCGACGAGATCCCGGAGACCACGGTCAGCGGCCACGACGTCGTCTGACACTCCCTCAACTCCTGCCGCCCAGAAGGCCCCCCGCCTCCTGGGCGGCAGTTTTTCGTCCAGTGACAGCGACCAGAAGACGAAGGAGACAGCAGTGACACCACCACAACCCGACCGACCTCCGTCCACCGGCCTCACCCGGCGCGGACTCCTCGGCACCGCCACCGCCGCGGGGATCACCGCGGCCGTGGTCCCCACCCGCGCCCTCGCCGCCGAGAGCACGGTCACCACCACCCCCGCCGCGGTCACCGTCGACGCGGCCGACTCCCGCTATCTCGACCTCACTTCCCGCGGCTACAACGCGAGATTCACCGCCGCCCCCGACTCGATACGCCTCGTCCACACCACCGCGCAGGTGGTGTCCGTCGTCCAGGAGGCGGTCGACGCGGGCAAACGCATCGGTGTGCGGGGCGGCGGGCACTGCCTCGACGGACTCGTCGACGACCCGGACGTACGGATCCTCGTCGACATGTCGGAGATGGACGCGGTCCGCCACGACCCCGCCCGCCGCGCGTTCCTGGTAGAGGGCGGCGCCACTCTCGGCCACGTCTACCGCACCCTCTACCTGGAGTGGGGCGTTTCCCTGCCCGGCGGCACCTGTCCGACCGTCGGTGTCGGCGGCCATGTCACCGGCGGCGGCTACGGTGCGATGTGCCGCCAGTACGGTGCCGTCGTCGACCACCTCTACGCCGTCGAGGTCGTCGTGGTCGACGCGCACGGCACCGCCCGTGCCGTGGTCGCCACCCGCGAGGCCGACGACCCGCACCGCGACCTGTGGTGGGCCCACACGGGCGGCGGCGGAGGCACCTTCGGCATCGTCACCCGCTACTGGTTCCGCACCCCCGACGCCACCGGCACAGACCCCGCCACCCTGCTCCCCAGACCGCCGAAGACCCTGCTGAAGTCGACCGTCGCCATCAAGTGGACCGACCTCACGGAAGCGGCCTTCACCGCGCTGATCGCGAACCACGGCGCCTGGCACGCCCGCAACAGCGTCGCCGGTTCCTCCTACGACAGCCTCCACAGTGTCCTGATCCTCTACAACCGGATCCAGGGCAGCCTGGTCCTCAACACCCAGATAGACGGCACCCGTTCGGACGCCTCGGCCCTTCTCGACGCCTACGTCACGGCGGTGGTCGGCGGCATCGGCGTCCCGTACACGGACGGCCGCTCCTCCTGGCCCTGGCTGAAGACGACTCTCAAGGACCCCTACGACACCGGCCTCTACAACCGCACGAAGTCCAAGGGCGCCTATCTGCGCCGGGGTTGGTCCGCCGCTCAGGCCAGGACGCTCTACGGCTACCTCTCCGACGCCGCCTACGACGGGCACGCCGGCATCCTGCTCTACTCCTACGGCGGCAAGGTCAACACCGTGTCGCCCACGGCCACCGCACTCGCCCAGCGGGACTCGATCCTGAAGGCCAACTTCACGACGTACTGGCCCGATCGGACGCAGGACGACCGGCACGTGGCCTGGATGCGCGCGCTGTACCGCGACCTCTACGCGGACACCGGTGGGGTGCCGGTGCCCGACGACACCAACGACGGCTCGTACATCAACTACCCCGACACCGACCTCACCGACCCGGCCTGGAACACCTCGGGCGTGCCCTGGGAGACCCTGTACTTCAAGGGCAACCTCGCCAAGTTGCGTCAGGTGAAGGCGACTTGGGACCCGGGGAACGTGTTCCACCACAAGCTGTCCGTCACCGCGAACTAGCACCGGCACACCACGAAGCCCCCGCCTCGCGTGCACGAGGCGGGGGCTCGGTGCTGCCGTGTGTCGCTCAGCCGCTGAGGTCGGCCGGGAAGGACACCCCGGTCAACGACTCGCTCAGCGACCGCAGTTGGGCGCGGGCCTTCTCGTCGTAGGCCTGGGCGCCCGCCCGGGAGCGCTGGGTGCGGTTGAAGTAGGTGCCCGTGACGTCGTCGAGGGCCGGGTCGGTGATCAGGCGCAGGGTGCTGTGCACACCCTCCGCGACCGTGGACTGCGGGGTGAACAGGTTCACCACCATCTTCGTCGGCATGTACGACGCCGGGTGCAGGGCGTTGGCCGTCACCCCGGTGCCGCGCAGCCGCTCCGCCAGGTCGACGGTCAGGCTGATCTGGGCCAGTTTCGCCTGGCAGTAGGCCTGCACGCCGTCCCAGTGCCGCTCCAGCATCACGTCACGGAAGTCGATCGGCGCCTGGCCCGCGGAGCTGACGTTGATGATGCGGGCCGGGGCCGAGCGCACCAGCAGCGGCGCCAGTCGGCAGCTGAGCATGTAGGCCGCCAAGTAGTCGACCTGGAAGGTGAGTTCCAGGCCGTCCTGGCTCTCGTGGCGCACCAGCTCGACCCCGATGCCGGCGTTGTTCACCAGCGCGTCGAGCCGGTCGTGCGTGGCGAGGATCCGGTCGGCCAGCTTGCGGATGTCCTCCAGCGAGGAGAAGTCGGCCAGTTCGTAGCTGAGCCTGTCGTTGCCGGTGGACGCGCGCAGCTCGGCCAGCAGCTCCGCGCCCTTGGCCGCGTTGCGGCCGTGCAGGATCAACGACGCCCCCTGCGCGGCGAGTTCACGGGCCAGCTCACGGCCCATGCCGTCGGTGGCGCCGGTGAGGAGGATGGTCTGGTCGGGGACGGGCCTCATGGTGGTGCACTCTCCTGTCAGGCGTACGTGGCCAGTTCGTCGGTGGTCTGATCGGTGTAGCCCTGGCTGACCTCCAGCACGATGCCGTCCGGGTCGGACACCCACACCGTCTTCCAGCCGGGGATGAACTCGTCGAAGGTCAACGGGCCGAGCAGCGGCTCCAGTTCGCCCCCGGCGGCGGCGAGGAACGCGTCCACGTCGTCGACCTGGAAGGCGAGATGGCGTGCCGTGCCGGGGTTGGCGGGGCCGTCCTTCGCCGTGGTGAACAGGGCGTCCGCGTCGGTCGCGAACAGCTCCAGATAGACGGGGCCGTTGCGCAGGAACACCACGCGGACCTCGTCGGCCTCCACCACCCGGGCCCGGGCGAACCCGAAGTGCCGGGTGTAGAAGTCCTCCGTGGCCTTCTGGTCACGGCAGTTGAGGCCGACGTGCGACCAGCGCAGGCCGGCCGGGGCGGCGGTCGTCATCGGTGGGCCCTCATTTCCCGATGACCGCGGCGAACGGCACGCTGTCGTGGAAGTTCGCGAAGTACGTGATGAGGCCGCCGGTGACACGGAAGTAGTTGCACACCTTCGCCTCGACGGTGATGCCGTCGTGGGTGGTGCCGGTGATGTCGGAGACCACCGCGGCCTGTTCGCCGTCCACGACCACGTGCCGGGGCACGTTGGCGAAGGAGGCGTACATCTCCGGGAAGCCCTTCATCATCTCCCGGAGGGTCTCGCGGCCCTCGACGTGTCCGGCGAGCTGCTCGTCCATGGTCTGGTCGATGGCGAACAGGTCGCACCAGGCGTCCCACTCGCCGGAGTTGGCCAGCCGGTAGTACGTGTCGACCACTTCTCGGGTGTTCATGCGCCCGTCCTTTCCGGTTGCTGTCTGGGGTGCGGGAACGATCAGGGGAGCGGCACGCCGACCTGGCGCATCAGGCCCGCGGTGTCGGCCTGCACCCAGCGCTCGACGACCTTGCCGTCCTCCAGCCGGTAGACCTCAAGGCTGGTCCAGGAGACCTTCTTGCCAGTCGGCTCCTGGCCGAAGAACGGGGCGATGTGCCGCCCGTGGAAGGTGATGTGCATGATCACCTTGTCGGGCGAGGCGGGGTAGAGCGCGTCGAGGTGCACGGAGAAGTCGAGGCCGTCGTACGCGCCTTGGATGATCCCCTTCAGCTCCTCCAGGCTCTCGCAGCTCCACGCCGGGTTGTTGTCGTGGAACGTCGGCCCGAACAGGTCGTCGAGGGCGTCCAGTCGGCGCTGGTTGACGGCGTCGCTGACCTGCTGGACGACGGCCAGGTTCGAGGCGTCCGAGGAGATCTGCCCGCGCAGCCCGAGCATGTCGTCCTGCGCCCACCGCTCCACGAACAGGCCGCCCTCGACCCGCCAGATCTCGGTGGTCGTCCACTCGACCTTGCGGCCCGTGGCCGGGAAGCCGAGCAGCTCGCCGAGGTGGGTGCCGGTCAGCTTGACCCGGGTCAGGACCCGGTCCTCGCCGAGCGCCGACAGCTCCTCCAACTCGCCCTTCAGATCAAGGGTGTTGTAGGCCCCGCGCAGCGCCTCCAGATAGGAGTCGAGGCCGTTGATGTCGAACCCGGGGTGGTGGTCGGTGAAGTCGGCGGCGATGACCCGGGGCATCTCCGCCTGGTCGCCGGCGTTGAACGCGTCGAGGAAACGCCGGTACAGGTTCAGGTTGTCCTGCTGGGACTGGTCGAGGTCGGACATGGTGCTTCCCCTAGCTCAAGTGGACGTCGGACAGGGACGGTTCGGAGAGAGCCGGGACGGCGGCCCCGCGGACGAACGCCGCAGCGCGCTCGCCGATCATGACGCTGGGCGCGTGGGTGTTGCCCGCGGTGATCGACGGCATCACCGACGCGTCCGCGACCCGCAGCCCCGCGATGCCGTGCACGCGCAGCTCGGGGTCCGTGACGGCGTCCGCGCCCGTGCCCATCCGACAGGTGCCGGCCGGGTGCCACAGGGTGGTCGCGTTGGTGGCGACGTACCGGCGCAGCTCGGCGGGCCCGGTGATGTCCTTGCCGGGGCCCAGCTCGTCGCCGCGGAACGCGTCGAAGGCGCGGGTGGCGGCCAGCTCGCGCGCCAACTCCACGCCACGCACCAGGACTTCGAGGTCGGCGGTGGAGGTGAGGTACCCGGCGCTGACGACGGCGTTGGACGTGGGGTCGGCGTCGCGCAGCCGCACCCGGCCCCGGCTCCGCGGTTGCAGCGCGATCGGCGCGAAGGTGAAGCCGGGGCCGTCCCACTGCTCGGCGGGGGCGTCGGACGGCAGGAACTTGATGGGCCCGAAGGTGAATTGGAGGTCGGGGGAGTCCTCAGGACCGGCCTCGCGGGTGTGGGTGAACAGCCCCGCCTCGGACAGCAGCGCCCCGTCCGGGTGCTCCTGGAGCGACTGGTAGCAGATGGGCGTGAACAGGTGGTCCTGGAGTCCGGCGCCGACCCCCGGCAGGTCCTGGACACAGCGGATGCCATGCTCCCGCAGGTGGGTGGCCGGGCCGATGCCGGACAGCATGAGCAGCTTCGGCGTCTCGAACGCCCCGGCGGACACGATGACTTCGCTCTCGGCGCGCAACTGGCGCCGCTCGCCGTCCTGGACGTACTCGACGCCCGTGACCCGCGTCCCGTCCAGCAGCAGCCGGGTGACCAGGGTGTCCGTCAGCACGGTCAGGTTGGAACGGTCCAGGGCCGGGCGCAGATAGGCGTCGGCGGTGCTGCACCGGCGGCCCGCGTCGTCGCGGAACGTCTGGTACAGGAAGCCGAAGCCCTCCTGGCGGGCGCCGTTGTAGTCCCCGTCGGCGGCACCGTCCGCGGAGTACCCGAGTTCACCGGCGCCCGCGACGAACGCCCGCGCGATCGGGGAGGGGCGATCGAGCTGCCGCACCCGGACGGGACCGCCCGTGCCATGGAACTCGTCCGCGCCGCCCGAGTAGTCCTCGGCCAGCCGGAAGAACGGCAGGACCTCGTCGTACGACCATCCGGTGGCGCCCTCGGCGACCCAGCGGGTGTAGTCGTGGCGGCTGCCGCGCACCCACATCAGGGCGTTGACGGAACTGCACCCGCCGACGACCTTGCCACGGGCCACGGGGACTCGGCGGCCCTCCATGCCCGCCTCGGACTCGGTGACGTAGCCCCAGTCGATCTCGCTCCGCCACTCGGCGGTGAGCAGCGAGAGGACCGAGGCCGCGTCGGCCTGATGGATCTCGGGGCGCTCGTCCCAGCCGCCCGCCTCCAGCAGGACCACGGTCGTTGACGGGTCCTCGGTCAGGCGGGCCGCGACCGCGCAGCCGGCCGAGCCGGCGCCGACGACGATGTAATCGGCCCCGAGGGGCAGCGACTTCGACGGCATGACAGCCTCCAAAAGGTGACGGGAATCAGATCGCGGCCGGCTCGCCGACCCGGTAGTCGACGATCAGCGGGCGGGCGCCCGGTGTGGACCGTTCCAACTGCCACTTCTGGTTGATCCGGAAGGACGAGACAGTGCCGTCCGCGGTCGACTTGGCGGTCCACACCACCGTGACGTCGACGTCGATCCGGGCGCCCTCCTCGTGCGTGGTGACCTTCTCCACGGTGTGGCTCTGGTCGGTGTAGGCCTCGCCGACGGCCGTGTACCAGTCGAGGAAGTCCGCGTGGCTGTACAGGGTCCGCTCCGGGAAGGCCATCACCAGACCCTTGTCGGTGACGAAGGGCAGCAGCTCCTCGACCGGCGCGTGCGCGCTCAGCAGGTCGTACCAGCGCTGCACGTACTCGGCGATCTCCCGGTCGGAGCCGGTCTGTTCGCTCGGCATGTGTGTCTCCGCTCATCGGGGTTCCGCTCCCGGGGTCCGGAAGCGGCACGGGTCCGATGACCCCACACCCGCGCCCGCCCGGTCCGCTCGTGCGCGCGGACCGGGCGCACTGTGCGAAGTCGCGGCCGGAGCTGCGGCAACTCCCGGCGTGCGCCGGTGGGTTCACGGAACGAAGACCGATGGCCACGACATGCCGTAGTGCGTTCGGCCACTTGAGGATGTGCCGCGACCCGGGCGCCGCCGACGGCCAGGGGCAACGGCCCCGACGTAGACAGGAATCCGCCAGTTGGCACCGTCCCGCCGAACGGGAGGAACCCCATGAGCAGGCGCATTCTGGTCGTCCTGTCCGAACACGGCTACTGGGGCGAGGAGTTGATCGGCCCCCTGGAGACCTTCGACCAGGCCGGTTACCACCTCACCTTCGCCACCCCCACCGGCAAGCGCCCGCAGGCGCTGCCGCCGAGCATGGACCCCGAGTACATCGACCCGCCGCTCGGCCGCTCCGTCACCACCCCCGAGACCGCCGCGAAGGTGCGCAAGGTCGAGGACTCCGACCGGCTCGACAACCCGCTCGACCTGTCGTCCTGGCTGCCCGACCGGCCCTACCGGTCCAAGCCGTACTTCCTGCGCGACTGGGAGGCCTACAACACCCGCCTGGAGCAGGTGCGTTCACAGATCGCCGACCGCTACGACGCACTGCTGATCGTCGGCGGCAGCGGACCGATCGTCGACCTCGCCAACAACTGGCGCGTCCACGACCTGATCCTCGCCTTTTACGCCCTGGACCGGCCGATCGCCGCCGAGTGCTACGGCGTCGCCTGCCTCGCCTTCGCCCGCGACCAGGAGACCCGCGAGTCCCTCATCCGCGGCAAGCACGTCACCGGGCACTGCATCGAGTACGACTACAAGGACGGCACCGGGTTCATCGGCACCGACTTCGTCATGGGGCCGCCGCCGTACCCGCTGGAGTACATCCTGCGCGACGCCACCGCACCCGGCGGCGCCTACCACGGGAACTTCGGCAAGGAGACCTCCGTCATCGTCGACTACCCGTTCATCACGGGCCGTTCGACGCCCGACTCCTACCTGACCGGACAGAAGACCGTCGAGGTCCTCGAAGAGGGCCTGCGGCAGTGGGGGTTCAGGACGACCGCCTGATCCAGGCGACCGTCCCGCGCCCCTTCGCCCCGACGAGAGGTGAGCACACGATGGACAGCAGGCCCGCGCGGATCGCGCTGCTCGAACAACTGCACGCCGAAGGGGTCCGGTTCATGTTCGGCAACCCCGGCACGGTCGAGCAGGGGTTCCTCGACGAACTGCGCTCCTTCCCCTCGATCCAGTACATCCTGGCCCTCCAGGAGTGCACCGCCGTAGGCATGGCCGACGGCTACGCACGCGCCACCCGCACCCCGGCGGTCCTGCAACTCCACTCCGGAGTAGGGCTAGGCAACGGCATCGGCATGCTCTACCAGGCGATGCGCGGCCACGCCCCGATCGTCACCCTGGTCGGCGAGTCCGGGCTGCGCTACGACAGCATGGACGCGCAGATGGCCGCCGACCTGGTCGGCATGGCCAAACCCGTGACCAAGTGGGCCACCCGCGTGGTCGACCCCGACTCCACGCTGCGGGTGCTGCGCCGCGCCTTCAAGGTCGCCGGGACCCCGCCGTACGGTCCGGTACTGGTCGTGCTGCCCGCCGACGTCATGGACCGCGACACCACCGAGGCGGTGGCGCCCGTCTCCTACCCGGAGACCCGCAGCCTGCCCGCCCCCGACACCGTGGCGCGGGCCGCCGCGCTGCTCGCCGACGCCCGCAACCCGCTGATCATCGCCGGTGACGGAGTCCACTTCGCCAGTGCCCAGGCCGAGTTGGGGCGGTTGGCCGAGGTGTGGGGCGCCGATGTGTACGGCGCCGACTGGGCCGAGGTCAATCTGTCCGTCGAACACCCCGCCTACGCGGGCCAGTTGGGCCACATGTTCGGCGAGCAGAGCCGGAAGATCACCGGCGCCGCCGACGGTGTCCTGATCGTGGGCACCTATGTGCTGCCCGAGGTGTACCCGGCGCTCGACGGCGTCTTCGGGGCCGGTGTCCCGGTCGTGCACATCGACCTCGACCCCGGCGCGATCGCCAAGAACCACCCCGTCGACCTCGGCATCGTCGCCGACCCCAAGGCCACCCTCGGCCTGCTCGCCGACGCGCTCGGCCGGGAGATGGGCCTCGGGCGGCGGACGGCGGCCGTCGAGCGGCTGCGCCGGCACGCCGCACAGCGCTCGGCCGCGCTCGCGGCGGCCGACGCGCGGGAGGAGGCCACGGCCACCGCCCTGGAACTGCCCACCATCGCGCTCGCCCAGGAGTTCGCGCGTCGGCTGCCGCCGGACGCGATCCTGTTCGACGAGGCGCTGACGGCGTCCCCGGAGATCTTCCGCAGGCTCGCGCCGACCGTGCCGGGCCAGTGGATGGAGACCCGCGGCGGCTCCCTCGGCGTCGGCATCCCCGGCGCGCTGGGCGCCCAACTCGCCCACCCCGACCGCACGGTGGTCGGCTTCACCGGCGACGGCGGCAGCATGTACACCTTCCAGGCGCTGTGGACGGCGGCCCGCTACGGCCTGCCCACCAAGTTCGTCATCTGCAACAACGGCCGCTACAAGCTCCTGGAGAACAACATCGAGGAGTACTGGCGCGACCAGCACATCCCCGCCCACGAACAGCCCGAGATCTTCGACCTGAGCAGTCCGGCCGTCGACTTCGTCTCCCTCGCCGGCTCGCTCGGCGTGGCCGCCGTCCGGGTCGAGAAGCCCGGGCAGGCCGAGGAGGCGGTCGCGCAGGCGCTCGCCCACCGCGGGCCGTTCCTCATCGACCTGGTGACCGCCAAGGGGAAGGGGTAGCCGCCGTGCGACTGTCCGGTCACAAGATCGCCGTCCTGATGGAGAGCGACTTCTACGAGCCCGAGATCCTCTACTACCGCTACCGCTTCCCCGAGGAGGGAGCCGAGGTCCACTTCCTGTCCCGCCTGTGGGGCAACGAGCAGATGACCTTCCAGGGCCATGAGCACCGCATGCCTTTCGAGGTCGACGAGTCCTTCGAGGACCTCGACGAGTTCGCACTGAAGGAGTACTCCGCGATCATCGTCCCCTCCGGGATGGTCGCGGACCGGCTGCGCTTCACCGAGGACCCCCAACTCCTGCCGCCCGCCTCGCAGTTCCTGCGCCGCGCGTTCGCCGACCCGGCGATCCTCAAGGGCATCATCTGCCACGGCATGTGGCTCGCCGCACCCGTGCAGGGCCTGATGCACGGCAGGCGCGCGGTGGTCCACAACAACCTGCTGGGCGACCTGCGCAACATGGGCGGCGAGTACGTCGACCAGGACGTCGTCATCCACGACGACCTCGTCACCGGCCGCACCGGCAACCACTGCCACCTCTTCGCACGGACCATCATCGACCTGCTCGCATCCCGGACGCCGGCCCCGACCGGGCTCCGCTGACGGGATCAGAGCGGGGAGGAGTCAACCCATGACACCGGTGACCGGGCGCATCCCCGTCCTCGACGTCCGACCACGGGTGCGGGACGGGGAGCTGCCCGCCAAGGCCGTGACCGGCGAACACCTCGACATCACGGCCACCGTCTTCCGTGAGGGCCACGGCGCCGTCGCCGCGGACGTCCTCCTTCACGACCCCGCCGGGCGCCCGGCCCACCGCGTCCCGATGACCCTCGTCGACGAGGACGCCGACCGCTGGCGGGCGACCGTGGTGCCCGACACGGAGGGCCTGTGGACCTTCCGGGTCGAGGCCTGGGCCGACCCGCTGGAGAGCTGGCGGCACGACGCCACGCTGAAGATCGAGGCAGGCGTCGACACCGAACTCACCCTGACCGAGGGCGCGTTGCTCCACGAACGGGCGGCACTCGGCATCACCTCAACGGACCGCCGGGAGGCGGTCTCCGCGGCCGTGGCCGCGCTCCGCGACACCCTGGGTCCCCCTCCGGCCCGGCTGTCCGCCGTCACCACCCCCCGGGTGACGGCCGCCCTGGGGCGCTACGCGCTGCGTGATCTCGTCACCGCCTCCCGGCCCCTGCCGCTGCGCGTCGAACGGCGGCGCGCCCTCGTCGGCTCCTGGTACGAACTGTTCCCCCGCTCGGAGGGAGCGGTGGTGCGGGCGGGCGGCCACCCCGTCGGCGGCACCCTGCGGACGGCCGCCGAACGGCTGCCCGCCGTCGCCGCCATGGGCTTCGATGTCGTCTACCTCCCACCCGTCCACCCCATCGGCACCACCCACCGCAAGGGCGCGAACAACACCCTCCACGCCGGCTCCGACGACGTCGGCTCGCCCTGGGCCATCGGCTCCCGGCACGGCGGTCACGACGCCATCCACCCCGGCCTCGGCACCGAGGACGACTTCCGCCACTTCGTCGCCACAGCACGGGAGTCGGGCCTCGAAGTCGCCCTGGACCTCGCCCTCCAGTGCTCACCGGACCACCCCTGGCTCACCGAGCACCCCGAGTGGTTCCACCACCGCGCCGACGGCTCCATCGCCTACGCCGAGAACCCGCCCAAGACGTACGAGGACATCCACCAACTCGACTTCGACGGCGACCCCGAGGGCCTGTACACGGAGGCGCTGCGGATCGTCCGCCACTGGATGGACCTGGGCGTGCGGATCTTCCGCGTCGACAACCCGCACACCAAACCGGTGCAGTTCTGGGAGTGGCTGATCGCCGAGGTCGACGCCACCGACCCCGATGTGCTGTTCCTCGCCGAGGCGTTCACCCGCCGGGCCATGGTCCACGCGCTCGCGCAGGCCGGATTCCAGCAGTCGTACACCTACTTCACCTGGAAGAACACCAAGGCCGAACTGACCGCCTACCTCCCCGAACTCGCCCAGGACAGCGCCGACTTCCTGCGGCCCAACCTCTTCGTCAACACCCCCGACATCCTGCACGCCTATCTCCAGCACGGCGGCAGGCCCGCCTTCGAGGTCCGTGCCGTGCTCGCCGCGACCGCCGCGCCGAGCTGGGGCGTGTACGCCGGCTACGAACTCTGCGAGAACACCCCGCTGGCGGAGGGCACCGAGGACTACCTAGCCTCCGAGAAGTACCAACTCCGGCCCCGGGACTGGGCATTGGCCGAGGCTGAGGACCGCACCATCACTCCGCTTATCACCCTCCTCAACAGGATCCGCCGACTCCACCCGGCCCTCCAGGAGTTGCGCAACCTGCGCCTCCAGAACACCGACAACGACCAGCTCCTCGCCTACACCAAGCACGTCGAACTCCCCGACGGCACAACCGACTTGGTGCTCGTGATCGTCAACCTCGACCCGCACCACGCCCAAGAGGCCACCGTCACCTGCGACCCGGCCGTCCTCGGCCTGCCCGCCGACGGCACCCGCAAGCTGCGCGACGAACTCACCGGCGAGACCTACGCCTGGGGCGAGTCCACCTACGTACGCCTCGATCCGGCCCACCAGGTCGCGCACGTGCTCACACCCGCGGAGGGAACATGAGCGACGGCATCCTCGAACCCCTGCTGCCGGCCCTCGCACCATGGCTGGAAGGCCGCCGATGGTTCGACGCCCGCTACGACGGAGCCCGACTCGAAGCCAGAGCCGCCACCGTGCTCGGCACCGAACCGCCCCTGCTGCTGCACGCCGTGATCTCGGCCCGGCGCGCGGACGGATCCGTCCTCGACTACCAACTCCTGCTCGGCCTGCGCCCCGACCTCCCCACCCGCCTCGAACCGGCCGCCGTCGCCGCCGTCCCCACCGGCCCCTTCCAGGGCTGGCACGTCTACGACGCCCTCGCCGACGGCGCCCTCCTCGGGCTGCTGCTGCGCACCCTCGCGGGCCCTGGCACCGACCCCGGCCTGCGCCTGGAACGCACCGGCCGCTATCCACTCCCCGTGGGCCTGGTGCCCCACCCGCTCAGCGGCGAGATGAGCAACACGGCCGTGGCGTACGGCGGCCGGATCCTCCTCAAGATCTTCCGCCGCCCCGAACCGGGACCGCACACCGAGGTCGAGGCCCTGCACGCCCTCACCCGGCAGGAGTGCGCCCGCACCCCCCACCTCTACGGCGCGCTGCACAGCGACGCCCCCGGCGCGGAGGGCCTGGTACTCGGCCTGATCGAGGAATTCCTGCCCGACGCCCGGGACGGCTGGGAGGAGGCGGTGCGGCAGGCGGGCGACTGCATGGACGGCGCGGGCCGCACCGCCCCGGACACCGGCGGCTTCACCGCGCACGCGCACGGCCTCGGCCGGGCCGTGGCGGACGTGCACGGCGCGCTGGGCAAGGCGTTCGGCCGCGGCCGCCTCACGGCACAGGACGTGGCGGAGGAGGCGGCCCGCATGAACATGCGGCTCAAGGAGGCCGCCGAGGAGGTACCGGCGCTCGCCCGCTACACCACCCGGCTCGGCGCCCTCTTCGACGACTACGCCCGGGTGGCCGGGCGCGGCAGCCCCGTCTTCGCCCAGCGCACCCACGGAGATCTGCACCTGGGCCAGGCGCTGCGCACCGCGGACGGCTGGCGGATCGTCGACTTCGAGGGCGAACCGGCCCGGCCCGCCGCCGAACGCGCCCGCCCGCAACCGGTGTTGCGGGACATCGCGGGCATGCTGCGCTCCTTCGACTACGCGGCCCGCACCGGCCTGGCCGACCGCGAGTCGGGCGACCCGGGGGAGGACGGCTCGCCCGCGCGGCGACTGCGCCGACGCCGGCGCGCCTACGCGTGGGCGGTGCGCAACCGGCGGGCGTTCATCGAGGGATACGCCTCCGCCGGGCGGGAGGACCCGCGCTGCCAGCCGGTGGCCCTGCGCGCCTTCGAGGCGGACAAGGCCGTGTACGAGGCCGTATACGAGTCCCGCCTGCGCCCCGACCGCCTGAAGATCCCGCTCGCCGCCGTGCACCGGCTGGCGAACACCGCCCGCTGAACTCCACCGAATTCAGCGCCCCGCCGGAATGCGAACTCCCGTGCCCTGCAAGGGAATTAAGGCAGGAATTACGGCAGGAATTCCGGTGACGGGAGACCGGGCGTAATTCGCCGGCGGATTTCCCGCCCGCGCGGCCCGTCGAGTGGAGACACGACGAACCCCCCGCCCCGGACACTCTTCCAGGCGGGGGGTTCGGAGGGCTCGCATCCGGCCGGAAACGGAACCGGGGCGCCTGCCTTGCCGGACCACTCCACGGCGAAAGGTCCGGGCCTTTACCGGGGGTGAGGATCAAAGGTCCGTACCGGATTCGGGAATTCGGCGGGCAGTTCAGGCGCGGTGCTGCTCGGAGAGGATCTGGCCGGGGTCGCGGTGCGGTGCCATACCGGCGGCCGACAGGGCCCGGTCGTACGCCTTGAGCGCCTCGGCGGTATTGCCCTGCCGCTTCCACAGGTCGCCCAGGTAACGCCAGTTGAGGGCCACCTGGTGGGACGGGCGGAACTGGCGCAACTGCCGGGTGGCGGCCTGTAGATACTGCGCGGCCTGCTCGTGGTTGCCGCGCATCAGCTGGATCTCGGCGAGCGTGCCGCGCGCGCCGACGGCCTGGATGCGGGACTCGGTGCCGGTCAGCCCGAGGGCCCGCTCGGCGTGCGCCGCGGCCTCGTCCCACTGCCCGAGCATCGCGTCCGCGTCGGCGAGACCGATCTCGCACTGGGCCAGCTCCGGCGCGTTCCCCACCTCGGCCAGGAGCTGCTGCGCCTCCTCCAACAGCTGCTTGCCGCGCGCCGGTTCGGGCTCGTCGACCTGGAGCAGCAGGGAGCCGTAGTTCATCTTGAGCATGGCGAGGTGACGGAGGTTGTCGTCCTCGGACATGAGCGCGAGCGCCCGCTCGACCAGGGCCAGGGCCTCGTTGAGCTGGCCGCGGGAGCGGGCCACCAGGCCGGCGTTCCAGTAGACGGCGCCGCGGGCGGCCCGCGCGCCCTGCTTCTCGGCGGCGTCCAGGAGCTTGCCGCCCATCAGCTGGGCGTGGATGAGGTCGCCGCGCATATGGAAGGAGCCCATGAGGGTGGCACCGAGCTGGACGTGGTCGACCGTCACGTCCAGGCCGAGGGCGTCCAGCCGGGCCATGGCGCGCTCGCCGATCTCGATGCTGAGCGTGATGTCGCCGGCGTTGCGATAGCAGCGGCACAGGGCCACCGCGATCTGGCACCACTCGGCTGATCCCGGAGCCAGGTCGGGGTCCCGCTGTAGTTCCTCAAGGACCGCGATGGCGGCCTCGGTCCGGTCGAGCTTCTCCAGCGCGGAGGCCTGCGCCATGCGCGCCCGCCGGGTCATCGAGACGTCCAGGAGGGTGGGCTTCGTCAGCAGCTCGCTGAGGGATTGCAGGGCCTCGCCGTTGCTGCCGTTGCGCAGGGCCATCTCGCCGAAGGCCAGCCGCAGGCGCGCCTCTTCCAGTTCGTGGTCGTCCCGTCCGCTGCGCAGGTACTCGGCGGAGCAGCCGAGGCGCTCCGCGAGGGCGGCGAGCACCGCGTCCGACGGTGCGCGCTTGCCGGATTCGATCAAGGAGATGTAGCTCGCCGAAATCTCGCTGGACGCCAGGTCCTGCTGCTTGAGGCCACGTTTGCCGCGCAGTAGCCGGATGCGGTCGCCCAGCCCTGCGGTCGTCGTGTTTTCGAGAGGGTCCATGTGGGCTCCTAGGAGGTGGCTATGACCACCGGGATGACAGATCAATGTTACCAGTAAGTCGTTCGCGATCCAATGGAGTCTTCTTGATCGATTCGCTGGCGCGAAGTGGTCTGTGCAGGCACTTTCTGAATTGGCGTTAATTCAAATCTCATTTGGGTGTGGGCATTCCGTTTTTGGAGATCGTCTTTTGCGAGATTAATACTTGACTCATTCAGTAAGTTCTTGTTGACTCGTATTGTCAACGCGTCATCCGTAAATGCTCGGAGAGGAGATTTTCATGAGCATCAAAGTATTCACGCTCATCGCAATCGTCGTCTTCGTCGGTGGGCTAGTGACGAGCGGACTCTGGTTGAACGGTTCGGGTGCCACCACGCATCCGTTGCGCGAGGGCATCGCCCAGTCGAGCGGTGCGAGCGGCGCCTGTTGCTGAGGCGGCCGTACGGACAATGGCACACGAGGCTCAGCGGACCGGAGGGCGGTCCGGCGGCTCGCTCCAGGGCCGGCCGGTCGTCCCCCGGTCCGTCCGTGTCCCCTCCCAGGGCTGTCCCCGGTGCGGGAAGTGGCACGCCACCGTATGGGTGCCGGCCGGGGTGACCTGGGACTGCCGAGGGACCTCGGTCTCACACCGCGTCCGCCCAGCGGGCGGCAGGGTCGCGGCGACGGGACAGCGGGGCCGGAAACGGCACCCCGCGACGAGCGGCACGCCGGCCGGGGGTTCACCCGGCAGCACGATCCGGCGCCGGGCGCGTTCGGCGACCGGGTCCGGCAGCGGGACGGCCGACAGCAGCGCCCGCGCGTAGGGATGGCGGGGCCCGTCGAACACCTCCGCGACGGGCCCCGTCTCCACGACCCGCCCGGCGTACATCACGGACACCCGGTCGGCGATCTGCCGGACCACCGCCAGATCGTGCGACACCAGCAGATACGCGGGCCCCAACTCCCGCTTCAGCCGCAGCAACAGATCCAGGATCTGGGCCTGCACGGACACGTCCAGCGCGGACACCGGCTCGTCGAGCAGCAACAGCGCGGGCTTCACGGCCAGGGCGCGCGCGATCGCGACCCGCTGCCGCTGCCCCCCGGAGAACTGATGCGGATAACGTTCCGCGTCCGCCGGATCCAGCCCCACCTGAGCGAGCAACCGCGGAATCCGCGCCGCTACGACACCCCGTGGTACCCGCCGGGCGTGCAGCGGCTCGGCGACGATGTCACCCACAGGCATCCGCGGATCGAGACTCGACAGGGGATCCTGCGGCACGATCTGCACGGCACCGCGCAGCAGCCGCGCGGTGCGTCGACTCAGCCGCGCGACATCCTGCCCGAGGATCTCCACGGTCCCCGCCTCCGGGGCGGCCAGCGACACGATCTCCATCAGCGCCGTCGACTTCCCGGCCCCGGACTCACCGACCAGCGCGAGGGTCTCCCCGCGGCACACCTCCAGATCGACCTCCTCGACCGCCCGCACCGCCCGCTCACGGCGGCGCCGACCACTGACGGGCACGTAGGTCTTGGCGAGGCCGGAGACGCGGAGCACGACCTCGGGAGCGTCCGGGCCGGAGCGGGACAGCGGAAACGCGGCCGATCCCGAGGCGCTCGGGAGGGCGTGTCTCCCACCCGGTGTGGTGTGCACGGCCGGTCGTCCTTTGCCCGGCAGCGCGGGTTGCCCGCTCGGGTAGGGCCCCGCGCTGTCGACGCCGCGCGTCCCGACCGGTCCCGCGTGCCTTCCACCCACGGCAGCCCATGCCCCGCCCGCCGGGAAGAGTCCCGCCGCCGTCCGGTGGATGACCAGCGGGATCCGGCGGCACGCCGCCTCGTGCGCGGCGGTTCCGGCGAGGCCCGCGCGGGACGGGCTGTCCACGCCCAGGAGGGGGATGTCGGCGGTTTCGCACTCCGGCTGGGTCAGCGGACAGCGGGGTGCGAAGGCACAGCCGGGGCCAACTGTGCCTGGGGTCGGGGCAGTTCCCGGTATCGGGGTGAGGGGGACCCGGGCGTCGGTCCGCGGTACCGAGCCGACGAGGCCGACCGTGTAGGGCATCCGGGGGCGGGTGAGCACCGTCTCGACCGGGCCGGTCTCCACCACTCGGCCCGCGTACAGCACCGCGACCCGGTCCGCCGTACCCGCGATCACACCGAGGTCGTGCGTGACCAGCAGCAGGGCTGCACCGGTCTCCCGGCGGGCGTCGGCCAGCGCCTCCAACACCTGTGCCTGCACGGTGACATCGAGCGCGCTGGTGGGCTCGTCCGCGACCAGGACATCGGGGCCGTTGGCCATCGCCATCGCGATCATCGCCCGTTGCAGCATCCCGCCGGACAACTGGTGCGGGTAGGCCCGCGCGGCCCGCGACGGCTCCGGCACCCCCACGAAGTCCAGCAGCTCCACCGCCCGCCGCAGCGCCGACTCCCGGCGCGGACACGGCCGTTGATGGATGCGTACCGCCTCCGCGAGCTGGTCGCCGATCCGCCGCACGGGGGTGAAGGCGTGCAGCGGATCCTGGAAGACCATGGCGATCCGGCGCCCACGCACCCGCGCCAACTCCCGCTCCGGCAGCCCCAGTAGCTCCTTGCCCAGCAGCCGTACCGAACCGCCCACCGTCGCGCCCGGTGGCGCGAGCCCCATGAGGGAGAGCGCGGTGAGGGTCTTGCCGGTCCCCGACTCGCCCACCAGGCCCAGTACTTCACCGCGACGGAGGACGAGATCGACACCGCGCACCACGGGCACCGGCGGGCGTCGTCCCGCGCCGACGGCGACCGTCAGGTCATGGACCTCCAGGACGGCGTTCACCGGGACATCCTCGACACGGCTGTACGGGACGGCGCGACCGTGTCCACTGTTGTCGGGTCGAGCGCGTCCCGCAGGGCGCCGCCGACGAGATTGACGGCCAGGACGAACGCGATCAGCAGCCCGGTGGGGAAGAAGAACATCCACGGATACACCAGCGCCACGTCCGTCGCGTCCGCGATCAGGGTGCCGAGGGACACGTCCGGGGGCTGTACTCCCAGCCCGAAGTACGACAGCCCGGTCTCGCTGATCACCGCCGCGCCCACCGCCAGCGTCGCGTCCGTGATGAGGAACGACGCCGTGTGCGGCAGCACGTGCCGCCACAGGATGCGGACGGGTGAGACCCCCATCAGCCGTGCCACCACCACGAACTGACGATCTCTCAGAGAACGGGTCATCCCGCGCACCGCCCGCGCGGTGACCATCCAGCCCAGCAGCGCCAGCAGCCCGACCAGCGCGATCCAGCTCCGGTCGCGCAGCCGGGGCGCGGCCACCGACAGCACGAGGAAGGCGGGGAGGACGAGCATCAGGTCCACGACGAACATCAGCACCCGGCCCGTCCAGCCGCCGAAGTAGCCCGCGCAGGCGCCCACCACCGCGGCCAGCCCGGTCGAGAACACCGCGACGAGCAGCCCGATCAGCAGCGACTTCTGGAGGCCCCGTACGACTTGGGCGAAGACGTCCTGCCCGATGCGGTTGGTGCCCATCCAGTGCCGTGCGTCCGGCGGCTGCCGCAGCGCCGTGTAGTCGACGTCCGTGTGCGTCCACGGGCTGAGGTACGGCCCGAGGAACGCCAGGGCGAACAGCACCAGCAGGACCGCGAGCCCGCACAGCGCCCCCGGCCGCCGTACCGTCCGGCGCAGTACCGCGCGCCCCCGTCCGCCGGACCTCATGGCTGCCGTACCCGGGGATCGAGCAGTGCGTGCAGGACGTCGGCGAGCAGCCCGGCGAGCAGGACGACGGCGGCGGCGAAGATGTTGACGGCCACCACCGAGTTCACGTCGCCCTTCTGCACCGAGTCGACGAGCCAACTCCCCATGCCGGGCCAGCCGAAGACCGCCTCCGTGAACACGGCCCCGGTGAACAGGGTCAGCATCCCGAAGGAGAAGAACACCGATACCGGGACGAGCGAGATCCGCAGGCCGTGGCGCAGCAGCGCGCGGCCCGGGGTGAGCCCCTTGGCGCGGGCGGTGCGCAGATGGTCGGCGCCCAGGACGTCGAGGGTGGCGGCGCGCTGGTAGCGGCTGTAGGAGGCGATCGCGGGGAGCGCCACACAGATCGCCGGCAGCAGCAAGTGGGCGGTGGTGTCCCGCAGTTGGACGGTCCAGTCGCCTTGCAGCGCCGGTGTGTGCTCGCCCGTGTAGAGGATGACCTGGCTCCCGGCGGCCCGGTTGACGGCCAGCGCCCCGGTCTTCAGCAGCAGCGCCAGCACGAACGTGGGCACGCACAGCACCGCGAACGAGAACACCGTCAGGAGCCGGTCGCCCGGCCGGTCGTGACGGACCGCCCCCCACATCCCGGCCAGCACCCCCACCGCCGTACCCACCACGGTGCCGATCAGCAGCAGCCGCACCGACACCCCGACCCGGCGGCCGAACTCGGCGTTCACGGACTCCCCGTCGATGGTCCGGCCCAGGTCGCCGTGGACGGCCCGCCCCGCCCAGCGCGCGAAGCGCTCCGGCAGCGGAGCACGGTCGTCCATGCCCAGCCGCGACAGCTCGGCGTCCACCACCCGGGCGGGCGGCGGCGGTTGGCGGCCCTCGAAGTAGGCGCGCGGATCGAGCGCGGTCGAGGCGAGCGCGTAGGTGAGGACGACAGAGGTCAGGAAGAGGATCGTGCAGTGGACCAGGCGCCTGAGGATCAGGGAGAGCATGGGCCCTCGTTCCGCTTCATGTGGGTGACACATCGTGATGTTAAGCTCCGGCTCCGCAATGCGCAGGACAGTTCGGGCAGTTGACGGTTCGTCCGTTCTGGGAGGGCCGCAGGGTGCAGCGATTACGGGGCCGGCTCGCGCGCTCGCTGGTGTGCACGCTCGTCTTCCTGGCCATGGCCGGCTGCTCCGGTTCCCCCACCGCCGACCGCCGTCCGGCGCTGCCGACTTACGGCACCTACGACATCAACGCCCAGCCCGCGGACGCCCTTCGCGCGGGCGGCACGCTGACCCTGCCGATGGCGCAGATGATCACGCAGTTCAACTTCGACCACGTCGACGGCGCCCTGGACGACGTGTGGACCGTCGACAGCATGACGGAGCCCCGGCTCTTCGCCCGCGACGCCAAGGGTGTCCCGCACGCGGTGCCGGAGTACCTGCTCGCCGCGTCCGTCACCGGCACCTCGCCCCAGGTCGTCACCTACCGGCTCAACCCGAAGGCCCGCTGGTCCGACGGAACGGCCCTGGGCTGGCGGGACTTCGCCGCCCAGTGGCACGCGCTCGGCGGCGCCGACCAGCGCTACCTGGTCGCCGACACCAGCGGCTACGACCGTATCGCCGACGTACGCCAGGGCGCCGGCGCGCACGAGGTGCGGGTCACCTTCAAGCAGCCGTACGCCGACTGGCGCAGGCTGTTCACGCCGCTCTTCCCGGCCGCCGCCTACGACACCCCGCAGCGCTTCAACTCCGGCTGGCAGGGCCGACAGCCGCTCAGCGCGGGCCCGTTCAAGCTCGCCTCGGTCGACAGGACCGCGCAGACCCTCACCCTCGTCCCCGACCCCCGCTGGTGGGGCACGAAACCCCGGCTCGACCGGATCGTCCTCCGCGTCCTCGACGCCGACGCCGCCCTCCAGGCCTTCCTGAACGGCGAGGTCGACGCGGTCAACGCGGCCACCAGCGAGGCCTACGCGCAGCTGAAGAGCGCGCGGGACAGCGAGATCCGCATCGGCTCCGCCTGGGACGAGGTGCACATCACCCTCAACGGCGCGGGCGGCCCGCTCGCCGACCAGACGGTACGCAACGCGGTCCAACAGGCCGTCGACCGGACCGCGTTGGCCGATGTCGCGGCCGAAGGCCTCCCGGTGAAGGTGCCGTTGCTCGGCAACCACTTCTTCATGACCAACCAGCCCGGATACACCGACAACTCCCGCCCCTACGGCACCTACGACCTCAAGGCCGCCGAGAAGGCGCTGGACGCGGCGGGCTGGAAGAGCCCGGGTGTCGGCAAGACCCGTATGAAGAACGGCCGTAGCCTCACCCTCCGCTTCGTGCTCAGCGAGGGCACCAACCGGCTCGGCGAGGACCTCGCCCAACTCGTCCAGCACATGCTCGCCCAGGCCGGCGTCCGGGTCGACATCCAGAAGGTGCCCGCGTCCGCCTACGCGCCGCAGTACCTGGAGAAGGGCAACTTCGACCTCGCCATTTTCCGGTTCACCGGCCTGACGTACCCCAGTTCCGCCTACGCCATCTACCGCCGCCCCGAGGCGGGACAGCCCTTCCAGAACTACGGCGGGGTCGGATCCGCACGGGTGGACCAGCTCCTCGGCCAGGCCGTCGGCGCCCTCGACGAACGGACCGCCCAGCGGCTCTACGACCGGGCGGACGCCGAGATCTGGCGGCTCGGCCACGACATCGAGCTCTACCAGCGCCCGCAGATCCTCGCCGTCCGCAAGGGCCTCGCCAACTACGGGGTGCCGGGACTCGGCGACGTCGACTTCAGCCGGGTCGGCTGGCAGAAGTGAGCGCACGGCGGCCCCGTACGGACGTATCCGTACGGGGCCGTCGTGAGGTGCGGGTTCAGGCACGCGGGCGGCTCAGGGCTCTCTCGTCCGCCTGCTGGCGCACCATGTCGTAGCCGAGCGCGGCCGAGGCCAGCGTCACATGGTGGTGCCAGCCCCGGAAGGACCGGCCCTCGAAGTCGCCGAGCCCGAACTCCTCGTGCATCCGGCCGAGCGCCCCCTCGGCGAACCGCCGCAACTGCGCCAGCGGCACGATCTCCGCGAGCCGGCGGGCCGGGAGGTTCGTCAGCCAGTAGGCGCGCGGCCGGGAGCGGCCGTAGGGCCAGTCGGCGAGCAGGAGGCGCGGCCGGGGGAGTGTGCCCGCGGCCGGGTCCGCGCGCAGCAGCACCGGGCCGGTCACGAACTCCGAGTGCCGCATGCGTTCGGTCACCGGGTCGTGCCAGGTCACCGAGGCCCGCTCGCCGTGGCGCGCCGCGTGCGCGGCGAGTTCGGCGAGTGTGCCGCGCGTGCCGGGGGCGGCGGCCTGCCGCCGGGGCAGCAGCACCGGGGTGTGCGGTGCCGCCTGGACGAGGTAGCCCAGGCCGCGCGCCTCCAGGCCGCGCAGCAGCGGGTCCGGGTCGCTCTCGCAGCGCCAGTCGGCCAGCACCGGCAGCGGTTCGAGGGACCACTCGTCGAGCATCTCGTCGAGCGCTTCGAGGACGTAGCTCCAGCGCGGCCTGCACCGTTCCTGGGCCGGGACGTGGGCCTGGCCGCGCAGTCGCTCGTCGCGGTCCCAGCGGGTCGGCAGCAGCAGCCGCCAGTTCACCGGGACCCCGCCCGCCTGGCCCACCAGCGAGGCGGCGAGGGCCAGTTGGCAGTTCACCGTCCGTTCCTGGGAGGCCGCGTACTGGCGGGCCACGCCCACCGACCGGTCGCCGTTCTTGGCGAAGACGACCTCGTCGACGGACCAGGCCTCGGCCCGGAAGGCCCGCACCACCTGCCGGGCGAGCCGCCCCCGCACGGGAGCGGACGCCCACGGGCTCTGGTTCACGAACTGCTGGATCTGCTGCACGGCCCGCCTGCCGAGCACCTGCTCGGAGATCCGGGCGGGCGTCTTGCGCCCGGGCACGTCCAGCAGCCCGCGCACATACACCTCGCCCCAGCGCCGCTGGTCGGCGCGGGTGAAGTCGCCGAACAGCTCGCGGCAGTAGGCGGGGAGCCCGGCGGAGGTGCCCGGCGGTGCCCCCGGGGTGCGCATCGGGGGTAATGGGAGGGTGATGGTCGCGAGATCACTCATGGTTGCACTCGTCACCCCCAGCCAGCAGGAAGGCGTCCGTCGCGAGCAGGGCGTCCGCCACGTCCGGCAGCGCGCAGCCCACGATGACGAAGTCGACGTCCAGGCCCGCCTTGGTGCGCTGGAAGAGCAGCTCGTTGATGGCGGGCCGGCACATGCCGCCGACCTCGCACAGATGGAACTCCACGCGCTGCGGGGTCGCCGCCATGACCTCGGCCAACACCCGGCGGAACTTGCCCAGTTCGGTCGCGTCGATCACGCCGTGGCAGCTGACGTGCGCGGTGCCGCCCTCGAACGAGGTGCGCATCCGCAGCCGCATCGTGGCGGGCTCCAACTCGACGCGCACGCGCACCGGTTCGTCGCCGCGCGGCAGGACGACCGTCAGGTCCTTGCCGTCGAAGTTGTGGTACGGCTGGTCGTCGACCCACACCCGGGTCAGCTCCACCGCGCCGGCCGGCAGCAGGTCCGGCGCCACCCGCAGCACCCGGCCCGGCAGGTCCTCCGGGCGCGGCTTGAAGTGCAGGGTGACCGGGTCGTCGCTGAGCAGCAGCCCGGTGTAGGCGGCCGACAGGTAGCACAGCTCCAGCGCGTGGTAACCGGCCATCGCGTGGCTGCCCTTGAGGCGTTCGGTGCCCAGCAGGTACGGGATGCCGTTCGCCAGGACGTTGAAGTAGACGCCGCCGTCCTGGTAGTCGAGGAAGAAGGCGTTGTAGAACGCCGCCGCCTCGCGCGCCAGCCGCAGCTGCTCCGGGTCGCCGGTGGTGCCGGCCAGGATCAGATAGGCGAGGATCGCCTGCTCCTGCTGCCACCAGGCCTTGCGGTCGTGCCACACCATGCGGTGGATGCCGCTGTCCGGGTCGGGCTGCCGCTCGACCACGTCGTACCAGCCGCCGCGCAGCCCGTCGCTGCCCACCGGCGGCATGATCTCGGCGATCCGCCCGGCGGTCGTGGCGTACTCGGGCTTGTCGTGCAGGGACTTGATGCGGGTGAGGTTCCAGGCGATCTTCAGGTTGTGGCCGACGACCGCCCGGTCCTGCTGCCAGCCCCAGGTCCGGTCCGGACTCCAGTCGGCGTGGAACCGCTCCTGCACGAAGGGGCTGTTCGGCTCGTCCGGGAACCGCTCCACGATGGTGTCCGCGGTCTCCTCAAGGAGCGCGGCGAAGTCCGAACGGCCCGTCGCGAGAAAGGCGTTGATCAGATACGCCGGGGCGTGGTCGCCGACCGAGTTCCAGTTCTTCCGGGACCGGTTGCGGCCCAGCGAGTCGGCGTTCGGGTCCATGGTGATCGGGTCGAGGTGCGAGAAGAACCCGCCGCGCACGGGGTCGCGGAAGTACTTCTGGAACAGCTCGACCGTCCGGTCGATGTCCCGCAGGATCCGCGGGTCGCCGGTGACGCGGAACGTCTGGGTGGGACCGGCGAGCGCGTAGATCTGCTCGTACATCGGGATGGCGTCGAAGTCGTCGCCGAACTCCGAGGCGAAGACCGGGCGGTGGCCGGACGACGTGATGTCGATGCCGTGGTACCAGTAGGTGATCCCGTCGGCGGTGTCGTCCACCCGCATGTGCTCGCGCAGATACTCGGTGCCGGCCTCGGCCGCCTCCAGGAAGCGGTCCTTGCCGGTCAGCAGATACGCGGTGGCCAGGCCGTAGACCAGCCGGGAGATGGTGTCCGTCTCCTGGCGTACGTCCGCGCCGGCGAAGTCCGGCAGATGGGTGCCGCTGAGCGTGAGATGGGTGCGGAAGCCGCGCCAGTCGTACACGCCGTCGGGGAAGTGCCCGCGCAGGTAGAAGTCGGCGATGGCGGCGGCCTGTTGGACCCACCAGTTCGGGTGCTCGAAGACGTACTGGCCGCGGGTCTCCTCCGGGAAGGTGATCTCCTTCGCGTCGAACCGGGAGCCGCCCTCCCACTCGTAGAGGATGCCGTACGCGTAGACGTAGCGGCCCTCGGCGAGCATGTCGACGGTGTCGGCCGTGGTGTCGCGGTAGCCGTCGCCGAGGTTGCGGACGATGCGTGAGACGGCGTTCGACGCCAGATGGACGGTGAACTCCCGCTCGTCCGAGGTGCGCAGGCCGAAGCGGCGTCCGATGGGGCTGTAGTACGTGACGTAGCCCGCGAGCGTGTCGGAGTGGGTGCGTCGTTGGGCGGATGTACTCATCTCAGGTGCCCTTCTCGTCGGGCAGGGACGCGAGCAGGACGACGCTGCGGCCCTGGGCGTGGTGGGTCGGACCGGCAACCAGCTCCTCTTCTCCGGGCGGAAGGATGTCGTAGGGGCCGGGGCGGGCCGTGTCGAGCACGCGGTGCCAGTGGTGGCCGGGGACGTCGGGCAGCTCGAAGTCGAGCCCCAGGTGGTACATGTTGAGGATCAGATGCAGGTCCGGGTCACCGTCGAAACCGCCGTACGTGCAGGCCAGCACCCGGGCGTTGGGGTCGTCCCAGCCGGGTTGGTGGAGCCGGGTGCCGTGCCAGGTGATGTCGGGCTGGGAGCGGGAGTTGAGGCGTTCGGAGAAGAACTGCGGTTCGCGCAGGGTGCGGTAGTGCCTGCGGAGCTGAACGACGCGCTGGGTGAAGGAGGTTGTCTCCTTCTCCTTCCTGGCCTGGTTCCAGTCGAGCCAGGAGACCTGGTTGTCCTGGCAGTAGCCGTTGTTGTTGCCGCCCTGGCTGTTGCGGAACTCGTCGCCGGCCAGCAGCATCGGCACTCCGCGGCTGAGCATGAGCAGGGACAGCAGGTTCTTGATCTGCCGTAGCCGCAGGTACTCGACGTCGGAGTCGTCGGTGGGTCCCTCGACCCCGCAGTTCCAGCTGTAGTTCTCGTCCGCGCCGTCGGCGTTGGCCTCACCGTTGGCGTGGTTGTGCTTCGTGTTGTAGCTGACCAGGTCGTTGAGGGTGAAGCCGTCGTGGCAGGTGATGAAGTTGATGCTGTTGGTGGGGAGTTCGCCCTGGGCGGCGAACAGGTCGGCCGAGCCGCCGAGCCGGGAGGCGACCTCGCCGACCAGGCCGGCGTCACCGCGCACGAACCGCCGTACGTCGTCGCGGAACGGTCCGTTCCACTGCGCCCAGCGCTTCCCCGGGAACCGGCCGACCTGATACAGGCCGCCGCCGTCCCACGGCTCCGCGATGATCTTCGTCTCGGACAGCACCTGGGACAGTTCGATCGCCCACAGAGCGGGTGGGACCGCCATCTCGTAGCCGAGGGGGCCGCGGGAGAGTTCGGAGGCCAGGTCGAAGCGGAAGCCGTCGACGTGGTGCTCGGTCACCCAGTACTCAAGGCACTCCACGATGAACTTGGTGACCATCGGGTGGTTGGCGTTGACAGCGTTGCCGCAGCCGGTGAAGTCCATGTAGTGCGAGCGGTCCTGCGGCCACAGGTGGTAGTACGCCTCGTTGGCCGCGCCCCGGAAACTGATCGTCGGCCCGAACTCGTTGCCCTCGCTGGTGTGGTTGAAGACCACGTCGAGGATGACCTCGATGCCCGCCTGATGGAACGCCTTCACCATGTCGCGGAACTCGGTGATGTGCGTGGCGAGATGAGGGCTGGAGCAGTAACCGGTGTGCGGGGCGAAGAAGCCGTAGGGGTCGTAGCCCCAGTAGTTGCGCAGCGGGGTGCCGTCGGGTCCTGTGCGCAGCACCTGGGTCTCGTCGAAGTCGAAGACCGGCAGCAACTCCACGGCGGTGACGCCGAGTTCACGCAGGTGCGGGATCTTGTCGATGACGGCGGAGAAGGTGCCGGGCCGCGCGCTCTCCGAGGTCGGGGAGGCGGTGAGGCCGCGCACGTGCATCTCGTAGACGACGGTCTCCGCCATCGGGGTGTGCAGCGGGGCGTCGCCCTCCCAGTCGTAGTCGTCCAGGTCGACGACCAGACTGCGCATGCAGTGCTCGACGTTGTCCCCGGGGCCGATGGCGGTGGTGCGCTCCCAGCGGCTGTTGACGTTGGCCCGCGCGTACGGGTCGATCAAGACCTTCCGCTGGTCGAACCGGCTGCCCAGGGCGCTGAGGTCGCGCGGTCCGTCGATGCGGAAGGCATACACCTGACCGGCACCGATCCCGCGCACGTGGCAGTGCCAGAAGTGGAAGCTGCGGTGGCGGTCGGGGAGGAGCGCGATGGTGCGGTAGGGCTGCGGGCTGTCGCAGTGCTCGAAGAGCAACAAGTCGACACGGGTGGCGTGTTCGGAGAAGAGCGAGAAGTTCACACCGTCGCTGTCGACGGTGGTCCCCAGCGGCTGCGGGCGGCCGGGGGTGACGTCGGAGGGATGGCCGCCGTGGGTGCCAGCGGCCTCTTCGGGACTCAAGGTCATCTGTTCTGTCATGGCATCTGTCGCAGAGTCGGTCGGAGTGTTGTACACATCGGTGGCCACCCTCAGGCGAGTGCGGCCCGGGCCGCGGTCGGAGTGTCGGCGCGGAGGCCGGTGAACAGTTCGTCCCAGGGCGGGAAGCCGGCGCCCGGCCCCACCTCGCTGCGCATCTCGAAGGTCACGCCCCGGGCGGCGGGGGAGTACAGCGCCTCGACGCAGGCGTCCGCCACATGCGGGCGGGCCACCCGGCCGTCGCCGACATCGCCCTGCTCCAGGTGCAGATGACCGTGGCCGGACTCGTCCGTCAGCCAGCCCGGACGGATCACCGTGTACGGCAGCCCCGAGGAGCGGACCGCGTTCTCGCCGGCCAGCCGCCAGTCCAGCATCCGGCCGTAGGCGTTCATCGGGTGGTCGCGGCGGGTCACATGGCGCTGGCTGACCAGCACGAAGTGCGGGCTGCCGGAGGCGGCGCGCAGGGCGTCCAGGACATGGCGGACCCCGGTGTGCAGGGTGGACTCGGGGCTGTCGGGACCGGCGTCGTCGGTGCCCGGCTCCACGATGTAGACCACCGCCGAACAACCGTGCAGGGGTGTGCGGACGGTGGCGGGGGCGCGTACGTCGGCCGCGAAGAACTGCGCCTGCGGCGGATTGTGCCGCCGGGCGCGCTGAGTGCTGCGGCCGATGACCCGCACACTCTCGCCGCGGGCGAGCAGTTGACGGGCGACGAGCCGGCCGACTCGGCCGGTTCCTCCTATGACTGCGATCGGGCTGTCCATCGAGATCTCCACGGGGCTGCGGAAGAGCCGGAAGGGGCGGGGGAGTTGGCGGGGCGCGCTCAGATCCAGTGCAGGATGTCGTCGGAGCTGGTCAGATGGGTGCCGGTGGGCAGACCGGTGACGGCGGGCACCCGCAGCCGCGGATACACGCTCACCCCCCCGTCAGCCGGGTACCGGGACGCAGGTCGGCGGCCTCGCCGATCGCGGAGTGCAGCAGCCGGACCGGGTTGTCGTGCTCGGAGTGCACCCGCGCCAGCGGCCCGACGTACGAGTCGGTGATTCGGGCGTACGGCCCGACGACGGCGCCGTCGCCGATCGCCGTCCGGCTCAGCCGGGCACCCTCGTCCACGTCGACGCCGTCGCCGATGTCGCTGAACCGCAGCTTCACTCCGGGACCGATCTCGGCGTTGCGCCCGATGCGGACGGCGGGGCCGATGACGACACTGCCCTCGGAGATCTTCTGGGCCAGGGTGGTGCCGGTCGCGCTGTCCTTGGTGCGCAGGCTGGACTCGTGGATCCAGTACCGCGGGTCGGTGCTGGTGGGCTGTCCCATGGCCTGGTTCATCCGGCGGTAGTGGCCGCCGAGCACATCGCCGAGGGTGGCGAGGTAGTCGGGGATGCTGCCGAGGTCGCCGAGCCGGTCGATGGGGGCGACCGCGACCGGCAGTCCGCGCCCGACCAGCCAGGGCAGCAGGTCGCCGCCCCAGTCCAGGCGCTGCTGGGCGAGCCGGATCATCTCCGGGTTGCGCGCGGCCAGCCGCAGCCGGCCGCAGTCGACCAGGTACATCCCGGCGTTGGTGGGCAGGGTGGTGCGGGAGCCGGGCAGCGAGGTCTCGGGGAAGACGCGGTGGACGCGGTCCAGGTCAGGCTTCTCCAGGAACCCCGCGACCAGTCCGTCCGAGGAGGTCTGCATCACGCCGTACTTGCCGGCGATCTCCTCGGGCGTACGGCCCACCGTGGCGACGGTCACGACGGCGTCGGCGGCGTCGTGCGTGTCGACCAGTGTGCTGAGGTCGAACTCGAAGACGGAGTCCACCGGCAGCACCAGGGCGCGGCTCGTCAGATCCCACTGTTCGAGGTTGTGCAGGGTGGCGGCGCCCGAGCCGACGTTGTAGCGGTCGAGCCGGGCGCGGGAGTAGTGGATCTCCACGCCGAACCGTTCGCCGTGGCCGAGCACGAGCTTGATCTGGCTGTGGTTCTCGGCGCCCTGGGCGATCACGTAGAAGCGGCGGATGCCCTGGTCACGGCAGGACTCGACGAGCCATTCGACGACGGAACGGCCGACGAACGGGATGAGGGCCTTGCTGCGGATGTAGTCGGACGAGGCGAGGGTGAGCGGCTTGGCGCGTTCGCCCCGGCCTCCCGCCAGGATGATGCCTAACGTCTCGTCCCCCATGACAGTCCCGCCTCCTCGGCTGACAAATCAACGCCCTTCAGTCAACTCGTGCTGTCATGTGGAGTCAAGTAAAAAGTAAAACAAGCGAGTTGAGGCAAACGCGAATCAGCCCCGGTCGATGGCTCGACCGGGGCTGATGCTGCTTTACAGAGGTGTCAGAACAGAGTCGCGAATCAGATGACTCGAAGCCGGACCAGTGCGCCGAGCGTCAACGCGCCCGGAATGATGGGGATCCAGACCGTGATGATCCGGTACGCCAGCACCACCGCCGTGGCCACCGCGACCGGACCGCCCGCCGCGACCAGCGCCACGATCAGCGCGGCCTCCACCGAACCGATCCCACCCGGCGTGGGCACCAGCGCGACGGCCACCGTCGCCGCCAGATACGCGAGCGCCATCTGCGCGGGCGGCACCGGCAGGTTCAACGCCTGCCCCACGGCCACCAGTCCGGCCGCCTGGAGCGCGGGGAACGCCAGCGAACCACCCCACAGCGCCAGCGCCCGGGCCGGCCGCGTGTGCACGGAACGCGCCTCACTCAGCGCCGTACGGAGGAACGACAGGATGGCCGTCCGCAGCCGGCGCACCAGAACGAGCACCACGACCGCCAGGCACAGCACGGCCCCGATGATCAGGAGCAGCGGGCCAAGTGCCCCCGCCGGAAGGAGAGTTCCCAGGCGCAGGGCGTCCGGGAAGGCGATCAGCAGAGCGGTGAGCAGGGTCAGCCGGGCTATCGACTCGGCGAGCAGGAACAGCGCCAGCGCGGCCGACGAACGGGCCAGCGGCAGCCCGCACACCGTGAGGAAGCGCAGGTTCACCGCACCCGCGCCAAGTCCCGTGGGCAGCAGGTGATTTGCCGCGCCCGCCGCGAACTGCGTGGCCAACAGCCGCCGCGTGGGCAGCCGTTCGACCACCGCGCCCTGTCGGGTGAAGGCGGCGGCGACCCAGGTCAGACAGGTGGCACCGGCCGCGGCCACCAGCCAGGGCCACTCCGCCGACCGCAGCTGGCCGAAGCCCGCGACGAGGACGGACCGGTGCTGGACGGCGACGACGGCGACCAGAAGCAGCGGAAGCAGGCACAGGATCTGCCGGACGCGGATGTGTCTCACACCACTGGAGGTTCTCCGCGCCACGACAACTGCGGGTTGCGGCAGCACGGACAGTTCCTTACGCGGGGCGTTACATGAGGCCTTGCGCGGCGATCTGCCGGATACGTTGACCTCAACACCGCTTGAGGTCCTACGTTCTCCCTCATGAGCATGGAGAGCACGGCCTGGACCCAACTGCACAGCGTCATGACCGCGGAACAGGAGCGCCGGCCCCTGGCCCGCGCCACACTGCGCCGCATCGCCGCGTTCGCGCGCCCGCACCGCCGCCCGATCGCCCGCTTCGTCCTGCTCGGGGTGCTGACCGCACTGCTCGCCGTCGCGACCCCCGTACTCGCCGGACATGTCGTCGACGCGATCGTGTCGGGCGGCGACGACGGCACCGTCGTACGCCTCGCGCTGCTCATCGCCCTGATCGCGGTCGCCGAGGCCGCGCTCGGGATTCTGGGCCGACGCCTTTCCTCGGCGCTCGGGGAGGGACTCATCCTCGATCTGCGGACAGCCGTCTTCGATCATGTGCAGCGCATGCCGGTAGCGTTCTTCACACGTACCCGTACGGGAGCGCTCGTCTCCCGACTCAACAACGACGTCATCGGCGCGCAGCGGGCGTTCAGCAACACGCTCTCCGGAGTGGTCAGCAACGTAGTCACCCTGCTGCTCACACTGGCCGTCATGCTCACCCTGTCCTGGCAGATCACCCTGCTCGCCCTCGTACTGCTCCCGGTCTTCGTGATCCCGGCCCGCCGGATGGGCAGCCGTATGGCCCGCATGCAGCGCGAGGCGGCGACCCTGAACGCGGCGATGAGCACCCGTATGACCGAACGCTTCTCCGCCCCCGGCGCCACCCTCGTCAAACTCTTCGGCCGCCCCGAGGAGGAGTCCGTCGAGTTCGCCGAGCGCGCCAGCCGCGTCCGCGACATCGGCGTCCGCACGGCCACCGCCCAGTCGGTGTTCATCACCTCCCTGACCCTGGTCTCCGCCCTGGCCCTCGCCCTCGTCTACGGCCTCGGCGGCTGGTTCGCCCTGCACGGCACCCTGGAGCCGGGCGCCGTCGTCTCCCTGGCCCTGCTCCTGACCCGCCTCTACGCCCCGCTCACCGCGCTCGCCGGAGCCCGCGTCGAGGTGATGAGCGCCCTCGTCAGCTTCGAGCGCGTCTTCGAGGTACTGGACCTGAAACCGCTGATCGAGGACAAACCCGACGCCCGCGAGGTCCCCGAGGGCCCGGTCGCGGTCGAGTTCGACGAGGTCCGCTTCGCCTACCCCTCCGCCGACAAGGTCTCCCTCGCCTCACTCGAAGAGGTCGCCTCCCTCGACACCCGCGGCGGCGCCGAGGTCCTGCACGGCATCACCTTCCGCGCCGAACCCGGCCAGACCATCGCCCTCGTCGGCTCCTCAGGCGCCGGAAAGTCGACCATCGCCCAACTCCTGCCCCGGCTCTACGACGTCGACGAAGGCGCCGTCCGCATCGGCGGGGTCGACGTCCGCGACCTCACCGCCACCTCCCTGCGGGCCACCCTCGGCATGGTCACCCAGGACGGCCACCTCTTCCACGACTCCGTCCGCGCCAACCTCCTGCTGGCCCAACCCGCCGCCACCGAGGACGAGTTGTGGGACGCGCTGCGCCGCTCCCGCCTCGACGATCTCGTACGGTCGCTGCCCGACGGCCTGGACACCGTCGTCGGCGAACGCGGCTACCGGCTCTCCGGAGGCGAACGCCAACGCCTCACCATCGCCCGCCTGTTGCTGGCCCGCCAGCGCGTCGTCATCCTCGACGAGGCGACCGCCCACCTGGACAACACCTCGGAGGCCGCCGTGCAGGAGGCCCTCACGGAAGCCCTGGAGGGCCGGACCGCGATCGTGATCGCCCACCGCCTCTCCACCGTCCGCTCGGCGGACCAGATCCTGGTGATCGAGGCGGGCCGGGTCGTGGAACAGGGCACGCACGAGGAACTGTCGGCACTCGGCGGGCGGTACGCCGAACTCCGGTTCGCGGCCTCGGAGATCGGGGAGGCGGCCTAGTCAGGAACGGGAGCACCGGGGCCCGTAGTCACCGAGCACACCGAACCGGCTCCACTCCTCCCGCGTCAGCTCCCGTCCGGCCAACCGGCAGGCGCGGCGGGTGAGTTCCTCGGGATCCAGGGCCAGAGCGCGGACCGTGCCGTCGTACGAGACCTGCATCAGCCGACCGGACGTCGTGAAGAACACGGCGGCGGCCAGGCCCGCGTCGTCGAACAGCGGCTCGCCCACGACCTCCAGGGTCTCCGTGTCCCGCAATCGCATGTCGCCCTCGGTGAAGAGCAGCGTCCCGTCGGGACTGAACGCCACTGTGTGGCCGCTGCCGGGCACCGTCGCGAGCACCCGGCATCCGCCGTCTCCGCCGGGTGTGAGCAGTCGGGTCGCCGCGTCCTGGGAGGACACGGCGACCGTCGTACCCCGGGGATCGAAGGCGATGCCCCGGCTGCCCCCGGCGGACGGGCCCATCTGCCTGGCGCACAGCATCAGGCGTCGGCCGGTCGCGACGTCGTGGACGGCGGTGCGGCCCACGGCGTCGGTCACGGCGAACCGGGCACCGGTCCGGTCGAGAGCGAAGGTGAGCGTGTCGGTCGCCCCGAACCCGGTCAGCGGGAACGAGACCACCGGTGGACCGTCGGCGTGCGCGGTGTCGTACACGGTGACCGCACGGGCACCGTCCTTCGGGTCCTTGGTGACCCGCACGAGCCGGCCGCCGTCCCCGCTGAAGCCGAGGCCGGTGGACGCGAGGTCCCGGAACGCGTGCAGCGTCCTGCCGTCGCTCATCCGGACCAGGGTCGTGGTGGTGGACACGGAGCCGTCCGCGCTCCGGGTCTCGTCCGTGCAGCACACCAGGAGATGGCCACCGTCCGGCGACAGCGACACGATGGGGGTTGCCGTCGTGGTGAGGGGCAGGTCGAAGGTCCGCAGGGCGCGTCCGGTCGTGAGGTCGTGGACCTGGACGCGTCCCTGCCGGGTCACGGTGACGAAGCCGCGACCGTCGTCGGCCATGGCGTAACCGACGCCCCGCCGCGAATCGTTCGGATCGAACGGCAGCGTGGCCGCCAGGTGATGCCGGACCGCCCGGCCGATGTCCCAGACCACCGCGCTGCCGGTCGAGCCGACCCCGATGAGGCGGGTGCCCGCGAAGGCCAGCCCTTGGACGCCGCCGACCACGCCGGGCAGTTCGACCGGCCGCGCGTCGTCGGAGGTGAGGTCCCACAGCCGTACGCGGTCGCCTTCCGCGATCGCCGCGTAGCGGGAGTCCGCCGACCGGGCCGCGGCGCTCACGGAGACCGGCTCGACGCGTGTCGTGAGGCCGGACGTGAGGTCACCGACCACCACCCGGGTGTCGCGCCAGCCGAGGATCAGCTTCTCGCCCGCCGCGAACTGGGCGTCCCACACCTGGAGTCCGGCCCGCACGGCGCCGGTCGCCGCGGTGACGACGTACTTGAAGGTGCCGCCCGAGGTGCCGTCGGCCGTGGTCACCGACAGCAGCCGCCCCGACGGGCTGTAGACGAGCCGGCTCACCTCCGCGCCGGTCGCGAGCGCCATCCGGACGTCGAGGCGGGCGGCGCCCCCGGCGACCGGCAGAGTGGCGAGCCTGCCGCCGCTGTCGACGAGGGCGATCTCCTTCCCGTCGGGACGCAGCGCCGCCTGCGCCAGGGACCCGCCGCCCGGCGGCCGCACCGTGGCCACCACGGACGCGTCCGCCGTGTCGAGCACCACCGCCCGCGCCCGGTCCGTGCCCACGACCACCGCGACCCGCCGCCCGTCGGCGCTGAAGGAAGGCGCCGGTATGTCCGCCGGGGCGGCGCCGAGCACCGGGCCCCGGCCGAGGACACGGCCCGTCCGCACGTCCCACAGCACCAGGCGGCCCTGGGCGTCCGTGCCCACCAGTACCGGGCGCCGGGTCGCGGCACCGTCCGCCCTGAGCAGATCCCCCTGGACCTCGGCCGTCCGGCGGCCCGTCAGCGCGTCGAAGAAGACGACCCGGCCCGCCGCCACGACCGCCGCGAAGTGGCGTCCGTCGCCGGTCGAGGTGATCCACGCGGGCTCATACGCGGGACCCTGCGCACGGACGGTACGGGTCCGGGTGTCCCAGAGCCGGACCCGGCCTTGGGTGTCCAGGGAGAGGACGAACCGGCCGTCGGCCCCCGGAAGCAGCTCCGCGAGGTCACCTGCGGTCCGGTCGCGCGGGTCGAGGACCAGGGCCGTACGGTCCGGCCGGTCCGTACGCCACACGAAGACCCGCCCGTCGTCCGGGCCGCCGGCGTCCCCGGCGGAGAAGGAGCCGCACGGACAGTGCCCGGCGACCGCCCACCGGCCGTCATGACTCACCGCCACCGTGTCGAGGGAGAAGGGCGCGGCAACGCCCGGCGGCAGTCGCAGATACCCCTCCAGCCCCTGCTCCGCCTCCTGTACGACGGACAACAGCCCGTTGCGCGCGGCCGGTGTCGGCGACGTGCGCCACGCCTGGGCCGCCAGCAGCAGCGCGGTGTCCATCGAGCCGCTCTTCAACTCCAGTGCCTGGGCCGCCAGTTGCCGGGAGGACACGTCCCGCAGCCGCTTCTCCGCGGTGTTCGCGTTGTGGGTGGCGACCACGGCGGCGGCGCTCGCGGCGACAGCGAGCAGCGCCAGTACGACGACGGTCGCCCAGATCACCCGCCGCCGCCGACGGTGCTGGACGACGTCCTCACCCAGGAGCGCGTCGAGCGGAATTCCCCGGATGTGCGCGGCCAGCCTCGCGACCGCGGTGTGGAATCCGGTGTGCCGCAGCGACCGCTGCTCCGGAGCCGCGAGGCCGCGCAGGTCGACCACGAACGGCTCATGGCCGAAGGCACCCGCGAGCGCCCGCGGCACCGCGTCGGAGCGGGACCAGTCGAAGTCGCCGGCGAGGTCGTCCCAGGCGTAGTCGCCGTCGGTCACGGCGAGCAGCAGCGCGTCGGCCGGCTTGTTCGCCCGCCAGTACTCGATCTCCTGCCGCACCCACTTCGAGGCGGCGGCCTGCGGCGAGGCGAGGATCACCAGGTGCCGGGACCGGGACAGCGCCTCCTCGATCGTCGGCCACAGCCCGGGGTTGGCCGACAGACTCGCCACGTCCTGGAAGACCCGCACCGCGCGCAGCCGGTACCAGGGGCGGGCGAAGCGGTGGAGCCCTCCGCGCAGCGCCTCGGCCAGCACCCGGTCGGACTTCTGGCTGTACGAGATGAAGGCGTCGAAGCCGGCCGCGGCGACATCGGTCCGCGGCGCTCCGGGCCGCAACCGAATGGACCCCAACCGAATAGGCCCTGAACGAATGGACCGTAACCGAATGGGCCGTAGCCGAAATCGGGACCCCGGCTTTTTGGACAGCGGACGCAGAGCCATGACGCACTCCCCCCGGCGCGACGGAATCCGCGGCGACGCGACGGCGGGCCGCGACCGCGGAAGAGCAGTATGCCGAGATACGAGGGTGTCGTATCCATACGCATCTGGACGCATATTCCGTCGTACCGCATGCATGTGCGAGCCCTGGCGGGACTCCCGGCGCTGGGGACGGCGTGGTCGGGGTCAGGGGCCCGGGGGGCCAGGAGTTCCGCGAGCCGTCGCGGTCGACGCCTCAGGGCTCGCGGTGCTCGTGCGCCGCCTTCTCCAACTCCTCGGCCTCCGCCTCCGCCACCCGGATCTCGGCCTCCACGTCGATCGAGCGGCTGAGCCACCAGTACAGGAGCCCGGCGACCGGCAGCCCGACGAACAGGGAGAGGTCGGCGCCGTCCATGGCATGGGCGATCGGGCCGACGTAGAGCGTGCCGACGGAGAAGAACGGCACCATCACACCGAAGCCCACCAGGTAGGAGATGATCCCGTGCCAGCCCCAACGGCCGTAGATTCCATGCGGGTTGAAGATCTCCGCGATGGCGTAGTGACCGCGGCGCACCACGTAGTAGTCCATCAGGTTGACCGCGGTCCACGGGATGAACAGATAGAGCACCAGCAGCAGGAAGTTGTTGAAGTTGGTGAGGAAGTCGGAGGTCGCGGCGAACGCGCCGACCAGCGAGAGCGCGGCGGTCAGCCCGATCGTCAACGCCCGGACGCCCACGGTCGGTTGGACCTTCTTGAGGGAGTCGATCGCGCTGATCAGGGTCAGCGAACCGCCGTACATGTTCAGCGCGGTGACGGAGACCAGGCCGAGCGTGGCGAAGAGGAGGACGATCGCGCCGAAGCCGCTGAACACCTTGTCGCCCGCCGCGTTGATCGAGCGGATCGTGTCGAAGTCCTTGCCCGCCCAGGCCGCGAGCAGCGCGCCCAGCGTCATCAGCCAGACCCCGCCGAGCGCCGACCCGAAGTAGGTCCAGTAGAAGGTCTTGCGGACCGTCACGTCCGGCGGGAGGTAGCGCGAGTAGTCCGAGACGTAGATCGCCCAGCTGATCTGATAGCCGGCGACCACGCCGAACTGCGCCAGGAACGGCGTCCAGGAGAAGCCGCCGAGGTCGAAGGAGCCCGCCGGGTAGTGCAGGGTCGCCAGCACACCCACGGTGAAGACCCCGAAGACGACCAGGAAGGTGTACGTCAGGAACTGCTCCGCCTTGTGGATGACGTCGTAGCCCACGAGCGCGATCACGAACCCGATCACGGTGACCACGGCCACCCACATCTTGGTGTTGCCGTGCACCGTGGTGTGCAGGGCCTCACCGGCCAGGATCGTGTTGAAGACGTTGAAGCCCGCGTACTGGACGTAGGCGAACAGCCACACCAGCAGGGCGCCCACGTAACCGAATTGGGGCCGCGACTGGATCATCTGCGGCAGTCCGAGCTGCGGACCCTGGGCCGAGTGGAAGGCCATGAAGAAGGTGCCGAGCAGGGTGCCGGCGACGATCGCGATGAGCGACCAGATGAGGTTGCCGCCCTCGGTGATGCTGATCAGACCGACCGCCAGCGTGGCGATCTGTGCGTTCGACATGAACCACAGGGGGCCCAGGTGCCACAGCTTGCCGTGGCGCTCGTTCAACGGGACATAGTCGATGGAACGTATCTCCAGCCCCGACACCCGGGGCTCTGAAGCGGTGGTCACGGTGCCTCCCAGGTGCTGATCCAGCCTCTGTGGCCACATTCATCCCCCGCAGGGAACCCGGCAACCGCAACGGATACTGTGAAACCCGCCCTTGACCCGCGACCGCGGGCAGGGAGCCGAGTCCCGGGAGTGTCCGATGCTGCGCACCATAGGGTCCCGGCTCGCTGACCCAGGGGCCGCCACGGTCGCATCTGGACGGATGCCCGACTGTGACCCGGAAGGTCCGATACATGCCTCGCCAGCTCGCCCGCGGTATGGGGTCGTTCTTCAAGGACTGCGACTGCACCAAGCCGACTCGGTGCCCCCACCCGTTCACGATCCGCTTTCGCAACGGACTGGGCAGGCAGACCGAAGAGGGCGGCTTTCCCACGCAGGACGACGCCATTGAACGCCTCACGCTGATTTACCGGGAGAAGAAGCGGACGGCGCCGTCCGTCGCGGAGGCGCGCCGCGAGTTGGGTCAGAAAACGGTGGGGGAGTACGCGAAGCAGTGGCGGCCTCGACAGCGGAAGATGACGGACTATTCCACGGGAGAGCACGTCGACAGCTCCATCAACGTCCACATAGTTCCCCGAGTCGGCTCGCGGAAGCTGAATACCGTCACGCCGATCGTGGTGGAGCGCTTCCTCGACGAATTGGAGGCCGACGGGGTCGGCCGGGGAAACCAGGTCAGCATATTCCGCACCTTGAAAACGATCCTCCGGGACGCCTGTGACAAGGGAGCGATGGCGGAAGATCCGGTGAAAGGCGTGCAGGAGCCGGAGTACATCCGTCAGACGGTAGTCATCCCGAACCTTGAGTACTTGAAGCAGGCACTGACCGTCGCACGTGAGGATCTCGCGCTGGAGATCATGATGATGGCGGGGTGCGGGCTGCGCAACGGCGAGGCCCGGGCCGTGAACATGAGTGCCCTTTGATGTAGCGCGGAGTTGCCTGATGGGCTGATCTTGCCCCTTCCCTCTGACAACCGGAGAGGGACTCGGCGGTGTGATTGACGCGCGCGGGCGCTGGCAGACCGCGATTGGTGGCCCCGTGGATGAGTTGACGGTAGCGGGACACCTTGATGCTCGGCCGTCTTCCCGTCCGTGAGGACCGCGTGCCGTCTCGGGCATACTCGGGCATCGTGCTTTTGCACCGCCCACATCCTGGGATTGGGCGGCTTCGAACCGTCCGTTGGGACGACGCGAGGACTAGTCTGCTGAACAGACGTCCCAGACCCCGGCGGCATTCAAATGCTGAACGCAGATGGCTGGGGGGTACGGACTCTTCGTCTGTCACCCGGCGCATCCCTGGAGGGAACCGGGTTGATCCTCTGTCCTGCTGCGCAGGCTGTCGGACCGGCCGTTGCTCTGCCTCCGCCGAAAGTACGCCCCCGCCGGGAGCGCGCCCAGGGAGCCGTAACTCCGGCACCACCGCACCCGCTGCCGGATGGTCTTCCGAACCGAGGCGCCATGCCCCTGCCACAGCTCACCGTCCACCGCCATGACCGAAGGACACGGGCGCTGCTCACCTTGGCCGGTGAGATCGACCTCGAATCCGCGCCGTTGGTGCGTGTGTCCCTGGAGCGATGCCTGCAAGACGGTATGCGCGCCATCGATGTCGACCTCACCTCCGTCACCTTCTGCGACTGCAGCGGGCTCAACACGTTCCTCCGCGCCGCACAGCTGTCCAAAGCGCTCGGCGGGACTCTGCGATTGCACCATCCACCGACCATGCTGCTTCGGATTCTCGACGTCGTCGGCGGCGAGTTCCTGCTCCTCGGTCATCCGGCGCCTCCTCTCGGGGACATCCTGGCCGCGCCCGTTCCCACTTCAACACAGGGCTCTGCCCGGCTGGTGCATGTCCTCTCGGGCGATGAGCGATGACGGACGACCGTTGGCGGGGGCGGTCCCGGAAGTCGGGTGGTGCCTACCGCCATGCAGCAGCATCGATCAACTCACGGTGTCCGGCGGCGCCTTCGGATCCGGTGATGTCGTGATCCGGCCGCATCCGCTGGAGCGGGGGCTCCTCCGTCGTGAGCGGGAGGAGCTGTTGACGGACCGTCAGGCATCGTCCGGCGCCGCGTCGGTGGACCATGTGACGATGTCTGCGGGCGGTGGCCCGGGTGGGACCTGACAGTCGGTCGGAGCGCATCCAGGTGCTGGTGGCCGAGCAGGCGGCCCTGCGTGGTGTGCGGGTCGGTGTGGTGGACGTGTGTACGGCGGCCGTGGCCGCGCTGCCGGTCGGCGGGGCCGGGCTGTCGGCGATGTCCGGGACCGCGCCGAGTCATCCGCTGTGCAGCACCGACGACATCAGCGAGCAACTGGAAGAACTCCAGCTCACGTTGGGGGAGGGGCCGTGTGTGGATGCCTTCCGGCACGGTTCGGCCGTCCTGACGCCCGATCTGCTGACCCCTGAACTGCAGGACCGCTGGATGGTGTTCGCGGATGCGGCCCTGGAAGCCGGGGCACGCGCGGTGTTCGCGCTCCCGCTGCAAAAGGGGGCGATCAGTCTGGGAGTTCTGGACCTGTACGCCCAGGTTCCGGTCCGGTTGAACGCGGAGGAACTGGCGGACGCGTTGGCGTTCGCCGATCTCGCCACTCTTGTGCTGCTCGACGCACGCATCGACGAGACGGGCGGGCCGCGCGGTGGCCCCATCGAGGACCTGGGCGCGTACCGGGCGGAGATCGACCAGGCAAGCGGCGTCCTGACCGTCCAACTCGGCGTAGGCATCGAGGAAGCCTTCGTCCGGCTTCGCGGCTACGCCTTCGCGCAGGGACGCCGACTCGCCGAGGTGGCCGCGGACGTGGTGGCCCGGCGGCTGCGCTTCTCACCGGACGCGGAGCCGGACCAGACGGACGAGGAGACCTGACGCATGGGTGCCGTCCGAGAAATGTGCCTTACTTCCCGCCCCTTCGGGCCGGGACCAGTCTCGATCGAGGGTGCCCACGATGGATCAACAGCTCCTGTCCAAGACGTTCGTCGAGCTGGCCGACAATCTGGTCGCCGACTTCGATCTCATCGATTTTCTGCGCCTGCTGACCGATCGCTGCGTCGGCCTGCTCGACGCGAGCGCCGCCGGCGTGCTGCTCGCCGACAGGGACGGCAAACTCCGCGTCATGGCCGCCTCCGACGAACAGGTGCGCCTGCTGGAGCTCTTCCAGCTCCAGAACGACGAAGGCCCCTGCCTCGACTGCTTCCGCACCGGCGCACCGGTGATCATCCACGACCTGACCCGGGAGATCGACCGATGGCCGCGCTTCGTCACGGCGGCCCACCGCAGCGGATTCGGGGCCGTACAAGCGCTGCCCATGCGCCTGCGGGAGGAGACCGTGGGCGCCCTGAACCTCTTCCGCGCCGCATCCGGCCCCTTCGACCCGCTCGCCACGCACATCGCCCAGGCCCTGGCCGACGTCGCCACCATCAGCCTGCTGCAACAACGCACCGCCCACCGCAGCACAATGCTCAACGAACAGCTGCAGGCGGCGCTGAACAGCCGGGTGCTGATCGAACAGGCCAAGGGGAAGCTCGCCGAACGCCAGGGCATCGACATGGAGCAGGCGTTCAGCGCGTTACGCGGTTACGCCCGCGCCCACAACCGGCGCCTGTCCGACGTGGCCCGCGCCTTCGTCGACGATTCCGAACCCCTTGCCGGTCTGGGGGCCTGACCCACGCCTCGGAGGGGGAGGCCCGCGTCGGCTCGGTGTCGCTAATCGTGGGCTTCGGTCATCACCTGGTCCCGTAGGCGTGCGCAGGTGCGGATGATCAGACGGGAGACGTACATCTGCGAGAGACCGAGTTGCAGGGCGATGCGGTTCTGTGTCATCTCCCCGAAGAACCTCATGTAGAGGATCTGTCGTTCGCGTTCGGGCAGGGCCTGTAACAGGGGGCGCAGGGCCTCGCGGTTGATCACGCGGTCGAAGCCGGGCTCCATGGTGCCGAGGGTGTCGGCCAGCGGGCGGCTGCGCCCGGAGTGGCCGGACACGTCGTCCAGGGACCGGGCCGTGAGGCTGTCCAGCGCCCCCTGGCCGAGGCGTACCTCCGCCTCGGTGAGACCGGCGTGCGAGGCGATCTCGCTGACGGAGGGCTCACGACCGTAGAGCGAAGCCCATTCGTTCCCGACGGAGCGGACCTGGCCGCGCAGCTCCTGTACACGTCGCGGCACATGCACGCCCCAGAGGTGGTCCCGGAAGTGCCGTTTCACCTCACCGAGGATCGTCGGGACGGCAAAGCTCGGGAAGGCGGTGCCGCGGCTGGGGTCGAAGCGGGACACCGCCTTGACCAGGCCGAGTCGGGCGACTTGCTGGAGGTCCTCGACGGGCTCGCCGCAGTGACGGAAGCGCCGGGCGAGCCGTACGGCCATCGGTGCCCAGGCGCACACCACCTCTTGGCACAGTGCGGTCCGCTCCGGCCCGTCCGGCAGGGCGGCGATACGGCGGAACGCGGCGCCGGTGTCCGGGGAATCGGTGTAGGTGGAGGTGCTTCGTGGGCTCCGAGCGCGTGCGGGCGACGTGGGCACGTGTATCCCCTATCGGTGGCGAGTTCCCGGACCGTTCGCTTGCGTCAGGACTTCGGTGTGCGAAATCCATTGGGTGGGCCGCGCAGCACGGCGTCCGACGACCGGAGGCTCCCGCTGATCTCAGGACCGGTTGCCGCACGGTTCGTCGGCGCTCGTTCCAACTGCTCATTCGTGGCGGGTAGTTCGAGGACCTCGGCCAGTAGAACCGCGTCCCCCGGCGAAGGCACGGGGCAGGGCCGTCACCTCATTGACGGGTGATCGAACGACGCGCCGGTTGACGTTCTCCGGCGGCGCCGGGCTCGTAGGGCGCCCCGCAGGTCACCTGCGGTGTTCGTGGTCGCGGCGGTCCTCGCGCCGCCAGCGCGCCCGGTGCTGGCGGCTGTATCGGCGGTCCCAGCGTTCTCGGCGACTCCGGCGCTCCTGGTAGTCCCGGTAGCCGCCGAGATCGGAACCGCCGTCACGGCTCCGGCCTCCGCCACGATCACGGCCGAGGCAGGTGACGCCGTAGACCAGTGCCGCCGCGGCCACCCACCAGAGCGGATTGAGGAAACCGAAGCCGAACAGGACCACTATGAGGATGAGGAGCAAGACGAACACAACGGGCCTCCCGGGAGCTGGAAACAGCATCGATACCGGGGACTGGGGCCTCACCTCGCAGCGTAGTCCTGCCCAAAGGTTGCGGATACCGTGCGACGTCAGACGTCCTGCCCGGCCGATCACCAACCTGGCGCCACGCGAAACGACCAGCGCCTGAGGCCGACCTCGGCTCGCACCACTCTCTTGCACCTTCGCCCTCGATCCCGTCAGGAACCGACCGGGGACGACACTTTCGACCACCCTGGTGGATGCCTGGAAGAAGAGGACAGGTCGATCCCTCCGCGGCGGTACCCTCGTCTCACGGTCCGCCCGTGACCCCGGCCCTCTCCGTATTGTCCCGTTCTGCGCAACAGAGGCCCTGCGCACGGCGAAAGCCCCGGTGACGGA
>NZ_JBSFCQ010000021.1:2323-154862 GCF_053891435.1 Streptomyces sp. NPDC002276 | reverse complement strand
TCACTTCGGACGGAAACTGACACACTTTTTCAGACCCACCCCCACCCCCCCCAGGCCGGGAGGCTTCTCTGGTTTCGGAACCGACTCCCGACCCCGCCGGCCCATCTACGGACACGACCTCGCCCCGCCACTGTTCATGGGGTCGATTCCAGGGAGTCCTGGCGCCACCCACCCACCGGCTAAGCCGGTCTCCTCTCAGGCGGGGCCAGGACCCGCGCGGAAGTGGAGCCGGTTCTCGTGCGTGAAGCCAGCCTCTACGCTCCTGCCCTTCTTCGGGTCTGTCCACTCGGGGTTGGCCGCTGAGACGGCCCGGCGTGCTGGCGAGGCGCGGATGCGTCCCTCTCCGCTGGGTGCGTACGCAGCCCACGTGAAGGGCTGACGTACCTGGGCCCCCCATTCCTCCGGGCTGCTCGCTCGCTTCTAAGACGGGCTGGGGCGGGCCTAGTCAAGGGTGACCCGGAGGGTCATCGGCGGAGCCGACGCGACCGTAGGGAGCGCCCTTTACTTGGTCCGTTCCGGCCCGACACTGATAAGAAGCGAGTGGCCCCACGGCAACATCTCCAACGCAGGTCGGTCCAAGCCCCCTCAACTCACCGTCCCCGTTCGATTACAGTGCTGAGCTGACTCGTACGTACGAACGGAGCCTGTGGAGGTCTTGGTGAGTGCCGCAGCCGGCGCCGTCTGGGGGCGGGGCGAGCAGCAGGACTTCCGGAGTCGGGTGCGGGGGACGCTGCTGGGGGCCGCCGTGGGGGACGCGCTCGGTTCGCCCGTCGACCTGTTGGCGATCGACGAGATCCGGGAGGCCTACGGTGCGGAGGGCGTCGTAGATCTCCCGTTCGGGTACGGGCGGCGGGGTGCCGTCACTCATCTCACGCAGCTCGCTCTCTTCACCGTGGACGGGCTGATCCGGGCGCAGGTGAGGCGTGATACCGGGGCCTGGCATCCGCCCACCGATCTGCATCGGGCGTATCTGCGGTGGGCCGCGACCCAGCACGACTGGGGGCCGGATGAGCGTCGTAAGGACGACGGGTGGCTGGCGCGGGAGGAGTGGCTCTACGCTCGGCGGGATCCGACTCGGGCTTGTTTGATGGGGTTTGGCGATGAGCGGATGGGGACTCTCGACGCGCCCAAGAATCCTGGTGAGGTGGGGGGCGAGGCGGCTGCCCGTTCCGCGGCGTTCGGGTTGCTCGTCGGGTGGGAGCCGCAGTTGGTGATGCAGCTCGCGGTGGAGTGCGCGGCGCAGACCCATGGGCATCCGGTGGGGTATCTGGCGGCGGGTGCGTATGCCGTCGTCGTGCATGGGCTTGCGCGCGGGGAGAGTCTCGACGGTGCGGTGCAGCGGGCGCTTGCGCTGCTTGCCGCCCGGCCGGGGCATCAGCCCGTCTCCGATGGGTTGCAGCGTGCCCTCGGTGCCGTACGGCAGGGGATGCCGACTTCCGGGCGGGTGGAGGAACTCGTGGGGGAGGGGAGCGCGGAGGGGGTGCTCTCGGGGGCTGTCTACTGCGCGCTCGTCGGGGAGGACGTACGGCACGGGTTGTGTCTCGCGGTGAATCACGGTGGGCCCTCCGGGGCTGCGGGGGCGCTCACCGGCGGTCTGCTAGGGGCGTTGTACGGCGAGACGGCCCTCCCGCCGGCCTGGCTGGCCGAGTTGGAGGGCCGTCCCACGCTGCTCGTGCTGGCGGACGACTTTGCCGTGGAGATGACCCAGGGGCCCGCGTTGCACGGGCCCGCCGGGGCCTCTCCGGGCTGGATCGCCCGGTATCCGAGAGGGGTGTAGCAGGGGTGCAGCCGGGGTGTAGCCGCTAGGACTGGCTGCTGCTGCCCACCACGTCGTCTCCCGTTCCCGCCTGCGCCTGAGCCTCCGCCTGTGCCGGTACTGCCACCGCGACCGCGTCTCCGTCGTCGTCTCCGCCGCCGTTGATCCGTTCGATCAGCGCGTCGCGTTCGGGGGTGTCCTCGGGCTTCACGTAGCCGATGAGGATGTAGAGGATCAGGGAGACCGCGAGCGGGACCGACACCTGGTACTGGAGCGGGACGCCGCCGTCGACCTCCCAGTTGATGGGGTAGTTGACCAGCCAGAAGGCCAGCAGGCCCGCCGCCCAGCTCGTCAGGGCCGCTGTGGGGCCGGACTTGCGGAAGGGGCGGAGCAGGCCGAGCATCATCGGGATCGCGATCGGGCCCATCAGGCCCGCGACCCATTTGATGACGACGGTGATGATGTTCTTGAACGTGGGGGAGTTGATCTGTGTCGCCACCGCCATCGACAGGCCGAGGAAGGCGACCGTGGTGACGCGGGCCGCGATCAGGCCCGAACGGTCGTTCCACGCACGGGCCTTGGCCGAGATGACGGGTGCCACGTCCCTGGTGAAGACGGCCGCGATGGCGTTCGCGTCGGACGAGCACATGGCCATCGTGTGGGAGAAGAAGCCGACGACGACCAGGCCCAACAGGCCGTGCGGCAGCAGTTGTTCGGTCATCAGGCCGTAGGAGTCGGAGCCGTCCGGTTTCTGTGCGTGGACCAGGAGCGGTGACATCCACATGGGGAAGAAGAGGACCGTCGGCCAGATGAGCCACAGTGCGGCCGAGAGGCGGGCCGAACGCTCGGCCTCGTAGGGGCTCTTGGTGGCCATGTAGCGCTGGGCCTGGTTGAGCATGCCGCCGTTGTACTCGAAGAGCTTGATGAAGAGGAACGCGAGGAGGAACACCGTGCCGTAGGGGCCGACGAGGGGTTTGCCGTGGCCCTGGAGTGCCGGTTCGTCCCAGGCGCCGAAGAATCCGATGCCCTTGTCGTTCAGCTTCAGTACGACGGCCACGAACATGGAGACGCCGGCGAGCAACTGGATGACGAACTGGCCGAGTTCGGTCAGCGCGTCCGCCCACAGGCCGCCGATCGTGCAGTAGACGGCCGTGATGGCGCCGGTGATGAGGATGCCCTGGTTCAGGGACACACCGGTGAAGACGGACAACAGGGTTGCGATCGCTGCCCACTTGGCCGCCACGTCCACGATCTTCAGCAGCATCCCGGACCAGGCGAGCGCCTGTTGGGTGCGCAGGTTGTAGCGGTTCTTCAGGTATTCGAGCGGGGATGCCACATGGAGCCGGGAGCGCAGCCGGTTGATGCGCGGCGCGAACAGCTTGGAGCCGATGGCGATGCCCAGCGCGATCGGGAACGACCAGGTGATGAAGGAGGTGACGCCGTAGGTGTAGGCGATGCCCGCGTAGCCGGTGAACATGACCGCGCTGTAGCCCGACATGTGGTGCGAGATGCCGGACAGCCACCAGGGCATCTTGCCGCCGGCGGTGAAGAAGTCGCTCACGTTGTCGACACGCTTGTGCGACCACACACCGATGGCCACCATCACGCCGAAATAGCCGATGAGCACGGCCCAGTCGAGCCCGTTCATATGCGCCCTCCCACGATTGAGCCGGTTCAGCCCGGGGCTCATCGTGGGCGGTCGCGCGTGAGCACGACAAGTAAGCGAACGGTCAAAGGGAAGTAAAATCGTTCGGATTGATGTTCTGTGTTCACATACGAGAACTCATCGCATCAGCTCCCCCGCGTTGACCAGCAACGACTGTCCGGTGATCGCCCGCGCCCGTTCCGACGCCAGGAACACCGCCGCGTCCGCCACATCCCCGTCCGTCGCCAGTTCGGGCAGCGCCATCCGGTCCGACAGCCGCTTCAGGACCTCCGCCTCCGGCACCTTCTCCGTGTGCGCGGTGAACTGCACGTACGCCTCCACCGGCGGCCCCCACATCCACCCCGGCAGCACGGTGTTCACCCGGATCCGGTGCGGCCCCAACTCCCTTGCCAGCGAGTACATCGCGCTCGTCAGCGCCCCCTTCGACGCCGCGTACGCCGCCTGCCGCACCTGCGAGGGCGCCGCCACCGCCGACTGCGTCCCGATGAAGACGACCGAGCCGCCGCCCGCCTCCTTCAGCGAGGGCAGGCACGCCCGGGTCATCCGCAGCGTCCCCAGCAGGTTCACGTCGAGCACCGACTGCCAGGTGGCGAAGTCCGCGTCCTCGATCCCGCCGAAGTAGCTGTCCCACGCGGCCACATGGACCACCGCGTCGATCCGCCCGAACCGCTCCCGCGCCACCTCCGCCAGCGCCTCGCACTGCGCCTCGTCCGTGATGTCCGTCGACCGGTACGCCGTGTGCGACCCGTCGGGATCGATCTCGGCGGCCGACTTGGCGAGATGCGACTCCGTGCGCGCGCCGAGCACGGCGTTGCCTCCGTCCCGTACGACGGCGGCGGCGACCTGGTGGCCGAGTCCGGCCCCGACCCCCGAGACGACGACGGTCCTGCCCGCGAGCAGCGACATCCGATCCCTCCCGGGGTCTGGCGATTTATCTGACGGGGCGTCAGAGTATGGGCGACCGGCGGAGGACGGAAGGGGAGCGACGTGAGCGAGGACACCCGGAGCGACGTGTACGCCGAGCTGGCCGCCGTAGGGCCGTACGGAGTCCGGCCGGGACACGCGCTGATCACCATGGTCGAACCGCATCCCGGCCATGAGTACGCGTACAACCGCTGGTACGAGGACGACCACTACTACGCCGGCGCGATGGCCATGCCCTGGATGTACGCGGGCCGCCGCTGGGTCGCCACCCGGGACCTCCAACTCCTGCGGTATCCCGAGAAGTCGGCGATCGCCCAGCCCGTCACCGCCGGGTGCTACCTCTCCACGTACTGGGTCACCGAGGGCCGCTACGACGACCACATGAAGTGGACCGTCGGCATCAACAAACGGCTGAATCGCGACGGGCGGGTCTACCAGGACCGTACGCACGTCTTCACCGCGTTCCAGGACCACGAGGTGACCGTGTACCGCGACGGCGCGGCCGGGCCGAGGGACTTCCACGCCCTCGACCACCCTTACGCCGGGCTGGTGTTGGAGGTCGTCGACAGTGAATCGGCCGAGCGGCGCGCCGAGTTGCTGGAGTGGCTCCGTTCCCGGCACCTGCCGAAGCGGCTCGCTGGGTCCCCGGCCGCGATGGTGACCGTGTTCCGGCCGACTCCGCTGCCGGGCGACCGCATGACCTACGTCAAGCAGGTCGAGGGGGTGGATACGCGGCTGACGTTGTTGTGGTTCCTGGAGGCGGATCCGCGGGACTGCTGGGAGGATTACTTCACGGGACTGGACACGGCCGTGGCCGAATCGGGCCTGGGGACGGTCGAGTTGGTGGCGCCCTTCATCCCCACCCTCCCCGGTACCGACAAGTACGTCGACCGGCTGCGCTGACTACTTCAGCTCGTCGGGGCAGGGCGTACCGCGCGGCAACTGGTACGGCGCCGCGAGCCTGTACGTCCCCGCCTTCGGCGCGAGCAGCATCGTCCACTTGTCGCCCTTGGAGTCCTCCTCGGTCTCCATCAGGCAGCCGTTGGGGTTGTCGTACGTCTTCGGGGTGCCCTCGGCGCGATGCTTCGACGCGTCGGTCTCCTGCGGCGGCTTGAGGCTCTTGCCCTTCGCGTCGACGACGCTCAGCCACGGCGAGTACGGGATCCGGATCAGGATCCGGCCCTTCTTCTTCACCTCGATGGTCAGCTCGCCCTGCTCGGCCCGGTCGACGACCGCGTTCGGCTCGGCGAGCGGTGTCGGGTCGGTGACCTGGAACAGCTGCCAGTTCGTGTCGCCCCAGACCTGCTTCAGATACGGCATCCCGCGCTGGACCAGGTCCCGTTCGCGCTCGCCGCCGTCGCCGTCCAGTTTGTCCTTGGGCAGGACGACGTAGTGGACGGCCCAGCGCTGGAGCCACTCGTGGTAGTTCGCCGAGTTGAGGGTGTCGTCGTAGAAGAGGGGGTTGCGCTCCATGTCGGCCTGGCGGTTCCAGCCGCGGGCCAGGTTGACGTAGGGCGCGAGTGCGGAGGCCTCGATGTGGGAGGCGGCCGGGACGACCTCGACCCGGCCGCGTTCGGCGCCGACCTCCTGGAGTTCGTTGACCAGCGGGGCGAGTTCGTGCGACCAGGACGCGGCGGGGGCGGTGTTGACGACGTCGTCGACCGACTTGAAGCCGATCCAGCCGGTGAAGCCGACGAAGGCCAGCACGATCGTGTACCACTTGCGCGAGCGGGGCGCCACGAACGGCAGCGCGGCGATCAGGGCCACGCCGGCGAACAGCATCGCCAGCCGGCTGATGTTCGAGCCGATCTGCGAACTGACCAGCCAGACCAGGATGACCCCGATGCTGTACACGGCCGCCGTGATCCGTACGGTGATCCACTCGCGCGGCACCAGGAAGTAGACGAGGACCCCGGACGCCAGCGGCAGGATCATCGAGCCGAACAGCATCGGCTGGGTGCCGGAGAACGGGAACAGCCAGGCGGATACGGCCACTACGGCCGCGGGCGCGAGGCCGAGCGCCCAGGCTCCGGGGCGGCGCTTCTGGAGGAAGAGAGCTACGGCGACCAGGCCGACGAACAGTCCGGCCACCGGCGAGGACATCGTCGCGAGCGCGGCCAGCGGGGCCGCGCACAGGGCCTTCGCCCAGCGTTTGTACCGCCAGCGGTAGGGCCAGCAGAAGACGACGGCCACCGCGCCGAGCCCGAACACCAGGCCCAGGCCGTACGTCACCCGGCCCGACGCCGCGTTGCACAGCAGCGCGAAGACACCCGCGAGGGAGGCCCACAGCGGGTTCTTCACGGAGCGGCTGCGGATCAGGATCAGGGTGAGCAGGCCCGCCGAGATCGTCCCGGCGATCATCATCGTCGTACGGACACCGAGGATCGACATCAGATACGGCGAGACCACGCTGTACGACACCGGGTGCATGCCGCCGTACCAGGCGAGGTTGTACGCCGAGTCCGGGTGCCGGCCGACGAACTCCGCCCAGGCGTCCTGCGCCGCGAGGTCGCCGCCGCTGTTCGCGAACGTGAAGAACCAGACGACGTGCAGGACCCCGGAGAGCAGGGTGAAGCCGATCACCGGGTGGCGGAGGAAGGGGGCGCGGAGGCGGTCGATCAGGCCCGCCCAGCGGGTGGTGCGTCCGCTAGGTGTCGAGTCGTGGTCCGTGTGCTGCGCGGGCAGGTGTATTCGCGGGCCGGCTCCCGGGCCCGGATCGGCATCGTCGGCGCGTGTCGGCTCCGCTGTGGCCACCTGAAGGCACTCCCCGTGTCCCGTCTTCTGTTCCCGGCCGCGTCCCGTCCCGTTCCCGGCCTGTTCGACGCCGCGTCCACCGGACCGGCGACGTGCCCCGATTCGCGACGCTAGCACGCACCCCGCCGGTCGGCTCCCAGGTGGGTGGCCGCCCGACGGGGTGCGGTGACGTACAGCGCCTCGTGGGTCAGCCGAGACGGGTCAGCTTCGCGGTCAGGGCCGGTTCCGCGAGATCCTTCTGGAGAGCGACCGGCACCTTGACCGCGCCGCCCGAACCGTCGCCCACGGTGAGCGTGCCCACCTTGGTGCCGGCCTTCGCGGTGTGCGGTACGGCGTCGGGGGCGAAGGACAGCTTCACCTTGAGGCCCGCCCAGCCGACCGCGGCGACGTCCTTGGTGACGACGACCGGGGTGTGGCCGCCGAGCTGATCGTCGACGTACCCGACCACGTCACCCTTCTTCAGGATCTTGGCCGACTTCATCGCGTCCTGCGCCGCGAGCATCGCCGTCTTGCTGACCGCGTTGACGGTGTCGATGATCGGCGCGGTGTGCTGGCCGAGGATCGCGCCGACGACGACGGCCGTCTCACCGCCGACCTCCTTGGTGGCGGCGAAGAGCAGGTTGCCGCCGGCCGCGGTGGTGGTGCCGGTCTTGATGCCGAGCGAGTTGTTGTACGGCACCAGGCGGTTGTAGTTGGTCCACTTGTGACCCGACGGGTCGACCCAGCTCGGCAGCTTGGTGATGTCCATCAGGGCCTGGATCTTGACCAGTTGGTTGCCCAGCTTCACCTGGTCCTCGGCGGTGGAGACCGTGGTCTCCTTCAGGCCCGAGGCGTCGGTGTACGTCGTGTTCGTCATCCCCAGCGCCTTGGCGGTGTCGTTCATCTTCTTGATGAACGCCGCCTCGGAGCCCGCGTCCCAACGGGCCAGCAGGCGCGCGATGTTGTTCGCCGACGGGATCATGATCGCCGACAGGGCCTGCTTCTCGGTGAGGACGTCGCCCGCCTTGACGGTGTTGAGGGTGGACTCGCCGTCCTTGTCGTAACCGCCCTCCTTCTCGGCGGTCGCGTCCACGGTGATCTTCTCGCCCTCCGCGCCCGACTTCAGCGGGTGGTCCTTGAGGACGATGTACGCCGTCATCGCCTTGGCGACCGAGCCGATGGCGACAGGCGTCTGCTTGCCGAAGTTGCCCATCGTGCCGATGCCGTTGACGTCCATCCAGCCCTGGCCCTCGCTCGGCCACGGCAGGTCGGTCTTGCTGCCGTCGAAGGTGTACGAGTCGTCGGCGGTGAGCGTGAGGGAGGGTGTCGGCAGCGGCCGTAGAGCCTGCACTACTGCAAACACGATCGCCAGGAGGATGACCAGCGGGGTCCAGATCTTGACCCTGCGGATCGCCGTGCGGACCGGGGTCTGCGGTGGGGGCGGGGTGTTGGTCAGTTCGGCGAGGAGGTCCAGCGGGGGCTTCGGAGGAAGCGGCTGCTGGGTGGTGCGCTCGGGGCCGACCTGGCCGGTGTCCCTGCGGGGCGTGGGGGGCGTGCGGGGCTCGTCGAGGGGCTTGAGCGCGACGAACTTGCTGGTGCGCTCGGCGGGAGCCTCCCGGGCCTCGGGGGCCTTTGGGGCGGGCGGTGCCTTGAGGGTGGTCGTCGGCTGGTCCACCGCGGGCTTGGGCGGCCGTACGGCCTTGAAAATGGCGGTGGGCTGATCAACCGCCTCGGCTACGCCGTCGCCCGGTCCCGTCTTCCCACCCGCACCACCCGTGCGGGTCGCGTTGTCGGGTGCGGGTGGAGCTTGTGGGGCGGGGGCGCCGTCGGCGGCTTTCGGTTCGGGGGTGGGGGCGGCGGCAGGTGCGGGGGCGCGGCTGGAGCCGGGGCCGGGGGTTTCGGCGGCCGGGGTGGCGTCTTCCGGTTCCGGCTCGGCTGCCGCGTCTTCGGGTGCGCCGGGTGCGGAGTCTTCCGGTTCGGTTGTGGAGGCGTGGGGTGCGGTGTCCTCCGGCTCGTCTGCCGCGTCGGGTGCGCGGGGTGCCGCGTCTTCCGGTTCGGCTTCGGAGGCGTGGGGTGCCGCGTCTTCCGGTTCGGCTTCGGACGCGCCTGGCGCGGTGTCCTCCGGCTCGTCCTCGGACGTGCCGGGCGCAGCGTCCTGTGGTTCCTCGTCCGCGTCCCCGGCGGCCTCCGAAGGCTCGGCCGCGTCGCGAACCGCGTCCTCGGGGGTGCCGGTGTCCTCTGGGCGGGCGTCCGAGATCTCGTCGGTCTCGGTCTCGGTCTCGGCCACGTCGGCTTCCGCGGTCCCAGGAACCGCGTCCTGCGGGTCGTCCGGGTCGTCCTCGGTCTCGGCGTCCCGCCCGGCGTCGGCCGCCTCGGCCGTCACCGCGCTCACGGACCCCTCCGCGGTCTCCGCAGCGGCCTCAGCGTCCTCGGGGCGACCCTTCACAGCGTGAGTCGCCACGACCACGGTTTCCGCGCTCTCGGCGGACTCCGCCGCGTCCTCGGCACCCGCGGGTTCCTCCGCGGCCGAACCGTCCGGCTCGTCGGCCCCCGACACCCAAGCCACCACAGCCGCCCGCAGCCGGGCATCGCCCGCGGGACCGCCCTTGGCGGAAGGGTTCTGCGGATCGACGGCTCCGGCGACTTCGGAAGCTTCTGCGTCCTCACCACCCGCCGAGACCTCGGCACCCTCGGAGCCTTCGCCGCCCTCGGCGGACTCGACGTCCGTGGGACTCTCGCCCCCCTCGACGGACTCGGGACCGTCGGCGGACTCACCACCCCCGGCCGACTCAGGACCGTCGGTCGACTCGGAACCGTCGGAGCCACCGGCTCCGCCCGCGCCGGCCGCCCCACGGGACCCACCGGCCTTACCGGACCCACCAGCTCCACCGGACCCACCGGCCGCACCCGACCCGCCGGCATCACTCGGCCCACCGGCATCACCCGCCCCGTCGGCCCCGCCGCCCCCCACCCCATCGTCCTCGGCCGTCTCCGGCCGCAGTTCACGGATCGAGAAGATCTTCGTCGCCGTGTCCACACCCCCGCGCTGGGACGACGTCGACGTGGCCTCCCGGGCCACCGCCAGGCGCGGGTCGCGTTCGGACCTCGCCTCGGGAACCGGACTCGCGCTCCCCGGCGTCGGTTCTGCCGACGACTCGCGCTGCTTCGACCTGTCGGGGGACTCGCCCGCCACCGATGCCTCCTCCATGAGCCGCACGCCACCGTGCGTCAACCGAACCGACCGAGATAGCCGAGACAGCTACAAAAACAGCTGAAAACAGCCGGTAAATCTCCTACCCGCAGCCCGGACAACGCATCAAGCACCGTTGTCCGAACGATGTACCAGTGTCCTGTGTGCGGGCTTAACCCCTGCGGTAGACGAGAACGACATACCTACCGGTTCCACTACGAAGCGGTCACGCACCCTCGACAGACAGATGTGAGAGGGGTCACCCTGTCATTCATCCACGCGGGGAGGCATGGATGGGCAGGAGCCGCAGAACTCTTCCGGAAGAGCTTCTACTGCTGGCATTGGACCCGGCCACGGGTACCACTGCGCAGCCGCAGTCGCTCGACCTCGGTCTGGCCGGAGCACAGCTAGTGGAGCTGGCGCTGGCCGGACGGATAGCCCCAGACGGGGATCGTATCGCCGTGGTCGTGCCACGGCCGACCGGAGATCCAACTTTGGACTGCGCGTTGGAGTTGCTGCGAAGGCGTGGCGCTCCCGTGCGTGCAGTGAACTGGATTGGCGGGCCCCGACTGGGACTTCGCCAGACCTACCTCTCGCATCTGGAGCGGTGCGGCATGGTGCATGCCGTGGCGGGACAGATGTGCGGGGTGTTGCCCACGACTCGCTATCAGGCGACGGACAACGAGATCAGCCGTGAGATCAGGGCGCGACTCGATTCCGCGATCCGCACCGGCGTACCGCCGGACCCGCGGACCGCAGCGCTCGCCGCACTGGCGCACGCGGTGGGTCTGGGCAAGCACCTGTATCCGGGTAATGAGGGACGCTCGTCCCGCTCCCGGCTGCGGGACCTGATCAGGCACGACCCCATGGGCGGACTCGTGGCGCACGCCGTGATGGACGTCCAGAACGGTGTGGCCGCACAGCCACGCCGCAGCCCGGCCCCGGCCGGCCGTCAGGCCGCGCCCGGAACAAGGCCACCGGAACCGGCTCGTGGTGTTCCCATGCAGCCGCACCGCGGCACCATGGCGCGCGCCGTGGCTCACTGAGCCGCAGTTCCACGGCACACGCCGGCACCGCGGAGCAGCACCGCACGACCGGTACCACCGCAGTACCCGCACCACCGCAGTACCCGCACCACACGCAGTACCGCCGCACCGCCAGTCCCCAAGACCCGGTTCGGGAGCCGCTGGTCCGAGCGGGGTGGAGTAGACGTAACGTCACTCCACCCCGCTCGGCCGCATCTACGGACGCCGTGGGCAACCGGAACCTGGCTCGTACCTGCCGCATATCCACCGTTTCCCAGCGGTAGAAACCATCTTGGTGGCAGTCTGCTCAACAGCAGATACGCAAAGTGGCAAGCAGTGAGCAGCAAGTAGAGGCATGCAGCCGGAGGTGCACGTTCCCGTGGCGTCAAGTGTCAATCCCACCGTCAGGCGACGCCGGTTGGGCCAGGAGTTGCGTCGGCTCCGCGAGCTCAAGGGCATGACGGCCGAAGAGGTCGCCGAGCGGCTGCTGGTGTCGCAGTCGAAGATCAGCCGGCTGGAGAACGGCCGGCGCAGCATCAGTCAGCGTGACGTCCGCGACCTGTGCGGGGTCTACGAGGTCGAGGACGTCCGGATCGTCGACTCGCTGATGCAGATGGCCAAGGACTCGCGCCAGCAGGGCTGGTGGCACTCCTTCGGCGACATCCCGTACAGCGTCTACATCGGCCTGGAGACGGACGCGGCCTCACTGCGGGCCTACGAACCCCAGATCATCCCGGGCCTGTTGCAGACCCGGCCCTACGCCGAGGCGCTCATCCGGGGGGCGTTGCCCGAGACCTCGCCGAGCGACATCCAGAAGCGGGTCGATGTACGGCTGCGCCGGCAGGAGCGGGTCTCCACCACGGAGTCCCCGCTGCGCCTGTGGACGGTGCTGGACGAGGCGGCCCTGCGCCGCGTCGTCGGGGGCCGCCAGGTGATGCGCGAGCAGCTGGAGAACCTCGCCGAGATGTCCCAACTCCCGCACGTCACCGTGCAGGTGCTGCCGTACGAGGTGGGCGCGCACCCCGGTCTCAACGGCCAGTACGCCATCCTGGAGTTCCCGGACGCGGCGGACTCCAGCGTCGTGTACATCGAGGGTGTCACCAGCGACCTGTACCTGGAGAAGGCGGCCGATGTGCAGAAGTACAGCGTCATGTACGAGCATCTGCGCGCCCAGGCCCTGAACGTGGATCAGTCGCACCAGTTCATCGCGGACATCGCGAAGGAGTACGCGCGCTGAGTGGTCCGTCGGGCGGAAGGGGCCGCACTGTACACCTTCCGCCAGTCAGGATGGAAGCACCAGGGGAATATGCCACCCGGTCGAGTGAATGGCAGCTTCGTCTACCGATGTTGGCGAGTAGCGTCGATCACGCCATCGAGCAACAGGCTTTGGCGCAAACCGTGTTGTACGTCCGGAGTGTTCGTGGCCGGACGTGACGCGGTGACAGCGACTCATCAACTGGCGTAACCGGAGCAAAAATGGCAATTCAGCAAGGCGCCAACGACAACTGGATCAAGTCCTCGTACTCGGCCGGAAACGGTGCGTGTGTCGAGGTCAAGTCCCCAGCTCTCGCGGCGTTGGCCGTACGGGACTCCAAGACCCTCGACGGCCCCACGCTGGCGTTCCCCGTCGACGCGTGGAACGCCTTCGTGGCCGAGGTCGGCAGGGGGACTGTCGGCCTCGCGTGACGGATGATCACTCCAATTTCATAGGTTCACCGAAAGAGCCCTCTCGACTGGCCCGCCGTCCCGGCCGAGGGGGCTCGGCCATGCTCACGACTCGGACTCATCGATCATCCTGTCGAGCAGGTGCGGGGAGTCCTCCACCGGCAGGGCCGCATCCGCCACCAGCGCCCCGCCTCCGTCGTGCGTCAGGATGGTGAAGTCCCCGTTGGAGCTGGGGTGCGACGACCGGCGCGACGGCACGATCTGAATGGTGATGTTCGGCCGCGCGGCCAGCTCCCTCAGCCGTCGACATTGGTCGCGCATGATGTGCGGCCGTGTATCGAACTCGTTGAGCGATACGGACTCCTGCATCACTGCGTGCGGGTCGAAAGGCGCGGACATCCGCGACAGGATCGACTGGCGGGCGGAGTTCATGTCCGCCACCACGTCCGCCTTGTGGGCCGTTCCGTCGGGAGCGCCCTGCGTGAGGACCACGGCACGCCGGTACTCGGCCGTCTGCGACAGGCCGGGCACGACCATGGTGTGGAAGACGAACTCCCGCACGGACTGTGACTCCAGCTCGATGAAGTCGCGAAACCGTGCGAGAGCGCATCGCCGTAGCGGGTCCACCAGCCGGCTTCGTCCGCGTCGCGGCACAGCCGCTCGAAGTAGACCCGGCTCTTGCTCATCCACCCCGTACAGGTCCGCGAGCCTGGAATACGTGTCGAGCGACAGCTTCGTACTCCCCGTCTCCCAACGGCTCGCCGCCGCCAGGCTGACCTCAAGTCGGTCCGCGACCTCCTGAAGCGTCAGCCCCTCGCCTGTACGCCAGTGGCGGAGTTGCGCGCCAACTCGTCGCCTGCGGGCGGAGGAACCAGTCAAGACCCGCAGCTCGGACAGCCGTCGTCCACCTCTGCACCACCGTGCACTCGAACCCGCAACCAACTCCTGCGGGCCTGCGACGCCTATGCGGGCAGACGCGGTTGGCGGGTCGTCGACTCGTTGCACGACGCGACGGGCCAGAGCGACCCGACCAAGGCACGTGAACGCCCGGCTCTGGCCCGTGCCGTCGAGAAGCCGACGACCACCGACGCGTCCGTCCTGCTCACCGTCTCGCCCGAGACGATCTCGACGCTCACGACGGAGTACGCCCAGATCACCGATCCGGTGACACACGCCGGTGGGTTCATCCACACCATGGGCTGGCCGGAGATCCAGCCCGACAACAGGAGCTCGGCATGAGCGAGTTCGACCTCAGTGCCTGACTCGGGTGCCGTGCGGCCGTACCCCTCCTCGGGTGCGGCCGCCTCCCCGGAGTGCGCGTCACGCGCCTACGACGCCTGGCGGCACCGCGAGCCGACCGTCTGGCGTGAACGCTCCCTGCATTGGCACGCCTGCTCATGGCGGGGCGACGGAAAACGGCCCGCCTCGTCCGGGCCGCACCCGCCACACGCGAGGAGGCGCCGCGCTGGCTCAGCCGGCAGTTCGACGACTGTGCCCCGGTGATGAGCCCCCGTCCACCAACGCACGTTCATTCCGGACGAGTTCAGGCCGTGCACGCTGACCCGAGCCGCGGGTAGGAGGGGGGGAGGCGCGGCTATCGGGCCCGTTCCACCGGGAACGCCACGTCGCACACCGCGTCCCCGGGCCCCGCGGCCGTCCAGTCCGCGAAGTACACCTCGCGGCACGGACCGGCGTACCGCAGCCCCTCCGCGGTCACCCACTGCTCCACCGCCTCGAACGCGGCCAGGATCTGCGGATGCGCCACCTGTGCCTTGGTGATGCGGGTGTACGCCAGCCGCCGGGCCGGTTCCACCCGGACCGCCGTCTGCCGGGCCCGGCCCTGCCGTGCGACCCACGCCCGCGCCGCCGCCTCGTCCGCGACCGGTACGCAGGACTCGGCCGGGCCGTCGCTCTCCGTCGACACCTCGGCGTGGTAGACGACGAACGGCGCACCGCTCCCGCCCCCGCACTCCTCGGCCGCCGCCTCCAGGCGCCCCAGCGACGCGCCGATCCAGGCCGGCAACTCGTCCGCGAGGGTGTGCCTGGTCTCGGTGATCAGCACCTGTTCCGGTACCTCGACCGTCTCGACCACGAACTTTCCGTACATCTCGGAGCTCCTCCCCGAAAGGCGTGCACGGAGGTACTCGGCGAGCGTGCGCTGCCCGGCGATCCGGGTCTCGACGTCCGTCCAGTACACGGCGAGGAGTTCGGCCGCGTCCGCCCCGTCCGCCTCGACCAGCGCGGCGACTTGGGCCAGCGGCATGTCCAACTGCCGTAGCAGCGCCACGAGTCGGGCCCGCTCGACCTGGTCGGCGCGGTAGTAGCGGTAGCCGCTGACCGCGTCGACGCGAGCCGGTGACAGCAGCCCGAGGCGGTCGTACAGCCGCAGCGCTTTGGCCGAAAGCCGCGCCCGGGCCGCGAACGCCCCGATGGTCAGCAGTTCCTCGTTCACCTCAGCCATCCTCCGTCACCGGGCGGTTTCTGTCCGCTCGGCGACAAGGACGCTCAGCCCTGCCCCAGGGGCAAGGTCAACACCTTCTCGAAGGCCAGCACCTTCTCAGGCGAGGGAACCCTCCACCGCCGCCACGACCTCCGCCGACTCCGGCTCGGTCTGCGGTGAGAAGCGGGCGACGACCGTGCCGTCCTTGCCGATGAGGAACTTCTCGAAGTTCCAGCGGATGTCGCCGGTGTGGCCCTCCGCGTCCGCGAAGCCGACGAGGCGGTCGTACAGCTCGTGCCGCCCGTCCCCGTTGACCTCGACCTTCTCGGTCAGCGGGAAGGTCACGCCGTAGGTCGCCGAGCAGAACTCGGCGATCTCCTCGGCGCTGCCGGGCTCCTGCCCGAGGAACTGGTTGCAGGGCACGCCCAGCACGGTGAAGCCCTGTGCCGCGTACCGCTCCTGGAGCCGCTCAAGGCCCGTGTACTGGGGGGTCAGCCCGCACTTGGAGGCCACGTTCACCACGAGGACGGCCTGGCCGGCGTACTGCGAGAGGTCCGCCGAGCCGCCCTTGAGCGACCCGATCTCGACGGCGAGGGGACCCGTGTTCTCTGTAGTCGTCATAACCGGATGCTAACTCCGGTAAATGTCGTTCTCGCGAGCGGGCCATGTCCCTCCGCCACTCACGCCCCGGCAGCCTCCGCCACTCACGCCCCCGCGGCCTCCACCACGACCTCCCCCGTCACCGTCCGCGAATACAGCACCGAGCGCCCCGCCCGCCGTCGCTCCACGAGCCCCGCGTCCAGCAGCACCTTCAGATGCCGGCCCACCGAGCCGAGCCCCTGCCCGGTCACGGCGGTCAGCTGGCTGGTGCTCATCGGCGAGGAGAGCAGCACCAGCACCCCGGCCCGGGCGGTCCCCAGCAGCGCGCCGAGGGCCGCCGGCACCGGCCGCCCGCGATGGTCGGCGAGCGCGCCCGCGCAGGGGTAGACGATCGCGTACCGGTCGGGCTCCTCCCAGGACACCCACCCGCCGCTCGCCCCGCTCGCCGTCACCGGCACGAAGAGCAACTCCGCGCCGGAGATCTCGCGCGGCGGATACTCGTGCAGATTGACCTGGAGCCGGTTCTCCCCGAGCCACCGCGTCCGCCCCGGCCGCAGCGCGTCCACCACGGCCGCCCAGCCGCCCTGGCTCACCTGTGCGGTCCGCGCGACCACATCGGCCTCCAGGACGCGCCGCCGCCGCTCCCAGGACGGCCGTACGGTCTCCTCCCAGACGTACTCCAGGAGCCGGGCCGCCCGCTCGGGCAGATCGTCGCGCTCCAGGGCGGCGGGGAGCGGTCCGGCGAGGGAGACCGTGAGGTTCGCGCGCGCGGCGGCGGGCGGGGCCGTACGCACCCGGGCGACGGTCTCCGCGAACGACTCCCGGTCCGTCTGGGTCGGGCAGAAGAAGTCGGCGATCCAGGACCGCCCGAGTGCCGCCCGCACCAGCGCCCCGGTGACCGGATCGGCCGCCAACTGCCGCCGGTAGCCCGGGAGATGGTCGCGCAGCCACTCCTGCTCACCGGGGTGCGCGCCCACCCCGGCGTGCAGCAGTTTCAGTGAGGCGAAGGTCTCGGCGAACGACGACAGCACGAACCGGCTCCGGGCGAGGGTGTCGGCGTTGAGCTGCCACCACCCCATCCGCACCCCCGCTTCTTTCGCGTCCGCGCGAAAGAATACGACCCGCGCCCGCACCCCCGCAGACTCCGCGCATGCGCAGCTACCGCGAGCTCTTCCGCACCCCCGAATACACCCCGTTCTTCCTCTCCTTCGCCACCCAGAACGCGGCTCTGACCATCAGCGGTCTGTCCCTCGCCACCCTCGTCTACCGGGCCACGGACTCGCCCTTACTGTCGGCGGTCAGCATGTTCGGGCCGCAGCTCGCCCAGATGATCGGCGCGACCTTCTTCCTCTCCGGCGCCGACCGGCTGCCCCCGCGGGCCACACTGACCGGCATCAACACCGCCTTCGCCGGCTGTACGGCGCTGCTCGCGCTGCGCGGTCTGCCGATCGGCGCGGTCTTCGCGGTCGTGTTCCTCCAGGGCCTGATCGCCTCGCTGGGCGGGGGAGTGAGCGGGGGCCTGCTGAACGAGATCCTGCCCAAGAGGGGCTTCCTGCTGGGGCGTTCGGTGTTCAACATGGCGTCCGGGCTGATGCAGGTCACCGGGTTCGCGGCGGGCGGCGCCCTGCTGGCACTCCTGTCCCCGCGCGCCTGCCTGCTCCTGTCGGCGGGCCTGTACGCCACCACGGCCCTGCTGCTGCGCCTGGGCCTGACCGCCCGCCCGCCACGCACCGCGGGCCGCCCGTCCGTCGCCGCGACCTGGCGCACGAACGCCCTCCTGTGGTCCTCCCGCCCCCGCCGCCTGGCCTTCCTCGGCATGTGGATCCCCAACGGCCTGATCGTCGGCTGCGAATCCCTCTACGTCCCCTACGACTCCGGGTCCGCGGGCACGCTGTTCGCGAGCGCGGCGCTGGGCATGTTCGTCGGCGACCTGACCCTGGGCCGCTTCGTACCGCCCGCCCTGCGTGCCCGCCTCGACATCCCGTTGCGCCTCCTGCTGGCCGCGCCGTACCTGTTCTTCGCGCTGCGGCCGGGCCTGCCATGGGTGGCGATCGCGGTGTGCGTCGGCTCCGTCGGCTACGGCGCGAGCCTCGTCCTCCAGGAACGTCTGATGGAGCTGACGCCCGACGAACTCGCGGGCCACGCCCTCGGGTTGCGCTCCGCCGGCATGCTCACCATGCAGGGCGTCGGCGCGGCCCTCGCGGGCACGGCGGCCCAACTGACCTCTCCCGCAACGGCGATGACCCTGATGGCGACCGGATCGGTGGCGGTGACAGGGGTGTTGGCGTCCCGCGCCCGCCAGGAACGACTGCTGACGGTCTCCGCCGGTGCGTCCTGATCGACACCGGCCGAGCGATCCGTACGATCCGTACGATCTGCGGGATCCGTACTTTTCCGTGACCAGAGGCATCCTTGACAGCGTCCGTACTGTTTCGCGACGTTTGAGACCTGCCGAACTCTTCGTGTCTCGTCGTACCGTGGGACGAGTAGGCAAGGGCGCGGACGACGCGTCGTGGGGGAAATGTGGGGGGACGGTCGCCCATGCGATCCATGCGATCCAATGGCAAGGCGGACATCACGATCCACAGACCGGAGGAGTTGAGCACCTCGCTCCGCCAGGCCTGGCACAAGGCGATGGACGAGTCGCCGGACTACGCGAACCCTTTCCTGGCACCGGAGTTCGCGGACGGCGTCGGCCGTTATCGCGGCAGTGCGCAGGTGGCGGTTCTGCACGAGGGCGAGGAGCCGGTCGGCTTCTTCCCGTACGAGCGCAACCCCGTCGGCGTCGGCCGGGCCATCGGCCTCGGCCTCTCCGACTGCCAGGCCCTCGTGCACCGGCCCGGTGTCACCTGGGACGTCCAGCAACTCCTGCGCGCCTGCGGCCTGTCGGTCTTCGAGTTCGACCATCTGGTCGAGGAACAGCAGCCGTTCGGCCGCCATGTCACGGGCACCTTCGCCTCCCCGGTGATCGACCTGAAGGACGGCGACGGCGAGGTCCCGTACGCCGAGTGGCTGCGCGGCGCGTACCCGGGCATCGCCAAGACGACGCTGAAGAAGGAACGCCGGCTCGGCCGCGACCTCGGCGAGATGCGCTTCGTCTACGACGACCGCGACCCCGAGGTCCTGCACACGCTGATGCGCTGGAAGTCCGCCCAGTACCGCAGAACCGGCCGCATGGACCGCTTCGCCCGCCCCTGGATCGTAGACCTGGTGGACCACCTGTTCCGGGTCCGCGAGGAACACTTCACCGGCATCCTGTCCGTCCTCTACGCCGGGGACCGCCCGGTGGCGGCCCACTTCGGCCCGACGTCCCGCACCCTCTTCGCGGCCTGGTTCACGGCGTACGACCCCGAACTCCGGTACTACTCCCCGGGGTTGATCATGCACCTCAGGATGGCCGAGGAGGCGGGCCGGCACGGCGTGCGGCTCATGGACCTGGGGCGTGGCGACAAGGAGTGGAAGGACTGGCTCAAGACCCGCGAGCTGCGCGTGGGGGAAGGTTTCGCCACCCGCCCCCACCCGGTCGCGACGGCCCACCGCCTGTGGCGCCGCCCGGTCCGCGGCCTGCGCAACACGGTCCTGGCCCACCAGTCGCTGCGCGACCCGGCGGACCGCCTCCTGAAGACGGTGGGCGCGCTGCGGACGTCGGGACGCACGGCACCCAGGAAGTGACGACGCGGCGACATCGACGCGGAAGGGGCCCTGGACCGGGAAGGTCGAGGGCCCCTTTTTTCGTGCCCCGGGCCCGCCCCGTCACCCGCACGACAGGCGGCCGTGGTAGACAACGCCGATGATGGTCGGGGCTGTTGACGGACACCCGGCCCGCGGGCGACCGCGCGACAACAGGAAGGGGCAACCCGTGCTTCTGAAGACCTTCCGCTGGTCGTTCGCGGTCACCGCGCTCGGCCTGGCCCTGGGAGTCTGGTACGGCGGCTGGACGGCGTTCGGCGTCATCGCGATCCTGGCCGTCCTGGAGATCTCGCTGTCCTTCGACAACGCGGTGGTCAACGCCGGGATCCTGAAGAAGATGTCCGCCTTCTGGCAGCGGATCTTCCTGACGGTCGGCGTCCTGATCGCGGTGTTCGGCATGCGCCTGGCGTTCCCGGTGGTCATCGTCGCCGTCACGGCGAAGAAGAACCCGATCGACGCCGTGAACCTGGCCCTGACCGACAAGGACCGTTACGAACAGCTGGTCACCGACGCCCACCCGGCGATCGCGGCCTTCGGCGGCATGTTCCTGCTGATGATCTTCCTGGACTTCATCTTCGAGGACCGCGACATCAAGTGGCTGGGCTGGCTGGAACGCCCGCTCGCCAAGCTCGGCAAGGTCGACATGCTCTCGGTCTGCCTCGCCCTGATCGTCCTCCTGATCACGTCCTTCACCTTCGCGACCCACGCCCACCAGCACGGCGGCGCCCACGCGGACAAGGCGCAGACGGTCCTGATCTCGGGCATCTCCGGGCTGATCACGTACATGATCGTCGGCGGCCTCTCCGGCTTCTTCGAGAACCGCCTGGAGGCGGAGGAGGAAGCGGAGGCGGAGGAACGGGAACGCGGCGGCGAACGCTCGCCGGTGGTACTGGCGGGCCAGGCAGCGTTCTTCATGTTCCTCTACCTCGAAGTCCTGGACGCGTCCTTCTCCTTCGACGGCGTGATCGGCGCCTTCGCCATCACCAACGACATCGTCCTCATGGCCCTCGGCCTCGGCATCGGCGCGATGTACGTCCGCTCCCTGACGGTCTACCTGGTCCGCCAGGGCACGCTCGACGACTACGTCTACCTGGAGCACGGCGCCCACTACGCGATCGGCGCCCTCGCCGTGATCCTCATGATCACCATCCAGTACCAGATCAACGAGGTCATCACCGGCCTGGTCGGCGTCCTGCTGATCGGGTGGTCGTTCTGGTCGTCGGTGCGACGCAACAACGCGCTCGCGGCGGCGGAGGACGGGGCGGGGGCGGCGGCTGAGGACACGGATGCGGCGAGGGTGCCGTAGCGCGGAAGGAGTCGAACCCCCTGGATCAGAGCTGGCCGAGGTCGATTTCCATCGGGAAGGGGGCTGCCGCCTTGAGGACCCCCATGAACACGTCTCCGTCCCGGTAGGTCTTCGTCGCGGGGTCGAGAACGTAGGTGTACACGAGAGGAACGCCTGTCGCGGCCTGCTCGATCCGCCAGTAGAAGCCGATGCCCGCCTTGGCGTACTGGTCGACCTTCACGATCCGGTCGGTGGTCTCCGAACCCGGCGAGACCACCTCCGCGACCAGCAGCACGTGCTCTGGGCGGGTGGGGGTGATGTCGATCGTGTCGGCGCGGTACACGACGACGTCCGGGCGGCGATTGGTGAGAGGGACGTCCTGGAGCCGGACGTCGAAGTCCGTGTCGGCGTTCCACTCCGGGCCCGAGGCGGCATCAAGGGCGTTCGCCAGGATCCGGGCCAGCCGGTTGTGCCGCTTGGACGCGGTCGCGCCCACGACGACCATCCCGTCCACGATCTCGATCCCGGCGCACTGCTCCGCGGACCAGGACTGGTACTCCTCCGCCGTGATCTGCTCATGTGTCCACGCCGGGGCCATCATCTCGGCCGCCATGGAGTACCTCCCGGACGCTGTATGGAGTACCTCCCGGACGCTGTGTGGCGGGCCCGATCCCGCTGCGTTCAGCGTACTGTCCGCCGTCCGTCCGGCACGGGTGTCCCGCGCGCACCCACTGGCGGCCGTCCGATCACCGGGCCCACGGCAGGAGTTGCGTCCGAGTCCTTCGGACAGGCCATGAGAAAGGCCCCGGACCCTCCCTGACGTGGGAAGCCCGGGGCCCGAGCCCTGATCGAACCGGTGCCCCCGGCAGGATTCGAACCTGCGACACCCGCTTTAGGAGAGCGGTGCTCTATCCCCTGAGCTACGAAGGCGCGGTGGCCGCGTAACCGACGTACGGCTGCGCCACCGGCGTCAGTGTAGCGCGTGGCGCGTTGACGGCCGGCGCGTTGTTGGGGGGCCGGGGTGCTGGGAGTTCTGGCGGTCCGGTCGCGCGTCCTTGCTATAATCCGCCCAGTTCATTCCTTCGGGTCGACACCACCTCCGGTCATCAACCGGACCGGGTGTCGACCCTTTTTGATGTCACCCCTACAGCACACCGCACCGACGGGCCACCGCGCCCGCCGGTCCTTCGGCATGGAGTTCGACAGATGACAGACAGCGTCACCGACGCGGACACCAACCCGCCCGTCCCTCCTCCTCTCCCGTCCCTCCGGCGGAGCCCAGGCTTCCGGAACTTCTGGTTCTCCCGTGCCGTGTCCGGTCTCGGGTCCGCCGTGACCACCGTCGCGCTGCCTGTGCTGGTGTTCCAGCAGAGTCGGTCGCCGTTGCTGGTGTCGCTGGTCGCGGCGGCCGGGACGTTGCCCTACCTCGCGTTCGGGCTGATCGCGGGCGCGGTCGCCGACCGGGTGGACCGGCGCGCCCTGATGATCGTGACCGACTGCCTCAGCGCACTCTGCCTCGGCTCCGTGCCACTCGCCCAGGCCCTGCACGCGCTCACGGTCGGACACGTCGTCGTGGTCGCGTTCCTCTCCTCCAGCCTCTCCCTCTTCTTCGACGCGGGTGGGTACGGGTTCGTCCCGGCCCTCGTCGGCAAGGAAAGGCTCGCCGACGCCAACAGCGCGCTCTACGGCGCCGAGACCGTCGTCCGCATCATCGGCAACGGCATCGCGGGCGTCCTCATAGCCCTCGTCCACCCCGTGGGCACACTCACCCTCGACGCCCTGAGCTTCGCCGGCTCCGCGCTGTTCCTCCGGGCCGTCGCCAACTCACCTGCCCGCGCCGCCAGTTCTTCGGTTCCGCGACCGGGGTTCCGGGAGTCCGTCGGCGAGGGGCTGCGCTTTCTGGGCGGGCATCCGACGCTGCGGGTCATGACCGTGGTCGGCACGCTCCAGTCGTTCTCCGGCGGAGCCATCGTCGGTCAGCTCGTCGTCTTCGCCGACCGCGGCCTCGGCATCCACGGCACCGACGGCCGTATCGGCCTGCTCTACATGGCGTGGAGCGCCGGCGGCATCGGCGGCTCCCTGCTGCTGCCCCGGCTCCGGCGCCGCTACGACGCCTTTCCGCTGCTGCTCCTGGTGCTGCCGGTCGGCGCGCTGCTCGGGCTCGTGGTCGTGCTCAGTACCGACTGGCGGATCGCGCTGGTCGCGCTGGCGGCCTGGGGAACCGCCTATCTGGTCGTGCTGGTGAACACGATGACCTACTCCCAGGAGGTGACCCCGGCCGAACTCCAGGGCCGGGTCAACACCACCCGCCGCATGCTCTCCTCAGGCCTGGGCGTCCCGCTCGGCGCCCTGGTCGCGAGTGGCATCACGGTGTCCGTCGGCATCCGGGCCGGGATGGCCACCGCGGTCGTCTCGATCACTCTGGCCGCGATCGTGGTGTGGGTGGTGCGGCTGCGCGGGTTGGCGGGAACGGCAGCCAAGGCGTAGCCGTCGAGCCGGTTCCGGCCCCGGTCAGGACCCCGCCACCCGAGTGAACCGTCCCGCCACCCGCAGATCCGCCTCGATCCGGCCCGCCGTCTCCAGCAGTTCGGGCAGCACCGCGCCGACGTACTCCTCGGCCGGCCGGCGTGCCACATGGGTCGCCGTGTTCAGCGCGGCGACCACCCGGCCGGTGCGGTCGCGGACCGGGACGGCGAGTGAGCGCAGGCCCGCCTCCAACTCCTCGTCGACCAGGGCGTATCCCTGGGTCCGGACCTGGTCCAGGGTGGCCGAGAGCGCCCCGGGGTCGGTCAGCGTGTGGGGGGTCAGGGGACGTGGGGCCGTCAGGGCGTCCCGTACGGTCGTCGGCGGGGCGTCGGACAGCAGGACGCGGCCCAGTGCCGTCGCGTAGGCCGGGAAACGGGTGCCGACCGCGATGTTCACGCTCATCACGCTGCTGGTGGCGACCCGGGCCGTGTACTGGATGTCGGCGCCCACGAGGATCGCCAGGGACGCCGACTCGTGGATGCGGGCGGCGAGGGCGGTCAGGTGCGGGGTCGCCAGGGACGGCAGGGTGGTGCGGGAGAGCGGGGGGAAGCCCAGCGACAGCACCCGGGGTGTCAGGGCGAAGCGGCGGTCCCCGGACGGGGTCACCAGGCCCAGATGTTCGTAGGTGATCAGTGCGCGGCGGGCGGTCGCGCGGGCCAGGCCCGTCGCCTGGGCGACCTCCGTGAGGGTCAGTTCGGCGCGGCCCTCGCCGAAGGCCGTCAGGACCGTCAGTCCGCGGGCCAGGGACTCGACGAACTCCCGGCCCAGTTCCTGCTTGGACGCGCCCGTCCAGGTCGCCAGGCCCGAGGGCGCGGCCACCGAGTCCGGTCGGGGTGCGGTGCGCAGGTCCTCCTCCATCGCCTCGACCGCCGCCCGCAACCGCGGCAGCAGCGTGTTCCGCAGCTCCGCCGCCGTATGCCGGCTGGTGTGGCTCACGATGCTGGCGACGCACGCGATCGTGCCGGTACGGGGATCGCGGACCGGTACGGACACCGCCACCAGGCCCGGTTCGATCAGCTGGTCGTCCAGTGCCCAGCCGTTCTCGCGGGCCAGCACCACCGAGCGTTCGAAGTCGGGGCCGGGGGACGACGGCGAACGCGGGGGTACGGCCGGGAAGCCCCGGTCCTCCGGGTCCGCCGACCGGCGCTCGCGCCAGCGCGCCCAGTCGCGTTCGGTCCACTCCGTCGCGAACAGCGGTCCCGGCGCGGTGCGTTCGGCCGGCAGCAGGTCGCCGATGCGGAAGCTCAGGGACATCGCGCGGCGGCGGGTCGCCTGGTGGATGAACCGGATGCCGTCCCGGTCGGCGACGGCGAGGGACACCGACTCGTCGAGTTCGTCGGCGACGGCGTCCGCGCGGGCGTCGAGGACGGCCGGCAGGCGGAGGGCGGCCAGGTAGGCGTTGCCCAGTTCCATGATCCGAGGCGTGAGAACCGTGTCCCGGCCGTCGAGACGGACGTATCCCATGCGGGCGAGCGTCGCGGTGATCCGGTCGACCGTGGAACGGGCAAGGCCGGTGGCCCGTTCTAGCGCGCTGAGGCTCAACGTGCCGCCCGCGTCGGTGAGTTGACGCACCACGGCGACTCCGCGGATCAACGGGGCGACCGCCTCGACGGGCACGGCTCCGGCACGGTCGTCCAACGTGGTCTCAGCGGGCATCGGCTCTCCGGTACGGCGATCTCGGCAGCCCTACGGTAAGCCCGCGCCCGGTGCGGTCACTGTCGAGCATGCGACACCCGCTTTAGGAGAGCGGTGCTCCATCCCCTGAGCCCCGCCCCCCTACCGCGTCCGCGTGACCGTCACCCGGTACTTCCCCTCCGCGTCGGCCCCCGTGACCGTGACCCGAACCCCCCTGCGAGGATCGTTGAACGATTCACCCGCGGTGAACGGTGCGTCCGACAGCTCGGCGTGCACATTGGGGCTCCGGGTGCAGCCCCCGCTGTCCCGGTGCGCGTCGTACACCTTCACCGGGCCCATCCCCGTGTCGACGTCCGCCTCCACCTTGTAGATGAGGACGCCGGGGCGGCACACCGCCTCGTCGTTGCCCTCGTGCGTCCGCAGTTCCAGGGCGTAGCCCGTCCGGCGGGAGAGGGGGACGAAGACCAGGCGGGTGCCGTCGCCGCCGGGGCGTTCCAGCGGGGTCAGGGTGTACTCCGAAGTGCCTCTGGTCATCGCGCAGTTGACCTGGGACGGGTCGAGCCAGCCGAGTTTCCACTTGTGCCAGCCCAGGAGGTCGTTGTCGGCGCCCCAGTCCTCGCTCATGATGTCCCAGTGTCCGACCGCGCCCCCGCCCTCCTGGGTGTAGAGGTCGGGCAGGCCGAAGACATGGCCGTTCTCGTGGGGGAGGACGCGGTAGCCGGTGCGGGAGTAGGAGCCGGAGCCGTCGTCCTGGCGGGAGTAGACGAAGGAGGCGTTGGAGACGGGGACGCCGTCCGCGACAGGGGCCTCCGTGTTGCCGGCGAACGTCACCGACAGGACCGTGTCGAGGGCGGAGGGGCCCGCGTTCGGGGTGACGAGGACGTTCAGGAGGTCGTACGACCGGAAGTCCACGGTCGGGTCGGCCGCGGCCACGATGTCCTGGACGAGCTGCCGGTACCCGGGGTCGAAGGGCGCGCCGCGCTCTATGCCGTAGGACCTGAAGGGCTTGGGCATGCGGAGCCAGTGGGTGACCGGGGTCTCGGGGCGGTAGTCGAGGCGGCCGTAGGAGCTGGTGCGGAACCACTCCTGGGTCTGCGGGAAGAACTCGTGGTAGCGGTCCATGGCGGTGCCCTGGCCGGGGGCGTCGGAGAAGTCGACCATCAGGGTCAGGGCGTGGACCGTGCCGGTGGAGCGGGAGTAGCCGCCCGGGGTGGGGATGCCCTCGGACATCTCGGTGTCGAGGGGGCCGTTGATCATGCAGGCGCCGAGTGCGGAGGTGCGGGCGAGCGCGACCGGGCCCGCGGCCGTCGTGGCGCCCGGGGTGAGGCGCCCGGAACCGGCCGAGGTGCTGACCGCGAGGGTCAGGACGGTCACGGACGCGAGGGCGGCCACGCGGCGCGGGCGTATCCGACGGCTGGGCTGCATGCGGGGAGACCCTTCGCGCCACGGCAGCCGCCGGTCTCCGGCTGCACCCTTTCGATCACCCTGTGTCGTGCGGTGCGAGGGCGCGCGCTGGAGGCGACCGACCGTGTGGTGCAGCGGGAAAAGGGGCCCTAATAGGGGCTTGAACAGGAGCCCGAACGAGATGTGACCCAGGTCACATCAAATGTCCCACTGAGTGGGAAATAACCGGGGAGCGTTTCCCCGTTTAGCCATGTGTCCGAGCGAAACGGGGAGTGGATCCCCGGATCGCGTCAGCAGTCCAAGACCTTCAGAGCCAGAGCCCTAGGAGTACGCCGTGACGACCGCGACCCCCGTACAGCGAAAGGTGCCCCGGCCGCGCGCCGACGCTTTGCGCAACCGGGAACGGATCGTCACCGCCGCCCGCGAGATGTTCGTCGAGTTCGGCCCCGATGTGCCGCTCGACGAGATCGCCCGCCGGGCCGGCGTCGGCAACGCCACGCTCTACCGCAACTTCCCCGACCGTGACGCCCTTGTTCGCGAGGTCGTCGTCTCGGTCATGGACCGTACGTCGGAGGCCGCCGAGCAGGCGCTCACCGAGACCGGCGATGCCTTCGCCGCTCTGGAGCGCTTCGTGCACGTGTCCGCCGACGAACGGATCAGCGCGCTGTGCCCGATGATCTCCAGCACGTTCGACCAGTTCCACCCGGACCTGGAAGCCGCGCGGGAGCGGGTGGAGCAGCTCATCGACGAGGTCATGGACCGCGCCCGGCGGTCCGGACAGCTCCGTACGGACGTGGGTGTCGGCGATGTGATGGTCGCCGTGGCCCAGCTCAGCAGGCCCCCGGCCGGCACCGGTTGCCTCAGCGCCGACCGCTTCGTACACCGACACTTGCAGCTGTTCCTGGACGGACTGCGGGCCCCGGCCCGCTCGGTCCTGCCCGGTACCGCCGCGACCATGGAGGATCTCCGGCAGTGCTGACCGATTAGTTCGGCGCCGATTAGTTCCGAGCGTCACGCCTGTCTCAACAACAAGCACCGGCTCTCGTCGTCGTGGACGAGCCGTCCCCGATCACGTCCTTCTTCCGTATTTTTCCGTCACGAAGTCCCGAAGTGGGTACCACCATGTCTGAAACGGCTCGAAGCGCCTCGGGCGCTCTCGACAAGGCCTCCGAGGCCGCCGAGCACGAAGCCCATTCCAACCGCTGGAAGGCGCTCGCGTTCATCGCGCTCGCCCAGCTGATGGTCGTGCTCGACGCGACCATCGTGAACATCGCCCTCCCGTCCGCCCAGACCGATCTGGGCATCTCCGACGGCAACCGGCAGTGGGTCGTCACGGCCTACGCCCTCGCCTTCGGTGGTCTGCTGCTCTTCGGCGGCCGGATAGCCGACCTGTGGGGGCGCAAGCGCGCCTTCGTCGTCGGTCTGACCGGCTTCGCCGCCGCGTCCGCCCTCGGCGGTGTGGCCACCACCGGCGCCATGATGTTCGGCGCCCGTGCCCTCCAGGGCGCCTTCGGCGCACTGCTCGCGCCCGCCGCGCTCTCCCTGCTCGCCGTGATGTTCACGGACGCCAAGGAGCGTGCCAAGGCGTTCGGCATCTACGGCGCGATCGCCGGTGGCGGCGGCGCCGTCGGCTTCATCCTCGGCGGTGTGCTGACCGAGTACCTCGACTGGCGCTGGACGTTCTTCGTGAACATCCCGTTCGCGATCGTCGCCGCGCTCGGCGCGTACTTCGTCATCCGTGAGCCGGCGGGCGGCCGCAACCGCAACCCGCTCGACATCCCGGGCGTCCTGCTCTCCACCCTCGGCCTGGTCTCGCTCGTCTACGGCTTCACCCGCGCCGAGTCCAACGGCTGGGGCGACTCCTCGACCATCGCGCTCTTCATCGCGTCGGCGGTCCTGCTGGTCTCGTTCGTCATCGTCGAGTCCAGGGTCAAGGCCCCGCTGCTGCCCCTGCGCGTGATCACCGACCGCAACCGCGGCGGTATCTACCTCTCGCTCGGCATCGCCATCATCGCGATGTTCGGCACGTTCCTCTTCCTCACCTACTACCTCCAGGTCGTCAAGGGCTTCTCGCCGATCAAGACCGGCTTCGCCTTCATGCCGATGATCGTCGGAATGATGGTCGGATCGACCCAGATCGGCACCCGCCTGATGACCCGCCTGCCGGCCCGCCTGCTCATGGGCCCCGGCTTCCTGGTCGCCGCGGTCGGCATGCTCCTGATGACGCAGCTGGAGATCGGCTCGTCCTACGCCTCGATCATCCTGCCCGCGATGCTGCTGCTCGGCCTCGGCATGGGTACGGCGTTCATGCCGGCCATGTCCCTGGCCACCCTGGGCGTCGAGCCCCGGGACGCGGGTGTCGCCTCCGCGATGGTCAACACCTCGCAGCAGGTGGGCGGCGCCATCGGTACGGCCCTGCTGAACACGATCGCCGCCTCCGCGACGACCGCGTACATCAAGGACCACATCGCCGGCGCGGGTACCTCCAAGACCCAGCAGCAACTCGTCGCGCTCCAGGGCCAGGTGCACGGCTACACCAACGCCATCTGGTTCGCCGTCGGCATGCTGGTCGCGGCCGCGGTCATCGTCTCGGTCCTCGTCAACGCGGGCAAGCAGGGTTCCGACCCGGTCGCCTCCGGTGATGGCGCCGCCGAGGACGAGTTCAAGATCCCGGTCGTCGCCCACTGACGACGCCCGACCCGGTCGTACCCCCTTCGCACCATCCGTACGTACGGGGAAGGGGACGCCCCGTACGTACGACTCCCAGGAACTGCCCTGGCTCTCCGCCGAGTTGAGCGACTCAGCGGAGCCAGGGCAGATCCGCGCCCGCTTCGTTGGGCTGAAGTCCCTCGGCGACGATCTCCATGATCTCGCCGAGGGACTTCTGCTGTTCCGGGCTCAGCCGCTCGAACAACGCCTGCCGTACGGCGGTCACATGACCCGGCGCGGTCCGGCTGAGCACCTCGTAGCCCGCGTCGGTCAGCACCGCGAACTGGCCGCGCTTGTCGGAGGGACAGTCCTCGCGGCGCACCCACCCGTTCTTCTCCAGCCGCGCGATCGCGTGCGAGAGCCGGGAGCGGGTGATCTTCGCGTTCATGGCCAGCTCGGTCATCCGCAGCCGGCGGCCCGGCGTGTCGGCGAGCTGCACGAGGAGGCCGTAGTAGATGTGCGGCATGCCCGCGTCCCGCTGGAGCTGGCGGTCCAGATGGTCCTCCAGGAGGGTGCTGGCGTGCATGTAGAAGCGCCAGACACGCTGCTCCTCGGCGCTGAGCCAGCGGGGTTCTGCGGAAGTGGATGCCGTGTTCATGCACTCCACTGTACGAGAGTGCTCCTTGAAGGTTAAACAAACGAGGCGTAAGCTCCGGTACAGGGAATTTGAGAGTTCAAGCATGGGGAGTGACCGTCATGTCCACCGCCGCACCGGAGCGCATGCCCGCCCTGTACCTCAGCCACGGCGCACCGCCCCTCGCGGACGACCCGATCTGGCCCGGTGAACTCGCCGCCTGGTCCGCCGACCTCCCCCGCCCCAAGGCGATCCTCATGGTCTCCGCCCACTGGGAGGAGGCCCCCCTCGCCCTCGGCGCGGTCGACCCCGTCCCCCTGGTCTACGACTTCTGGGGCTTCCCCGAGCACTACTACCAGGTCCGCTACGACGCCCCCGGCGCACCCGAACTCGCCGAGTCCGTACGGAAGTTGCTGCGCGCCCCGGGCATCCCCGTGCAGGACGTGCCCGACCGCGGCCTCGACCACGGGGCGTACGTCCCGCTCGTCGAGATGTTCCCGGCCGCCGACATTCCCGTCCTCCAGGTGTCGATGCCGACCCTCGACCCGGTGAAGCTCATGGAGATCGGCCGCAAGCTGGCGCCCCTGCGCGACGAGGGCGTCCTGATCGTCGGCTCCGGCTTCTTCACCCACAACCTGGCCGCCCTGCGCCACACCGGCGGGGGAGTGCCCACCTGGTCCTCCGAGTTCGACGACTGGGGCAGGCGGGCGCTGGAGGCCCGCGACTGGGATGGTCTGCTCGACTTCCTGCACAAGGCACCGGCCGGGCGCTACGCCCACCCGCGCACGGAGCACTTCGCCCCGCTGTTCGTCACCATGGGCGCGGCGGAGGCGAGCGGCGAGCTGGACGCGCAGCAGTCCGTGATCGACGGGTTCTGGATGGGGATGGCGAAGCGGTCGGTGCAGTTCGGCTGAGCGCGGGGCAAAAGGCCCTCCCCTTCGGGGAGGGCTACAACTCCTTCTCGTACCAGGCGACATCCCAGTAGCGGCCGAACTTGCGGCCCACCTCCCGGTAGACCCCCACCAGCCGGAAACCGAAGCGTTCATGCAGCCGCGTGGACGCTTCGTTGGGCTGCGCGATGCCCGCGTACGCCCGGTGCACGTCCTCGGCCGCCAGGTCCGCGAACAGGGCCTTGTAGAGCAGCGTTCCGATGCCTCGGCGGCCGGCGTCGGGGGCGAGGTAGACCGTGACCTCGACCGAGGTCGAGTAGGCGGGCTTCGCCCGGTAAGGGCTGGATGTGGCGTAGCCGAGGATTCGCTGTGAGTTTCCTTGGAAGGTCCCGTCGACGGCAACCTTCAGGCGGTATGGGCCGTCTTCAGGGTGGGAGAGCAGCCAAGGACGGCGCTCCTCCGGCGTGAAGGCGGCGGTGTCGAAGGTGATCGGGGTCTCGCGTACGTAGTGGTTGTAGAGGTCGGTGAGGGCGTCGAGGTCACCCTCGACTCCCGGCCTGACCTGCACCTCTGTACGTTCCGACGGCATCATGCCTCCCTTGTGGCCGGACAGGGTACTGCAAGATCAGAAAAATAGGGGAGTGGGTCGGGAATTCTGTCCGGATTCCAGTCGTTGTTTCCATCAGATGCAGGGCACACGAGAAGAGTCACGAAGAAGACAGTGCCCGAGCATCCGACGAACACCTGCTGACCCTCCCCCAGTGCCAAAGGGCCTGGGGGGACCCCCATTCGCAAGGGAGCACGCATGGCAACCCGTGCCGTCGCCCGTCGTAAGTCCGCCTCCGGCGAGACCTCCGGCGTGGCACGCAGTGTTCGCGCCCATGGCGGCGAGATCGCCGACCGCGACCTGGTCGGCATGTATCTCGACGAAATCGCGCGTACACCGCTGCTCGACGCCGCCAAGGAAGTCGAGCTTTCACAGACCATCGAAGCGGGCGTGTTCGCGCGCCAGGTCCTCGACGGCGAGGAGGTGTCCCAGGCGGACGCCACCCGCGAAGAGCTGGAGGCCCTGGTCGCCGAGAGCGAGCGTGCCAAGGACGTCTTCATCCGGTCCAACCTCCGGCTGGTCGTGGCCGTGGCCCGCCGTTACCCCCGTAGCGGCCTGCCCCTGCTCGACCTGATCCAGGAGGGCAACGCGGGCCTGGTCCGCGCGGTCGAGAAGTTCGACTACCGCAAGGGCTTCAAGTTCTCGACGTACGCGACCTGGTGGATCCGTCAGGCCATCACCCGCTCCATCGCCGACCAGTCCCGGACCATCCGGCTCCCCGTCCACCTCGTGGAGGAGCTGGGCCGGATCCGGCGCGTGCAGCGCGAGTTCAACCGGAAGAACGGGCGGGAGCCCGAGCACGCGGAGATCGCCGCCGAGTTGGAGTCGACCCCGGAGCGGGTGACGAACGTCCTGGACTGGGCGCGCGACCCGGTCTCGCTGAACATGTCGGTGGACGACGACGGCGACACCCAGTTCGGTGACCTCCTGGAGGACACCTCCGCGGTCTCGCCCGAGCAGTCCGTCATGACCCTGCTGCGCAGCGAGGAACTGGACGACCTGATCGGCCGCCTCGACCAGCGCACGGCCTCCATCATCAAGATGCGGTACGGCATGGAGGACGGCCGGGAGCGCACGCTCACCGAGGTCGGCAAGGAGCACGGCCTCACGCGCGAGCGCATCCGGCAGATCGAGAAGCACGCCCTGCTGGAACTGAAGAAGCTGGCCAGCCAGACCGGTTTCGACGCGGCGGCGTAAGCGTCGGACCCTCCGGCGGGGGCGCCGGAGGGTCCGACCGCTCGACAGCCCCGGCGGCCATGGCGGCCCCGGGGGCGCGTACGACCCCGGGTGCGCGCCCGGCCGCGTACGCCGGGTGGCGGGAGACCGCGCAAACATGGCCGTGCGACGCCGCTTCAAGCCGCGAGGCCCGGGGAACAAGACTTCAGGGCCCAGGAGTTGGAGATACGGGCGTTGCCCCACGACCCACCGAGCCAAGTCCCGACGCAAATCCCCCCCCGGCGCCGGGACTCTCCCGAGCCGGGCTTCGGCGCCTGTCCCCCCAGGCGTCGGGGCCCGGCTCTTTTTTCACGCGCGGCGGGGCGGGCGAGGCGCGGACATGGTGGGATGGCGGGGCACCCCGTACCTGAACACCGGGGTGGCCCGCCGAATGGCAGATTGTGCCACAGCGGCATAGCCTGCCGGTGTGAGCAGCCCCACCCCAGCACCGGATCCCCGTCCCGCCTCTCCCTCCGCACCGCTCTCGCTGACCGAGCGGCGCAAGGCCGAGACCCGGATGGAGATCGCCCGGGCGGCGGCCGGACTCTTCGCCAGACACGGGCTACGGGCCACCCGCGCCGAGGACATCGCCCAGCGTGCCGGTATCGCCCCGCGCACCTTCTACCGCTACTTCGCCACCAAGGAAGAGGCCGTCGCCCCGCTCTACGCGGCCGGCGCCCAGCGCTGGGCGGACGCGGTACGCGCGGCCCCGCCCGCACTGTCGGTGCCGGAGGCCCTGGAACACGGCGTGCGCCACACGCTCACCCCCGGGGTGGGCGTCTCCACGCACTCGTGGACCTGGGCGCGCACCCTGATCGGCATGGCCGAGTCCAGCCCCGGCCTGCGCAAGGTGTGGGCGGAGGTCTGCCAGACGTCGGAACGGACCCTGGGCGAGGTCCTGTTGGAACGTGTCACCCACGGCGACCCTACCCACGGCGACCCCACCCTCGCCGCCCACGCCCCGAGCGCCACCTCCCCGGAACTGCGCTTCGCCGCCGCCGTCGCGAGCGCCGCCGTACGGACCGCGGTCGAGGGCTGGGCCACCGGAAAGGAACACCCGGGCACGCTCGCCGGCCCGGCGGAGTCGGCGCTGCGGAACCTGCGGGCGCTGCGGGGCTTTCCCTGGGGGGAGATCGGGGCGGCGCGGGGCGTGGGGTGAGGCGGCTCTACTCTCCCCCTGCCGCCCTGCTCAGCCGTTCCCCCAACTCCCGTACGCAGCGCACCAGTTCCGCCGGTTCCTGGACCGTGAACTCGAACTCCAGCAGGGCCAGCCGGGCGGCCAGCCAGCGCACCTCGTCGCCGGTCGTGGCGCGCAGGCGGCAACTGTGCGCGTCGAGCGGCTCGGGTGTGCCCATCCAGGCCGGGACGCGCGCGGCGACGGCGTCGGCGGGCGCGGCGAAGGTCACGGTGTACTCGTAGGCCCGCTGCTGCCGGTACATCGACTGCCGCAGATACTCCGCCGCACTCCCCGTCGGCAGCTCGCGCGGCGCGAACCGCGCCCCCGTGGCGAACGGTTCGCTCACCCGGTCGACCCGGAACGTCCGCCAGTCCTCGCGGTCGAGGTCGTACGCCACCAGGTACCAGCGCCGCCCGGTCGAGACGAGTCGGTACGGCTCGGTCACGCGGCGCGACTCGGTGCCGTCGCCCGCGCGGTAGGCGAACCGCAGCCGCTCGTGGCCGGCCACCGTCGAGGCCATCACGGTCAGCGTCTCGGGCGCGATGCTCGCCCCGTCGCCACTGGTCAGCGCGGTCGTGGCGGCCTGGAGCGTGGCGACCCGGTGCCGTAGCCGCGCGGGGAGGACCTGTTCCAGCTTCGCCAGCGCCCGTACGGAGGCCTCGTCGACGCCCTCGACCGCGTGTCCGGCGCCCGCGCGCAGGCCGACCGCGATGGCCACCGCCTCCTCGTCGTCGAGGACGAGCGGCGGCATCGCCTTGCCCGCGACCAGCCGGTAGCCGCCGTCGGCGCCCAGGGTCGCCTGCACCGGGTAGCCCAGTTCGCGGAGCCGGTCGATGTCCCGCCGGACCGTGCGACGGGAGACCCCGAGCCGGTCGGCCAGCTCGCCGCCGGGCCACTCGCGGGGCGTCTGGAGGAGGGAGAGGAGCTGGAGGAGCCGGGCCGGAGTGTCCGTGGTCATGAGTTCGAGGATGCCGTAGAACTAGGACATAATCTGGCCTAGTTGTCTTCTAACTTCGACACATGACCTCAACTGAGACCACCGCGCTCAGCGCACCCCGCCTGGCGACGGACCACACCGGTCAGCCCGCCGCAGGCGACCGGCGGCGCTGGTTCGCCCTCGCGATCGTGATGACCGCGGCCTTCATGGACCTCGTCGACGTCACGATCGTCAATGTCGCGATCCCCTCGATCCAGCGGGACGCGGGCGCCTCCTTCAGCCAGATCCAGTGGATAACGGCCGGTTACGCGCTCGCCTTCGCCGCCGGACTGATCACCGGCGGACGGCTCGGCGACATCTACGGCCGCAAGCGGCTGTTCCTGCTCGGGATCGGCGGCTTCACGCTCGCCTCCGCGCTGTGCGGCTTCGCCGCGAACCCGGAGACGCTGGTCGCCTCGCGCATCCTCCAGGGCGGGATGGCCGCGATGATGGTGCCGCAGGTGCTGTCGATCGTGCACGCCACCTTCCCGGCGCACGAACGCGGCAAGGTGTTCGGGCTGTTCGGCGCGATCGTCGGCCTGGGCGCGGTCTCCGGTCCGCTGCTCGGCGCCCTGCTCACCGAGTGGAACCTCTTCGGTCTCGAATGGCGCCCGATCTTCCTGATCAACCTGCCCGTCGGCATCGCGGGCCTGATCCTCGGCAGCCGTTTCATCACCGAGTCGAAGGCCCCGCGCGCGCTGAAGCTGGACCTCGTCGGCGTCGCCCTGGTCACCCTCGGGCTGCTGATGCTGCTGTATCCCCTCACCCGGGGCGACGAACTGGGCTGGCCCGCCTGGGGGTTCGTGTCGATGTCCGGTTCGATCGGCGTCTTCTGCGGCCTGGTGGCGTACGAGAAGCGGAAGGCCGAGCGGGACGGGTCCCCGCTGGTCGAGCTCTCCCTGTTCAAGGTGAAGAGCTTCGCGGCCGGCATCGCCGTGCAGACTGTCTTCGGCGTCGGACTCGGCATCTTCTTCCTGGTCTGGACGCTCTACATGCAGACCGGTCTCGGCTGGAGCCCGCTGCGGGCGGGGCTGACCGGCGTACCGTTCTCGATCGCCTGCTCGGTGGCGGCCGGGATGTCCGTGCAGAAACTGGTGCCGCGCGTCGGCGGACGCAATGTGCTCCAGGCCGGTGCGCTGGTGATGGTCGTGGGCGTGCTGCTGTACCTCTGGGAGGCCGACCGGTACCAACTGGCCATCGCCTCCTGGCAGATGGCGCTCCCACTGGTCGTGATGGGCGCCGGCATGGGTCTGATCTTCGCCCCGCTGACCGACACGATCCTCTCCGAGGTGCCGCGCGAGTACGCGGGTTCGGCGTCCGGACTCATCAACACCGTGCAGCAGATGGGCAACGCGTTGGGGCTCGGGCTGGTGTCGGTCGTCTTCTTCGGGTCGATCGGCGACCGGCTGACCCCGGCCGAGGTGGGTCCGGCGTTCGTCAACGCCTTCCAGAACGCGCTGGGTTGGGTCGCCGCGGTGATGGGCCTGATCTTCCTGCTGATGTTCGCGCTGCCGGGGCGGGCGGCCACGGCGCGGGCGGCCACGGCGCGGATGGCGGCCAAGGGGGCTGTCTCCGACGGGAGTTGACGTCATCCGCTGACGCACCGCGGTCGAGCGCCCCGCCCCGAGGCAGTACCGGGGGTGGGGCGCTCGACGCGAGCCGTCGGAGTTGGCGTACGCCGGTGTGCGAGGGGAGGCGCACGCCGGGCGGATCCGACGGCGGACTCGGTACCGAACGGCACGCTGTGTGACGAAATAACCGCTTCTGGACCGGACACTCCGGCTTCGGAGCGGCTCGGGTGCTCAACTCACCTGCCCCGCAAGAAAACTGACAGGGTGAAAGATGGGGCGGGAGGGGGAGCGGGAGGGGTGAGGCGATGCGGCCGAAGGGCCATGCCCTTATCCATTAGTCGATATTTGGTGATGTGCTGCGGTGAACCGTCGATTCATGGACGGGAATCCGTTCCTGGCGCCGATTCGCCGTATTTCCGCTCGTCTCGGATTGCCTCTCGGAAAGTAATTGCCGAGGTGTCGGCCGGTTAATTCGGCGGGTGTGCTGTCGGCCGATTGGGGCGTCGGCGGCGCGGGGGTGCTTTGGCCGAATCTGTTTGGTCTTGATCGATTGCCGTCACGTGGGGAAGTCGTCCCGCCCCGGTGCGGATAGGGGCGGTCTTGCCCGCGCATGCATAAAAGGGGTAAAGCGTGCGGCCGGGTGGGATGTCTCGACGGCGCGTGCGGAAAGGTGAGCGGTCGGTGACACCCCCAGGGTTGGGGATTTGGGCCGGTCGTCCGGCGGTGCGGGCCGTTTCCTGACTGACGGGGAGTGACCCAAAGCAGGTCCGTGGTGTTTACTGGGCAGCGGTCTGATCCTGACGGGTCCGGACCTTTCCGGGAGGTCCTGGGGGTGGTGCCCCGGGGCCTCTCGTCTTTGCCGCCCGTTTGTGTGGACGTCATATGTCGCCCGGCGGAGAAGTTCCCCGCCGTGTCCCGGAGGGCACGCCGATAACGGGGATAAGCGGATTGGTAATTACGCAATGGGTGGCTACTTTTCCATTCGGAGCGCGCGTGATCTCCCGTCGTAAAACCCCATGGCGAGGGGGTTTCGACCATGATCGCTAACCGTCCTGGTGCCTTCGGAATGCCGACTGGCTTATCTCTCGCGACCAGCGGTACGGTCTGTCCCGCTGCTGTTTCCGCCCGCCCGGCCTCACCAACCGGGCGGTTGCCGTACCTCCCGGAGAGGGAGGCCGGACCCGTCACTCCGGAACCCCGCCGACCAGCGGGGCTCCAGAACCTCAACAGAACAGAGAAACTGAGAAAGGAATTCAGACCTCATGCGTACCGTGATACCTCGCCACCAGCGCGTACCGCAGGGCGCGTACGCCGGAGCGGGGGAGTGAGCGTGCCCTCGACCGTCGACACCGCCCGCCCGCCCGATCTCCTCCTGGCCCCCGAGAATCAGCCCGAGGGAAGCTTCCTGCGGTGGCTGGCGGCCGAGGACTGGTGTTCGCTGCTGCGGACCGGCCTGCGCGGCCGTACCTTCGCGCGCGACGAGCAGCTGCCGATCGGGTCGGCCGACCGGGACGTGTACATCATCTGGGACGGCGTCGTACGCCAGGACCGCTTCCCGCTGGGCGCGGGGGAGAACGTCCCCACCGTCACCCGGTTCCGGGGCCGCGGCCAGCTGGTCGGCGAGGCCAAGCTCGTCACCGACGACTCCGCCGTCAGCACCAAGTGCCTGACCGGGACCGTCGTCATCCCCTGCCGTGCCCACCACTTCAACGTTCTGCTGCGCAAGTGGCCCGAGGTCCAGCGCGCCCTGCTGCGCAGCCTGGAGGACCGCAGCCGCAGCGACGAACTCGTCTACACCATGGCCACCAGGCCGCCCCTGGAGCGGGTCAGCGGGCTCCTCGCCCACCTCGCCGACACCGCGGGCCGCCCCGACCCCCGGGCGGACCGCGTCAGGGTCACCGGCCCGAGTCAGAAGGACCTCGCCGCCGCGCTCCAACTCGCCGTCTCCACCACGGAGAACGCGATCAGAGACCTGCGCTACCACGGGATCGTCGAAGCCGGGTACCGCCGGTTCGTCATCCACGACGTGGACGCGCTGCGCCACCGTGCCGCCGGGAACGCCCACCCCTGAACGGACCACAGCATGATGACCAGCACCCTCGCGGTGTCCGGTGTGTCCGCCCTCGGCGGGGGTCTCGTCGGTTTTCTGATGTACCGGCACCAGCGACGGGTCTTCGCCTGGACCCGGATGATCCGTCGCAAGGACGAGACGAACGCCGAATACGACAAGCCCGCCGAGTGGCTCGCCGACCTGTACAAGGCCCAGTGCCGCCTCACCCGGAAGCCCTGCGCGGCCGACGACTTCGCCGAGATCGCGCAGATCGGCAACATGATCGAGGGAATAGCCGACACCACCGAGGCCCTCCGCCCCGAACTGCGGAAGGTCGTCGAGTGCGTGAAGGACTACGTCGCCACCGCCCTGCCCGAGCCGGCCCCGGCCGCCGGACGCGTCAGCGCCCAGCAGCACCGCGCCCAGCTCGTCCAGGCCATGCGGCAGGAGGCCGCCCGGGGCGACCTGGTGCGCGCCGTCCTCGCCGCCGAGAAGAGGATCAAGGACCTCCGCCGCGGCTGATCCCTGTTGCCCCCGTTGCCCCCGTCGCCCCCGGCGACCCCCGTCGATGTTGCCTCTCTGCCCGTTCATGTCCACCTGATGCCCGAACCTGTTTACTTTCCGGAAATGTGGGCGTAGCCTCCGAGCGAAACCACAAGTTCGGGCACTGGTCGGAGGCGAACGGACATGTACGCACCGGAGCGGCAGCAGGAGATCCTCCGGCTGGCCCGTGACGGCGGCCGGGTCGACGTCGTATCGCTGGCCGAGGAGTTCCAGGTCACCGCGGAGACGATCCGCCGCGACCTGAAGGCCCTCGACCGCGCGGGTCTGCTCCGCCGGGTGCACGGCGGGGCCATACCGGCCGGACGGCTCGACTTCGAGCCCGACCTCGCCGAACGCGAGTCGACGGCGGCCGACGAGAAGGACCGCATCGCCAAGGCGGCCCTCGCCGAACTGCCCATGCAGGGCACGGTGATCCTCGACGCCGGTACGACGGTGGCCCGCCTCGCGGGCATCGTCCCGCTGGAGGCCGAACTCACCGTCGTCACCCACTCCCTGCCCATCGCGGCCCGCCTCGCGGATCACCCGGGCATGCAGCTCCACCTCGTCGGGGGGCGCGTACGGCACCGTACGCGCGCCGCCGTCGACGCCTGGGCGCTGCGGGCCTACGGCGAGATCCGCGCCGATGTCGTGTTCGTGGCGGCCAACGGCTTCTCCGTCGAGCACGGGCTGACCACGCCCGACCTCGCCGAGGCCGCGGTCAAGCACGCGGCGATGGGCGCCGCCCGCCGCGTCGTGCTGCTCGCCGACTCCGCGAAGCACGGGCAGGAGCACTTCGCCCGCTTCGGCGCCCTGAGCGACGTGGACCTCCTGATCACCGACAGCGGGCTGAGCCCAGAAGACGCCACCGCCATGGAGCGCGGCGGCATGGAAGTAGTGCGCGCATGATCCTCACGGTCACCCCGAACCCGTCCCTCGACCGCACCTACGAGGTCCCCTCCCTGGACCGCGGCGAAGTCATACGGGCCACCGGCGAGCGCATGGACCCGGGCGGCAAGGGCGTCAACGTCTCCCGCGCGGTCGCCGCCGCGGGCCGTCGTACGGTCGCCGTCCTGCCGCTCGGCGGTGCGCCGGGCGCGCTGGTCGCCAGCCTGCTCGACGCGCAGGGCATCGAGGTCGCGCCGGTCCCGGTCGCCGGGGCCACCCGCTCGAACATCGCCCTCGCGGAGGCGGACGGCGTCCTCACGAAGATCAACGCCCCCGGCCCCGAACTGACCGCCGCCGAACAGGAGTTGCTCCTGGAGACGGTCCGGCAGCAGTCCCGTGACGCCGACTGGATCGCCTGCTGCGGCAGCCTCCCGCGCGGCCTCGCGCCGTCCTGGTACGCCGAGTTGGTCGCCCGCGCGCACGCGGCCGGCGTCCGTATCGCCCTGGACACCTCGGGCCCCGCGCTCATCGAGGCCCTGCGCGAACGCCCGGACGTCGTCAAGCCCAACGCCGAGGAGTTGGCGGAAGCCGTCTCCCGCCCCCTCGCCACCGTCGGCGACGCCGTCAAGGCGGCCGAAGAACTACGGGAGTTGGGCGCGGGCGCGGTCCTCGCCAGCCTCGGCGCGGACGGCCAACTGCTGGTGGACGCCTCGGGCGCCTGGTACGGCAGCGCGCGCGTCGACGCCGTACGCAGCAATGTCGGCGCGGGGGACTCCTCGCTGGCCGGCTTCCTGATCGCCGGCGGCCACGGCCCGGAGGCCCTCGCCTCGGCCGTCGCCCACGGCGCGGCGGCCGTCCAACTCCCCGGCAGCGTGATGCCCACCCCCGCCGACCTCGACCCGGCCGCGGTGACGGTCACAGCCGACGTCCCGGTAGACCTCGTCCTGACGGAGCCGGTCGCATGAACGTTTCTACGGCCTTCAGGGCGCCCCTCGAACCGGCCACAGGGCGGCGGCACTCCCCGCTCTTAACCGCCGCCGCCACCCCCACCGCGACACCCCGCAGTACCCCCGTCCCCACCCCCGCCCACGGCACTCCCCGGGCGATACGCGTGCGAAGGAGCCCGCGATGAGCGAGATGATCACCGCGGACCTGGTCGACCTCGACCTGTCCGCCGATACCAAAGAGGCGGCGGCACGTGCCCTCGCCGAGCGCATGGTCGCCCAGGGCCGGGTCACCGACCTCGACGGCTTCCTCGCCGACGTGGCCGCCCGCGAGGCGCAGATGCCGACCGGCCTCGACGGCGGCATCGGCATCCCGCACTGCCGCAGCGAGTACGTCACCGAGCCGTCCCTCGCCTTCGGGCGCAGCGCGGAGGGCGTCGACTTCGGCGCCCCGGACGGCCCCGCCGACCTGATCTTCCTGATCGCCGCGCCCGCGGGCGCCGACGACGCCCACCTCACCATCCTGTCGGCGCTCGCCCGGCAGCTGATGAACGCCGAGTTCACGTCCGCGCTGCGGTCGGTGGGCGACGCGGAGAGCGCGGCGGCGCTGATCCGCGGCGACGAGCCCACGGGATCCACAGACTCCGCCGCGGCACCGGCGGCGGCCTCCGCCGGTGCCGCGGCGGGCAGCACGGAGACGGCGGGGGGCGGCGACCGTCCGTTCCGGATCGTCGCCGTCACCTCCTGCCCCACCGGTATCGCGCACACCTACATGGCGGCCGAGTCGCTGGAGAACGCGGGCCGCGACGCCGGTGTCGAACTCGTCGTGGAGACCCAGGGCTCGGCCGGTTTCACCCGGCTCGACCCGGCGGTCATCGCGGCGGCGGACGGCGTGATCTTCGCCCACGACGTACCCGTACGCGACAAGGCCCGCTTCGCGGGCAAGCCCACCGTCGACGTCGGCGTGAAGGCGGGCATCAACCGCCCCACCGAACTGATCACCGAGGTCCGGGGCAAGGCCGAGCGCGGCGAGGTGACCGCCGGTGCGGGCGCCGCCACCCCCGTCGAACGCGGCGGCGAGCCGGGCGAGGGCTACGGCACGATGCTCCGCAAGTGGCTGATGTCCGGCGTCAGTTACATGGTCCCGTTCGTCGCGGCCGGCGGTCTGCTGATCGCCCTCGGCTTCGCGATCGGCGGCTACGAGATCAAGTCCGCGCCCTCGGTCATGCAGCACTTCGTGTGGACGCAGACCGACAGCTGGGCCGCGCTGATGTTCCAGATCGGCGCCGTGGCCTTCGGCTTCCTCGTCCCGGTGCTGGCGGGCTACATCGCCTACGGCATGGCCGACCGGCCGGGCCTGGTGCCGGGCTTCGTCGGCGGCATGATCGCCTCCACCATCAACGCCGGCTTCCTGGGTGGCCTCGCGGCCGGTCTGATCGCCGGTGGTGTGGTGCTGGCCATCCAGAAGGTGAAGATCCCCAAGGCGGTTCGCGGGATCATGCCGGTGGTGGTGATCCCACTGATCTCCACGGCGGTCGTCGGGTTCCTGATGTTCGTGGTGATCGGCAAACCGATCGCCTCCGCGCAGAAGGGCATGACCGACTGGCTCAACGGCCTCAGCGGCTCGAACGCCATCCTGCTGGGCGCCCTGCTCGGCCTGATGATGTGCTTCGACCTCGGCGGCCCGGTCAACAAGGTCGCGTACACCTTCGCCACGGCGGGCATCGCGGTCTCCAACCCCAGTGACTCCGCGATGAAGATCATGGCCGCGGTCATGGCGGCCGGCATGGTCCCGCCGCTGGCGATGGCCCTGGCGACGACCGTGCGCGGCAAGCTCTTCACCGAGACCGAGCGCGAGAACGGCAAGGCCGCCTGGGTCCTGGGCGCCTCCTTCATCTCCGAGGGCGCCATCCCGTTCGCGGCGGCCGACCCGCTGCGGGTCATCCCGTCCGCGATGGTGGGCGGCGCGATCACCGGCTCCCTGTCGATGGCGTTCGGCGCGACCCTGCGCGCCCCGCACGGCGGCATCTTCGTGGTCCCGCTGATCGGCAGCCCGTTCCTCTACCTGATCGCCATCGCGGTCGGCATGTCCGTCACGGCGGGCCTGGTCGTCGTACTGAAGGGCATGCGCAAGCCGACCGCCGGTGCCGCTGCCCCCGGAGCGCCGGAGGACATGTCCGCCCCCGCGGCGGACGCCAAGCAGCCGGTCGCCGCCTAGCCGCTTTTGGGCCGCCGTGAGTTGTTCACGGCAACTGCGAGATACGTCACGGTCCGGGACCACGGTCCCGGACCGTGGTGTCTACTGGAACGCATGCCTGCGCACGTCTCGATCCTCCAGCTGACCGGTGTGGCCGTCCTCGCCCTGGCGACCGTCGCCTGGGTGCTCGGCCTGACGCGCATCCTGCGCCGCGCCCTCGTCGAACCCACCGTCTGGCACGCGGCCCACCCGCTCCACGGCCTCCCGGGCCAACGCGACACCGCTCCCCACCTGGAGTCCGTCGAACTGACCCCCGCGGAACGCGACGCCTTCGCGGGTCTCGTACGCCAGCTCAGCGACGGACGCTGACCCGCGCCCGGGGTTCTGCCCGGGCTTCCTGCCCGAAGTCCTACGAGACCTGCGCCGCCCGCCGCTCCATCGCGTCCCGGGCCGCGTCCTCGCTGATGTACACCTCGCACATGTGACGGCCGTCGGGCGTGGCCGTGTGCTCGACCTCCCACAGAGAGATCTCCGTGTTGTCGGGCAACAGGAACGCGTGCTCGTAGAGCGAGAAGCACACCGCCGCGCGGCCCGCTCGGTAGGGGCGGCCGAAGGCCTGGATGATCTGGTGCGCGAACGCCGTCGTCAGCAGCGCCGCCGTCTCCTCGTCCGGCCGGTCCGTGTTCTCCGCGCGGCGCAATAAGCGGCGCGCGTGGTCCGCCGAGTTGTCCGCCAGATAGGAGTGCCGGGGCTCCGGGATCGGTGACAGGTGCACCAGCACCGGGAGTTCGAAGTCCGTCGTGTCCGGCGGCATCGGCAGCCGCGCGGTCGCCGTGCGCAGCTCCTCCTCGTCGACGTACACCTCGTGCTGCGCCTCACGGCCCAGCACGGTGTTGTGGACGAGCTCCCATAGGGTCAGCGCCGAACCGTCGCTGAGCAGCCACGTGTGCCGGTACGTCTCCCGGTGCAGACCCGCGCTGTGGTGCGCGGAGTGCAGCGAACTGTCGTACGCCAGCGCGCAGTCCAGGACCTGCCGTATCGTCTCGTCCGGCATCTCGAAGGAGTTCAGGGCACGGCCGAGCAGTCGCGCGAGGTGCTCCTCCGGAGACTCGTGCGACTCGGGTGGTTCGTACGCTGCCGTGTCGTACGGAACGCTCAAGGCTTCTCCCGGCGTTGCTGCATGTCACCTTGTGGGTGCATACCGTAGCCCCTCGGTCGGACATCGTGCCCGGGAACCGAGAAAACGTATGCCCGGAAAACGCGCGGGCCGCGCGAGATGTTCCCGCGCGGCCCGAAGATCCGTCAAAACCTGCCGGTCAGGCGGCACTTCCGGCGGTCCACTCGCTCCACGCCAGGTTCCAGCCGTTGAGCCCGTTGTCCGGGGCGACCGTCTTGTCGGGGGAGTTCTTCACGACCACGACGTCCCCGACGAGGGAGTTGTCGTAGAACCACTTGGCATTCGTGGCGCCCTGCGCGCCCTGTACGTCCGCGAGCCCCACACAGCCGTGACTGGTGCCGGTCTGGCCGAAGGGCGGATTGGCCTTGTTGTACCAGTAGTTGCCGTGGATGAACGTCCCCGACGAGGTCAGCCGCATCGCGTGCGGCACGTCCGGGATGTCGTACTCGCCGCCCAGCCCGACCGTCTGGCTGTTCATCCGGGTCTGCGTGAACTTCTCGGAGATCACCATCTGCCCGTTGTACGTGGTGTGTTCCGGGCTGCCCGAGGAGATCGGCAACGACTTGAGGGTCTGACCGTCCCGCACCACCGTCATGGTCTGCGTGTTCACGTCGACCGTGGAGACCTGCGAACGGCCGACGGTGAAGGTCACGGTCTTCTTCTGCACGCCGTAGACGCCGTTCGCGCCCTCCACACCGTCCAGGTCGATCTTCATCGTGACCTTGGAACCGGCCTTCCAGTACTCCTGCGGCCGGAAGTCGAGCCGCTGCGCCCCGAACCAGTGCCCCACGACCTGCTGCCCGCTGCTGGAGGCGACCGTGATGTGCGACTGCACGGCCTTCTTGTCGCCGATCACCTTGTCGAAGGTGAACGACACCGGCATCCCCACACCGACCGTCGTCCCGTTGTCCGGCGTGTACGTCCCTATGAAGCTGTTGGCCGAACTGACCGTCGTGAAGATCGAGTTGGCCGCGGAGACCTTGCCGCTCGCGTCCTTCGCGGTCGCCGAGATCTGGTACTTCGTACCGCGCTCCAACTGCTCCTTCGGCTTCCAGCTCCCGCCGTCCGCGGAGACCACGCCCTCCACGGCCTGCCCCGAGCCGGCCACCGTCATCTTCACGTCGGTCAGCTTGCCGTCGCTGACCCGCACGCCCGTCGCGTTGATGGACGCGTTGGCCGAACCGTCCTTCGCCGAGATGACGATCTTCGCGGTGGACGTCTTGACCGACGTCTTGCCGCCACCACCCTTGCCGCTGGTGTCGGTGTCCGCGCTGGCGTTGCCGCCGCACGCGCTGAGGGTGAGGGTGCCGACCACCAGGGCGGCGATGGCCCCCAGTACGCGCCGCGCTGCTATGTCCGGCGTTGTCACGGGCTGCTCCAGGTTCGTGTGGTGTGCGAAATGCGCAGTGGTGATGTGTGATGCGTGATCCGCTGCGATGCGTGGACAAAGAGCGCCCCAACCCCCACACGGGTTCCCGCCGTTCCCCACGAACGCCATCCGGTGACAGAACCGCGACAAACACCGCGACGGATCCCCGGAAACACCGGACGCCCACTGCCACAGGGGCCCCTTCCGCCCCTACCGCCTCCCGTACAGCTCCTCGTACGACGGCCACGCCCCGCCCGGCCCGTCCACCGACTCGGCTGCCCGCACCGCGCGCACGATCGCCCGGGTCACCACGTCCGCGCCGGCCGCGAGGATGTCGTTCAGGGCGAGAGGGTGTTCGGCGTCGAGCGGGCGGGCCCCGGTGGCCAGCGCGAACACCGTGTCCCCGTCGTGCAGCAGATGCACCGGCCGCACGGCACGCGCGATGCCGTCGTGCGCCGTACCGGCCAGCTTCTGCGCCTGCGCCTTGGACAGGTCCGCGTCGGTGGCGACCACCGCGAGCGTCGTGTTGAGCGGGGGAGGCGCGTTCTTCGCGGCGGTCTCGGCGAGACGCCGGCGCGCGGCCTCGTGCACATGCGCTTCCGGATACGTCACGCGCCCCTGGAACAACTCCCCGTACAGGACGCCCGTTTCGGGATCCGTCACCGACCCCGCCGCGTTCGCGACCACCAGCGCGGCCACCGTGATCCCCGACTCCAGCACGATGCTCGCGGTCCCGACACCACCCTTCATCGGCCCGACCGCGGCACCCGTACCGGCACCCACGCACCCCTCACGCACCCGCACCCCCGGCCCGCTGATCGCGGCGGCCTCCACCGCAGCCCGCCCGGTGGCGGCGTCCGGCCTGGCCTTGAAGTCGCCGCCCCGCCCCAGGTCGAAGGCACAGGCCGCGGGCACCACCGGCACGACATGCGTCGGATCCGCGCCCACCCGCACCCCGCGCCCCTGCTCCTCCAGCCAGGCCATCACCCCGGACGCGGCGTCCAGCCCGTACGCGCTGCCGCCGGTCAGCACGATCGCCTCGACCCGCTGCACCACATTGCGCGGATCGAGCGCGTCGGTCTCCTTGGTGCCGGGTCCGCCGCCGCGCACGTCCACGGCGGCCACCGCCCCGCCCTCCGGCGCGAGCACCACGGTCGTACCGGTGAGCCAACCGTCCCCCGACCGTGTCGCATGGCCCACCCGCACGCCGGCCACGTCCGTCAATGCGTCAACTGTCATGGAGGTCAGTCTCACGCAGCGTGCGGCGGATCCGGGGACCGGCGGCGCGGTGGGGGTGGTTGTTGTGCTGCTGGTCGGCTGGGTGTGGGGGGTTGTTCCGCTGGTGGTCGGCCAGTCGCGCGTGCCGGTCAGCCCACCGTCGCCGTCGCCTCGGCCCTGCTCTTCCCGGCGGCCGCGAGTGCGGTCAGGGTCGTGCCGACCGCCACCGTCAGCGCCGACACCAGGCCCGCCGCGAGCACCGCCCAGGAGCCCAGGAAGGTGCAGCAGATCACCAGCGACGCGGCCACGGGAAGCACCAGTTGCTGGGCGACGCCCACCTTGTAGTGACGGGCGTGCAGCACCCACACGCTGAGCAGGTACAGCGCCGTCGGCACGGTCACCGTGGCGGACGCGGCCGGCGTGGAGATGTGCGCCTTGCCGATGGCCTCCGTGACCGCCACCTCCAGTCCTGCGCCGATCGTGGCCGCCGACGCGAAGATCAGATAGTGGCCGTAACCCCACAGGAACGCCTGCTGGTTGGACCGGAGATGGCCGTGGATCGGCACCACGAAGTAGATCCACCAGGCGGCGAAAACGATCAGCAGCCCACCCGCCGCGATGGGCAGCAACTCGCCCAGCGCGTCGTGCTCGTCCACCGCCGACTTCACGGCGACCGTGGCCGCCGCGATCGACTCGCCCAGCACGATGATCGTGAACAGTCCGTACCGCTCCGAGATGTGGTGCGGATGCCACGGCGTAGGGAAGTCTTTCTCCGCATAGCGCGGCACGCACAGTTCGGCGATCACCATCACGAGGAACACCCAGCCTCGGGCCTGTTCCGGCAGGATCACCAGGCCCGTCCAGCCGACCGTGCAGAGCAGCACGCCGCCCGCGTACCGCAATGCCATCGTCCGCTCCGGCCCGGTGGCGGCCCGTGCGGCCCGCAGCCACTGCGTGGCCATCGCCAGCCGCATGATCACGTAGCCGAGCCAGACCACCAGGTAGTCGTGCTGCTCGAAGGCCCGTGAGACCCCGGCCGCGAGAACCAGGACGCCGGAGATCTGCACCAGGGTGACGACCCGGTAGAGCACGTCGTCGTTGTCGTACGCCGAGGCGAACCAGGAGAAATTCATCCAGGCCCACCAGATCGCGAAGAACTGCATCGCGTAACTGAGGACGCCCTCGCCCGCGTGCCCCTCGGCCACGGCGTGCGCCAGCTGGACGCCCGCCTGCGCGATGGCCACGACGAAACACAGGTCGAAGAAGAGCTCCAACGGCGAGGCGACCCGGTGCGGTTCGTCCCGGCCGCGGGCGGTGAGCGGGCGCAGGGGTCTTGGAATCTCGGACGTCATGCGGACAAGCACAGCAGATAACGGCAGGGATTTCAGAAGCGGCCGGGTCGGCCGGGACCGACCGCTTCGCCCGCGGCGCCGTCAGGCGCCCCCTCGGTCGTACCCTGGAGGTATGAGTACCGCCCCCGCCCCCGAGCCGCGCGATCCGATCGAGCCGAAGCCCGCGCTGGTCTTCGACGACCCGCTGAGCCGGCCCTCCTCGGACGACACGGATCGCGGGTGGGGCGAGCGGGCCGAGGGCGACAGCGCCGCCGATCTCAGGCGCTTCCTCGACGAGAAGCCGCCCCACCACATCTGAGCCGTCGGCTACGGCTCCTGGTACGTCCGAGCCGCCGTCTGCGACTCCTGGTGCACCCGAGCCGCCTGCTACGGCTCCCGGTGTCCGTTGCCGCGCTGAGCGACGAGCGCGTCGCGGATCTCCTTGAGGACCTCCAGCTCGGTGATCTCGATGACCTCGTGGGTGCCCTCCTTGGCCTTGCGCTGAGCCTCCTGCCGGGCCAGGTACTTCGACATCGGCAGGACCATCAGGAAGTAGACCACCGCCGCGGTAATCACGAAGCTGAGGGCGGCGCCCAGCACCGAACCCCACATCAACTGGATGCCCTTGTCCCCTGAGCAGCTGTCGCTCAGGCACGAGCTGTAGCTGTCGAGGTTCTGCGTGCCGATCGCGCCGACGAGCGGGTTGATGAGCCCCTTCACCACCGAGTTGACGATGTTCGTGAAGGCGGCGCCGATGACCACCGCGACTGCCAGATCGACGACGTTCCCGCGCATCAGGAAGGTCTTGAACCCCTGCCAGACGCTCGGTTCCTTCTTCTTCTCGCTCAACTCGGAGCCTCTTCTCGCACGCGTACGGTGTGGAACGAACAGCTCCGCAACCTACGTCAAGGCGTGGCCGCCGTGTCCAATTCGGTAGCTCGAACGAGGGACTTGACACGAATTCGCACATGCGCCGGAAGGCGCGGGTCACGATACGGAGAGCGCGGCTCAACACATCGTCACCGCCAGCCGTGCCGTGGCACTCGCACCGGCCAGCCGCGCCGCCGTTGCGCGCGGCACCGAGAGCACCACCAACGCCCCGCTGCCGGCCGCCTCGTCGAGCGGCTCGGGCACCTTCGTCACCCGCGCCCCGCGCGCGACCACCTCGGCGTCACCGCCCGCCGCCGTGTCCTGTGCCGCGATCACATCGACCCGGTCGCCGGACCGCAGCAGCCGGACCGTAGCGGCGTCGGCGATTCGCACCGGCGCCGACACCCACTCGACCGCCCGGCGCTGCTGCCGTGGCGGATCGGCCACCGGATGCCCGCGGGGTCGCTCGCCGTGCCGTGCCTCCGCCGCGTCACGCGGGCCGGCCGCGATGAGCGCGACCGCCGTCACCGCGAGCCCGGCGGCCACAGCCCGCCTCCGGTGCCGTAGCAGCCGGCGCAGTTGGTACCACCCGCCGCGCACCCGCACCGGCGCGAAGTGCGGCACCTCGCACGTGGCCGGAGCATCGGTGCCCAACGGGCGTGGAAAGGGAGGGGAGAGGGACATGTGGACCACCACCTGCGACGAGGGATCGGGTTTGCGGTCCCACGATGCGTGAATCCGTCAAGGCCTGCCGGAGCCCGTGTGCTACCCGCCGGTTGTGGACAACTCCCTCACCCGAACGGGAAGTTCCACAGCACGGCAGCCCTCACCGTCCCCTCCCCACGGTCCCCGTCTACGGCAGTTCGAACCCGGGATCCATCCCGCCCAGCGCGTTCGCGCACAGGCAGTCCCGTGCCTCGGTCTCCGGCAGCGCGGCCACCGTGTCGAACAACACGCCCCGCAGCCGGTCCACGTTGGCCGCGAACACCTGCAGCACCTCGTCGTGCGAGACGCCCTCGCCGGTCTCGGCGCCCGCGTCGAGGTCGGTGACCAGGGTCAACGAGGAGTAGCAGAGCTCCAGTTCACGGGCGAGCGGTGCCTCGGGGTGGCCGGTCATGCCGACCACGGACCAGCCCTGGGCCTGGTGCCAGAGGGATTCGGCGCGGGTCGAGAAACGCGGCCCCTCGACCACCACGAGCGTGCCGCCGTCGACCGGCTCCCAGTCCTGCCCGCGCGCCGCCTTCAACGCCGCGGCCCGGCCGGTCGGGCAGTAGGGGTCGGCCAGGGACACGTGCACGACGTTCGGCACCGTGCCGTCGGGCAGCGGCAGTCCGTCGAAGTACGTCGCCGCCCGGGACTTCGTACGGTCCACCAACTGGTCCGGTACCAGCAGCGTGCCCGGCCCGTACTCGGGGCGCAGCCCGCCCACGGCGCACGGACCGAGGACCTGGCGCACGCCCACGGAGCGCAACGCCCAGAGGTTGGCCCGGTAGTTGATGCGGTGCGGCGGCAGATGGTGGCCGTGCCCGTGCCGGGGCAGGAACGCCACCCGCCGGCCGGCGATCTCGCCGAGGAAGAGGGAGTCACTGGGTGGCCCATAGGGCGTGTCCACCTGGATCTCGGTCACGTCGTCCAGGAACGAGTAGAAGCCGGAGCCGCCGATTACGCCGATCTCTGCGTTCGCCATGACCGGCACACTAGCCGCCGCCGAAAAGGCGCAGGAACGGGCTCAGGAATCGGTACAGGAACTGGTGTGGAAACCTGCTCGGAAAACACCGAAGACCCTGTCGTCGTACGACGACAGGGTCCCGCGGTCGAGAAGTCCTGCGGGGTCTACGTGGGCTACGCGGCGGAGCTGCTGCTGCCCGACGAGGAGCCCGAGCTCGACGACTTCGACTTGGAGTCCGAGGACGAGGACGTGGTCGACGGCGTGGACGGCTTCGCGTCTGAGGACGTCGACGGCTTCGCGGTGGCCGGCGAGCTGCTCGACGAGGAGCCGCGGCTGTCGTTCCGGTAGAAACCGGAGCCCTTGAAGACAATGCCGACCGCGGAGAACACCTTCTTCAGGCGGCCACCGCAATTGGGGCACTCGGTCAGCGCGTCGTCGGTGAACTTCTGGACCGCTTCAAGGCCCTCGCCGCACTCGGTGCACTGGTACTGGTAGGTCGGCACTGTGTCTTCCTCCTGGCACTCTCAGTCAATGAGTGCTAACGAGCGTCCATAGTGACGTATTCCCGGGGATCAGTCCACTGCCACCGGCACGCGGTGACCGACGCCACGTGCCACGGTGCGGCTGTGGGGCCGGGTCGCGAGGTGCGACCGGAGCGCGATCAGGGTCCCCAGGGCGAGCACCGTACCGGCCATCGGCACCAGGAAACCGGCGCCGCCCCACAGGCGGTCCTCCAGCTGTCCGGCGACGGTGACGGCGGCGGCCTGGCCGAGGGCGACCGCGCCGGTCAGCCAGGTGAAGGCCTCGGTACGGGCGCCGGCCGGGACGAGCCCCTCGACCAGGGTGTAGCCGGTGATCAGGGCGGGCGCGATGCACATGCCGACCAGCAGACCGAGGCCGGCCAGGAGCAGTACCGAGTGGGCGGTCCACAGGGCGGACGCGGTCAGCGCGAGGGCCGCGTAGCCGACGAGGAGACGGCGCTGCGGGGCGACCTTCCAGGCGACGGCACCGCAGACGACCCCGGAGAGCATGTTGCCGGCGGCGAAGGTGCCGTAGAGGACGCCGTTGAGGCCGGGTTCGCCGATCGACTCGGTGAAGGCGGCCAGGGAGACCTGCATTCCGCCGAAGACGGAACCGATGCCCAGGAAGGTCACGATCAGCACACGCACTCCGGGGATGCGCAGTGCGGAAACGTGCTCCACGCGCGCGTGCCTGTCGGCGGTCACGGTGGGCTGGGTGCTCTTGCGGGCGGCGAACAGCAGACCGCCGACCAGGGTGAGCCCGGCCTCCGTGACCAGACCGGCCGCCGGGTTCACGGTGGTGCACAGGGCGGTCGCGAGCAACGGGCCGAAGACGAAGGTCAGTTCGTCGGTGACGGACTCGAAGGCGGCGGCGGTTGTCATGAGGGGCGAGTCCTGGAGCTTCACGCCCCAGCGGGCACGCACCATGGGCCCGATCTGCGGCACCGAGGCGCCCGTCGGCACAGCGGCCACGAACAGCGCCCACAGGGGAGCGTGACCGAGCGCGAGCGCGGTGAACGTCAGGCCTGACAGGGAGTGCACCAGGACGCCGGGGATCAGCACGGCCCGCTGCCCGTGGCGGTCGGCCAGGCGCCCGCTGTAGGGCGCGAAGAGGGCCATGGAGACGCCGGTGGCGGCCGCGGCGGCGCCCGCGGCGCCGTAGGAGCCGGTGGTGTGCTGCACGAGCAGCACGATGGAGATGGTGAGCATCGCGAACGGCTGGCGTGCCGCGAAGCCGGGAAGCAGGAACGTCCAGGCGCCGCGGGTGCGCAGCAGCTGCCCGTATCCAGGACGGGATCCCGTCCTGGAGGTGACCGTGGATTCCACGGCCCGTGCCTTTCTGCCGCCTGGTAGCGCGCCCTGTGCGGGGGGCGCCGAGCACTGTCCTCTTGCGCGGAACTGCGGTAGATACCGGTGCCCACTGCGGAGGAGGGATTCGGCCGCCATACGGTCGCGCCAGCACTGCGTCAGGCAGAGTTGGTTCGATCAGAATGTGCCTTCATCGTACAGGGAGCGAAGGCCGGTGGGCCTGTGAAAACAGGCGCCACGCGCGCGTTCACCTGCGATTGGTGAACGCGTGAACCGTACGAAACATGCCCTTAATGACTGGCCGTGGTGTTGTCCGTGCCCAGCCATCCCGCCAGCTTCCCGCCGCGACCCACCGCGCGCAGCCGCCGTTCGGCCGCGTCCCGGACCGGATCCGTCGCCACGACCAGGAGTTCGTCGCCGCGCCGCAGGACCGTCGAGGGCAGCGGAACAAACGATTTTCCGTCGCGTACGACCAGGGTCACCGCGGCCCCGGCCGGCAGCCGGAGTTCATTGACCTCGACGCCGTGCATTTTCGACTCCCCGGGGATCGCGACGGACAGCAGATGCCCGCGCAGCCGCTCCAGGGGCGCCGATTCGATACCGAGGTCGGCGGCCTCGGGCCCCTCGCCCAGCTTCAGCTTGCGCGCCAGCCAGGGCAGCGTCGGTCCCTGGACGAGGGTGTAGACGACGACCAGGACGAAGACGATGTTGAAGACGCGACGGCTGCCGGTGACACCGTTCACCATGGGGATCGTCGCCAGGATGATGGGCACGGCGCCGCGCAGCCCCGCCCAGGACATCAGCGTCTGCTCCTGCCAGGGCACCCGGAACGGTGTGAGGCTGACCACCACACTGAGCGGCCGGGCCACCATCGTCAGCACCAGGCCGATGATCAGCGCCGGCCAGACGTCGTCCCCCAGTTCGTGCGGGGTGACCAGCAGGCCGAGCAGGACGAACATGCCGATCTGGGCGATCCAGCCGAGCCCGTCGGCGAAACCGCGCGTCGCGGGCCAGTGGGGCAGCTTGGCGTTGCCGAGCATCATCGCGGCCAGATAGACCGCCAGGAAGCCGCTGCCGTGCGCCAGGGCGCCCGCCGCGTACGCGGTGACCGCGATGGCCAGCACGGCGATCGGGTAGAGGCCGGAGGCGGGCAGCGCCACGTGTCGCAGCCCCCAGGAGCCGAGCCAGCCCACGGCGAGGCCGATGGCCGCGCCGATGGCCAGCTCCAGGGCTATCTCGCCCACCAGCGCGTACCAGTGCACGACCGGGCCCGCGGTGGAGAAGGCGACGACCAGGATGACCACCGGGGCGTCGTTGAAGCCGGACTCGGCCTCCAAAGTGCCCGTCACGCGCGCGGGGAGGGGGATTCTGCGCAGCACGGAGAAGACCGCCGCCGCGTCCGTCGAGGACACCACCGCCCCGACGATGAACGCCTGCCGCCACTCCAGACCGACCAGGTAGTGCGCGCCCGCGGCCGTGACGCCGACACTCACCGCCACCCCTGCGAGCGCCAGCGTTGCGGCCGACGACAGGACCGGCCTGACCTCTGTCCACTTCGTGCCGAGGCCGCCCTCGGCAAGGATCACGACCAGGGCCGCGTATCCGATGACCTGGGTCAGCTCGGTGTTGTTGAAATGGATGTCGCCGACGCCGTCCTGGCCCATGGCGATGCCGATCCCCAGGTAGACGAGCAGGCTGGGGAGCCCGCTGCGCGAGGAGATCCGGACCGCCGCGACGGCGACGAGCAGGACGAGCGAGCAGACGAGCAGGAGCTGGTCGAGGTGGTGGACAGTCAGAAGGCTTCCCTTCCTCGGCTGACGCGCGTCCGGGGCGGCAGCACATGTACAGGGGACGCGAGGCTGCGGCGCCACGCATCCAAGTACTTCGTTACCTTACCTAACTCTTGACGCTTTCTTGACGCTTCCCGAGGCAAGATCGAACGCCCGTCCGCGCCGGTACCCGACTCCGCGTCAAGTCGCTCGGAAGCCTGCGCCTATGGTTGCTCCAGCGCTCAGTCAAAAGCACAGCCCGCCCTGCCGCTCGCGTTAGGACAGCAAGGACAGCGATGCCCCCCAACACCACCGCCTCATCGGGTCATAAGCCCGGCAAGTCCGGCAGGAAAAAGGGGCGCAAAGCCCGTCTATTGGTTCTCGTCCTGGTAATGGCCATCATCGGGGGCATCGCCTACGGCGCCTACTGGTCCGTCAGTACGGTCCGTGCCTCCCTGCCGCAGACCACGGGTTCGATCACCCTGGAAGGCCTGTCGGGGCCCGTCGACGTCAAGCGCGACAGTTACGGCATCCCGCAGATCTACGCGTCCTCCGACGCGGACCTGTTCATGGCGCAGGGCTACGTCCAGGCGCAGGACCGGTTCTACGAGATGGACGTGCGCCGGCACATGACGTCCGGGCGGCTGTCCGAGATGTTCGGCAAGAGCCAGGTCAAGGACGACGAGTTCCTGCGCACCCTGGGCTGGGACCGGGTCGCCAAGAAGGAGTACGACACCACGCTGTCGGCCTCCACGAAGAAGTACCTCCAGGCCTACGCCAAGGGGGTCAACGCCTACCTCCAGGGCAAGGACGGGAAAGACATCTCCCTGGAGTACGCGGCTCTCGGTTTCACCAACGACTACAAGCCCGAGAAGTGGACCCCGGTCGACTCGGTCTCGTGGCTCAAGGCGATGGCCTGGGACCTGCGCGGCAACATGCAGGACGAGATCGACCGCGCGCTGATGACCAGCCGCCTCGGCCCCCAGCAGATCGCGGACCTGTACCCGGAGTATCCGTACAGCCGCAACGAGCCGATCGTCACCGTGGGCGAGTACGACGAGTACACCAAGACGTTCAACGGCGGTGACGGCACCTCCAGCACGTCCACGAGCGGCACGACGGGTTCCACGTCGTCCTCGTCGGGTTCGGCCCTCACGAGCCAGCTCGCGGGCCTCTCGAACGTCCTGGACGACCTCCCGACGGCTGTCGGCGTGAACGGCCAGGGCATCGGCTCCAACTCGTGGGTCGTCGGCGGGGCGCACACCATCACCGGCAAGCCTCTGCTGGCCAACGACCCGCACCTGGAGGCGTCGCTGCCGTCCGTCTGGTACCAGATGGGCCTGCACTGCCGCGCGATCTCCAGCAAGTGCCAGTACGACGTCACCGGATACACCTTCGCGGGCATGCCCGGCGTCGTCATCGGCCACAACCAGGACATCGCCTGGGGCATGACCAACTCCGGGGTCGACACCACCGACCTCTACCTGGAGAAGCTGTCCGGCGACGGCTACCTGTACGACGGCACTACGAGGCCCTTCACGAGCCGCACCGAGACCATCAAGGTCGCCGGAGGCGCGTCCAAGAAGATCGTCGTCCGGGAGACCAACAACGGCCCGCTGCTGTCCGACCGCAACGACGAACTCGTCAAGGTCGGCAAGAAGGCCACCGTCGACACCGCGGCCCCGGACAGAGGCGACGGCTACGCGATCGCCCTGCGCTGGACCGCCGAGGACCCGGGCACCACCATGGACGCCGTCTTCGCCATCGACAAGGCGTCCGACTGGAGCGAGTTCCGCTCGGCGTCCACGAAGTTCGACGTGCCCTCGCAGAACCTCGTCTACGCCGACACCAAGAACAACATCGGCTACACGCTGCCCGGAAAGATCCCCGTGCGCGGGAAGGGCGACGGCTCGCTGCCGGTGCCCGGCTGGGACTCCAAGTACGACTGGACCGGCTACATCCCGCAGGCGGCCCTGCCGTACGAGTACAACCCGAAGCGCGGCTACATCGTCACCGCCAACCAGGCCGTGATCGACAAGGACAAGTACCCGTACACGCTCACCACAGACTGGGGTTACGGCACCCGTAGTCAGCGCATCACCGATCTGATCGAGTCGAAGATCGGCGGCGGAGGCAAGATCTCCACCGACGACATGCGGCAGATGCAGCTCGACGACAGCAGCGAGATCGCCAAGCTGCTCGTGCCCAAGCTGCTGAAGATCGACGAGCCCGACCCGGACGTGCGCCAGGCGCAGAAACTCCTGGAGGGCTGGGACTACACCCAGGACGCCGATTCGGCGGCCGCCGCCTACTTCAACTCGGTCTGGCGCAACATCCTCAAGCTCGCCTTCGGCAACAAGCTGCCCAAGGAACTGCGGGTCAAGGGCCAGTGCCTGTACGTCTCACCGGTCGACACCACGGGTCCCGCCGACGAGGACAACCAGAAGGTCCGCGAGTGCGGCGAACGCGACGCGGACCAGGCGCAGCCGGACGGCGGCGACCGCTGGTTCGAGGTCGTCCGCAAGCTCATGGACGACCCGAACAGCGACTGGTGGAAGACTCCCGCGTCGGGCACCCGCCCGGGCGCGACCAACATGAACCAGCTCTTCAAGCGCGCCATGATCGACGCCCGCTGGGAGCTGACCGCCAAGCTCGGCAAGGACATCGACACCTGGAGCTGGGGCCGGCTGCACCGCCTGTTCCTGAAGAACCAGACCCTGGGCACCGAGGGCCCCGCCATCGTCCAGTACATCCTCAACCGCGGCCCCTGGAAGCTCAGCGGCGGCGAGGCCACGGTCAACGCCACCGGCTGGAACGCGGCGGGCGGCTACGGAGTGGTCTGGGTGCCGTCGATGCGCATGGTGGTCAACCTGGACAACTTCGACAAGTCCAAGTGGATCAACCTCACCGGAGCCTCCGGGCACGCCTTCAGCGCGCACTACACCGACCAGACCGGCAAGTGGGTCAACGGCGAACTGTTGTCGTGGTCCTTCTCGTCCAAGGCGGTCGACAACAGCACGAGCGACACCCTGGTGCTGAAACCGTGAGCGGCTGACATCCGAAATGGCCCTCCACGCGCGCGTGGAGGGCCATTTCAGTTCCCCGGGAACCGGTGCACGCCGCTCGGTGTCACCGCCGCCCGCACCGGCCGGTCGTGCGCCTCGGTGGGGACATGCCCGACGACCTCGGAGTCGTACAGCAGCACCACCAGCGCGGGATGCGCGCCCGCCCGTTCCAGCCGCGCCAGCACGCGGTCGTACGACCCCCCGCCGCGCCCCAGCCGCATCCCGCGTCCGTCGACCGCCAGACCGGGCAGCAGGACGACGTCGGCGGCCGTCACGGCGTCCGGGCCGAGCCGCTTGCCGGACGGCTCGAACAGGGCCATCTTTCCGCCGTGTTGGACCTGGGAGAGCGAGCCCTCGCCGTCGTAGGCACCCCAGTCGAGGTCGTTGTCCGGGAGGAGCGCGGGGAGAAGGACGTCGATGTCCCGCGCGCGGAGTGCGTCCAGCAGGGCGAGCGTTCCCGGTTCGCCCCCCACGGAGACGTACGCCGCCACCGTGCGCGCGTGCGCCAGTTCGGGCAGCTCCAGCGCGCGGCCGGCCAGCGCGGCGGCGGCTTCCCGCACGTCACCGGCCGTCAACCTGTTCCTCACCGCGAGGAACTCTCGTCGCAACATTCGCTTGTCAGGCTCGTGTTCAGGTCCCAGGTGACGCACAGGTCCCACCCGTATCCTTTCCAATGTGCTCATATGAGAGCGTATTAACCGGAGCCACAGATTCTGCACAAAGGCACCGGATAGGGTTCGGACATGACTCAGTCGCACCCCAGGATCAGCAAGGCTGTCATTCCCGCAGCCGGTCTCGGCACCAGGTTCCTGCCGGCCACGAAAGCAACTCCCAAGGAGATGCTGCCGGTCGTGGACAAGCCCGCGATCCAGTACGTGGTCGAAGAGGCCGTGTCGGCGGGGCTCGACGACGTTCTCATGATCACCGGACGCAACAAGCGCCCTCTTGAGGACCACTTCGACCGCAACTACGAGCTCGAATCCGCCCTCCAGAAGAAGGGCGACGCGAGCCGGCTGGCCAAGGTCCAGGAGTCCAGCGACCTCGCGACCATGCACTACGTCCGCCAGGGCGACCCGAAGGGCCTCGGCCACGCGGTGCTGTGCGCGGCCCCGCACGTCGGCCACGAACCCTTCGCCGTCCTCCTCGGGGATGACCTGATCGACCCCCGGGACCCCCTTCTCGCGCGCATGGTCGAGGTCCAGGAGCAGCACGGCGGCAGCGTCGTCGCCCTCATGGAGGTCGCCCCCGAACAGATCCACCTCTACGGCTGCGCGGCCGTCGAGGCCACCGCGGACGACGACGTCGTCAAGGTCACCGGCCTGGTCGAGAAGCCGGAAGCGGCCGACGCCCCGTCGAACTACGCGATCATCGGCCGCTACGTCCTCGACCCCCACATCTTCGGCATACTGCGCAAGACCGAGCCCGGCCGCGGCGGCGAGATCCAACTCACCGACGCCCTCCAGCAATTGGCCGACGACGAGAAGGTCGGCGGACCGGTGCACGGCGTCGTCTTCAAGGGCCGCCGCTATGACACCGGCGACCGGGGCGACTATCTGCGTGCCATTGTCAGACTCGCGTGCGAACGTGAAGACCTGGGCCCGGACTTCCGCGCCTGGCTTCGCAGTTACGTAGCCGAGGAGATGTAGCAACGTTGAGCACCGCCGCGAACCGCACCACAGGACCCGACCACCTCTGGACGGTGGACGAGCACCTGGAGGACATCCTCGCGACCGTCCGCCCCCTGGAACCCATCGAGCTGCAACTGCTCGACGCCCAGGGCTGCGTCCTGGTCGAGGACATCACGGTGCCGGTCTCGCTCCCGCCCTTCGACAACAGCTCGATGGACGGCTACGCGGTGCGGGTCACGGACGTCGCGGGCGCGAGCGAGGAGTACCCGGCCGTCCTCACGGTCGTCGGCGACGTCGCGGCGGGCCAGGCCGAACCGCTCCACGTGGGCCCTGGTGAGGCCGCCCGCATCATGACCGGCGCCCCGCTCCCGCCCGGCGCCGAGGCCGTCGTCCCCGTGGAGTGGACCGACGGAGGCCTCGGCGGCGGCCCGGTCACCGGCATGCGCGCCCGCAGCCAGGCCCCCGAGGCGGCCGGCGGACACGTGCACGTGCACCGCTCGGCGGAGGCACGCGCGCACGTGCGCGCGATGGGCAGCGACGTGAAGGCGGGCGACCGCGCCCTGGACGCCGGCACGATCCTCGGCCCGCCGCAGATCGCCCTGCTCGCCGCCATCGGCCGCGGGACCGTCCGTGTCCGCCCGCGCCCGCGCGTGGTCGTCATGTCCACCGGCAGCGAACTCGTCCAGCCCGACGAGCAGTTGGGCGACGGCCAGATCTACGACTCCAACAGCTTCGCCCTCACCGCGGCCGCCCGCGACGCCGGTGCCATCGCCTACCGGGTCGGAGCCGTCGCCGACGACGCCGAGACCCTCCGCGACACCATCGAGGACCAGCTCGTCCGCGCCGACCTCCTGGTCACCACCGGCGGCGTGAGCGTCGGGGCGTACGACGTCGTCAAGGAAGCCCTGTCCTCCGTGGGCGACGAGGACGAGGAGGGCGCCGGGATCGACTTCCGCAAGCTCGCCATGCAGCCCGGCAAACCCCAGGGCTTCGGCACCATCGGCCCCGATCACATCCCGCTGCTCGCCCTCCCCGGCAACCCGGTGTCGTCGTACGTCTCCTTCGAGCTGTTCGCCCGCCCCGCGATCCGCACCCTGATGGGCCTCGACGACGTCCACCGCCCCAGGACCCGCGCCACCCTCACCACCGACAAGGCGCTGACCTCCCCGAAAGGGCGCAGACAATTCCTCCGCGGGACGTACGCCGACGGCGAGGTCACCCCCGTAGGGGGCGCCGGATCGCACCTGGTCGCGGCCCTCGCGCTGGCCGACGCGCTGATCGTCGTCCCCGAGGACGTCGAGTCCGTCGAACCCGGCACCGAGGTCGAGGTGGTCCTGCTCGGCTGAGTACTCCTGGTTGGCGGTACCGTGTCGCGCACAACACGCCCGGACCGGGAGCGCCACACAGCATGACTGAGCCTTTCCGGGGGGACACCCCCGGACCCTTTGAGCAGGACCGCCTCACACACATCGACGACGCCGGCGCAGCCCGGATGGTCGACGTGTCCGGCAAGGACGTGACCGCGCGCACCGCCACCGCCACCGGACGCGTCCTCGTCTCGCCCCGCGTGGTCGAACTCCTGCGCGGCGAGGGAGTCCCCAAGGGCGACGCCCTGGCCACCGCGCGCATCGCGGGGATCATGGGCGCCAAACGCACTCCCGATCTGATCCCGCTCTGCCACCCGTTGTCGGTGTCGGGTGTGAAACTGGACCTGTCGGTCGCGGACGACGCCGTACGGATCCGGGCCACCGTGAAGACGACGGACCGCACGGGTGTCGAGATGGAGGCCCTCACCGCGGTCTCCGTCGCCGCGCTCACCGTGATCGACATGGTCAAGGCGGTCGACAAGGGAGCGGTCATCACGGACGTACGCGTGGAGGAGAAGACGGGCGGCAAGTCGGGGGACTGGAGCCGGACATGAGTCCCGACGATCCGGCCGGCGGCGCGCTGCCCGCGCCGTACCGGGCACTGGTGGTCACCGCCTCCAACCGCGCCTCCTCCGGGGTCTACGAGGACAGGGGCGGCCCCTTGATCGCCGCCGGCCTCAAGGGCTTCGGCTTCGCGGTCGAGGGACCGCGGGTGGTCCCCGACGGCGAACCGGTGGAGGCCGCCCTGCGAGCCGCCGTAGCGGCCGGTTACGACGCGGTCGTCACCACCGGCGGCACCGGCCTCTCGCCCACCGACCGCACCCCGGAGGCCACCCGCGCGGTGATCGACTACGAGGTGCCGGGCATCGCCGAGGCCATCCGGGCGTTCGGTCGCGAGAAGGTGCCGACCGCGGCGCTCTCCCGGGGCCTGGCCGGAGTCGCCGGGCGCACACTCGTCGTCAACCTGCCGGGTTCCACCGGCGGGGTGAAGGACGGCCTCGCCGTCCTGGAACCCCTGCTGGCGCACGCCGTCGACCAGATCCGAGGCGGCGATCACCCCAGACCCGCCGACACCAGTGGGGGTGCGAGCTGAACAGCCCATCCTGGCCCGCCGTACTGGCGGACGGCGACATCGTCCTGAGGCCGATAAAACTCCGCGACCAGCGGGACTGGCGCGAGGTCAACCGGCGCAACCGGGACTGGCTGCGCCCCTGGGAGGCGACGATTCCGCCGCCCACCCCCAGTGGGCCGATCGCGCACCGGCCGACCTACCGGCAGATGGTCAGACACCTCCGCTCCGAGGCGAACTCGGGCCGGATGCTGCCGTTCGTCATCGAGTACCAGGGGCGCCTGGTCGGGCAGTTGACGGTCGCCGGGATCACCTGGGGCTCGATGTGCTCGGGCCACATCGGCTACTGGGTGGACGAGTCGGTGGCCGGGCGCGGAGTGATGCCGACGTCCGTGGCACTCGTCGTCGACCACTGTTTCCGTGCCGTGGGACTGCACCGCATCGAGGTCTGCATTCGCCCGGAGAACGGCCCCAGCCGCCGGGTCGTCGAGAAACTCGGATTCCGTGAGGAGGGGCTCAGGCCCCGTTATCTCCACATCGACGGCGCCTGGCGCGATCATCTCGTCTTCGCGCTCACCGCGGAAGAGGTCCCCGAAGGGTTGCTGGCCCGCTGGCAGCGGGCACGCTCCCGGAGCACACCGCACGACAATCCCGCGTAGCGGGGAGCCTGTTGGGCCCGGAAGCCCGGATCCCCAAAAATGGAATAAGTGTTCGAAAGTGATCGACGGATGACCACCTCGGGGCAATGAATTCGCCAACTCCGCGGCCTGTTGATCGCATCGGTCACAAAAAAAGCTCGAAATATCAGCCAGATCGTGCGACACACCGGCTCAATTGGCAGATGGCCTCACGCAAACCCCTCTACCGTGTGAGGCGTGAGCAGCAGCGGCCTCATCTACGCAGTCATTGTCGGGGCCTGGGCCGCCTACTTGGTGCCGATGTGGCTCCGTAGGCAGGACGAGCTGAACGAGGCCCGTCCGACGGAACGCTTCAGCACCGCCATCCGGCTGCTGTCCGGACGGGCGGGAATGGAGCGCCGGTACGCCAAGGACCTGCGGGCGCGCTCCACCGAGGAGGGGGAGTCCAGCGCCGTCGTGCCGGACGCCGTCACCGACTCGGTGGACGTCCGGGCCTTCGCCATGCCCCCGGCCCGTCCCCAGGTGCACGCGCAGGTCCGCCGACCGGGCCCGGACAGGTCGGAAGCGACGCGGGAACCGGAGCGCGAAGCGACCCGAGAGTCGGCGCGCGAACCCGCGCGTGAGCCGGGTCGTGAACCGGCGCGCGACGAGACCCGCGATCAGACCCGGGGTCAGGTCCGTGACCAAGCTCGGGACCAGGCCCGTGATCAGGCGGCCAAACCGGCACCCCAGCAAGCCTCCGTCCCCGCCCCTTCCTCCGCCCAGGCGTCCAAGTCCGCGCCCAAGACCGCACCCAAGTCGGCCCCCGCGTCCGCCCGTAGGCGCGTCCCGGTCGGGCGGCGTACGCCCGCCGAGGAGGCCGCCGCGGCGCGCGCCCGGCGTGTGAAGGTGCTCGCGCGCCGTCGACGTACCACTGTGATGCTCTTCCTCGCCTTCACGCTCGGCGCGATCGTCGCGGCGGTCGGCGGGCTCGCCCTGCTCTGGGCGCCCGGTGTGCCGGCGGTACTGCTCAGCGGGTACATCGCCTACCTGCGCTCCCAGGAACGCAGCCGCTTCGCCTACCAGATGGACCGCCGCCAGGCCGAGGTCGCCGCGCAGCGACTGCGGGAGCGTCAGCCGCGCCGGCGCGCGACCGTGGACGCCGGGATCGACGACACCGAGGAGGGACCCGAACCGGAGACGGACCCCGGGATGTCCGCCCTCGCCGCCGACCGCCGTGCCCTCGTCGAACAGACCGACCACGCCGAGTGGGTCGACCAACAGCGCGAACGTCAGCGCCGACCGGGCCAGGGCGACAGCTGGGACCCCGTACCGGTACCGCTGCCGACGTACGTCACCGCACCGGTCGCACCGCGCGCCACCTCCGACGTGGACCTCGGGGCGCCCGACGCGTGGAGCTCCGCGCGCTCCAGCACGGTGGCACCGGAGCAGGAGGCGCAGCCGACGGCACGGGACGAGGCCCGGGACGAGGAGGCGGAGGACCTGTCGGACGACGACAAGACGACGCCGGACGGCCGCACCGACGCCCGCCGCGCCGCCTCCGCCCGCCGGGCCCGCGAGCGGGGGCGCACCCCCCTGTTCGACCAGTACGAGGACGGCGAGCGGCCCCGCGCGGCCAACGAGTGACCAGGCAAGGAACGGATTTCCAAGCACCCTGAGGGGGATGCTAGAGTTTCACTCGTTGCAAGGGCCTGTGGCGCAGTCTGGTAGCGCACCTCGTTCGCATCGAGGGGGTCTGGGGTTCAAATCCCCACAGGTCCACCCAAGTAACGACGTCAGAACCCCGATCCCGAAACGGATCGGGGTTCTTCGTTTCGGCGGGTAGAGGGCCGTGCGGGCGTTGGATCGGGTCGCGGGGTCGGGGATCGATTCGGGGGTGCCGTTCGGCGCCTCAGTGGGGCACTGGTGGCCCCTGGGGGTGCGTCCCACCGTTCCGCCGACCATGACCGGTTCTGGGTCGGTTTCCGGGGCGTCAGCGATCTTGTTTTCCCTTCCGTCGGAGTCGGGCGCGAGAAGGTGGGCGAAGGTTTCGGTCAGGTCCACGCCGTGCTCCTGGTCGTCGACGATCCAGAAGCGGACGAAGACGGCTCGGTTGCGTTGGCGGCGGACGGTTGGCGGAGAGACCGACTTCGACGAGTTGCTGGGCGTAACAGAACACTCCGTTCACCTCGTGGTGCCGATGGTCGTGGTGGACGAGTTCGACCAACTCAAGCAGGGCACGGCTCCGCAAGCTGGGGGCGGGCGCGGTGCACGCTGGCCGTCCTCGACCGGCTGTTTCAGGCGAGCACCGAGCGCGCTGTACTGCGCAAGGCAGACGTTGAGGGGCAGCGCACCAGCCGTGTACGACGCTCTGTCCACGATTTCGTCATCGTTGGTCGACAGCCGCGTGTGCCCCGGTGGGTCACAAGCTGAGCATGCCGATCGGTGACGAGCCGGAGGAGCAGGCCACCAACAAGAAGAAGCCCCCGTCTAAAGGGCGAGGGGTTCAGGGGCGGGCCAGCCGCACGAATGGACAGATAGATACAAGCGGCATAAACGGGCCAGGTGGTCGCTAGCAGGGCGAGGTCCGTAGGGTTGCCGCGTCTCGCCGTGACTGTCGGGAGTGGTCGGTAGGATCGGCGCCGTGAGTGATCCGGATAAGGCCCAACTTACCGAGACAGAGATCCGCACCCGGTACATCACGCCCGCCCTGAGTGCCGCCGGCTGGCCCCTGACCTCGCTCCGCGAGGAGTACTACTACTTCTCGGCCGGACGCATTCAGGTGGTTGGCCAGAAGGGCGTTCGGAAAAGGCCCAAGAAGGTTGACTATCTGCTGGAGTGGCGTCCCAACCTGCCAATTGCCGTGGTGGAGGCCAAGGATAACAACCACGAGCCGGGTGACGGCATGCAGCAGGCCATTGAGTATGCCGAACAGCTCGATGTACCTTCCGTCTTCACGAGCAACGGCGACTCCTTCGTATGGCATGACCGGACGGGTTTTCGGGAAGAGGTCGAGACGGAAATCCCGCTCGATGCGTTTCCGTCACCCGCCGAGCTCTATGACATTTATAAACGGTGGAAGGGAATCGCGGACGCCGAAGAGCCGGTCATCGCAAGCCAGTTTTATGACGACGGGTCGGGGCGCAGGCCGCGTTATTACCAGCGCATTGCGGTCAACCGGACGATGGAATCCATCGCGAAGGAGGCTCGGCGGCTGCTACTCGTCATGGCAACCGGCACTGGCAAGACCTACACCGCCGCTCAAATCATCTGGCGGTTCATGGAATCCTTCAAGGCCATCAACCCTGGTAAGTCCCAGGCTCGGGTGTTGTTTCTGGCTGACCGCAATATCCTGATCGACCAGGCCATGATGAACGACTTCGCCATGTTCAAGGGGCGAATGGCGAAGCTCAGTTCCTCACGCGGTACCATTACGAAAGTTGCAAGCGCTGATGACTCGACCGGTGTAAAAAACAAGGCTGTCGACAAAAGCTTCGAGCTGTACTTCTCGCTCTACCAAGCTGTCAGTGGTACAGAAGAAGCAGACAACGTCTACAAGCAGTTCTCGTCGGACTTCTTCGACCTGGTGATCGTCGATGAGTGCCACCGGGGGAGTGCGAGGGAAGATAGCGCTTGGCGGGGCATCCTTGAATACTTCAGCTCTGCGATCCAGATCGGACTAACGGCAACACCCAGGGAAACAGAGACCGTCAGCAACAGCGACTACTTCGGCGACCCTCTCTATACCTACTCGTTGAAGCAAGGGATCGATGACGGCTATCTCGCCCCTTATAAAGTCATCCGTACTGCCCTTGACGTCGATACTTTCGGCTGGCGTCCCGAGGAAGGGCAAGTCGACGACTCGGGGACTCTGATTCCCGACCGGCACTATGCCGGCGATGACATCGACGACTCGATCGTATTTCCCGAGCGCGACAGGCGCGTTGCGGAGCGGATCACCGAGTATCTGAAGAGCACTGACAGGTACGCCAAGACGATCGTATTTTGCAGGGATATTCCGCACGCGAATCGGATGCGGCGAGTTCTGGCGAACCTCAACGCTGACGAAGTCCGTAAGGACTCCAGGTACGTCATGCAGATTACCGGCGATGACCAGCAGGGTAAGCAAGAACTCGACAACTTTATCGACCCAGAGATGACCTATCCAGTCATTGCGACCACCTCGAAGCTTCTCTCCACAGGGGTGGACGCACAAACATGCAAGCTCATTGTGCTGAACAGTAAAGTCGAGAGCATGACCGACTTCAAGCAGATGATCGGTCGCGGAACCCGTGTGCGAACGGACTACGACAAGTGGTTCTTTGTCGTCATGGACTTCAAGAACGTCACGAGGTTGTTCGCCGACGCACAATTCGACGGCGAGCCCGTCAAGGTGTATGAATTGCCGCCCGACGGCGCCATGGAAGACGCCGTCGAAGACCTGGATGATGTCAATGAGACCGAAAGCACCGATGAGGATGCTGACGTTCCGGATCAATGGGTGGAACGGCCGGGCAGCCGCAAGCCTCGGCGTAAGCGAATAGTGGTCAGTGGCCAGCAGGTCACCATCATCGGCGAGCAGGTGCAGTTGCTTGGGGCCGACGGCAAGCCGCTCACATCGAGTCTCAAGGAGTTCGTCCGCAAGAACCTGCTGGAGCGGTATCCGACCGTAGACGCCTTTGTGAATGTCTGGGTGGGCGCAGACCAGCGATCGTTGTTGCTCGACGAACTCTTGGACGCCGGGATCCCATTGGAAGATCTGGTGGAGCAGTCAGGCCTGGAGCTCGATCCGTTCGACATGGCGCTTGATGTTGCCTACGGACGTCAGCCAGTTGAGCGTCGGCATCGCGCCGAAGCGGTCCGCGCAAACGGCTACCTTGACAAATACAAGGGCCAGGCGCGCTTTGTGCTGGAGGCGTTGCTCGACAAGTACATCCAGTCAGGCATGCGATCGATCGAAGATATTGGGATCTTGCGGGTGGAGCCGTTCCGATCGATGGGCGGACCTATGGAGCTCATCCGGCCCTTTGGAGCCCGCGAAACCTACCTCAAGGCCGTGAATGACCTTGAGCGGCAGCTGTACCGGGCGGAGCAGTGATTTCCTCTACGCTGATCAAGTCCGTCCAGGACATCATGCGGCAGGACCAGGGCGTAGACGGTGACGCCCAGCGTCTGAGCCAGCTCGTGTGGATGATCTTCCTCAAGATTCTTGACGACACTGAGCGAGAACTGGAGTTGATGACCGACGGGTACGAGTCGGCCGTGCCGGCGAAGTACCAGTGGCGGTACTGGGCCGGGGACGAAGAGGGCCTCACCGGCGACGACCTCAACAACTTCGTCAACAACGACTTGTTTCCAGCTCTCCGGAAACTGCCTGCGGGGGTTAACCCTCGCACGCTGATCGTTCGTGAGGCTTTCGAAGACTCCTACAACTACATGAAGAGCGGCACGCTGCTCCGCCAGGTCATCAACAGAATCAACTCAATCGATTTCACGATTCGCGCTCACCGGTATCAGTTCAACGATCTCTATGAGAAGCTCCTCAAGGACTTGCAGAGCGCAGGAAATGCTGGCGAGTACTACACACCACGGGCGTTGACGCAGTTCATTGTGGAAATGGTGGATCCGAAGCTTGGGGAGATCGTGCTGGACCCGGCCTGCGGGACTGGCGGCTTCCTGGCCAACACCATCGACCATTTGCGCAAGCAGGTGAAGACCGGTGACGAAGAGACTCTGCTGCAATCCTCTCTACGAGGTATCGAGAAGAAGCAGCTACCGCACTTGCTCTGCTTGACCAACATGATCCTGCATGGCGTCGACGCTCCGACGGCGATTCGTCGGGCGAACACGCTAACCAGACCACTGCGGGACTACGGACCGGCGGACCGTGTGGACGTGATCGTCACCAACCCGCCCTTTGGTGGCATCGAGGAACCCGGGGTCGAGCAGAACTTCCCGCAGAAAGTCCGCACGCGAGAGACCGCGGATCTGTTCCTCGTGCTTATCATGAGGTTGCTTAAGCCTGGAGGCCGTGCAGGCGTCGTCCTGCCGCATGGAACACTGTTTGGTGAGGGTGTTAAGACCCGCATTAAAGAGCAGTTGCTAGAAGAATGCAATTTGCATACGGTTGTGCGGATTCCAAATAGTGCTTTCGCCCCGTACGCCAACATTGCCACAAATCTGCTCTTCTTCGCCAAGGGTGAGCCCACGAGGGAAATTTGGTTTTATGAGCATCCCCTTCCTCGGGCTCTAAAGAGCTACAGCAAGAGCAATCCCATGCGATCTGAGGAGTTCGATGAGGAGAGAGCGTGGTGGGGTGAGCGCAAAGAGTCGGAGCGGTCGTGGCGCGTTGGGATTGAACAAATCCGGGAACGCAATTTCAATCTTGCCGTAAATAATCCGAATTCCAACCTCGGCCAGAGGGAAAGCCTGGCTGAGCTGCTTGCTGATTATCGTCACAAGCAGCGCGAGGCGGCGCACACAATTGACGCCATCCGTGATCTGTTGAATCAGGCGTTGAAGACCTGTGAACGAAGAATTGTGGACGTTGACGAACTTCGACTCATGGTCGAGAGATTGGACGAAGTGGCCCGCATTCCCGGTGGTGTCGAGAGGATGCGAGATGCGGTCGTTGAGCTTGCTTTGACCGGGCATCTTGTTGAGTCGGAGCCTGGAGACGAGGCTGTTGACGACCTGATCGCGCGAATCGCGTCGGAGAAGCAAACTCTGGGTCTCAAGGGTGGAGTGCGTGCGCTAGAGACGGACAAATCTCTCGCTTTGCCTGATTCCTGGCGGCTTGTCTCGCTGGGGGACATCTTGGCTCACTGTCGGAATGGAACGTCGGCTAAGCCAAATGATGTGGGGGCTGGCTATCCGCTACTCCGGATCAGTGCGGCAACTTCCCGGCGAGACGGCGTTGTCGATCTTTCAGATCACAAGTTCACCGAATTGTCGGAGAGTCAGGCCGCCTCTTATTTTGTTCGCCCCGGCGACCTGCTAGCTTGTCGATTCAACGGTAATCTGCACTACGTCGGCAGGGTGTCGCAGGTGCCTCCTGTGGCAAATGGTCCTATCTTGCACCCAGACAAACTTATCTGCCTTCGGGCAATTCTTGTCTCGCACGCCTATCTCCGGCATGTGATGAATTCCAAGTTTGTCCGCAGGCAGATCGAGAGTGTCGCGGCTACAACCGCCGGAAACATCGGAATTAACGGAAAGCAGGTGAAGGCGCTCACCGTCCCGTTGGCGCCGCTGCTCGAACAGGGGCGTATTGCAAAGCGTCTGGATGAGGCGTTTGCTTTGCTTGATCGGCTTTCTCTGTTCGTTGCGTGAGACGTGGTGAACGAGGGGTCAGCCGCCGCGATTCCTGGGTTCTCCTTTCCGATGCGCGTCAATTCCTGGATGAGTTTGGTTCGCAGGTAGGTGCACGTAGACCTTTTCGTTGCCTTCGCTCTGCACCAACACGCGGTAACGCTTGGTGTGGAAGAGGAGGTCGACCAGCTCTGTTGCTGCCGTGGTGCCGTGGTGTCGTCGCGTGTCGATCGGGCACGCCGAGGATCAAGGCGTTACCGGCGATGATGTCTTCGTTGCGAAGGTCGAGCTTGTGCGCCCAAAGCAGAGCCGTAGCCCTGGGGTTGAACGGCAACCCGTCGAGCCTGCCTTCGTTGTTGAGGTGCATGGTCGCGGCCGGCCGTTCCAGGTTGAGTACCTGAAGATGGCCGCCGACCAGAGCACGGAACGCATCGACGTCCCGGCTTATTGAGTTGTTCCAGTCGCGCCGGTTCTGCCAAAGGTGAAGTGCCTACTCGGCCGCTCCGCCCTGCCGCTGACCGCTGACCGGTGGCCGGTTCGGCGGCTGCGGCTGTCGCTGCTTTGTCCCCGAACAGACCCCGAATTGACCCTGAATTGACCCTGAACAGGCTGAATGGGGCCTCGAACGCATCGCCCCCGTCGACTCAGCCTCAGCCACCGGCACCATCGCCGACGCCCACGTCTACCGCAACGACCACATCCCCATGGAGGCCAGCGGCGGCATCGGCGTCCTTGCCACCGGACTCGGCCTCCCCGCCACCGTCGGCCTGCGCCTGGCGGCCAGCAGCTGGCTCAACGCCGCGCAGGCCCGCTACCCGGCCGTCGTACTGGGCGCCGCCACGGCCGAACTCCTCGGCATCACCCGCCCCGGGAACCGGATCTGGCTCGGCGGCCAGTGGTTCACCGTCAGCGGCATCCTGCACCGGGCGCCGCTCGCCCCGGAGTTGGACACCTCCGCCCTGGTCGGCTGGGGCGCCGCGAAACGCCTGCTCGGCTTCGACGGCAGGCCCACCCAGATCTACCTCCGCAGCGCGGACAGCGAGGTCGGCCAGGTCCGCGACGTCCGCGCGGCCACCGTCAACCCCGAGAACCCCAGCGAGGTCACCGTCTCCCGCCCCTCCGACGCCCGCACTGCCAAGCAGGCCGCCGACAACGCCTTCACCGGACTGCTCGTCGGCATCGGCGGCATCGCCCTGCTCGTGGGCGGTGTCGGCGTGGCCAACACCATGGTCATCGCCGTCCTGGAACGACGCGGCGAGATCGGCCTGCGCCGTTCCCTGGGCGCCACCCGCGCCCAGATCCGCACCCAGTTCCTGACCGAGTCCGTCCTGCTGTCCGCCCTCGGCGGGGCGAGCGGCGCCGCCCTCGGTGCCGTGGCCTCGGCGGGCTACGCCGTCCACCAGAGCTGGCAGGTCGTCATACCCCCGTGGGCCCCGGCCGTCGGCGTCGGCGCCACGATCGCCGTCGGCGCCCTCGCCAGCCTGTGGCCCGCAGTCCGCGCCGCCCGCCTCGCTCCCCGGGAGGCCCTCTCCGGCCCGTAGCGGATCACGGGCGAAGGGAACCTTTCCGCTCCCGGCAGGTATGGCTGCCCCTACCCCCGTCCCACCCCCTGGACCCCTGTCCCCCAACTGCCCCGCCTCCTACGGTGATCCGCATGCGTACCGTGTGGCAGGCCCTGGCGAGGCGCGGTTTTCTGTGGTCGGTGTGGCCCTGGCGGGCCGTGCTGTATCTCGGGAGCGGAGTTCCGGCCGGGGCCGTCGTGCTGGTGCTGTTGCTGGCCGGGGTGGTCGGCGGGGGTGTGCTGGCCGTCGTCCTGGTGGGGATACCGCTGCTCGTGCTGACCGCGCTCGCCGGGATACCCGTCGCCGCCGCCGAGCGGTACCGGCTGCGGCTCGTCGACCGGGAACCGGTGCCCAGCCCGCACCGGGTGCCGGACCGGCCGGGGCTGCGCGGCCTGCTGACGACCCGGCTGCGCGAGCAGGCGACCTGGCGGGAGTTGGCGTACACGCTGCTGTTCGCGCTGGTGCTGTGGCCGCTCGACGCGTTCGCGCTCGTGGTCGGGCTCGGCGGCCCGCTGGCCATGCTGGGCACGCCCGCGCTGATGGGGGACGGCGAGGTGAAGGTGCTCAAGTTGTGGACAGTCACCACCTGGCCGTCCGCCGCCGGGGGCGCCGTCCTCGGGCTCGTGCTGCTGGCGCCCGGGCTCTACGCCCTCGGGGTCGTCGCCGGAGCACGCGCCGGGCTGACGCGACTTCTGCTGGAGCCGGGACAGCAGGACTTGGGGCTTCGGGTTGTCGAACTCGCCCGCTCCCGGCTGCGGTTGGTCGACGCCTTCGAGGCCGAGCGTCGCCGCATCGAGCGCGACCTGCACGACGGCGCCCAACAACGGCTGGTCGCCCTCACCGTGACCCTCGGCCTCGCCCGTCTCGACGCCCCGCCCGGCCCCCTCGCCGACCAACTCGCCAAGGCCCACGACGAGGCCGGACGCGCCCTCGCCGAACTCCGCGAACTGATCCACGGCATCCATCCCCGCGTCCTCGTCGACTACGGCCTCGAAGCCGCCGTCGCCGACGCCGCCGACCGCGGTGCCGTACCCGTGGACCTCGAACTCGACCTGCCCGAACGGCTACCGCCCGCCGTCGAGGCCACCGCCTACTTCGTCGTCTGCGAGGCACTCGCCAACATCGACCGGCACAGCGGCGCCACCCGGGCCGGGGTGCGGGGCGGCCACCGGGACGGACGGCTGGTGCTGGAGGTGTACGACGACGGGTGCGGGGGCGCGGACGCGGGGCGGGGGAGCGGGCTGACCGGGCTCGGGGACCGGGTGTCAGTGCTGGGTGGTTCACTTCAGGTGTCGAGTCCGGTGGGCGGTCCGACGGTCCTGCGGGTGGACATCCCGTGCGCGGACACTCCGTGCGCGGGCATTCCGCGCGATGGCAGTCCACGCGCGGGCATTTCCTGCGGTGCGGAGGGGGAACGGGGGGAGTGATGGTCGAGGGGGAGCGGTCGGCGCTACGCGTCGTGCTGGCCGAGGACAGTGTGTTGTTGCGGGACGGGATCGTCGCGCTGCTCGCCCGGTTCGGGCACGAGGCGGTGGCCGCGGTCGGGGACGCGGACGCCCTGGTGGCCGCCGTCGCCGAGCACGCGCCGGACATCGTGGTGACGGACGTACGGATGCCACCCGGCTTCCAGGACGAGGGCCTGCGCGCGGCGGTGCGGCTGCGCGCGGAGCGCCCGGGACTGCCGGTGCTGGTGCTCAGCCAGTACGTGCAGCGCGCCTACGCCGCCGAGCTCCTCGACTCCGGAGACGGCACCGGCGTCGGCTATCTGCTCAAGGACCGGGTCGGCCAGGTCGAGGAGTTCGTGGCCGCGCTGACCGAGGTCGCGGCCGGCGGCACGGTCGTCGACCCGGAGGTCGTACGGCGGTTGCTGCGTCGGCGCCGTGATCCGCTGGCCGGGCTGACCCCGCGCGAGCGGGAGGTGCTGGGGCTGGTCGCGCAGGGCCGGTCCAACGGCGCGATAGCCCGCGAGCTGGTGGTCACCGAGGCCGCCGTCGGCAAGCACATAGGCAGCATCCTCGCCAAGCTGGACCTGCCGCCGGCGGACGACGCGCACCGCAGGGTGCTGGCCGTGCTCACCTACCTGAGAAGCTGACCGGCCGGCAGGTACGAGGAGGTCACAGCGCCTTCGCGAAGCACCGGCTGTCGTCGAAGAGGCGGTAGTAGCCGAACTTCACGCAGGGCTCGTAGCCGCTGGACGTGTAGAGGGCGATGGCCTCGGGCTGCTTGGTGCCGGTCTCCAGGACCATGCGGACGCGGCCGGCGGCGCGGGCGTCCTTCTCCAGGGCGGCGAGCATGCGGCGGGCGAGGCCCAGGCCGCGCGCCCGCTTGATCACGAACATCCGCTTGAGTTCGGCGTCGCCGTCCTCGTTGCCCTCGCCGTTGGCGTCCTGGGCGCGCCAGCCGCCGGTGGCGACGGGGCTGTCGTCCTCGTCGTACGCGATCAGGTAGACGCCGTTGGGTGGTTCGAAGTCCGGTGGGGCGAGCGGGGTGGAGTCGCCGCCGTCGCCGTAGCGGGCGTGGTACTCCGCCTGGACCTCGTCGTTCAGCTTCACGGCGTCGGGGTGGTCGAAGGGAACCGTACGTATATTCATGCCGAAAATCGTATACCTACTCGAAAGGGGGATCCGGGCGGATCCGGGCTCCGTCCAGTGTGCCGGTATCGTGCCGGAGTGCTCACTGTGACCTCTGTAAATGTGAACGGACTGCGGGCCGCCGCGAAGAAGGGCTTCGTGGAGTGGCTCGCCGGGACCTCCGCCGATGTGCTCTGCCTCCAGGAGGTGCGAGCCGAGCCGCAGCAGCTGCCCGAGCATGTCCGCACCCCCGAGGGCTGGCACGTGCTGCACGCGCCGGCCGCCGCCAAGGGCCGCGCGGGCGTCTCCCTCTACACCCGCCGCGAGCCCGACCGCGTCCAGGTCGGCTTCGGATCGGCCGAGTTCGACGACAGTGGCCGCTACGTCGAGGCCGACCTCCCCGGCGTGACGGTCGCCAGCCTCTACCTGCCCTCCGGGGAGGTCGGCACCGAGCGGCAGGACGAGAAGATCCGCTTCATGGACGAGTTCCTCGCCTACCTGAAGGACCTGCGCGAGCGGGCCGCCGCCGACGGCCGCGAGGTCGTCGTCTGCGGCGACTGGAACATCGCCCACCAGCAGGCCGACCTCAAGAACTGGCGCGCCAACCAGAAGAGTTCCGGCTTCCTGCCGGAGGAGCGCGAGTGGCTGGGCCGGGTCTTCGACGCGACGGACGGGGCGTACGTCGACGTCGTACGGGCGCTGCATCCGGACGTGGAGGGGCCGTACTCGTGGTGGTCGTACCGGGGGCGGGCTTTCGACAACGACAGCGGATGGCGTATCGACTACCACGTGACGACGCCGGGGCTCGCCGCCAAGGCGGTCAAGGGGTATGTCGAGCGGGCGGCCACGCACGACGAGCGGTGGTCGGACCATGCGCCGGTGACGGTGGTCTACGACCTCTGAGGACCAGGACCAGGACCAGGACCAGGCTCAGGGGCAGGGCCACGGTCAGGACCAGTGCCCTGGTCGCGGCCGGCTTGCAGGCGGCGGTCCATGGCCATCGACAGTTCGGCCTCCACCACGCTCTTCGCCAGTGGACGCAGTCGTTGCAGGTCCTCCGGTGTGCCGCCCTGGGCGAGGATCAGGTCGGCGAAGAGGTCGGCGAGGGACTCCGTGTGTGCGCGGACGCGGCGGCCCGCGGTGAGGACGTCGGCGAGGGGGATGCCCTCGCGGACCAGGGCGGCCGTGACGTCGAGGAGGCGGCGGCTGATGTGGACGATCTCGCTGCCGTCGGTGCCGAGGTAGCCGAGTTCGAGCGAGGCGGCGAAGTTCTCCGGGGTGGCCTGGTCGCCGAAGTAGTCGGCGAGGGCTTCCGGGGTGAGCCGGACCGGGGTCTCCTCGGTGGGGGCGCCGAGGCCCAGCAGCTCGCCGACGTTGCGGCCGTGGTCGAAGGCCTCGGCGAGTTCCGCGATGCCGTTGAGGGTGTGGCCGCGTTCGAGGAGCGCCGAGATCGTGCGCAGGCGGGCCAGGTGCGTCTCGTCGTACCAGGCGATACGGCCCTCCCGGCGGGGCGGGGGGATGAGTTTGCGCTCGCGGTAGAAGCGCAGGGTGCGCACCGTGATGCCGGCCCGCTCGGCCAGTTCCTCCATGCGGTATTCGCGCTTCTGTTCTGCCTTCTCCGCCACGCCCGCACCCTACGTCGTACCCCCGGTAACTTTCCTCGTACCGCCCCCTACCCATGAGTACGGAGCTGTTCTACAGTCCGATTGCGCCAGTGTTCACTGGCGCGGTTGCGCGGTCGTATGGGAGGGCACGGGATGACCGAACACGAGCATGTGCGGGTGGCGGTGATCGGCTCGGGGTTCGGCGGGCTGGGGGCCGCGGTGCGGCTGCGGCGCGAGGGCGTCACCGACTTCGTCGTCCTGGAGCGCGCCGACAGCGTCGGCGGGACTTGGCGGGACAACAGCTACCCCGGGTGCGCCTGCGACGTACCGTCCCACCTGTACTCGTTCTCCTTCGCGCCCAACCCCGACTGGCCGCGCACCTTCTCCGGGCAGGAGCACATCCGCGGCTACCTGGAGCACGTCACCGACGTCTTCCGGCTCCGCCCTCACCTCCGCTTCAACTCCGAAGTGAAGATGATGACTTGGGACGCGGAGCGGCTGCGCTGGGACATCGAGACGAGCAGCGGTTCCTACTCCGCCGATCTCGTCGTCTCCGCGACCGGGCCGCTCTCCGACCCCAAAATCCCGGACATCCCCGGGCTCGACTCCTTCCCCGGCAAGGTCTTCCACTCCGCCCGCTGGGACCACGACTACGACCTGCGCGGCAAGCGCGTCGCCATGGTCGGCACCGGCGCCTCCGCGATCCAGATCGTGCCGTCGATCCAGCCCGACGTGGAGCGCCTCACCCTCTTCCAGCGCACCCCGCCCTGGGTGATGCCCCGCGTCGACCGCGCCATCGGCGGCGCCGAACGCGCACTGCACCGCGCGCTGCCCTTCACCACCCAGGCCCGTCGCGGACTCCTGTGGGGATTGCGGGAGTTGCAGGTCCAGGCGTTCACCAAGCGGCCCAACGAGCTGGGAATGGTGGAGCGGTTGGCCAAGCGCAACATGGCGCGCTCCATCAAGGACCCGGCCCTGCGCGCCAGGCTCACCCCCGACTACCGCATCGGCTGCAAGCGCATCCTGCTCTCCAGCGCCTACTATCCGGCCCTCGCCCAGCCCAACGTCGACGTCGTGGCAAGCGGGTTGAGCGAGATCCGCGGCTCCACCGTCGTCGCCGCCGACGGCAGTACGGCCGAGGTCGACGCGATCGTCTTCGGCACCGGCTTCCACGTCACGGACATGCCGATCGCCGACCGGGTCGTCGGCGTGGGCGGGCGGACACTGGCCGAGGCCTGGGAGGGCGGAATGCAGGCGCTGCGCGGCGCCTCGGCGGCCGGGTTCCCCAACTGGATGACCATCATCGGGCCCAACACCGGCCTCGGGAACTCCTCCATGATCCTGATGATCGAGTCCCAGCTGAACTATCTCGCCGACTACGTACGGCAGTTGGACGTCCTCGGCGGACGGGTCGCCCTCGACGCCCGGCCCGCCGCCGTGGACGTCTGGAACCGGCGTGTGCAGGAACGTATGAAGCGGACCGTGTGGAACACCGGCGGCTGCACCAGCTGGTACCTCGACGCGAACGGCCGCAACACCACCGTCTGGCCAGGCACGACCACTGAGTTTCGCACGGCCACCCGGCGCGTGGACCTCGCGGAGTACGAGGTCGTGCGGGCGCCCGCCGAGAAGAAAGCCGAGAAGAAGGCCGACAAGAGGGCCGAGGAGAAGGCCGACAAGAGGGCCGAGGAGAAGGCCGAGAAGTCGGAGGTGGTGGAGGCATGAGCCGGCTCATGCACGTCACGTCCGGGCCGTACGCCCCGCCCGTCCCCGGCCGTGAACTGACCGTCACCTCGGCCGACGGCTCCCGGCTGCATGTCGAGGTGCACGGCCCCGAGGGCGCGCCGGCCGTCGTCCTCGCCCACGGCTGGTCCTGCTCCACGGCCTTCTGGGCCGCGCAGACAAGGGACTTGGCGGCCGACCACCGGGTCGTCGTCTACGACCAGCGGGGCCACGGGCGCAGTCCGGCCGCCCTCACCTACAGCACCGACGCGCTCGCCGACGACCTGGAAGCCGTACTCGAAGCGACCCTCACCCCCGGGGAGAAGGCCGTGGTCGTGGGGCACTCCATGGGCGGGATGACCGTACTGGCGGCGGCCGGGCGGGCCCGGTTCCGGGAGCACGCGGTGGCCGTGCTGCTGTGCAGTACGGGCAGTTCGCGGCTGGTCGACGAGTCGCGCGTGGTGCCGATGCGGGCCGGGCGGACCCGGACCCGGCTGACCCGGAAGGTCCTCGGCAGCAGGGCACCGCTCGGGCCGGTCACGCCCGCCGCGCGCCGGATCCTGAAGTACGCGACGATGGGACCCGGTTCCGCGCCGCACATGGTCGAGGCGTGCGCGCGGATCGTGCACGCGTGTCCGCGGACGGTGCGGCACGCGTGGTCGCAGGTCCTCGACTCCCTCGATCTCGACCACGGCGTACGGGAGTTGGCGGTGCCCACGGCCGTCGTCGTCGGTACGGCGGACCGGATGACACCGCCGGTGCACGCGCGGGCGCTGGTCGCCGCGCTGCCGCAGTGCGTCGGGAGCACCGAGCTGACGGGGCTCGGCCACATGACCCCCGTCGAGGCGCCGGAGCTGGTCAGCGCGAAGATCCGCGAACTGGCCGCCGCCTACATCGAGTTGGACCCGATCGATCAGGTCAAGGAGGGCGCATGAGCAACAAGGTCAGCCTGGAGGGTCAGGTCGCGGTCGTGACCGGGGCCGCGCGGGGCGTCGGCGAACTGCTCGCCCGCAAGCTGTCCGCGCGCGGCGCGAAGGTGGCGCTGGTCGGCCTGGAACCGGACGCGCTCAAGCAGGTCGCCGAGCGGCTGCACACCGACAGCGCCTCCTGGTACGCGGACGTCACCGACCACGAGGCGATGGCGCGGGTCGCGGCCGAGGTCAAGGAGCGGTTCGGGAAGGTCGACATCGTCGTCGCCAACGCCGGTGTCGCCAGCGGCGGGCCCTTCGTCGACTCCGACCCGGTCGCGTGGCGGCGGGTGATCGAGGTCAACCTGATCGGGTCCGCCGTGACCGCGCGGGCGTTCCTTCCGGTGCTGATGGAGAGCCGCGGGTATCTGCTACAGATCGCCTCCCTCGCCGCGATCACGCCCGCGCCGATGATGACCGCGTACTGCGCGTCCAAGGCGGGCGTCGAGGCGTACGCGCACAGCCTGCGCGCCGAGGTCGGCTACAAGGGCGTACGCGTCGGGGTCGGGTACCTGTCCTGGACCGACACGGACATGGTGCGCGGGGCCGACCAGGACGACGTCATGCGGGAGTTGAGGCAACGGTTGCCGTGGCCGGCCAACAAGACGTATCCACTGGGACCGGCCGTGGACCGGATCGTCGCCGGGATCGAACGGCGGGCGAGCCATGTGTACGGGCAGGGGTGGCTGCGGGGGACGCAGGGTGTGCGCGGGTATCTGCCGGGGATCATCGGGGCGGTGGGGCAGCGGGAGATGCGGCGGTTCGGATCGCGGTTGGAAGGCATGCGTTCCGGGCTTGTCGGGGCGGGTGGAGCCGCCGACGAGGAGGCTCGCGCTACGGAACGTAGCTGACCGAAATGCGAACTGTGTCCGCCCGTGTGAATCTGGTCGAGGCCCGGTCGCGGGCCGTTTCCCCCCACTACGGGAGTGAACCCACATGGGTATGAAGGACCAGTTCCAGGACAAGGCCAAGGACCTCGCGGACAAGGCCAAGGACAAGATGGGCCAGGGTCAGGACGAGGCGTCCGAGCGTGGCGCTCAGCGGGACGAGGTCTCTGAGCGCGTGCAGCGCGAAGAGGACCGGATGGACCAGGACCACGACGTCTGACGTCCTCCCCTGAGCAGAGGGTGCCCCTGACGAGGGGCACCCTTTCTCATGTCAACTGTCCAGCGCATACTGCACGTTGGGGATTCATAGGTGGGGGAGCGGTCGTGGGGGAAGAGCTCAGTATCAATCTGGCCTCCTCGCTGCTGGCCTTCGCTGCGGGCTGGTTGGTCCGGAACCTCGTTCACTACTACCGGACCAGGAAGCCGGCCGCGCGTCTGTGGCGCCTGGACCTCAAGAAGAAGACCGTCATCGTCGTGGGCGAGAGCAGGGGTGGTTCGCCCCGGTACGCGAAGATCCCCGAGCCGGACGCCCTCGCGGCGATGAATCTCCGGCAGTTCCTTGCCCAGGATCTTCGGGTGCACACGGCGACCATCGTTCGCGCCGGCGCGTTCGACATGGCGGCCGATGCGGAGGTCAACCTGGTCGTGATCGGCGGCCCGGCACACAATCCGCTGTGGAATCTGCTGACCGGGCGACTCGCCGCGCCGGTCGAGTTCCGCCGGTACGACTCCGGAGCCCGGATCGGACTGGTGGGCGGGGACGAGGAGTTCGGCGAGTCGGAACGGGAGGACGGCAGCTCGGTCGATCACGCCATCGTCCTGCTGGCCCGGAATCCCTTCGCGCCCCGGAGCCGGCTGATCCTCGTCGCCGGTTGCGGGACTCTGGCCACAACGGGTGCGAGCCACCTGTTCTCACGGGGCTCGGCCCGTGAGCTGGTCAGCCGGTTCGACGTGTCGTCGCCCGTGGCTCTGGTCGTCTCCGTGGAGAGCGTGGCCGGTTACGTGGCGAAACCCGTGATCGTCGCGGCAGTTCCTTTCGACCAGCCCAGTGGCGTCCTGGGAGTCCGGACTCCGTCGTAGCCGTACCCCTGATCGTGGTCACGGGCTCGAACGCGGCGGCAGCTTCGGCCTGCTTCGGTCCGGTACCGCGCTGTAGTCCGGCGGGGTCGCCGCCGGATGGATCGCCAGCAGATCCAGCGCCAGCTTGATCGCGTCGTCCAGTTGGGCGTGTCTGCCCTCCGCCCAGTCCAGCGGGGTGCGGAGGATCTCCAAGTCCGGGGTCACGCCCCTGTTTTCCACCGACCAGCCGTACGCGTCGAACCAGGCCGCGTTCATCGGGACGGTGATGACCGTGCCGTCGCCGAGCTGGTGGCGGCCGGTCATGCCGACCACTCCGCCCCAGGTGCGTTGGCCGACGACCGGGCCCAGCTTCAGCAGCTTGAACGCTGCCGTGATCATGTCGCCGTCCGACGAGGTCGCCTCGTCCGCCAGCGCAACCACCGGGCCCCTGGGGGCATTTGACGCGTACGACACCGGTTGGGCGTTGCGGGTCAGGTCCCAGCCGAGGATCGTGCGGGTGAGTTTCTCCACCACCAACTCGCTGATGTGGCCGCCCGCGTTGCCGCGCACGTCGACGATGAGGGCGGGGCGGGAGACCTCCAGGCGCAGGTCGCGGTTGAACTGGGCCCAGCCGGAGCCGCCCATGTCGGGGATGTGGAGGTAGCCGCAGTGGCCGCCGCTCAACTCCCGTACCACCGCCCGGCGTTTGGCCACCCAGTCCTGGTAGCGGAGGGGGCGTTCGTCGATGAGGGGGACGACCGCCACCCGGCGAGCCCTGCCCTCGCCCTCCGCCGGGGTGAACGTCAACTCCACCGTCGTACCGCCCGCGCCCGCCAACAGGGGGTAGGGGCCGGTGAGTTGGTCCACCGGGCGGCCGTCGACGTGCGTGAGGACCGCGCCCTCGCGGATGCCTGTGCCGGCCAGGGGCGAACGGGCCTTGGAGTCCGAGGACTCGCCGGGGAGGATGCGGGTCACCGTCCAACCTCCCTCCCTGCGGACCAGGTTGGCGCCCAGCAGGCCCTGGCGGCGCTGGTAGTGGGGCGGGCCCTCGTTGCGGCGGGACGCGGTGACGTAGGCGTGCGAGGTGCCCAACTCGCCCAGGACTTCGCGGAGTAGGTCCGCGAAGTCGTCCGGAGACGCCACTCGTTCCACCAACGGGCGGTACTGGTCCAGGACGCCGGTCCAGTCGATGCCGCACATCTGCGGGTCCCAGTAGTAGGCGCGGATCAGACGGCCCGCCTCCTCGTAGGACTGGCGCCACTCGGCGGGCGGGTCGACCTCGTGCAGGATGCGGCGGAGGTCGATCCAGACCGTGGAGTCGCCGTCACCGGACTCCGTCGAGGGGACCGCCCGTAGCTCGTCCTCGTCGACCACGACCAGCCGGGTGCCGTCGCCGCTCACCGCGAACCAGTCGAGGTGGTCGACGAGTTCGGACTTCTTCGCCTTGCTGATGTTGAAGTGTTCGAGGGTCGGGCGGCCACTGGTGTCGTCCGGATTCGCGAAGGTCTCGCCCAGCGCGCCCGAGATCGGCCAGCGCAGCCAGACCAGACCGCCGCCCGAAACCGGGTATAGCGCCGAGTACTTGGAGGCCGAGACGGGGAACGGCGTGACCCTGCTCTCCAGGCCCTCCACCTCGACCGTCACCGCGCCGTCCGCGCCCTCGTCGTCCGCCGCCGCGTCGAGGCCCCCGGCGGCCGGGCGGCCCTCCGGGGTCAGCGCGAAGGGGGAGGGGGTGGCGGAGGAGAGGGGGACGAGGTAGGGGCGGCAGCCGAGCGGGAAGGACAGGTCGCCGGTGTGGACGTCGTAGACCGGGTCGAAGCCGCGCCAGGAGAGGAAGGCGAGGTAGCGGCCGTCCCGGGTGAAGACCGGATTCTCGTCCTCGAAGCGGCCGTTGGTGACGTCGACGATCAGGCGGTCCTTTATGCGGGCCATCTTGATCTGGCGCAGCGAGCGGCCGATGCCCGGGTGGGACCAGGTCAGCCAGCTGCCGTCGGGGGAGAAGGCGAGATCCCGTACCGGCCCGTTGAGCGAGCAGATCAGTTCCGTGACTTCGCCGTTGGAGTCCTCCGTGGCGTCCAGGAGCAGTAGCCGTCCGTCGTGTGCCGCGATGGCCAGCCGCTCACCCGCCGTGTCCGACACCAGCTCCAGTACGCGGCCCACCTCGCCGGAGGCGAGCCGGCGGGGCGCGCGGTCGCCGGTGGCGCGGGGGAGGTAGGCGATCTCGATCGCGTCCTCGCCGTCCGCGTCCGTGACGTAGGCGACCTGCCCGCCGCTGCCGAGCATCTCGGGGAGGCGGACCCGTACGCCCGGGGTGTCGGTGATGGTGCGGGCGGGCCCGTCGCGGTGCGTGAGCCAGTACAGACTTCCCCGTACGACGACGGCGCTCGCCCGGCCCGTCTCGTCGACCGAGATGCCGTCGACGTGCTGGGCGGCGGGGACCTGGTACGTACGGCGGCCCGCGCGCGGCCCGCTCAACTGCACGTCCAGCTTGCGCGGAGTCGACGTAGGGGACAGGTCGTCGACGATCCAGAGGTCACCGGCGCACTGGTACACGACGCGGGTGCCGTCGCTGGCCGCGTGCCGGGCGTAGAAGGCGTCGTGGTCGGTGTGGCGGCGGAGGCCGGAGCCGTCGTAGGCGCAGGAGTAGAGGTTGCCGATGCCCTCGTGGTCGGAGAGGAAGGCGATGCGGCCGTCGACGAACATCGGGGAGTGGAGGTGGCCTTCGAGGTCGGCGAGGAGGCGGCGGCCGTGCAGCCAGAGGCGGCCCATGGCGCCGCCGCGGTAGCGCTTCCAGGCGGCCGGTTCGTGGGGTGGGGTGCCGGTGAGGAGGAGGGTCTGGCGTTCGCCGTCGAGGTCGGCGAGCTGGATGTCGGAGACCGGGCCCCAGGGGAGGCGGCCGCCGGGGTCGCCGTCGGTGGGGACCTTGTGGGCCCAGGTGAAGTAGGAGAACGGTTCGCCGTGGGAGGCCACCGCGAGGATGTCGGAGTTTCCTTCCCGGTCGGGGGGAGTCCAGCCGCAGACCTGGGTGTCGGCGCTGCCCCAGTAGGTGAGTCTGCGGCCGGGTCCGCCGTCGACCGGGACGAGGTGGATCTCCGGGACGAGGCTGCGCCAGGTCGTGTACGCGAGGTGGCGGCCGTCGGGGGAGAAGCGGGGGTGGCCGACCTTGGTGCGGTCGACGGTGAGGCGCCAGGCGCGGCCCCCGCCGTCGAGCGGGGCCAGCCAGAGGTCGTCCTCGGCGACGAAGCTCAGCAGGTCTCCGTTGAGGTGCGGCAGGCGCAGATAGCTCACGTCCCTATGCTTTTCCGCGGGACGGACCGGAGCAACTCGTGAAATAAGACTGTGGGTGACTCAGCACACGTACGAAACTGTTTCGTTTCGTAGAGAGGTGCGCTACATTCGTCATGTACGAAACCGTGTCGTTCGGAGCTGGAAGGTGAGTCGCATGACTGAAGTCGCAACGGCGCGTCGCAGTCGCATCACACCCGAGCGCGAGGCCGAGTTGTACGAGGCCGTGCTCGACCTGCTCCGCGAAGTCGGCTACGACGCCCTCACCATGGACGCCGTCGCCGCCCGCACCCGCTCCAGCAAGGCGACCCTCTACCGCCAGTGGGGCGGCAAGGCCGAGCTGGTGGCCAAAGCGGTGCGGCACAGCAAGCCGGGCCGGCCCACCGATGTCGACACCGGAACACTCCGGGGCGACATGCACGCCATGGTGGCCCGCGAGGACGACTGCCGGATCGAGCAGACCTCCGCGCTGATGCGAGGTCTCGCCATGGCGACGCACAACCACCCGGACCTCCTCCAGGCGTTCCGGGAACTGCTCATCGAACCGGAGATGGAAGAGTTCCGCCAGGTCACCCAGCGGGCCATCGACCGGGGCGAGATCCGCGCGGACTGCCCCGCGTTGCAGTTCGTGGTGCACATGATGATCGGCGCCTTCGCCACCCGCACGGTGATCGAGGATCTGCCGCCGACCCAGGCCTATCTGACCTCGTACATCGACGCCGTAGTGCTCCCCGCACTGGGCGTACCCACCACCTGACAGACCCGCGACACCCGCGACACCCTCACACCCAGCAAGCCCACCTGACGTAACCGCTCACGTCGTCGGGCCGATCAGCCGTGTCCCCAACCGGCCGGTCACACCTGCCCCGAAGAACCCCACGACCTGACCGGGAGATACGCCCTCGTGGCCACGTTCCTCTACAAAGCCGGCCGGCTCGCCTTCAGGCGACGGCACTTCGTCGCCCTCATATGGATCGCCCTGCTGACACTCGCGGGAGTCGGCGCGGCCAGCGCGCCCGCCGCGGGCTCCACCTCCTTCTCCATCCCCGGCACCGAGGCCCAGAAGGCCTTCGACCTCCTCGACCAGCGCTTCCCCGGCTCCAGCTCGAACGGCGCCACCGCGCGCGTCGTCTTCAAGGCGCCGAGCGGCGAGAAGATGACCGACGCCGCCAACAAGGCGACCGTCGAGAAGACGGTGAAGGAACTGGCCGACGGTTCCGAGGTCGTCTCCGTCTCCGACCCGTTCACCACGAACGCCGTGAGCAAGGACGGGACGGTCGCCTACACCTCGGTGAAGTACGACGTCGCCGGCATGGAACTCAAGGACGCCAGCAAGGACGCCCTGGAGGACACCGCGGCCCAGGCACGGGCCACCGGCCTGACCGTCGACGTCGGCGGTGACGCGCTCCAGGCCGCCGCCGAGATGGGCATCGGCGAGATCATCGGCATCGCCCTCGCCGCGGTCGTCCTCCTCATCACCCTCGGCTCACTCGTCTCGGCCGGCCTGCCGCTGCTGACGGCGATCATCGGGGTCGGCATCGGCGTCTCGACGATCACCGCCCTCGCGAAGACGCTGGACCTGGGCTCCACGACTTCCACGCTGGCGCTGATGATCGGCCTCGCCGTCGGCATCGACTACGCGCTGTTCATCGTCTCCCGCTACCGCGCGGAACTGGCCGAGGGCCGCGAACGCGAGGAGGCGGCGGGCCGGGCCGTAGGGACCGCGGGCTCGGCGGTGGTCTTCGCCGGCCTCACCGTGGTCATCGCCCTGGCCGGTCTCGCGGTCGTCAACGTGCCGATGCTCACCAAGATGGGCGTCGCGGCGGCCGGCACGGTCGTGGTCGCGGTGCTCATCGCCCTGACCATGATCCCGGCGCTGCTCGGCTACGCGGGCCGCAGGATCAAGCCCACCGGCGAGAAGGCCAAGTGGCTGGGCGGCGGCAGCGCCAAGGAGGCGGCCAAGGCGGCCAGGCCCAACATGGGCACCCGCTGGGCGAGCTTCGTCGTACGGCGTCCCGCGGCCGTCCTGATCCTCGGCGTGCTCGGCCTCGGCGCGATCGCGCTGCCCGCCAGCCAGCTCCAACTGGGCCTGCCCGACGACAGTTCACAGCCGACGTCCACCACCCAGCGACGGGCCTACGACCTCCTCGCGGAGGGCTTCGGTCCCGGCTTCAACGGCCCGCTGATGATCGTCGTGGACGCCAAGAACAGCGACGCCCCCAAGGCCGCCGTCACGACGGTGACCGACAAGATCAAGACCCTCGACGACGTGGTCTCGGTCAGTCCGGCCATGTTCAACAAGGCCGGTGACACTGCGACGATCACCGTCGTGCCCGACTCCAAGCCGTCGTCGGTCACCACCGAGGACCTGGTGCACTCCATCCGGGGCGAGGGCGCCGGCATCAAGGCCGACACGGACGCACAGGTCCTGGTGACCGGCACCACCGCGATGAACATCGACTTCTCCCAGAAGCTCAACGACGCCCTGATCCCGTACCTGGCCCTGGTGGTAGGCCTCGCCTTCCTGCTCCTGATCGTGGTCTTCCGCTCGATCCTGGTCCCGCTGAAGGCGGCCCTCGGCTTCCTGCTCAGCGTGCTCGCCTCGCTCGGCGCGGTCGTCGCCGTCTTCCAGTGGGGCTGGCTGGCGGGCCTGATCGGCGTGGAGGAGACCGGCCCGGTCATGTCGATGATGCCGATCTTCCTGGTGGGCGTGGTCTTCGGCCTGGCGATGGACTACGAGGTGTTCCTCGTGACCCGGATGCGCGAGGCCTACGTCCACGGCGAGAAGCCCAACCAGGCCGTCGTCACCGGGTTCAAGCACGGCGCCCGGGTCGTCACGGCCGCGGCGGTCATCATGATGGCGGTCTTCTCGGGCTTCATCACCTCCAGCGAGTCCATGGTCAAGATGATCGGCTTCGGCCTGGCGGTCGCGGTCCTCTTCGACGCGTTCGTCGTCCGCATGGCGATCGTCCCGGCCGTCCTCGCCCTGCTGGGCGACAAGGCCTGGTGGCTCCCGAAGTGGCTGGACCGGGCACTGCCCAACGTCGACGTCGAGGGCGAAGGCCTGCGCGACCTCGACTCCAAGGACTCGGATCCCGACGAGGACCGGGAGTTGGTCCGGGCCTGAGGCGGCTGCCGCGAGGCACTGAGGCACCGGACAACTGATCTGCCGCGCCACCGAATTCGGGTGGCGCGGCAGATCGCGTCGGTGACAGGGTTACGGCCGTGACAGCACTGGACGATCTGGTACGACTGCTCGGCCCGTCGACCGTGGCAAGGACCCGGTCCCCCGACGACTGGACCGAGACCGAGACGTACGTGGCCTCACCCCTGCCCACCGACTTCAAGACGTTCCTCGACACCTACGGCACGGGCGTCGTCTGCGACGAACTGGTGGTCTTCCACCCGCGCGGGGAGAGCCCGCTCCTGGACCGGATGCGCCAGGTCCACGAGAGACGCGCCGAGGCCCGGCGCCGCGCTCCGGACCTGCACACCTTCCCCGTCCACCCGGAACCCGGCGGCCTGATCTCCTGGGGCTACGACCACTCCGGCAACGAGCACTTCTTCTGGCCCTGCGACCCCGACCCGGACCGGTGGAAGGTCGTCACCGACAGCCACGGCCTGGAACTGGAGGTCTTCGAGGGGACGTTCACCGCGTTCGTCCTCGACTTCGTCGAGCAGCTGCGGAACCTGGACCCGCACCACGGACTCGATCCGGACGAACTGGAGTTCCTGGAGCCGCAGGACCTGGCGGAACTGGCCGAACAAGGAGAGACCGGACCGGTGGAACCGAGCTTCAAGCCGATCTGAACCGAGCTTCAGACCGATCCGAACCGGGCCGACGTCAGTGGGCCGGGATCCGAACCGGGCCGATGTCAGTGGGCCGGACTAACGTGTTGGACATGACCACACTCGCAGAACGGCCCCACACCGCACTCCTGCTGGTAGACGTCCAGGTCGCTGTCGTGGCCGACGCGTACGAGCGTGACGCCGTCGTCGCCAACATCGCCGCACTCGCCGACCGGGCACGCGAGGAAGACGTCCCCGTCATCTGGGTCCAGCACTCCGACGAGAACGTGGAGAAGGGCAGCGAGGGCTGGCAGTTCGTCCCCGAACTGACCCCTGGCGACCAGGAACCCCAGCTCCACAAGCTCTACCCGGACTCCTTCGACGACACGCCCCTCGAAGAGGTACTCGCCGCCGCCCGGGTCGGACGCCTGGTCGTGGCGGGCGCGTCCACCGACCAGTGCATCCGCTCCACGCTCCACAGCGCGTTCACCCGCGGCTACGACGTGACACTCGTCGGCGACGCCCACACCACGACCGACCTCAGCCAGTGGGGCGCAGCCCCGCCGGAGCAGGTCATCGCCCACACGAACCTCTACTGGCAGCACCACACCGGCCCCGGCCGCACGGCGGGAGTCGACACGACGAAGGACGTCACCCTCACCAACTGACCTAGGCCCAGGGCGAGTTCGTCACATACGGCGGTTCCCGGCGGACGACCGCGCCCTCCGCGCCGCCAGCAACACCAGCGCGCCGCCCGTCACCAGCAGACCGGCGGTGCCCGCCCGCAGCAGGACTCCGCCCGAGCCACTGGCCGCGAGCCCGCCGCCGGTAGTCGTCCCGGAACCGATCGCCTTCACCGTGATTGCCACGGTGTCGTTCGACGCATTGCCGTCCCGATTGGGGTACTTGGGGTTTTCCACGGCCCGCACGCTGCCCCGTGCGCCGGGGACGACCCGGTCGATCCGCACCGTGAACTTCTGGGTCACGGAGTCGCCGGGCTGGAAGTCCGTACTGCTGATGTCGCAGGTGTAGCTCTTCGCGCCGGCCTTGCGCGGTGTGCAGTTCCACAACGGCCCGGGGTCGCCCTGTTCGCTGGGGGCGGGGACGCCGGTGATGGTGGTTCCGGCGGGCGGGGTCACCACGAACGTGCCGGAATTCTCGGCGTCCATCCACCGGAAGTTCATCCGGCCCGGCCCGTTGTTCCGCACGCCCAGGGTGATGCTCACCGTCGTGCCGACCTTGCCCTCGACCGTGTCACCGAGCGCCCGGTAGTCGGCGTGCTGGGTGGTGGCGAAGGTGCCGTACCCGGAGTCGGCGAATCCGGAGGCGACGGACTTCAGGCCGAGCGGCGCGCCGGTGCCGGTCTCGGGAAAGGCGGCCGGGTCGAAGGAGTCGGGCGCGGTGCCGCCGACCGGCCACACGATGTAGGTGTTGTAGCCGTACATCGTGTCCTTGGCGGCGGTGTAGGGCAGCGGCACGTCCGTCTCGTAGGCCGCGCCGACCGCGACCGGGGTGTCGAACCGACACCAGGCACCGACGTCAGCCCGCTCCGAGTAGTGACAGTTGGAGTGATCACGGGCGAGAGAGACGCCCTCCGAGTCCTGCACCAGCAGCATGACGCTCTTGTCGGCGGGGGCGGTGCCGGTGTCGGCGAAGGCCGGGGTGCGCTCGAAGACGCCACCGGGCGCGATGCCCTTCACCGCCGGATAGCCCCGGGAGACGAGCTTCGGCCCACCGACCAGAACGTCCCTCTCCCCCGTCACGGTGGCCGCGTCTGAGGCGCTGGCGGTATAGGAGATGACACCGATGTCGCCCGCCTTGGCACCTGCGGTCGGCTTCAACAGGAACGGATCGATCGACTCCTCGCCCGACAAGGGGCCCACGTCGCACCTCACCTTCAGGGTGCCGGTGCTCACACAGTCCCCCGTGACCACCATGGTCGCCTTCCCGGCGAGCGACGACGCGTCGACCACGACCGAGACGTCATGGGCGTCCCCGCCCGAGGCCGCGACGGCGAGACCCAGGTTCGGACCCTCCCCCTTCGCGGGGAGGTAGTAGTTCTCCTGGGCGTCCAGGACGAGCGCTGTTCCGGCGGCATGCGCGGCCGGCATCGTGACCGCCACAGCGGCGGTCACGAAAGCGGCGACAGCGGCTGTCCGCCATGTTCTACGTATCGTCAGCACACAACGTGGACACGCCAAAACACCGCAGGGTTGCCCTCCGGTATCCACCAGCTGACCAACAGGTTGCGCACCAAGGCCGTGGTCACCAAAAAAGTGTGTCACTTAGGACGAAAACTGACACACTTTTTGGAACCACCACCCCACCCCCCCGGGGTCTCTCTCCCCCCGACCCTTCGGGTCCACCCACTCAGGGTTGGCCGCTGAGCCGACGCGAGGGACCGATACGCCCCGGCGGCCCCCCGCTCTTCCGGGCCGCTCGCTCGCTTCTCAAACGGGCTGGAGCGGACCTAGTCAAGGGTGGAGCGCAGCGGAATCGGCGGAGCCGACGCGTAGCGCCCTTTACTCGGTCCGCTCCAGCCCGACACTGGCAAAGAAGCGAGTGGCCCCACGGCAAGAACTCAGTCGCAGGCCCAGTACACCCCCCGCTAGCGTGCGGTACATGACCACGAACGGCAGCGAAACTCCCCAGGCCCCAGACTCCGGCGCCAACCCCCGTTTCGCCGAAGCCGCAAGGGAGTTGGGACTCGGAGACCTCCTCACCAGCATCCGCCGCTTCCCGGACGCGACCCGCACCGCAGCAGAGGCCGCCACCGCGATCGGCTGCGAACTGAGTGAGATCTGCAAGTCCCTGATCTTCGCGGCGGACGGCGTACCGGTACTGGTACTGATGGACGGAGCCTCGCGCGTGGACCTGGAACGAGTCCGTGAGGAACTCGGCGCCGAGAAGGTCACCCGGGCCAAGGCAGACGTAGTACGCGAGACGACCGGCTATGCCATCGGAGGCGTGCCGCCCTTCGGACACCGTACGAAGACCCGCGTACTCGCCGATCGTTCACTGCTCGCGCACGACGTCGTGTGGGCCGCCGCAGGCAACCCGCACGCCGTGTTTCCCATGCAACCCAAGGAACTCGTCGCGTACGCCGGTGCCACCTTGGTGGACGTGCGCGAGCAGACCTCGTGACGCCACTGGTCGCAGCCGCCGTCCTGCTCGCCGCCGTCACCCACGCCTGCTGGAACGCCCTCGCGCACCAGATCACCGACAAGCTTCTCGGCTTCACGCTCATCACGGGCGGCGGAACGGTCATCGGACTGGCCCTCGTACCGTTCACGGCCTTCCCGAAGGCCGCCGCGTGGCCATACCTCGCGACCTCCGCGCTCATCCACGTCGCCTACACACTCCTCCTGATGAAGTCGTTCAGGCTCGGAGACTTCGGCCAGGCGTATCCGATCGCGCGCGGCACCGCACCCCTCGTCGTCACCGTCTTCGCCGCGGTCTTCGCGCACGAGGTGCCCGACGGCTGGGCGGCGGCCGGCATCGCGCTCTCGTGCACGGGTCTGACCGGCGTCGCACTGTGGGGGATGCGCGGCCGACGGCCCAACTGGGCAGCGATCGGCGCCGCGTTGGCGACGGGACTGTCGATCGCCGCGTACACCGTCGTGGACGGACTCGGTGTCCGCGCCTCGGGATCGTCACTCGGCTACATCGCCTGGCTGATGGCGGTGGAGGGTTGGATGATCCCGGCCTACGCCTTCTACCTCCGACGCGGTCAACTCTTCCCGGCCCTACGGCCGTTCGTCGCCGTGGGCTTCCTCGGCGCCGTCCTGTCGGTGCTGGCGTACGGACTGGTCCTGTGGGCCCAGACCCGCGCGGAACTCGCCCCCATCGCCGCCCTGCGCGAGTCGTCGATCATCGTCGGCGCGGCCATCGGAGCGGTCTTCTTCAAGGAACGGTTCGGGGCGCCCCGGATCGCCGCCGCCGTGCTGCTGGTGGCCGGGATCGGGCTGATGCTGCGCGCGGGTTGACCGTTCGAGTTGACCGTTCGGGTTGACCGTTCCTTCACCCGGCTTGCCGACGACTTGACGATCCGTTCCATGGCCGTTCAGACGACTACCTGTGCGTGTGATGTGTGGTGCCCCTAGGTTCCCTGAGGATTCAGGAGAGAAGGGGCTCATGGAGACACTCCACGCGGTCCGGGCCGCCGGAATCACCAAGTGCTTCGGCGAGGTCGTAGCGCTCGACGGCGTCGATCTGGATGTGACGCAGGGTCAGATCCACGGCCTGGTCGGGCCGAACGGGGCGGGCAAGACCACCTTGCTCGGCCTGCTGCTGGGACTGGCCGTCGCCGACGGCGGACGGCTGGAGATCCTCGGTCGGCAGGTCGGACGGGCGTTCGCGGCCCCCGACGGCGTGGCCGGTTTCGTGGACGGCCCCGGCCTCTACCCCTCCCTCACCGCCCGGCAGAACCTCGCCGCGCTGGCCGCACTGCGCGGCGGCGGCGACGCACACACGTCAGGCATAGACGACGTACTCGACCAGGTCGGCCTCACCGATGTCGCCGACGACCGGACCCGAGGCTTCTCGCTCGGTATGCGCCAACGGCTCGGCCTCGCCGCCGCGTTGCTCACCAGACCCCGGCTGCTCGTGCTCGACGAACCGTCCAACGGCCTCGATCCGGCGGGCAAGAGACATGTGCACAAGGTGCTCAGCGGACTCGCCGCCGACGGAACCGCCGTGGTGCTCTCCAGCCACCGTATGGACGACCTGGAGGCGCTGTGCTCGGAGGTCACCATCCTCGCCACCGGACGGGTCGTGTTCTCCGGCCCGTTGAGCAAACTGGCCGCCGAGAGCCGTGAACTCGACTACAGGTTGCGGACATCCGACGCACAGGCCGCACGCGTGCTTGCCGCCGATACAGCCAGCGTTCAGATCATCGACGACGTGGGGATACGACAGGACACCGAACTGCTCGTCGTCCGCGCACTGACCCCCGCCCTCGACGAACTGGTCGCCGGCCTGGTCCGGTCGGGCATCGCGGTACGCGAACTCGCCCCCGTGGTATCGCCGTTGGAGGCCGCGTTCCTCGCGCTCACCGACCAGGAGGCGGGCCGATGACCACCGCGACCGCAACCGCGACCGCAGGCGCCGAACACACCGCCACAGCCCCCCGCGTCTCCGTCGCGCGCGGCTACCGCTTCGAACTCGTCAAACTGGTCTCCCAGTGGCGGATCCGCCTACTCGTCCTCGCCTGCTGGATCGCCCCCGCCCTCTTCGTCGCCGGGGTGAGCGGCCAGAGCACCCTCCCCTCCGACACCCTCTTCGGCCGCTGGATGCACGCCACGGGGTGGGCCGGACCGCTGGTCATGCTGGGTTTCGCGGGCAGTTGGGCGCTCCCGCTGCTGACCTCGCTCGTCGCGGGCGACGTGTTCGCGGCCGAGGACCGCCTCGGCACCTGGCGGCATCTGCTGGTGGCGGTCCGTTCGCCCGCGCGGATCTTCGCGGCGAAGGCCCTCGCCAGCGTCACCGTCATCCTGGCACTGGTGGCGGGACTGGCCGTCTCCAGCACGGTCGGCGGCCTCCTGGCCGTAGGCAACCAGCCGCTCGTCGGCCTCGACGGCCACCTGCTGACGCCCGGCGACGCGGCGGCCGCGGTCCTGCTCTCCTGGACCGCGGCCCTCGCCCCGACCCTCGCCCTCGCCGCGATCGGCCTCCTCGGCTCGGTCGCGCTGGGCCGGTCCTCGATGGGACTGCTGCTTCCCGTCCTGGTCGCGCTCGCGATGCAGGTCGCCCAGATGCTGCCCCTGCCCGTCGCCGTACGCCTCGCCCTCCCCGGCTACGCCTTCATCGCCTGGAACGGCCTGTTCACCAGCCCGGCCCAGCTCACCCCGCTCCTGATCGCCGTCGCGGTCAGCCTGGCGTGGGCTGCACTCGCCACAGCATTGGCCCATCTCCTCTTCGTACGAAGGGACTTCACCAACGCGGCCTACGACGGCTCCGGGCGCCGCGCGTTCACCTTCGGCGTGCTGCCGCTGGCCGCGCTGGCCGCGGTCACCGTGGGGGCGGTCGCCGTGGCGACACCGTCGACGGGCTCGGGGATCGAGCAGGAGAAGGTGCAGAAGTCCCTCGCCACCGTCTTCGCCCACCTCTACCGCCTCCAGACCCGGCAGCTACACCGCCCCGCCGTCACCGAGGCCCAGCTGCGGACTTCGGCGGCCTGCACCAAGAGCGACGGCCAGGCCGCCCAGGAGGGCGCGGGCAACGACTGGCGCTGCGTCGTGAGCTGGCATGTCCCCGGGGTCGCGGTCACGGGGTCGGCGATCTACCAGCTCGACATCACCTCGGACGGGCGGTTCGTGGCGGACGGCGACGGTCCCAAGGAAGTCAACGGCTACTTCCTGGTGCGGACCTCGACCGGTGACGCCCCGAATCCGCTGTGGCAGTTCGACGGCAACGTCGAGCTGCTCGACACCCAGTGAAGGGAACAGTTCCGTGCAGGTAACCCGCCAGCGTCGGATCAGTGAGAAGAAACAGGTCAACCTCTTCGGCAGACACGTCGGCCGCCGGGCACTGCTGGTGACGACGGGTATCGCCGTCGCCCTCGGCGTCACGGGCACGGCGGTCGCCTCGACGTACCAGTTCGGCACCCAGCAGGTCGGCCAGGCCACGGCCAACGGCCAGGTCATCTCCAGCGACCAGTACATCAAGCCGTACGGCACCCGCACCGTCATCAACGACGGCAAGATCATGTCGTCCACGGTCAGCCCGGACGGCACGCACCTCGCCGCCTCGATCGCCGACGGCGACGCCTCTCTGGTGGTCATGGACCTGGCGACCGGGCGGATCAAGCAGAAGATCGGCACCAGCACGGCGGACGACCTGCGTATCAGCAGCGGCGCCGTCGGCCAGGAGGGCCCGACCTACTCGCCCGACGGCAAGCAGCTGTGGCTCGGACAGGCAGGCGGCTACACCAAGTTCACCGTCAACGCCGACGGCACCCTCGCCGCCCCCACCGCCGTCCCGATCGCGGCGGACGGCGCCAAGCAGGCCCTCGTGGGCGCGGCAGTCTTCTCCCCCGACGGCTCCACCGTCTACTCGGCGGTCAACGGCCAGAACAAGGTGGTCGCCATCGACGCGGCGACCGGAACCATCAAGCAGACCTGGGCAGTTGGCACCGCTCCGCGCGGAATCGCCCTGGTCGGCGGCACGTTGTACGTCAGCAACGAGGGCGGGCGCCCGGCGAAGCCCGGCGACACCACCATCAACTCCTACGGCACCGACGTGCCCGCGAACCCGAAGACGGGCGCCAGCACCACCGGCACGGTCAGCGTCATCGACACCGCCGACCCGTCCGCCGCCGTGGGCACCATCGCCGTAGGACTGCACCCGACCGCCGTGTACGCCAAGAAGGGCGCGGTGTTCGTCACCAACACCGCCGACAACAGCGTGTCGGTCATCGACACCCGCAAGGGCAGGGTCGTCCAGACGATCGCCACCCAGCCGTGGCCCGAGGCGTCCGTCGGCTATGAGCCGAATGCGGTGACGCTCACCGACGACGGCCGGCTGCTGGTCACGCTCGGCCGCGCCAACGCGGTCGCCATCTACCGCTACAACTCCCCGCAGCAGCCCGCCCGTTACGTCGGCCTGCTCCCCACCGACTACTTCCCCTCGGGCATCACGGCCAACGGCAAGCAGATCGTCGTCGCCAACACCCGGGGCGTGGACGCCCTCCGCCCCGACGCGGCGGGCCACAACACACACGACACCACGTCGAGCCTCACGCAGTTCACGCTGCCCAGCGACCTGACCGTCAAGTCCCAGACGGCCAAGGTCTTCAAGCAGAACGGCTGGACGCCCGGCTCGGTCACCACGGCCAAGGGCAAGAGCCACGCGAAGGCGATCCCGGTCCCCGCCCGGCTCGGCGACCCCTCGACGATCAAACACGTCTTCCTGCTCGTCAAGGAGAACCGCACCTACGACCAGGTCTTCGGCGACCTCCCGCAGGGCGACGGCAACGCCTCGCTCACCCAGTTCGGCGCGAACGTGACGCCCAACCAGCACGCGCTGGCGCAGCAGTTCGGGCTCTACGACAACTTCTACGACATCGGCACCAACTCCGCCGAGGGCCACAACTGGCTGATGCAGTCGGACAATCCGGAGTACACCGAGTCCTCGGCCGGTGAGTACACGCGCAGCTACGACACCGAGAACGACGTCCTGGGCCACCAGAAGTCCGGGTTCATCTGGACCGGCGCGCAGGCGGCAGGCAAGTCGGTGAAGGACTTCGGCGAGTTCCAGTCGCTGGAGACGAAACCCTCCGGCGCGACCTGGCAGAACCTGTACTGCGACAGCAAGAACATGGCCGCCACCGGAGCGGGGACCGCCTACCCCATCAAGACGGGCTCGGCGATCCCCTCCCTCAACGACGTGTCGGTGCAAGGGTTCCCGCTCTTCGACCTCGACGTCCCGGACATCTACAAGGAGCAGATCTGGCAGCAGGACTTCGCCAAGAACGGCCCGGCGAACCTGAACATGTTCTGGTACTCCAACGACCACACAGGCGGCCCCGCCAACGCCGCCGCCGAGGTCGCCGACAACGACCTCGCGGTCGGCAGGATGGTCGACACGATCACCCACAGCAAGTACTGGAAGGACTCCGCGATCTTCGTCGTAGAGGACGACTCCCAGGCAGGCCTCGACCACGTGGACGGCCACAGGGCCCCGGTCCAGATCATCAGCCCGTACGCCAACCACGCCACGGTCGACGCCCACTACTACTCCCAGATCACCATGGTCCGCACGATCGAGCAGATCCTCGGCATCCACCCGATGAACCAGCTCGACAGCGCGGCCACCCCCATGTACGGCGCCTTCACGAGCAAGCCCGACAACACCCCGTTCACGGCGGTCCCCAACCGCACCTCCCTCACCCTGGGCGTGAGCCCCCAGCCGTCCTGCGGCTCGGACACCCCGGCGGGACTGGCCCCGACGTCGACCGCGATCCCCCCGGCCGAGAAGACACTCGCGGCAGAGTGGAAGACCTGGGCCTCCCACCAACGCCTCACGGGCCCCCACGCGGTCCCCGACTACGCCAACCCCACCCAGATGAACCGCTACACCTGGTACCAGACCCACAACTGGACCAAGCCGTACCCCGGCGACAGCAAGATCTACGCACCGGACGACGTACCGGGCGCCTACCTCCCGTCCCCGGAGTCCGACGGCTGACCGGAGCCCCCCACGCGTCAACGGTCCCTGACCGGCGCCATCGCCGGTCAGGGGCGTACCGCCACCGCGTCCACCTCGAACAGCATCCCGGGCAGCGCGAGCGAGGCGACCCCGCTCAGCGTCTGGGCCGGCAGACGGTCACCGAAGTGCGTGTGCAGCGCCTTGCCCAGAGTCTCCAGCTTGGCAAGGTCGTGGTCGACGACGAACGTACCCAGCCGCACCACGTGCTCGAACCCGAGGCCCACTCCCGCAAGGGCCGACCGGAGTCGCGCGAAGGCCACGTCCACCTGCGCCGCGAAGTCGCCCGGCACCGGTGCGCCCGTCTCGTCGGACGCGTACTGCCCGCCGATGAAGACGAGTTCACCGGGTGCCGACACGGCATGGCTGTACCCGAAGGGGGTGGGGTCGTGGAGCGTGGGCGGGTTGGTGATCGTACGGCCGTCAACGGCGTCGTTCGTGAGGGTCATGGACGGGCAACCTCCCGAGCACTCCGCCCATTCCGTCCTCAGCCGACAGGCACTCCCAGCGAGCCGACACCGGACAGATCATGGGCCCGCACGCTGTTGCGGTCCGTCGCCGCCCGCCCCAGCGCGTGGTGCGGCCACAGCCCACCCGCCACCCGTCGAGACCGCTCCCCCCACTCCCGCGCCTCGACACCGCCCGCCTTGTAGTGGTTGAGGGCGTAACCCCCGGAGTGGACGCGCAGCAGCAGAAACCCACCGGGATAGTCCTTCGCGGCGGTGACCTCCTGCTGTACGACATGCGGCGCCCGCACCAGCAGCGTCCGCTTGTTCCGGTGGGTGTGCCCCGCGTGGTGCAGGAAAACCCCCGGCGCCGAGGCATACGCGTCGACGATCGCGCGCGCCTGCCGCCGATCGAGCTGCTGCCCCCGGGTCACCGGAAACACGGAGTCCCGTACGGTCAGCGGATGGTGACCGAAGACGACGGTCGGCCGGTCCGGCTCTGCCCTGAGTCGCGCGCGGAACCAGGACAGTTGTTCTTCGCCGAGCCCACCCGCGTCACCCCCGTTACCGGCCTTGGCATACGTGTCGAGCCCGATGATCCGCAGCCCGCCGAGATCGTGCGCGAAATACCCGGGCCCGCCGCCGAAGCCGTCACCGAACCCCTCCCGGAACGTGTCGGCGGAACTCCCCGCCCGGTCGTGGTTGCCGCGTACGACGAGATAGTCCCGGCCCAGCGTGCCGAAGCCGTCCAGGATGCGTCTGGCCTCCGCCAGGTCCGCAGGCGATCCGCCCGCGGAGATGTCCCCGGCGGCCAGCAGCACGTCCGCCCCGCGCCGCTTGGCCTCCTCGACCAGGGCCCGGGTCATGATCTCCGGATAGGCGGCGAGGCCCGCCGCCTGCGACACCCCGCGCAGCAGCGGGAAGCCCGCCATGCGGCCCGCGGTGGTCTCGCCGAGGTGCAGGTCGTTGCAGAGGGCGATGGACAGCAGATGCCTGCCGGGCGGGGGCTGGGGCGTGGTGAAGGAGTACGTGCCGGTCAGCGAGCCGAGTCCGTGCCGCGAGGTGCCGACGGCGTTCCCGCGCACGTGCTGCAACGGCGTCGGTACGGCGGTCACGCCCGCGGAACGTGCCCGGTAGTAGTACGTCTGCCCGGGCTCCAGGCCGGTCAGCTCCACCTGGTGGTGCGCGGTGGGCCGCTCCTCGGCCGCGACACGGTTCAGTCGGCCCGGGTGGGTGCCGTAGACGACCTCGCCCTCGGTCACGGCGGGGAGCGGGTGGCCGAGACCGTCGTCGGTGCCGGGTATCCGGGTGTGCCAGGTGATGATCGCGCTGTCCTCGGTGAGGGTGACCAACTCCAGGTGGACGGCGGCCAGTTGGCGGAATCCACCGCGTCCGGGACGGGCGTGGGCGGCACGCAGCAGCGCCGGGACGAGGAGCGTGCCGGAGCGCAGGACGTCGTAGGGAGTGGGGAGCGCGGCGAGGGCCGCGAGGGGAGCCGAGATGCAGCAGCGCATACCCCATTGTTGCCCCAGGGTCGTGAACGCCGGCCGTGGTGCCGACGGCCGTAGCCGTACCAGTGCGCTACGACAGTGCGGTACGCACCGCCCTGACCAGGGCCTGCGCCCGTGGATCAGCCGTCACACTCTTCCTGAACGAATTCGTCACATACCCGAACGCGATGCCCGAATCCGGGTCCGCGAACCCCAGCGCGCCGCCCCGGCCCGGGTGACCGAAGGAACCCTCCGACAACAGCGGGGACGCGCTGCCGTGCAGCATGTAGCCGAGGCCGAAACGGGTGCCCACGACCAGGACGCGGTCCGGGCCCGACGAGCGTTCGGTGCGCGCCAGCTCGACCGTCTCCGGGGTGAACAGCCGTGTCCCGCCGTCCAGTTCGCCGATCAGCGAGGCGTAGAAACGGGCCAGGCCGTCCGCCGTCGCGATGCCGTTCGACGCGGGGAGTACGGCGGCCCGGTACGCGGGGTCGTTCTCGTCCGGCATCGGGGTGATCGCGCCGAACGCGCGCCGGGTGAGGGAGTCGGGGTTCGCGTAGGCCTCGGAGACCGAGCGCTTGGGGCGGACGCGGAGGCCGTGAGCGTCCGGCGGGGTCGCCTCGATCTGCGCCACCCGCCCCACCCGCCCCGCCGCACCGGACGGCAGCCCCACCCACAGGTCCGCCCCGACCGGCCCGGCGATCTCGTCCGCGATCCACGCGCCGATCGACCGTCCCGTCACCCGCCGCACCAGCTCACCGGTCAGCCAGCTGTACGTCTGCGCGTGATAGCCGTGGTCCGTGCCCGGCTCCCACACCGGCGCCTGGGCCGCGACCGCCGCCGCGCCCCTCACGGGGTCGGCGGCCTGTGCAGGGGTCAGCGGACGGTCCAGCACCGGCACGCCCGCGCGGTGCGCGAGCAGATGCCACACGAGGGTGCGTTCCTTGCCCGCCGTCTTGTACTCCGGCCAGTACTCGCCCACGGGAGCGTCCAGGTCCAGCTCACCGCGCTGCGCGAGCAGCAGCAGCGCGGCGGCGGCCACGCCCTTCGTCGCCGAGCGGACGATCTGGGCCGTGTCCCGCTGCCAGGGCGCGGTGCCGTCGACGTCCTTCGTGCCTGCCCACAGGTCCACGACCCGGTGCCCGTCCCGGTACACGGTCACGGCCGCGCCCAGGTCCCCGCGCACCTCGAAGTTGGCCGCGAACGCCTCCCTGACCGGCTCGAAGCCCTGGGCCACCACGCCGTTCACGTCCACGTCCGCACTCCTGGTCCCGCCGGTCCGCTGTCCTACCTCAACCAAGCAGGATCGTGACGTCGATGTTCCCGCGCGTCGCGTTGGAGTACGGGCAGACCTCGTGGGCCGCGTCCACCAGCTTCGCCGCGATGTCCGGATCGAGGATCGGGAGGGACACGCTCAGGGCGACCGCGAGGCCGTAGCCGCGCTGCTTGTTGGGGCCGATGCCGACCTTCGCCGCGACTGTCGAGCCGGTCAGGTCGAAGCCCGCCCTACGGCCGACCAGGACCAGCGCGTTGTGGAAGCAGGAGCTGTAGCCCGCCGCGAAGAGCTGCTCGGGGTTGGTGCCGTTGCCGTCGCCGCCCAGCGCCGGGGGCATCGCGACCTGGAGGGCGAGCTGGCCGTCCTGGCTGCTGACGAAGCCGTCCCGGCCGCCGTGGGCGGTGGCCTCGGCGACGTACATGATCTTCGTTGGGCGGGTGTCGACGGCGGTGGCAGCGGCGTCGTCGGTCATGGCGGGACCTCCCCCAGAACAGAAACACAGGACGGAAACAAAAGGCGGAAAGACAGGAGTGGGCAACTACATCGTGCACAAGATACTGACCGGTAGGTGACACGTGGCCAGCAGGGGGTAGCAACCGCCGGTAACCCGAGGTCAGCGGGCCCGTTCCGCCGCTGCCCCCGCCCGCTCCGCCAGCCGCCACAGCTCCGCGCGCAGCCGCACGACCTCCGGCATCTCCAGCTCCGTCGCCGCGAGCAGCGCCCCCGGCACCCGGGCCGCGCGCTCCCGCAACGCGCTGCCGCGCTCCGTGCACGCGACCAGCACCGACCGCTCGTCGTGCGGGGCGCGCTCGCGGTGGACGAGCCCGGCCGCCTCCAGACGCTTCAGGAGCGGCGACAGCGTGCCGTAGTCGAGGCGCAGGGCGTTCGAGAGGTCCTTGACCGTGCTCTCGCCGCGCTCCCACAGGACGAGGAGGACGAGGTACTGCGGGTAGGTCAGCTCCAGCTCCTCAAGGAGCGGGCGGTACGCGGCCGTCAGCGCGCGCTGGGCCGCGTACAGCGCGAAGCACAGCTGCTCGTCGAGGAGGAGCGACCCGGCAACCGTATGGTCCTCGTTCGTCACGCGCCCATTGTCACGGACCGAGGGTCGAACCCGAAGGGCAACTCCAGACGATGGGCCCGCATCAGCGCGTCGTCGGAGAGGAGTTCGCCGGTCGCGCCGTCCGCCGCGATCACGCCCTCGCTCAGGATCAGCGAGCGCGGGCACAACTCCAGCGCGTACGGCAGGTCGTGCGTGACCATGAGGACGGTCACGTCCAACGACCGCAGGATGTCGGCCAGTTCGCGCCGTGAGGCGGGGTCGAGGTTGGAGGACGGCTCGTCGAGGACGAGGATCTCCGGCTCCATCGCCAGCACGGTCGCCACGGCCACCCTTCGCCGCTGCCCGAACGACAGATGGTGCGGGGGCCGGTCCGCGAAGTCCGCCATCCCCACCAACTCCAGTGCCGTACGCACCCGTTGCTCCAGCTCGGCACCCTTCATCCCGGCCGCCGCCGGACCGAACGCCACGTCCTCCCGCACCGTCGGCATGAAGAGCTGGTCGTCGGGATCCTGGAAGACGATCCCGACCCGGCGCCGGATCTCCGCCATGTGCCGCTTGCCGACCGGGAGTCCGGCCACCGTCACCGTCCCCGCGCCGCCGGTGAGGATGCCGTTGAGGTGCAGCACGAGGGTGGTTTTTCCGGCGCCGTTCGGGCCGAGCAGCGCGACCCGTTCACCGCGCGCGACGGTGAAGTCGACGCCGAACAGGGCCTGATGGCCGTCGGGGTAGGCGAAGGCCAGCCCGGAGACATCCAACGAGGAGGAGTCGGTCACAGGGTCCATCCCAACAGACATACGACAAGGGCGGCGGAGGGGAGTGCGAGGGCCTGCGACCACTGCGCCCGGTCGGCGGTCACCTCGTCGATCACCGGCATGGAACCCGCGTAACCCCGGCTCACCATGGCCAGATGGACCCGCTCCCCGCGTTCGTAGGAGCGGATGAACAGCGCGCCCGCCGACTTCGCGAGCACGCCCCAGTGGCGGACGCCCCGGGCCTCGAAACCCCGTGACTCGCGGGCGATCCGCATCCGCCGCATCTCGTCGGTGATGACATCGCCGTAGCGGATCATGAACGACGCGATCTGCACGAGGAGCGGCGGGAGCCTCAACCGCTGGAGGCCCAGGAGGAGTTCGCGGAGTTCGGTGGTGGCGGCGAGGAGGACCGAGGCGGCGACGCCCAATGTGCCCTTGGCGAGGACGTTCCAGGCACCCCAGAGGCCGTTCACGCTCAACTCCAGCCCCAGGAAGGTCACTTGCTCGCCCTCCGCCACGAACGGCATCAGCACCGCGAAGGCGACGAAGGGCACCTCGATCAGCAGTCGGCGGAGCAGGAAGCCGGCGGGCACACGGGCCGCGTAGGCCACGCACGCGAGCAGCGACGCGTACAGCCCGAACGCCCACATCGCCTCGCGCGGGGTCGACACCACGACCACGACGAAGGCGAAGACAGCGGCCAGCTTCGTGTGCGGCGGCAGCGCGTGGACCCGTGAGTGGCCGTGGCGGTAGAGGCGGTGGGCGTGGCCCGCGCCCATCTCAGGCCGCCTGCGAGGAAGCGCTACGGCGCCTGCGGACCGCCCAGAAGACCCCGCTGCCCGCCACGACCGTGACGCCGACCCCGATCACGCCCGCCAGCCCGCCGGAGAGCCGGGCGTCCTCGACGTCGCGCACGCCGTAGTCCGCGAGGGGGGAGTCGGCCGAGGCGTGCGCCTTCGCCGTCCGGTCGATGCCCTGGTCGGCGGCGACCTTCTCCAGGCCGTCGGGGTTCGAGGAGGCGTAGAAGCTGACGAAACCGGCGAGGAGGAGGGAGGCGGCGAGGCCGGTGAGCCACACCTTGCGGTGCGAGGCACGTACAGGCTCCAACTCGGGCGTGGCGTCCACGAGTTCGCCGTTCACGCGCAGCTTCAACCGCTGCTCCAGGCCGCGCGCGCCGTAGACGAGATCCGGGCGTACGGCGATCACCGCGCCGACCGTGAGCGCGGTGATCGCGGCCTCGCCGACGCCGATGAGGACGTGGACGCCGATCATCGCGGTGGCGACCTTGCCGATCGAGACGTCGGTGGTGCCGCCGAGGGCGTAGAGGAGGGTGAAGACGAGGGCGGCGGCGGGGACGGAGAGCAGGGCGGCGGTGAAGGACGCGGCCGTGATCGAGCGGCGGGTGCGCGGGAGGATCTTGACCAGGCCGCGGAAGACGGCGTACGCCACGACGGTCGTGGTGATCGCCATGTCGGTGATGTTCACGCCGAGCGCGGTCAGTCCGCCGTCCGCGAAGAGGATGCCCTGCATGAGCAGGACGACCGAGACGCAGAGGACGCCGGTGTAGGGGCCGACGAGGATCGCGGCCAGCGCGCCGCCCAGCAGGTGGCCGCTGGTACCGGCCGCGACGGGGAAGTTGAGCATCTGCACGGCGAAGATGAAGGCGGCGACCAGGCCCGCCAGGGGCGCGGTGCGCTCGTCCAGTTCGCGGCGGGCGCCGCGCAGGCTCACGGCGATGGCTCCGGCGGCGACGACTCCGGTCGCGGCGGATATGGGGGCGTCGATGAATCCGTCAGGGACATGCACGGGATGATTTTAGATGGTTGTTGCGAGTCCTTTGCAAGAGCGAGAAGATCCCCATTCGTTATGTGAGATCTGTCGCCCCGAGGGGCGCGCCCGGGAAAATATGCGACATTGGGGTAGTGGAAGCGGATGCACAGCTTTCACACAGGTCACTCAGCGTAAGGGGCCGCCCGATGTCCGTAGTCGAACAGTACGCGCGAGCCCATATCGTCACCGACGAGGACGTGGACCGGCTGGACCCCGCCGCCGTGCCCGTCGTCCTGCGGTACGACCCCGAATCCGATCCGTTGGCCGTCCGTATCGATCTGCCCGGACCGCATGCGTGGACCTTCGACCGGGAGCTGCTGGAGCAGGGGCTGCGCGCCCCGGCGGGCAGTGGCGAGGTGCGGGTGTGGCCGTGCGGGCGGGTGCAGGCGGTCGTCGAGTTCCACTCCGAACAGGGCGTCTCCGTCGTCCAGTTCGAGACGAAGACGATCATGCGGTTCCTGCGGCGGACCTATACGGCCGCCACACCCGTCACCACCTGAGCCTGAGCCTGAGCCTGAGCCTCAGCCGCCGAGGCTCGCGCCCAGTTTCAGCAGGGCCGCCACGATCGGACCCGCCGTGTCGCCGCCGTGGCCGCCCGCCTGGACCACGCCGGCGGCCACGAGGTCGCCCTTGTACGCGGTGAACCAGCCGTTGGGCTTCTTCTGGCCGTCGACCTCCGCCGAGCCGGTCTTCGCGCCGTAGTCGGGGCCGAGCCCGGCCATCGCCTTGGCCGCCGTGCCGTAGTCGGCGGTGTACTTCATGACTTCCTTCAGCTGCGCCTGGGTCGTGGACGACATCGTGCGCGAGGCCTTGGCGATCGTGCGGTTGTCGACCGTCGGGGAGACCAGGTACGGCTGGTGGAAGGTGCCCGTGTCGACCGTCGAGGCGACCGACGCCATGTTCAGCGGGTTCATGCGGACCCCGCCCTGGCCGATCAGCGAGGCGCCCATCTGCGCGCCGCTCTGCACCGGGACCGAGCCGTCGAAGGTGGGGACGCCGATGGCCCAGTTGTTCATGCCGAGGCCGTAGACCTGCTGGGCCTCGGTCGTCAGGCTGCTGTTGGTCAGCTTGGGCGCGAAGTTGATGAAGGCGTTGTTGCAGGAGGCCCCGAAGGCCATCTTGAACGTGCCCTTCTTGATCTCCGAGTCGTCGTCGTTGTGGAAGGTCCAGCCCGCCAACTTGTATGTCTTGGGGCAGGGATGGGACGCGTCCGGGGTGATGAGGTTCTTCTCGAAGAGCATGGTCGACGTCACGATCTTCATCGTGGAGCCGGGGGCCAACGAGCCCTGGAAGGCCACGTTGAAGCCGTGCGAGGCGTTCGCGACGGCCAGGATCTCGCCGGTCGACGGGCGCATCATCACGACCGAGGAGTTCTTCTGCTTGCTGACCTGTGTCTCGGCCGCCGCCTGGAGGGTCGGGCTGAGCGTCGTCTTCACCTTGCCGGGCGTGCCCTTGCTCAGCTCGACCAGCGTCTTGTCGGACTCCTTGGACGTCTTGCCGCGGACCACCCGCAGTTCGATGCCCGCCTTGCCGCCCGCCTTCTTGCCGAACTTCTCTCGCAGCCCGTCCAACACCGGCCCCAGGGACGGGTACTTGGCGGTCGTCAGCTCGCCGCCGTCCCGGTCGTAGGCCTTGATCGGCGGGGTGCCGGACTCGCCCGTGACCAGGGTGTCGCCGTCCGCGAGATCCGGGTGGACGACGGAGGCGTGCCACTGCACATACGGCTTGCCGTCCTTCGCGCTGCGCACGACGGTGAGTGAAGTGGCGTACGTCATGGGCTTGTTGATGCCCTTGTACGACACCGTGCACTTCACGGAGAACGGGACCTTGGCGCCGGTGGGGGTGCCCTCGGTGACGGTGATGCCCTTCATGTGGGCGTTCTTGCTGTAGCCGGTGAGCAGCGCGGTGGCCGCCGTCGACTTGTCCGTCGCGGCGGCGGCCAGCGCGACCTTGCCCTGCTGCCAGTCGGCCAGGTACCGCTTCGCGGTCGTCTGGACCTCGGCCGCCGTCAACGGGCCTTTCTTGATGGCCTTGTGGTCCGCGGTGTTCGACGTGCGCGCCTCGGCCGACGCCCCGCCGTCGTACAGCGCGTAGGCGCCCACGCCCGCGCCGACGACGGCCACGGCGATCACCCCGCCGACCATGGCGGGTCTCGCCTTCCGTCGCTCGGCGACGCGCCTTCTCTTGCCCCTCGTGCCCACAGTTCCCGATCCTCCGCGAATCCCTTTGGGCCCCCGCCGCTCTCGGCCCTCTCACACCCCAACGACCACGCCCACCCTAGAGTCCCGTCCTGTGCGGGTGAGTTCACTTTCCACCAGGAGTGAGTTCAGCCACTCGCCGCCAGTACCGCCCGGACGATCGGTCCGGCGGCGTCGATGCCGTGGCCGCCGTCCTGCGTCATGGCCGCCGCGGCGACATCGCCCCGGTAGCCGGTGAACCAACTGTTGGACTTCGACTGCCCGTCCACCTCGGCGGACCCCGTCTTCGCCCCGATGTTCGGACCGAGCCCGGCCATGATCCCGGCCGCGGTGCCGCTCGTCGCGGTGCGGTACATCATCGCCCGCAACTGGGTCGACGTACTCGCCGACAGGCCCTGGGCGGTGGCCAGTTGGCGGTCGTCGAGGCTCTGCGACACGAGCACCGGCTGCCGGAACGTGCCCGTCTTCGCGGTCGCCGTCACCGACGCCATGTTCAGCGGGCTCATCTGCACCTGGCCCTGACCGATCAGGTTCGCCGCGGTGTCCGGGCCGCCGGACGCGGGCACCGAGCCGTCGAAGGACGGGATGCCGGTCTTCCAGTTGTCCCGGCCGAGCCCGAAACGGTCCTCGGCCTCCCGGGTCAGCGAGTCCACCTTGACCGAGTCCGCGAACTTCACGAACGCCGTGTTGCAGGAACGCGCGAAACTCTCGGCGAGCGTCGCGTTCTCGTCCGGCGCGAGGCCCGTCAGATTGTGGAAGGTCTGACTCTCCGACACCGCGGACGGCGGGCAGGGCGCGGGCCCGTTCATCGTGGTCAGCCCGTTGTCGATGAACGTGGCGGCACTGATGATCTTCATGGTCGAACCGGGCGCCAACTGCCCCAGGAACGCGGCGTTGAAGCCGTCGTCACGGTGGTTGGCGATCGCCAACACCTGCCCGGTGCTCGGCTGGAGCGCCACGACCGACGACTCCGAGTACTTCGTCACGGCCTTCTCGGCGGCGGCCTGCGCGCTCGCGCTGAGCGTCGTACGCACCTTGCCGGCCTTGCCCTTCTCCAGGGTCAGCACCGTGGTGTCGGCCGAGCCCTCGGCCTCGTGCTTGATCGCCAGCTCGATCCCCGGCGAACCGCCCGCCTTGTCACCGTACTTGGACCGCAACTCGTCGAGTATCGGCCCGAGCGACGGATACTTCTCCTTGGTCAGCACGGTCCCGTTCCGGTCCACGGCCTCGATCGCCGGGCTCGCGGACTCCCCGGTGACGAACGTGTCGCCGCTCTTCAACTCCGGGTGAATCACGGCCGGTTGCCAGTCGACCAGCGCCCGCCCGGTGGTTTTGCCGCGCACGACGGTCAGTTGGCTGCTGTACGTCAGCGGCTTCGACTTCCCGTCGTACGACACCGTCGCGTGCACCGTGAACGGCACGGTCGCCCCGGTCGTCGTACCGGGGGTTATCTTCACCCCGGTGATGTGCCCGGCCCCGCTGTAGGACTCCAGTACGGGGTCGGCGGCGGCGTCGTTGTTCGTGTACGACGCGGCGTTCACCGCCTGCCCCTTCTCCCAGGCCGCGAAGAACTTGGCCGTCGTGGCCTTGACCTCCGAAGCGCTAGGCGGCCCGCTCTTCACGGACGCGGGCCCACCGTCGGAACCGCCTACACCTGAACTGTCGTGCAGTGCGGAAACGAGGTTGTACGCCCCGTATCCCGCCCCTCCCACCATCACGGCGAACACACTGCCGATGACGGTGGCCTTTACCCCCTTGCGCATGGGTCTTACCCCTCCCCGTTAACAGTGCTTCGACTGTATGGGGCGTGGGGGAAAGTTGTGAGGGGTGTTTCCTTTTGTTGTCCTAACGGAGACTGGCGACGAAGGGGGCCCAGGCGGAGGCGGGGAGCAGCAGGGCGGGGCCGTCCGGGACCTTGGAGTCCCGGACGGGGACGGTTCCGGTGACTCCGTCGGCGACCTCGACACAATCACCGCCGCTGCCGTTGCTGTAGCTGCTCTTACGCCAGCGGGCGGCACCGACGAAGGCTTCGGCGACCTCCAGGCATTCGCCGCCAGTGCCGTTGCTGTAGCTGCTCTTGCGCCAGCGCGCAGCGCTCAAGTCATGTTCGGTGCTTGCCATTTCGATAGTCCTTCGCCGCTTGATCGATCATGGCCAGAGACGCCTCCGGGGACAGCGCCGTGGCCCTGAGCAGATCGTACGACCTGCGATGGTCCTTCACGAGGGCTGGATAGTCGATCAGTTGGCCACTGTGGAGACCCTCCGTGTACACCACGGGTGGCGCGTCCGGGAACGTCATGACTTTGATCATGCCCATCATCATCGGGTGGGCCGCTGTCGTTTCCGGAAGGATCTGCAGAACACTCTGCGCTGACCGGACCACGCTTGCCATGTGGTTCAGCTGATCGGCCATCTCGGCGGGCGGCAGCAGCGGCTTGCTGATCAGCCCCTCGTGCAGGATCACCCAGAACGCCGGAGGGTCTGCGCGCTTCCAGAGCTTGGCCCGATCCAGGCGGGCGTCGACCTGCTTCTTGACGGTCGCGGGGCGCAGCCACGGGAGCGAGGTGCGCACGACGGCGTTCGCGTACGCCGATGTCTGGAGCAGCCCTGGCACCAGCGTTGGTGCCCATTCTTCAATGCTGTCCGCGTGCTGCTCCATCTCCGCGACATCGGCGAAGTACTCCGCATGCCCTGACTGCTTCGCCTTCCGCGCGTCTTCACAACGGCGCTCGAAAAACCCGTCCGTCCCGAGGGCCTTGTCCACATGCCGGGCCAGATCCAGCGGCATCCGCCGCTCCCCGTGCTCGATCTGGCTCAGGAACGGCACCCCCCGATAACTCCCCTCCGCCAACTGTTCCAGCGTCAGACCGGCCAGTTCCCTCTTGAAGCGCAACTCCGCGCCGTAGAAGGAGGGGACGTTCGCCGACGCGTCGGTGTCCTTGCGAGGAGGCACAACTCACCACCGCCATTTGCTCGTTGACAGGCGTAACTCGAACTCCTTTCACGGTAGGGCCTGTCACGTCACTGTGTGAGTGATTCATCACAGAGAGCACAGAAAGGCGCACGTAGAGATGCCCCCACAACCCACGTCCAGCCCCTACGACACGGTCCTCTGCGCGGAGGAACTCCGCGACGCCCTCGCCGCCCACGGCATCACCCTTCCGTCGCTCCGCGCCGACCTGCCCAGCTTCGCGGCAGCGCCCGGCTCCGGGGGACTGGTCTCGCTGGGCAACTGCAACCTCGACACGGCCCGCCGCCTGGCCGCCGTACTCCGTGAGGCGGAGGCGGCGGAACGGTGAACGCGACACACTTCGAGGCCGCCCTGCTCGCCGTACCGAAGGCGGTCCCCGAACTACGGCACGCGGTGCGCGGTTACCTCGGCGGCGACGGCCCGCACCCCGAAGTGGAGCTGTGCGTCAGCGAGTTGGTGAGCAACGTGATCCGGCACGTGGGGGAGGGCACGCCGGTACGGGTGCGGGTCACCCGGGTCGGTCGGGGCGGCTTGGACGACGACCGTATCCGGGTCGAGGTGACCGACCCCGACCCGCGCGCCCTGCCCGTCCTCCTGGACGCCACCACCGACACCGGTCTCGGCGCGGAGTCGGGGCGCGGGCTGATGCTGCTGGACGCGGTGGCGGTGCGGTGGGGGGTGGAGCAGGGGGTGTCCGGGAAGGTGGTGTGGTGCGAGGTGCGGGACCCGGCGTCCCAGGCCCCGTCCGCCGGTCGCGGGTGAGTCGCGCGGCGCGGCGCGGCGCGGTGCCGCGTGGCGCTCAGGCGGTGGCGACCGCCGTCGCGACGTGGATCGCGGTCAGGAACGAGGCACCCGCGATCATCGTCGTCTTCCGGGTGGCGACTCCGATGACGGCGTCGCCCACCTGTGCCGCGGCGGCCGCGCACAGCACGAGCGCGGCGGCGGGACCGGGCCAGGCGAGAGGCGCGACGAGGGCGGCCACGCCCAGGGCGGTGGGCCGTATCCCTCCCACCAGTGCGAAGGCGAACGTGTGCGGGGCGCCCGGCGGGACCATGACCCACGTACCGGCTCCGGCGTCGTAGTCGTCCTCCCCGACGGTGACCGCACGTTGCCCGAGAGGACGTAGAACTCCTCGTCGTGCTGCGCGTGGCGGTGCTGCGGCGGGCCGCCGGTGTGCGCGGGGACGGTGATCTCGCCCATTCCCAGGCGGTGTTCGGTGTTGCTGCCGTCCTCAAGGATCTGGATCGTCGCCGGTCCGTTGACGGTTGTGGCGTTGTGGGGTTGCCAACGGCCAGGACCCTAGGGGTGGTTCGAGGTCCTGCGCTTACGGACGGACAGCGACGACCCGGTCGAACGGATCGCCCAGGCCGCGGAGGTTCTCGGCCGGGCGGTCCTGCGCAGACAGGGCGCGGTGCGGGCGGTGGTCGCCGCGACCATCGCGAAGCCCTCGACCTCCAAGGACCGCCCCGCCCACCGCTTCGGCCTCATCGACCACGCCCTGGCCCCCTGGGCGGCGAGTTGCGGCCCCGCACACCGCGAGACCGTGGACCAACTGACCCGCGGCCTCGCGCTGGTCATCAGCGCGGAGTCGTTGTTCGCGCTGCTGGACCTCTGCGGCCTGGGCCCTGAGGAGGCGGTCGCGGCGCTCGTGACGACGGCCCGGGGGATGACGGCGGGGGTGGTCGCGGCCGTCCAGTAGCCCTCCCGCTAACCTTCCCGCGGGGGGTGCCATGTCTGCCATGTCTGGGTGGATCACATTGGGTGCCGGCTGCTTCGTCGTAGCCGTAGGCGTGTTGGCCTTGATAGGCCGGGGAGTCGCACCGCAAGCGCAGTCGCGTAAGTCCGGTTGGGGTCGGATAGCGATGGGGGGCGGCTTCGTTCTTGACGGCGGAGCCAGGCTTCTCGGCGTCTCGTCCGGAGTGGGGTTGGTGGTTTCCACCCTTGCCCTGGGACTTGTCGTGCTCGGTGTGGTGCTTCAGATCCGAGCGGGAGTGTTCACCAGGGCGCGTCGGGCGGGAGGCGCCGAATGAACAGGTGGCTGAGCACCCGGAGCACATGGCTGGTCGTACCGATCCTGTGGGCGATCATCCTGACAGCCGCCCTACTCGGAATCGAATGCGCTCGAACCTTCTTCGGCCACCCGCCTCTGAGGCCCTTCACCTCTGAACTCCCGATGGCGGTAGGCGGCAGTCTCTTCGTCGCCGTCGTCGGCGCGACGAGGTTGCGTCACAGGCAGGGGCAGCACGACCAATAACGACCACTGAACAACGGCGACTTGGTCGAAAGCCTGTGTGCGGTGGTCTGGGTGGGTTCTAGTCTCGTGTGGTGGTAGGGGGCGGGGCTGGTACGGGGGTTCACGTGGCGGGTGTCGAGGCTGTGCCGGGCGGACCACGGTTGTTCATCTCGCACGCGGAGGCGGACCAGGCGTGGGCGGAGTGGGTGGCCTGGCAGTTGCAGGATGCCGGGTACGAGGTCGAGTTGGCCGTCTGGCACTGGGGCGCCGGCGAGAACGTCATCCAGAACATGGACCGGGCTTTGGCCGCCGGGCCGACGGTGGCGTTGTTCTCGGCCGCGTACTTCGACTCGGAACGGTGGACCACGGAGGAGTGGACGGCGAAGCTTGCCGCCCGCGAGAAGCTGATCCCACTCCGGATCGAGGACTGTGTCGTGCGGCCGATGGTGCGGGCGTTGCGTGCGCCCGCGCTGTTCGGTCTGGGGGAGGAGAAGGCGCGGGAGGTGTTGCTGGGGGCGGTGGCGGGGCCGGCGGGGGTTCCGTTGGTGGCTCCGGGGTTTCCGCCGGGCAGGGGTGGGGCGAACGGGCCTCGGCTGCCGGGGACGTTGCCGGGGGTGTGGAACGTTCCGGCGCGTAATGCGGGGTTCGTGGGCCGGGACGAGTTGTTGGTGGAGGTACGGGGGCGCCTGACGGGCGGTCGTCCGGTGGCGGTGGTGGCGCTGGATGGCCGTGGCGGTGTGGGCAAGACGCAGCTCGCGGCTGAGTACGCGCACCGGTTCTGCGGGGAGTACGAGCTGGTGTGGTGGGTGCGGGCTGAGGATCCGGCGCTGATTCCTGGGCAGTTGGCGATGCTGGCGGTTGAGATGGGGACTGCGCAGGCGGATATGCCTCTGGAAGAGGCGGTGCGGGCGCTGGGGCGTGCGTTGGGGGCGCGGTCGCGGTGGCTGGTCGCATTCGACAACGCGGAGGACCCTGAGGCGCTGGCGCACTTCGTGCCGTCTGGGGCGGGGCATGTGCTGATCACCTCTCGTAACCCGGACTGGCATGGTGTGGCCGCGCCGTTGGATATCGATGTGCTGGCGCGGCGGGAGTCGATCGATCTGCTGCGCAGTCGGACGCCATGGCTCACGGAGGCGGATGCGGGGCGGCTGGCGGAGGCGTTGGATGACCTGCCGTTGGCCCTGGTCCAGGCGGCTGCGGTGCTGAGGACGACGGCCGTGGACGAGTATCTGGAGTTGTTGGTCAGCAAGGCCAGCGCGATCACCGATGAGGGCAGGCCGCGGGATTACCCATGGTCGCTGGCCGCGCAGATTCGACTGAGCATGCAACGGCTGCGGGAACAGGACCCGGAGGCGGCTGACTTGATGAATGCCTGTGCGCTGCTGGCTCCGGAACCGTTTGCCCTGCCCACCGTCACTCCGGAAGAGGTTGACGAGGAGTCGTCCGTGGGCCAGGTGGTAGCGGACAGGCGCACCAGAAGCCGTGTCCTGTTGGCACTCCACCAGCGTGGGCTGGCCCGGGTGGCGGGCGGGAGCCTGCACCTGCACCGTCTGACCCAGGCCGTCCTCAAAGACCAGCTCACCGCCGAGGAGCGTGTCGCCGCGGCGCGCAACGCCAGTATGTTGCTCGCTGCGGCCTTCCCAGGCGGGGTGGGGGATCCCGGTTCCTGGCCTCGCTGGCCGCACCTGCTGCCTCACCTGCTGGCGATCGACCCCACTGACCTGGCCACCGCGCAAGCCCGTTTCGCAGCATGCGAAGCGGCTGTCTACCTCATGGACCGCGGCAGCGCAGCAGCGGTCCTGCCCCGCCTTGAAGACCTCTACGAAACCTGGATCACTCTGCTGGGTCCGGATTCCATTCACACGTGGTGGGCCGTCAACTACTTGGCCAGGGCATCCACTGCCGTTGGACATCATGACCGCGCCTATGCCCTACACCGGGACCTGTTTGAACGGCGGCGGCGGGTGCTGGGTGAGGACCACCCCGACGCCCTGGGAGCTGCGTCCAGCCTGGCCAATAGGCTGGCGATGGTGGGCCGGGAGGGCGAGGCGTTGGAGCTGGGTGAGGACACCCTGGATCGGCAGCGGCAGGTGCTGGGTGAGGACGACCCCGACACTCTGATCACGGCGTCCAATCTGGCAGTTCGGCTGGCGGCGGCGGGTCGGGCGGGGGAGGCGGTGGCGTTGGGTGAGGACACCCTGGCCCGGCGGCGGCGGGTGTTGGGTGAGAACCACCCCGACACCCTGGGTTCCGCGTCCAATCTTGCGGCTGACCTGGCGACGGTGGGTCGGGTGGGGGAGGCGGTGAGGCTGGGTGACGACACCCTGGATCGGCAGCGGTTGGTGCTGGGTGAGGACTACCCCGACACCCTGATCACGGCGTCCAATGTGGCGGTTTGGCTGGTGGCTGTGGGTCGGGTGGAGGAGGCGGTGGCGTTGGGTGAGGACACGCTGGCCCGGCGGCGGCGGGTGTTGGGTGAGGACCACCCCGACGCCCTGCGCACCGCGTCCAATCTGGTGATCCGGTGGGCGGCTGTGGGTCGGGTGGAGGAGGCGGTGGCGTTGGGTGAGGACACGCTGGCCCGGCAGCGGTTGGTGCTGGGTGAGGACTACCCCGACACCCTGATCACCGCGTCCAATCTGGCGATCCGGTGGGCGGCTGTGGGTCGGGTGGAGGAGGCGGTGGTGCTGGGTGAGGACACGCTGGCCCGGCGGCGGCGGGTGTTGGGTGAGGGCCACCCCGGCACCCTGATCACCGCGTTCAATCTGGCGGCTGATCTCGCGGCTGTGGGTCGGGTGGAGGAGGCGTTGGAGTTGTGCGAGGACACGCTGGCCCGGCGGCGGCAGGTGTTGGGTGAGGACCACCCCGACACCCTGAACACCGCAAGACTGCTCGCCAGCCTCACCCAGCCGAACGATGGCTGATACGCCTCAGGGCGTGGAAATCCCCCAAGGCGTCCCCCAAGAGATGCGACGGCAATCAAACCGCCTCGTCAGACCAGCCACACCCAGCCCGCCGTAAACCTGCCAGCGCCCAGACCCGGACCGCCCTCCGTCCCTCCAAAGGCGACCAGTCACCCCCGCCAACACCCCCCAACACCCAAGAGGGCGCAGCCACTTGCCGCGCCCCTCCCCAAACTCGCCCCCCACCTACACCCACGTATCCAGCCACATCCGAGACCGCCACTGATCAATAGGAATCGACGTCCCCGTATAAAGCGGCCAGAAGTAGATGAAGTTCCAAGTGATCAGCAGGACAAGCACCCCCGCCCCGACCGCCCCCGTGACCCTGCGGGTGTCGTTGGAGTCCAGTGGGCCGATCATCGCGCCGATGAGCATCGCCACCGCCAGGCACAGGAACGGGAGGAAGACGATCGAGTAGAAGAAGAAAATCGTGCGGTCCTGGTAGAGGAACCAGGGGAGGTAGCCGGCCGCGACGCCGCAGGCGATCGCTCCCGCGCGCCAGTCGCGGCGGAACGCCCAGCGCCACAGGACGTAGAGGATCGCGAAGCAGGCCGCCCACCACAGCATCGGCGTGCCGATCGCGAGGACCTCGCGGGCGCACTTGTCGCCGGCGTTCACGGGGCAGCCGTCCGCGCCGGGGGACGGAGACTCGTAGAAGTACGAGACCGGGCGGCCGTCGACCAGCCAGCTCCACGGGTTGGACATGTACGTGTGCGGCGAGTGCAGGCCGACGTTGAACTCGTAGACCTCGTGCTCGTAGTGCCACAGGCTGCGCAGCCAGTCCGGCAGGACGTGGCTCCAGGTGCCGCCCTTGCCGTCGGTCGCGGCCCAGTTGCGGAAGTAACCGCCGGTGCCGTTCGCGGGGGAGAGGATCCAGCCGATCCAGGAGGTCAGGTAGACCGCGACGGCGACCGGGATCGTCGCCACGAAGCCCAGGCCCAGGTCGTGCTTCAGGACCGCCACGTACGCGTTGCGGGCGCCCGCGACCTTGCGGGAGCCGACGTCCCACAGCAGCATCATCACGACGAACGCGGCCGTGATGTACAGGCCGTTCCACTTGGTGCCGATCGCGAGGCCCAGCAACAGGCCCGCCGTCCAGCGCCAGGGGCGCCAGCCGAGGGAGAGGGTGTCGGCGGTGTGCGCGTCGGGGCGGACGCGGCCGTAGGCGTCGGCCGGTAGTGCCGCCGCGAGTTTCTCCCTCGCCTTGTCGCGGTCGATCAGCAGGCAGCCGAACGCGGCCACCACGAAGAACATCAGCACGCCGTCGAGCAGCGAGGTGCGGGCCATCACGAAGGCCAGGCCGTCCAGCGACATCAGGACGCCCGCGACACAGCCCAGGAACGTGGAGCGGAACAGGCGGCGGCCGATGCGGCAGAGCATCAGGACGGTCAGCGTGCCGAGCAGCGCCGTCATGAAGCGCCAGCCGAAGGGGTTGAAGCCGAAGATCAGTTCGCCGATGCCGATGACGTACTTGCCGACCGGCGGGTGGACGACATAGGCCGCGTCCGTGGGGATCGAGACGTGGCCGCCGGTCTTCAGGATGAGGTCGTTGGCGTTCTTGTCCCAGTTGACCTCGAAGCCGCGGTGGACCAGCGCCCACGCGTCCTTGGCGTAGTACGTCTCGTCGAATATCACCGCCTTCGGACTGCCCAGGTGGTAGAAGCGCATCACCCCGGCCATCAGCGTGACCAGCAGCGGGCCGCCCCACGCCGACCAGCGGGTGATGCGGTCGACGAGCCCCGGCGAGAAGCCGAGCGTCGCCCACAGCCGGGGGCTGGGCTCCGCGTACGGCGGCACCAGCCGGTCCCGTACGTCGCTTCTGGGCCCCGCCGTATAGCCGAAACGGCGCAGCCGCTGCTGCCACGACGGCCGCTGCTCTTGGGGGGCCTGGCCCTGCCGGGTGTCCGTGGAGGACGCGGTACTGGTCACCGCGCCATCGTAGGGAACAGCGCTGTGTGAGTCCCGTGCATGGGCGGTCTCGGTCCGGATGCGTCCGGATCTGTCGGCCCTGCGAGGATGGGAACGTGACTGGAACCCTTGTTTTGGCGGGCACCCCCATCGGCGACATGCAGGACGCTCCTCCCCGGCTCGCGGCGGAGCTGGCCGGGGCCGACGTGGTCGCCGCGGAGGACACCCGGCGGCTGCGCCGGCTGACCCAGGCGCTCGGGGTGCAGCCCAAGGGGCGGGTCGTGTCGTACTTCGAGGGCAACGAGTCCGCGCGCACCCCGGAGTTGGTCGAGGCCCTGGTCGGCGGGGCGCGGGTGCTGCTGGTGACCGACGCGGGGATGCCGTCCGTGTCCGACCCGGGGTATCGGCTGGTCGCCGCAGCCGTGGCGAAGGACATCCGGGTGACCGCCGTACCGGGGCCGTCCGCCGTGCTCACCGCGCTCGCGCTGTCGGGGCTGCCGGTGGACCGGTTCTGCTTCGAGGGGTTCCTGCCGCGGAAGGCGGGCGAACGGCTGTCGCGGCTGCGGGAGGTGGCCGGTGAGCGGCGCACCCTCGTCTATTTCGAGGCACCGCACCGGCTCGACGACACCCTCGCCGCGATGGCGGAGGCGTTCGGCGCGGAGCGGCGGGCCGCCGTGTGCCGGGAGCTGACGAAGACGTACGAGGAGATCAAGCGCGGCCCGGTCGGCGAGCTGGCCGCGTGGGCGGCGGAGGGCGTGCGCGGCGAGATCACCGTCGTGGTGGAGGGGGCGCCGGAACAGGCCGAGGAACTCGGCGCGGACGAACTGGTGCGGCGGGTGCGGGTGCGCGAGGAGGCGGGCGAGCGGCGAAAGGAAGCGATCGCCGCGGTCGCGGTCGAAGCGGGTGTTCCCAAGCGCGAGGTGTTCGATGCGGTGGTGGCCGCCAAGACCACGCAAAAGCCTCTCTGAGCTGCGGAGACGGCCCCTCTGAGCAGGGCGCTCCTCCCATGAGCACGCGCCCCATGGCGGAGCAAAGCAGTGTCGTGAAATGCAAAGCCAGGACCGGCTGGCCGGGGCGATTTGACAAGAAGAGTCCAAATCGCCTCCAACAGACGACAGGTCTGGTGCGTTCGCCCTGCCCGAGGCGTCCACTGGAGTGAGGGACGCACCCGTCCCTCGCCTCCAACGGGATTCCGGGGGGAATCCCCTCGCGGGGGCGCTTGTCCAGCGGAAAGCAAGCAGGAGCTGGCATGAGTGAGATCGCAGGGCAGACCGGCCTCCGGGGCGCTGCCACCGCCGTGGTGAACGAGTCGTACTCCTTCGCCTGCATGCGGTGCGGGCACGGCTGGGAGCAGGCATACGAGATAGAGCACCACGTCGACACCGACGGCCACCAGTTCGTCATGTACGTGGCGGACGGCCAGGTCGTGCCGTCGCCCCTGAGCCGCCCCGCGTGCCACAACTGCGACGGGCATGTCGTGCGCATCATGCGGGCGGGCCAGGTGTCGTCGGTACGGGACGCGGCGCAGCGGCAGTACCAGGCGCCCCGGCCGCGCACCGCGGCGGCAGCCGAGGACGCCACCGACGAGTCCGCGGCTCCCGGGCAGGAGCCCGTCGAGCACCACTGGCACCTGTCCGACCTGCTCCACCCGTTCCACCACCACCGCAAGGCGAGCTGACCGCCTCCGGCGACCGGGCGGGCATGCCCCTTTCGTAGGATCGGGGCATGCCTGCCTCCAGCGACAAGACCGACAGGACCGAAAAGACCGTCGAGAAGTCCGCGCCTCCGCTCCCGGAGCCCCTCCGGGTGCCGGTCGCCGACTCCCACACCCACCTCGACATGCAGTCCGGCACGGTGGCGGAGGCGCTCGCCAAGGCGGCCTCGGTCGGTGTCACGACGCTTGTGCAGGTCGGCTGCGACGTGAAGGGCTCCCGCTGGGCCGCCGAGACGGCCGCCCGCCACGACGCGATCCACGCGACGGTCGCCCTCCACCCGAACGAGGCCCCGCGCATCGTCCACGGCGACCCCGACGGCTGGTCCAGGCAGGGCGCGCGAACCCCCGGCGGCGATACGGCCCTGGACGAGGCCCTCGCGGAGATCGACCGCCTGGCCGGACTCCCGCACGTCAAGGGCGTCGGCGAGACCGGCCTCGACTACTTCCGCACCGGACCCGAGGGCAAGGCCGCGCAGGAGAGGTCCTTCCGCGCCCACATCGAGATCGCCAAGCGGCACGGCAAGGCCCTGGTCATCCACGACCGCGACGCCCACGCCGACGTCCTGCGCGTCCTCAAGGAGGAGGGCGCCCCCGAGCGGACCGTCTTCCACTGCTACTCCGGCGACGCCGAGATGGCCGAACTCTGCGCGAGCGCCGGGTACTTCATGTCGTTCGCCGGCACGGTCACCTTCAAGAACGCCCGGGACCTGCGCGACGCGCTCGCCGTGGCCCCCCTCGAACTGGTCCTGGTGGAGACGGACGCCCCCTTCCTGACCCCCGCTCCGTACCGCGGACGGCCCAACGCGCCCTATCTCATTCCGGTCACGGTCCGCGCGATGGCCGCCGTCCGGGGCATCGACGAGGACGCCCTGTCGACGGCTCTCGCCAGCAACACGGCCCGCGCCTTCGGTTACTGAAGCTCCACCGAGGCTTGGCGCCCCTTTCGAACACAACCCTGAGTAGCCGCGCCGCTTTGGAGAGTGACGGTCGCTCCGCTAGGTTCTGTTGGCCCGATCCGGACCCTTCTGGCCTTCTGGAGCGTGTCGGCGTGAGCAACTACGAGACCTACGAGACCTACGAGACGTACGACCGCGGTGTGCGCGACGACGAGTACACCGACCGCACGGACGCGACCCAGGTGTACGAGGACACGTACCGCCCCGCCTATGAGGCGCCGGAGCCCGTGTTCCCGCGCCAGGCGGTGACCGTCGCGCCGGGCCGCGCGGACCGCAGACGAAGAGCCGACCGTACGGCCTCCACGTCCACGGGCTCCACCATGCGGCGGCTGGTTCCGCAGGCCCTGGTCGTCGCCTTCCTCGCCGGCGGCACCACCGCGTTCGTCGCCAAGGACAAGGCGATCGAACTGAGCGTCGACGGCAAGCCGCGCACCCTGCACACCTTCGCCGACGACGTCACCGAACTCCTCGCCCAGCAGGGCGTCGAGGTCGGCGAGCACGACGTGGTGGCCCCCGGCCGGGACGCGGACCTCGCCAGCGGCGACGAGGTCGCGGTCCGCTACGGCCGCCCCGTGCGGCTCACCATCGACGGGCAGCGGCGCGAGGTGTGGACGACGGCCCGCACGGTCGACGGCGCCCTCGAACAACTCGGCGTACGGGCGGAGGGCGCCTACGTCTCGACCTCCCGCTCCCAGCCCATCGGCCGCGCCGGACTCGCCCTCGACGTACGCACCGAACGCACCGTCACGATCATGGCCGACGGCCGCGCCCGTACGATCCGCACCAACGCGGCGACGGTCGGCGAGGCGGTCCAGGAGGCGGGCATCGGCCTGCACGGCGAGGACGCCACCTCGGTCCCGCCGGGGAACTTCCCGCGCGACGGCCAGACGATCACGGTCCTGCGGGTCACCGGCACCCGCGAGATCCGCGAGGAGGCGATCCCCTTCGCGGTGGAACGCACCGACGATCCCACCCTCTTCAAGGGCACGGAGGTCGTCGAACGCGCCGGACGACCGGGCCTGCGCCGCGTCACCTACGCCCTCCGCACGGTCAACGGCGTCAAGGAGAAACCGCGCCGCGTCGACGAGGAACTGGTCCGCGAACCCCGCTCCCAGCTCGTGAAGGTCGGCACCAAACCCATGCCCACCTCGGTACAGGGCGCCGACCAGCTCAACTGGCACGGCCTCGCCACCTGCGAATCCGGCGGCCGCCCCGCCGCGGTGGACCCCTCCGGCACCTACGGCGGCCTCTACCAGTTCGACACCCACACCTGGCACAGCCTCGGCGGCTCGGGCCACCCGCAGGACGCGAGCGCGGAGGAACAGACCTTCAGGGCGAAGAAGCTGTACGTGCGCAGGGGTGCAAGTCCCTGGCCGCACTGCGGGACCCGTCTACACGGTTAAGGTGTGCGCCCCTAAGGGGCGCGGGGAACTGCGCGACCAGCCACAGCGGACCGGCAGACGAAGAACCGCCCCGTAACCTAGGTACGTGAGCAGCAACCCCGACGCCCTCCTGGGCCCCGCCGACATCCGCGAACTGGCGGCAGCCCTGGGCGTCCGCCCGACAAAGCAACGCGGCCAGAACTTCGTGATCGACGCGAACACGGTCCGCCGCATCGTCCGCACCGCGGACGTCCGCCCGGACGACGTGGTCGTGGAGGTGGGCCCGGGCCTCGGCTCACTCACCCTCGCCCTGCTCGAAGCGGCCGCCCACGTGACGGCCGTAGAGATCGACGACACCCTGGCGAGCGCACTACCGGCGACGGTCACCGCCCGCATGCCGGACCGGGCCGACCGCTTCGCACTCGTCCACTCCGACGCGATGCAGGTCACCGAACTCCCCGGCCCACCCCCCACCGCCCTGGTCGCCAACCTCCCCTACAACGTGGCCGTACCGGTCCTCCTCCACATGCTGGAGCACTTCCCGACCATCGAGCGCACGCTCGTGATGGTCCAGGCCGAGGTCGCCGACAGGCTTGCCGCGCCGCCCGGTTCGAAGGTGTACGGCGTCCCGTCCGTGAAGGCGAACTGGTACGCCGAGGTCAAGCGGGCCGGTTCCATCGGCCGTACCGTCTTCTGGCCCGCCCCGAACGTGGACAGCGGCCTCGTGGCGCTGACCCGCAGGGCGGAGCCGCCGAAGACGACCGCCGACCGCCGCGAGGTCTTCGCCGTGGTGGACGCGGCCTTCGCGCAGCGCCGCAAGACGTTGCGGGCCGCGCTCGCCGGCTGGGCGGGCTCGGCGGCGGCGGCCGAGACGGCGCTCGTCGCGGCCGGGGTGTCCCCGCAGGCGCGCGGCGAGTCGTTGACGGTCGAGGAGTTCGCCCGCATCGCGGAACACAAGGCTCAACCCAAGGAGTCCGAGTAAGTGAGCGTGACGGTCCGCGTCCCCGCCAAGGTCAACGTCCAACTCGCGGTCGGCGCCGCGCGCCCCGACGGCTTCCACGACCTGGCCAACGTCTTCCTCGCGGTCGGCCTGTACGACGAGGTCACCGTGACCCCGGCCGACGAACTCCGCGTCACCTGCTCGGGCCCGGACGCGGCCCAAGTCCCCCTGGACCAAACGAACTTGGCGGCCCGCGCGGCCGTAGCACTCGCCGAGCGGTACGGGCACAGCCCCGCCGTGCACATCCACATCGCGAAGGACATCCCCGTCGCCGGCGGCATGGCGGGCGGCAGCGCGGACGGCGCGGGCGCGCTGGTGGCGTGCGACGCGCTGTGGGGCACCAGCGCCTCGCGGGCCGAACTGCTGGACATCTGCGCCGAGTTGGGCAGCGACGTGCCGTTCAGCCTGGTGGGCGGGGCGGCGTTGGGGGTGGGGCGCGGCGAGAAGCTCACGGCACTGGAGACCGGGGGCACCTTCCACTGGGTGTTCGCGATGGCCGGGCGGGGACTCTCCACCCCTGCCGTCTTCCGGGAGTTCGACCGCTTGGCGGAAGGCGTCGACATCCCCGAACCCGTCGCCTCGCAGCCGCTCCTCGACGCGCTCGCGAAGGGCGACCCGGACGCGCTGGCCGCCGCCGTCTCCAACGACCTTCAGCCCGCGGCCCTTTCGCTCTTCCCGGAACTCGCCGACACGCTCGCCGCGGGCCGCGCCGCGGGCGCCCTCGCCGCGCTGGTCTCCGGTTCGGGCCCGACGACGGCGTTCCTCGCCCGCGACCCCGGGTCGGCGGCGAAGGTCGCGGAGGCGCTGACGGCCTCCGGGACATGCCGGACGGTACGTACGGCGACGGGTCCGGCGGCGGGCGCGACCGTGATCGCCCGACCTTCACACGGGACACACGAAAACCCCGCCTGAACTGCGAAAACGCGCGTGTGCGGTGTTATCGAAACCACATTGATCTAATGTTCGCCAATCAACCTCATGGTCCCTTTCGTGGCGTATGTCCTACAGGGTGAGGCTGGCATGATCAGCCAACCCCCGGTCCTCGTTACCGGCGGTACTCCCTGCGCGCGCGGTCTCGCCGCGCCACGCCCGAGAGGAACCTCCCCATGGGCCACATGGACCATTTCAGCGCCGGCTGGGTCACCCCGGTCCTGTCCTACGCGATGGCCTGCGTCGGCGCCGCGCTCGGACTGCGCTGCACCGTAAGGGCACTTGAGGCGGACGGCGCCTCCAAACGGAACTGGCTGACCCTCGCCTCCGTCGCCATCGGCTCCGGCATCTGGACCATGCACTTCGTGGCCATGCTCGGCTTCAGCGTCGAAGGCACCCCCATCCGCTACGACGTCCCGCTCACCGTCCTCAGCCTGCTGATGTCGATCGGCGTGGTCGCCGCCGGTGTCTTCACCGCCGGATACGGCCGCTCCCGCGTCACCTCGGTCGCCTTCGGCGGACTCGGCACCGGCCTCGGCGTCGCCGCCATGCACTACACCGGCATGGCCGCGCTCGACCTGCACGGCGAGATCGACTACGACCCCCGGTTGGTCATCGCCTCCGTCGTGATCGCGGTCGTCGCCGCGACCGCCGCGCTCACCCTCACCCTGATCGTGCGCGGCCCGGTCCTCGCCACGCTCGCCGCCCTCGTCATGGGACTCGCGGTCAGCACCATGCACTACACCGGGATGTACGCCGTGAGCGTCACCCTCGCGCCCAGCGGCGCGACCCTCTCCGGCGCCACGGCAACGGAGTTCATCTTCCCGCTCGCCGTCGTCCTCGGCTCCTTCCTCTTCCTGGCCTCCGCCTACGTCGCCCTCTCCCCGACCGGCAAGCGCCACGAGTCGGCGTTCGCGGCGGAGTTGCTGCGCGAGGTCGAACTCGCCACGGTCTGAGCCGACGTCGGCTGCCCTGACGTCAACTGCCCTTACGGCGACGGTCCCCACCTCTCCCTGGTGTGGGTGCCGACCGCCGATCGGTATCTCGAACGCGCCGTACGAACCACCCCGCACCTCCCCTCCCGAACGAGGTCCCCCATGCGTGTCCTCCGCGCACCGGCCCGACTGCGCCCCAGATCCGTCCGTGCGAAGATCGTCGCCCTGCTGATGCTGCCCGTCGTGTCCCTGATGGCCCTCTGGGGCTTCGCCGCGGTGACGACCGCGTCGAGCATCGCCGACACCGAGACCGCCAAGGACGTCAACTCCGAACTCCTCACCCCCGTAGCGGAGTTCATCACCGCCGTACAGGGCGAACGGACCGCGGCCCTGCGCCACGCCGACGCCCCGGCCGCCTTCAGGTCGGCCACCAGGGTCACCGACACGGCCGCCGCCGCACTGCGCGACGGCGTCAACGACTCCAGCTCCGACGCGGCCCTCATCGACTCCTCGCTGCCGGGCCGGATCGACAAACTGGAGGCCGACGCCACCGGCCTCGCGGCGCTGCGCGCGAGCGCCACCGCCAAGGGCGCCAAGTCGACCACCACCTACGCCAGTTACTCGGCGATCGTCGAGCACGGTTTCTCCGTCACCGGTGCCCTCACCGGCGACAAGACCGCCGCCGACGCCTCCGAGGCGCGCGTCGTGCTCGAACTCTCCAGGGCCCGCGAGGCAGTTGCCCAGGAACAGGCACTGCTCGGCGCCGCCCGCGCCGGGGGTGAGCTGACCAAGGAGCAGTACGCGCTGTTCGTCGGCGCCGTCGCCACCCAGCGCGAACTGCTCGAACCTGCCGTCGCCGACCTCAAGGCCGGGCACCGGACGGCGTACCGCAAGGTCCTGGACGGCACCGGTTACGCCCAGTTCCAGGCCGTCGAGAACCGGGTGCGCAGCGCGGGACCCGGCACCTCCGCCGTGTCCGCGAGCTTCCTGCGCGGCTGGGACTCCGCCGCGAGTGGAGTGCTCACCGGGCTCGACGCGGCCGAGACCAGGGCCGGTACGGGTGCCACGGCCGCCGCCGACCCCTTCGGCTGGGACACGCTCGGCGCCTCCGGGATCGCCGTCGTCCTCGGCCTGGTCGGCGTGCTGCTGTCGCTGCTCGTCTCCGTGCTGGTCGGCCGCGGCCTCATCGTCGAACTCCTCGACCTGCGCAACTCCGCCCTCGAAGTGGCCGGCCGCAGCCTCCCGCGGGCCATGCGCCGACTGCACGCGGGCCAGGGCGTCGACATCGACGCCGAGGCCCCCATGCGCCGCCTCGCCGGAGACGAACTCGCCCAGGTCGGCACCGCGTTGACCGCGGTCCAGCGCGCCGCCCTCAAGGCCGCCTCCGAACGCGCCGAACTCCTCAGCGGCATCTCCGGCGTCTACGTCAGCCTCGCCCGCCGCAGCCAGGTCCTCCTCCACCGCCAACTCGACCTGCTCGACGCGATGGTGCGCCGCCGGCAAGACCCGGCCGAACTCCACGACCTCTACCGCGTCGACTACCTCGCCACCCGGATGCGCCGCCACTCCGAGAGCCTGCTGATCCTCTCCGGCATCGCGCCCGGCCGCGGCTGGCGGGACCCGATCCCGCTGACCGACATCCTGCGCGCGGCCGTCGCCGAGATCGAGAACTCGTCCCGGGTACAGATCTGGGCCGTACCGAAGGTGTCGCTGACCGGCGGTTCGGTCGCCGACGTGATCCACCTGCTCGCTGAACTCGTCGAGAACGCAACGGCGTTCTCCCCGCCGAGCACCCAAGTACAGCTGCGCGCGGCCCGGTTGCAGGAGGGCGTCCTCATCGAGATCGAGGACAGCGGCTTCGGCATGAAGGACGACGCGCTGGCCGACGCCAACCGCAAGATCCAGTCCGAGAAGGTCGACCTCCTCGACGCCAAGCAGATAGGCCTCTTCGTGGTCAACCGACTGCGCGAACGCCAGGGCCTCCGCGTCGAGATACGGCACTCCCGCAGCGGCGGCGTCACGGCCGCCGTACTCATCCCCGAGGGCCTGATGCGCGACGACATGCCGGTGGGCGACCAGCAACAGGCGCCCGGCGGGCGGGGGTTGGCACCGGCGTCGGCCCTGGTTCCGCAGCAGAGACTGCGCGGAGCGGGAGCCTGAGGCACCACGGGCACTGTCCCGGCCCTCCCGGCCCTCCCCACCATCTCCACACGGATGTACCGCAATTGCAGTACAGGTGGGGCGGATGGGACGGATAGGTTCGTTTGATACTTCAAGTGCACTTGCTCGAAAGGCCACTTCAGTGTCCGACGCCCCCACGCCGTCGTCCCCCACCCCGTCCCACCGCAGGAAGCGGTCCCTCTCGCGTCGCGGCGCGATAGGGGCCGCCGGAGCGGTAGCCGCCGGAGCCGCACTCACCCCGGCGGTGTTCGCGGCCACCGACTCGGACTCGGATTCAGACTCGGGCTCAACCCCCGACACGACACCCGACACGACCCCGCCGGGCACGAAGCCGGAGACCTTCCCGGCCACCCGCACCGAGACGACCACCGGTACCACCCCCACCACCACGGCCTTCGCCGCGTCCTACGTCGCCCTCCGCTGGACCGGCGACCAGGACGGCGCCGGAATCCGCCTCGCGGACGGCAACTGGCAGCAAACGGGCACCGGTTGCGCGACGATCGACGGCGGCGGCACGGCGTTGATCGCGGCCGACGAGGCCACCACGTACGAGGTGAGGACACCGCCAGGCGCAACGGACGTACGCTCCATGGCCATCGACTGCACCCGAGGCCCGGACCGCACCGTCCACGTTCCCTCCGAGCCGACCCGAGTCCGCGGCGTCCGCTACCTCTCGCGCCCGGCCTGGGGCGCCGACGAGTCGAAGCGGTACAAGGACGGCAAGGTCAACTCCCCCGAGGCGTACTACCCGTTGCAGTCGATCACGGTCCACCACACGGACACCCCGAACGCCGACCCGGACCCGGCCGCGACCGTGCGAGGCATCTACGAGTACCACGCGGTCACCCTCGACTGGGGCGACATCGGCTACCACTTCCTGATCGACGAGGCGGGTGTCGTCTACGAGGGCCGCTACTCCGGCGACGACCCGATCCCCGCCTTCAACCCCGACGGCAACCTGGTCACCGCCTTCCATACGGCAGGCTTCAACTCCGGCAACCTGGGCATCGCCCTGATCGGCACCTTGGTGTCCCAGCCCCCGACGCCCGCGGCGAAGGCCTCCCTGACCCGCCTGATCAAGGTCATCACCCGCTTCAAGGGCCTCGACCCCCAGGCCAAGATCACCTACACCAACCCGGTGAACGGCGTGAAGAAGGACAACGAGACGATCAGCGGCCACCGGGACTGGCTCCAGACGGACTGCCCGGGACAGACCATGTACGACCTGCTGAGCGAGGTCAGGTCGGCAGCGGCCCGCTGAGCCGCTGGGCGAGCAGCAGTGCCAGGGGGCCGCCCTGGAGCAGGAAACGGCCCTCCGTGGCGGCCCGGACCGCATCGCCCATGGGCCACCACATGAGCTTGAAGTCCGCTTCGCTCGGCGTGAGTTGCCGCGGTCCCAGGGTGAGGCCCTCAGCCAGGAAGAGGTGGATGCGGGCGGTGGAGTTCAGGGTGATGGCGTAGGCGCCGAGGGGGCGCCAGGTTTCGGCGGTGACTCCGGCCTCCTCGCGCAACTCCCGTCGCGCGCACTCTTCCGGTGTCTCGTCACCTTCCCGGCGGCCCCCGGGCAGGAACACGTACTCGCCGCCGTGCTCGGGGAATTCGGCGGTCAGAACGGCGACCATGCCGTGCGCGTCGAGGGCCACGACGACGGAGGGGTCGCGCATCGCCCCCCGCTGGGATGACTCGCTCATGGCCCGGGAGCGTAGCTTCTGCGGCGTGGTCATGACGCGTCCGCCTTCCGGTACAGGTGGCACGTGCATCCGCACCGTTGCTGAAGCAGCAGACCGCCACCGTGGGGGAGCGGGATGTCCTTGGTCTGAGTGCACATGTCGTGCACCTCGGCGTAGCCACGCTGCTGTCCGACGGCGCACTCCGGGGACAGTTCGACGTCATCGGCCGTCGACGTGCTCACAACTCGCCCCGGCTCCGCGCGTTGGCCATGGCCACGCCCGCCGACAGCCGCTCGGCATCCGTGGGAGGCCGCAGCGGTCCGAACGCGTCCCATTCGCGGCCTCCGCCGACCGGCCGGAGCTGCCAGTACGGTCCCTCGTGACCCATCACCCGGCCGACCTGACGGGTCGCCTCGTCGAACACGAGATCGCCGACCTCCGGCGTGAACTCGCTCATGCGCACCCCCGCCGCAGAGCGTCAGCGAGCTGGAGCGCGACATCCGCACGCACCCGCCCCAGGTCGATCAGGTTCAGGTCGGGGGAGGCCGCGTCGGCTCCCAGGGACGGCAGGACGATCCCCGCCGCCGTCAGCGCTCCGCGCAGCACTTCGACCGCCTCGACGGCTTCGGCTGTGCCCGAATTCTGTGCAGTGGTCATGAACTCAGCGTCGCGGCGGGGCAGTTGAGCCAGCCAGCGGATATTCATGGATATTCTCGCGTAGGGGTGAAGTATTCACATGCTTTCTGATATCGCGGCAGGTGAGACGTAGCCGACGAGCAAGTGGTGGCGCAAGGCTGATCCGAAACCCTATGAGAGGGGCAGGATCATGAGGCGATTGCGCTTCAACGGAACCGGCAGCGGCGAGGGCGGCTGCCCGTCCGTGCACGAGGACGTGGACACCGGCGAGATCATCGTGCACGGGCCACCGCTCACCGACCCCGAGGACATCGCTCAGTTACGGCACGTCGGGGAGGGAGAGGTGCCGATCGTCGTACCTCGTGAACTGATCGTGGATTGGGGGCCCAAGGACGTGACGCGTGACGCGAGGATCATCGACCTGGACGCGTTCGGACAGCTCTTCGAGCGGTTCGAGCACACCGCCTGGCGGCTGGAGACCCGGCGTCGGTACGCGTCGGACGAGGCGACCGACACGTGGGCGCAGTTCGTCCGGGGCGAGGCACTGGTGTGGGACCTGACCACTCCGTGGTCCGTGACGGTCCGTGCGAAGACCGCGGGCGGGGCGCGGGTCGGGCGGGTGCGCATCGTAGACGACCCGGCCACCCAGGGGCAGCGCTACCTGCTCGCATACGCAGAGAAGAACACCGCCCTGGGCGAGGACATCCGCAACCTCCCGCGGGCCGAGGCTGATCGCCTGAGCCTCCCGGCCGAAGACTTCTGGATCTTCGACTCCCGGCTCGTCGCGCTCCTCCGCTTCGACGCCGACGACAACTTCACCGACGTGGAGCTGATCACCGAACCGGCCGAGGTCGTCAGGTACGCCATGGTCCGGGACGCGGCCATGCACCACGCTGTCCCGTACGAGCAGTTCGCGGCCGACATGAGCACCAGGGAGCAGTGATCGGAACCGGTGAGTACCGACTTCCAGCAGGCCCGCGCGGCGCTCGGCGAGCGTCTCCGTGAACTGCGCGAAACTGCCCCTGGCGGTCGGCTCACCGGCACGATCCTCGCCCAGCGGCTGGGTTGGCCCCAGTCGAAGATCAGCAAGCTGGAGAACGGCAAGCAGACGGCCACGGCCGACGAGCTGCGCGCCTGGGCCGAGGCCACCGGCCGACCGGAGGCGGACGGGGAACTCCTCGCTCGCCTCCGGGGACTTGAGTCCCACATCCGCTCGTGGCGGCGCCAGCTCGCCGCCGGTCACAAGGCCGTCCAGGACGCGCACAACGAAGCTCAGGCACGGGCGGCCGTGCTCCACGCCTGGGAGTCGTCGTGGATCGTCGGCGTGCTCCAGACGCCCGATTACGCGCGCGCGATTCTCAGCCGATTCACCGAACTGCACGGCTCCGTCCGGGACATCGAGGAAGCCGTACGCTCCCGTATGAAGCGCCAGGAGGGCCTCTACAGCGGCAGCCGGAGGTATCACATCCTCCTCTGGGAGCCGGTGCTGAGCGCGCTGGTCTGCCCGCCCTCGGTGCTCGCCGCACAACTCGACCGGCTCTCCGGCGTCATCGGCCTGGACACGGTCGAACTCGGGATCGTACCCATCGGCGCGCCTCTGAAGATCCCGCCCGGCGGTGGCTTCTGGGTCTACGACGAACAACAGGTCGTCGTCGAGAACTGGCACGCGGAACTCTGGCTCGACGACGCGGACAGCGTCGCCACGCACCTCAAGGTCTGGCGCACCCTGCGCGAATCCGCCGTCTTCGGCCCCGACGCCCAGAACCTGATCAGCCACGCGCGCCGGACCCTCACCGTCGCCTGACAGGCACCTGCCCCTCCGATCACCTACGAGTGCGCGGCTCCGCCGCACGGGCGCGACCAGCCGCGACGGAGCCGCAGACGACCGCCGGCACCCCCCTGACCTGCCCGGATCCCCAGCCCCCCGCCGCGCATTACCCTGGGAGGCTGACCGTCCCCCCTGTCAGGAGAGAAATGGCCGTCAACCTGGTCAATGTCGAGAACGTCAGCAAGGTGTACGGCACCCGTGCCCTGCTCGACGGTGTCTCGCTCGGTGTCTCCGAAGGGGACCGGATCGGGGTCGTGGGCCGCAACGGAGACGGCAAGACCACCCTGATCCGGATGCTCGCCAAGCTGGAGGAGTCCGACACCGGCCGCGTCACCCACTCCGGAGGACTCCGTCTCGGGGTCCTCACCCAGCATGATTCGCTGGACCCGGAGGCGACCGTCCGGCACGAGGTCATCCGGGACATGGCCGACCACGAGTGGGCGGGCAACGCCAAGATCCGCGATGTGCTGACGGGACTCTTCGGCGGGCTCGACCTGCCGGGCTTCCCGCAGGGACTCGACACCGTGATCGGCCCGCTCTCCGGTGGTGAGCGTCGCCGTATCGCGCTCGCCAAGCTGCTCATCGAGGACCAGGACCTGGTCGTCCTCGACGAGCCGACGAACCACCTCGACGTCGAGGGCATCGCCTGGCTCGCCCAGCATCTGCGCGAGCGGCGCTCCGCGCTCGTCTGCGTGACGCACGACCGCTGGTTCCTGGACCAGGTCTGCACGCGGATGTGGGACGTGCAGAAGGGCGACGTCTACGAGTACGAGGGCGGCTACACCGACTACGTCTTCGCCCGTGCCGAGCGCGAGCGCATCGCCGCCACCGAGGAGACCAAGCGGCAGAACCTGGTCCGCAAGGAGCTGGCCTGGCTGCGCCGGGGCGCCCCGGCCCGTACGTCCAAGCCGCGCTTCCGCGTCGAGGCCGCCAACGAACTGATCGCGGACGTACCGCCCCCGCGCGACACCAGCGAGCTGATGAAGTTCGCCTCGTCGAGGCTCGGCCGGACCGTCTTCGATCTGGAGGACGTGACCGTCCAGGCCGGGCCGAAGGTGCTGCTGAAGCACATCACTTGGCACCTCGGGCCCGGCGACCGCGTCGGCCTGGTCGGCGTCAACGGTGCCGGGAAGACCTCCCTGCTGCGGGCCCTCGCCGACGCCGCCCGCAGCGACGGTGAGACCCAGCCGGCCGCCGGCAAGGTCGTCGTAGGGAAGACGGTCAAGCTCGCGTATCTCTCCCAGGAGGTGGCCGAACTCAAGCCCACCCTGCGGGTGTTGGAGGCCGTGCAGCAGGTGCGGGAGCGGGTCGATCTCGGCAAGGGGCGGGAGATGACCGCGGGGCAGTTGTGCGAGACGTTCGGGTTCAACAAGGAGAAGCAGTGGACGCCGGTCGGGGATCTGTCGGGTGGTGAGCGGCGCAGGTTGCAGCTGCTGCGGCTGCTCATGGACGAGCCCAACGTCCTGTTCCTCGACGAGCCCACCAACGACCTCGACATCGAGACGCTGACCCAGCTGGAGGACGTCCTCGACGGCTGGCCCGGGTCGATGATCGTGATCTCCCACGACCGGTTCTTCGTCGAGCGCACCACCGACAAGGTGTACGCCCTCCTCGGCGACGCGACCCTGCGGATGCTGCCGCGCGGTATCGACGAGTACCTGGAGCGGCGCCACCGTATGGAGGAGGTCGCCGCGGCGGCCGTTCCCGTCGTGGAGAAGGCCGCGCCCGCCGTGAGCGCCGCTGACGCGCGGGCCGCGAAGAAGGAACTCCAGAAGATCGAGCGGCAGTTGGACAAGGTCTCCGAGAAGGAGACCAAGCTGCACGCCCAGATCGCCGACAACGCCACGGACTTCGCGAAAGTCGCCGAACTGGACGCGCAGTTGCGGGACTTGGGCGGCGAGCGCGAGGAGCTGGAGATGCGGTGGCTGGAACTCGCCGAGGACGCGTGAAAGGTGAGTGAAGGCGCATAACGGCGTTATCACGGGCCGGTTCTCCCTTGGGTACAGGGGTGAACCGGCCCGTTGTCCATGGACAGCCGAGTGATAGAAAGGGCCGTCTGAGAACCGACCGCACCGACCGCACCGACTGAAATGCGACTCCGGGTCCTTCGCGAACCTCGGGGCGTGGCTAAAAATCAGTGAACGAGGGGGAGCCGCTGATGACTCAGCCGCCCGAACAGCCGCCGTCCGGCGGTTACGGAGCGCCGCCGAACCAACCGCCACAGCCACCGTCCGGCGGCTTCGGCGCCCCGGTTCCTCCGGCGCCCGGCTACGGCTACCCGCAGCAGCCGGGTCCGTACAACTCCGGCCCCTACGGCCAGCCGCAGCAGCCCGGTCCGTACGGTCAGCCGCCCCAGCAGCAGCCCGGCCCCTACGGTCAGCAGTCCCAGCAGCCCGTCCCCTACGGGGGCTACGGGTACCCCCCGCCCCCGCCCCCGCAGTTCGCCCCGCCCCAACCCCCCTCCGGCCGCGGCCCCTTCAAGGGCAGGCCCGGTCTGCTGATCGCGGCGGCGGTCGCCGGGCTGCTGGTCGTCGGCGGCACGGTGTGGGCGGTCACCGGCGGCGGTGACGACAAGAAGCCGGTCGCGGAGAAGGCGGAGAAGAGCGACAGCCCGAAGCCCACCAGCAGTGACGACCCCGCCAACCCCGGCGACGGCAGCGGCGACGGCGGCAAGGACCCCGAGAACCTCAACGCGGGCCGCAAGTCCGGCGAGGCGAAGGTGCTCTGGTACAAGGAGGCGCCGGACGCGCCCGGTTCCGGCGCCGACGCCCCTGGCATGTGGATCACCAGCAAGACGGCGGTGAAGGCCGCGTACAAGGAGGTCGTCGCCTACAACGTCGGTGACGGCAACCCGACTTGGCCCACGATCACCTTCCCGCAGAAGATCTGCGCGGTCACCCCCGAGAAGTCCGCCGACGACAAGGTCGTGGTGGCGTACATGAGCGGTGTCAGCGACAGCGCCAAGTGCAACCACCTCCAGCAGCTCGACCTGAACACCGGGGCGAAGGGCTGGACCGCGACCGTCGCGGACGGCGGCCTGTTCGACAGCGCGCTCAGCATCGGCCTGACCATCACCGGCAAGACCCTGATGGTGGGCCGTTCGCAGTCGGGCGTGGCCTACGACCTCGCCACCGGCAAGCGGCTCTACGAGAAGAAGAAGTACGGCGCGGCCTGCTTCCCGTCCGCGTTCGCGGGCGGCGGCAAGCTGCTCGTCGTCTCGTCCTGCGGGGCGGGCTCCGACACCGCCCACGACGAGGTGCAGGAACTCGACCCGGCGACCGGCAGTGCCAAGTGGACGAAGGCGATCCCCAAGGGCTGGACGGTCTCCCACGTGTACTCCGTGGACCCGGTCGTCCTCTACATGACCGACGCGGACAACAAGCACTGGAACATCTCGACGCTGAAGAGCGACGGTTCCGTCCGCTCGCAGGTCGACTCCAAGGCCGCCTTCGCCCCCTCCTGCGGTCTGTCGATCCTCGACCAGAACCTCCAGGGCTGCCAGGGCGTCGCGGTCGACGCGAACACCCTCTACCTCCCGACCGACGCGACGACCGGCGCCAACCAGATCGTCGCGATCGACCTGGCCACCGGCAAGGAGAAGTGGCGCGTCAAGTCGCCCGAGGACGAGTCGATGCTGCCGGTCAAGGCCGAGGGCGGCAAGCTCATCGCCTATGTCGAGGCCGCCTACGACGCGGGCGGCCAGGTCGTGTCCGTCCCGACGACCGGCTCCTCGCACACCACGACGAAGCTGCTCCAGATGCCCGCGGGCACCGCGAAGATCGAGTCGAGCTTCTTCTCCCGGGACATCGACTACGTCGACGGGCGCTTCTACATCTCGTCGACCCGGCTGAACGGCAATGACGACACGAAGGAGAAGTTGATGCTCGCCTACGGCAAGTGAGTTCCCCACTTCTCCCCGTCCCGCCGTCCTTCCCGAGGTACTCGTCATGACCCAGCCGCCCCCGCCCCCGCCGAACCAGCCCCCGCAGCCGGGCGGCTTCGGCCCGCCCCAGGACCAGCCCCCGCAGCAGCCCCCGCCCCCACCGGGCTACGGCTACCCGCAGGCACCGCCCCCGCCACCGCCCCAGCAGCCCGGCTACGGCTACCCCGGCCAGCAGCCCAACCCGTACGCGCAGCCCCCGCAGCAGCCGTACGGGCAGCAGCCCAACCCCTATGGCCAGCAGCCCGGTTACGGCTACCCGGGGCCGGGCGGGCCCGGTCAGCCGACCATGCCGTTGCACCCGCAGCCGGGCCAACCGGGCGGCGGCGGACGGAAGTTCGGGGCGTCCGCGGTGATCATCACCGCGGCGGTCGTGGCGATCGCGCTGATCGTCGGCGGCGGAATCTGGTACTCGTCCTCGTCCGGCAAGGACGACAAGGCCGCCGACAAGAAGACGACGGCCGACTCAACTCCCTCCGACAGCAAGGGCGGTACGACCTCCGGCGGCAAGGAGAAGGTGCCCGCCGACACCGCCTCCAAGGTCCTCTTCCAGGTCCCGATGCCCAAGGTCGCCGACACCATGGTGACCACCGGCTCCTGGCTCACCGACAAGGTGTACGCCAAGAGCGGGGCCGCCGAGATCGACGGCTACGACCGCGACTCCGGCGCCAAACTGTGGACGATCAAACTCCCCGGCCCGGTCTGCCAGGCCACCAGGAACACCACCACCGACGGCAGAACGGCGATCCTCTACGAGCCCGCCATGCCGACCAAGGCCAAGCCCTCCAACGGGTGCAGCCAGATTGCCGCGATCGACCTGAACGCGGGCACCAAACTGTGGACCAAGACCGCCAACTCCGGTGACCAGCCGATCAGTTTCGAGAACGTCACCGTCAGCGCGAACACCGTCGCCGTCGGCAGCACCAACGGCGGCGCCGCCTTCGACATCACCACCGGCAAGGTCCTGTGGAGCCCCAAGGTCGCCGACTGCTACGACGACGGCTACGGCGGCGGCGCCAAACTGGTCGCGGTCCGCAAGTGCGGCACGTACGACTCGCCCACCCTGCACATCCAGACCATCGACCCCGTCTCCGGGAAGGTGCTCTCGGACTACAAGATGGCCCAGGGCATCGAGTACGCCAGCATCGTGTCGACCGACCCGCTGGTCGTCGCGGCCGACGTCGGCGACAGCGCGGGCGACGGCAGCGGCATCTCCGACTACTTCTCCATCGACAACAGGACCGGCGCCCTGCGCGCCCACATCCCGGCACCGGGCAAGCAGTACGCGGGCCGCTGCGACGGCATCACCCGCGTCGAGGCCTGCACCGAACTCGCCGTAGGGAACGACCGGTTGTACGTCCCCACCGAGGAACACGACGGCTCCGGCGACTCCTACAGCAAGACCAACGAGATCGTCGCCTTCGACCTCGCCACCGGCAAGCAGACCGGCCAGCGCGCCGACGCCGGCGACGGCTACACCATCACCCCGCTGCGCATGGACGGCAGCGACCTGCTCGCCTACAAGTACCCGCCCTACGACAAGGGCGGCCAGATCGTCAGCATCGACGGCAACTCCTTCAAGGAGACGACGCTGCTGGAGAACCCGAGCACCGAGACGGTACGGGACGCGGAGACCAGCTTCCTGCCGGACTACGCGGAGATCCTCTACGCGGAGGGCCGGCTGTACATGTCGGCGGTCTACGCGGACAAGCCCTCGTCGTCCGCCACCGACGACAAGGACCTGGCGATCGCCTTCGGCGCAACAGGCTGAAGCAACAGGCTGAACCACCACCCCCATTCACCTTCTCCCTCACCACCCTCATCACCCGTGAATGCCCCGGAATGCGAAAAAGTCAGTCGATCCGGGGCACTTCTCTCCGGTAGGGGCAGCGCAACGTCGAACAAGCGTGTAGCTTCCGGGGGCATGAAGAACGGGGGTGCTGGGGGCCCTCTGTTCTTGGGGACCGGTGGGCATCCATAGTGGGCATCCATTGGGGGGACTGGGGGGTTGCTCGATGGGAGTGCGGCTGATGGTGGTCGACGACCACCGATTGCTCGCCGAGGCACTGGCCTCGGCACTGAAGCTGCGGGGACACCGGGTGCTGGCCGCGGCGGCGCCCGCGGCGGGCGCGGCGGAACTGGTGATCACCCGCGCGCCCGAGGTGTGCCTGCTGGGCACGGCGACACCGGCCGAGCCGGGCATCTTCGACCCGGTGGTGAAGATCAAGCGGGAACGCCCGCAGGTGGCGGTCCTGGTCCTCGGCCCGGTCCCGAGCCCCCGCGGCATCGCGGCGGCCTTCGCGGCCGGCGCCTCGGGCTATGTCCGCCACGACGAGCGCATAGAGGGCGTGGAACGCGCCATCATGAAGGCCAGGGCAGGCGAAGCAGCCGTAGCACCGCAGCTGTTGCAAGGCGCCTTCAGCGAACTCCTCAACCCGGCGGCCCAGCCCGACGACGAGGGCCAACGCCTCCTCCAGATGCTCACGCCGAGGGAGGTGGAGGTCCTGGTCCGGGTGGCCGACGGCGAGGACACCCGCCTGATCGCGGCGGGCATGGGCATAGCCCCGTCGACGGCCCGAACGCACGTCCAGCGGGTCCTGATGAAGCTGGGGGTGGGTTCGCGCCTGGAGGCGGCGGCGCTCGCGGCCCGCACAGGACTGCTGGACAGGGCGGGCCCACTGACCAGTTCGGCGGGGCTGGACGCGTAATGGATCAGCGGTGGGTGCGGGAGGAATCCCGCGTCACGTGGGAGGCCATGAGCCGTAAGGAACACGCGGCCGTCCTACGGGCCGTCCGCAGGCGTAGACCGTCAAAGGACCCTGCCACGGCACTGCTGGCGCTGCACTGGGCCTGGACGGTCATCGGCCCGCCCGGCGCCCGCAGGCGCTACCCCTGGCTGGCCCTTTTCGACCCCCCTGGGCCGGCTTTTCTCACCGACATCTACGACGGCACCCCGCGCAACGACGCCCGCACATACGCCCGCCGCGACGCCCGGAAGGTCGAGGCGGCGTATCTGCCGTTCCTGGAGTCCCTGGGTGTGGACACGGGTCAGCCGTGACGGTTGGCGCGTATGCGGTGGAGGAGGGCGGCGAGGGCGGTGGGGGTGGTGGTGAGGAAGGTGGCGGGGGTGTCGCTTTCGCGGAGGTGGAGGGTGGTGGGGGTGGTGGCGAGTTCGATGCAGGCGTTGCCGTCGCCGCCGCCGGAGAAGGACGACTTCTGCCAGTTGGTCAGGGGTGTCATGGTGCGCCTCACAGTTCCTTCGTCAGCCTGTGGATGAAGTCACGCGAGCGTTCGGGGTCGAGTGACACACCCTTCACTCTACGGAAAAGCGTTCGGAAGCTGCCGAGTTGCGCCTCGGAGTCGACGAAGGCGGAACCGTGGGGCGCGTCCCGCACGACCGTGTCCAGCTTGGGCACAGTGCCACCCGCGTACACCATGGCGCTTCCGGCATCGATGAATCCATCCAGGTCGAACGGGATGACACGTACGGTCACGTGGTCCGCTTCCGAGAGTTCCAGGACGCGGGTGAGTTGAGCTCGTGACGCGGGACGGTCGCCGACCCGGATGCGCAGGGCCCCCTCGTGCACTACGGCTTCGTACGGAGTCGGTTGGGCACCCTCGATGATGCGGTGTCGCTTCATCCGGTGTTCGGTCCGCAGTTCGAGGTCTCTCGGGGGAAGCGCGGGCACTCTGTGCGAGAAGACCGCGCGAGCATAGTCCTTCGTCTGGAGCAGGCCGGGGACATGGAGGAAATCCACGTCCCAGCGGTAGGTGGCGTGGTGCTCCAGCTCGGACAGGTCCAGGAACGACGTGGGCAGCAGCCCCCGGTACTCCTCCCACCAACCGCGTGTCCGATCCGTGGCCATTGCGATCAGCGCATCGATCAACTCCTCGTCCTCGCAGGAGTAATGAGCGGCGAGGCTGCGTACGCGTTCCTCGCTCACTCCTGCGATTCCGGACTCCATCTGACTCATCTGGGCGGAGTCGGACCCGACCAGCGCGGCGGCTTCCCGTGCTTTGAGTCCTGCTGTCTCACGCAGCTTCCGCAGTTCAATGCCCAGGCGTTCCTGGCGCGCGGTGACTTGCCGTCTGCGCGGCATGGCTTCCTCTCTCGCCCCAACTGCCGTGGGGCGGTGACTCGTTCGGGGGCAGATTACGACAACGACTTGCACTGTTCCAAATTTTACCCGTACCGTCGGTGACGCGACGTACACGCTGCGGAAGCGCACCGCCTCGTCCTGCCATGACGGTTGCGGCAATGCCACCGCCTCTCACTCCTCCCCTCATCAGGAGCTGCCGTATGCCCGAAACCGAGTCCGAACCCTGGGAGTACTCCCTCTCCATCCCGAACGACCGCCGAGCCGTCACCGTCTGCCGCCGTACCCTCCGCCTGGTCCTCACCGTGCACGGACTCATCGGCGTCGCGGACACCGCCGAACTCCTCGCGACGGAACTGGTGGCCAACGCCGTACTGCACACCAAGGGGCCGGCGATGCTCGGGGTGCGGTGGTCGGCGGGGGTGCTACGGGTGGGGGCGTGGGACGCGGATCCCGAACCTCCTGAGCCGCCGGGCCAGTTGGCGAAGCTCTTGGACGCCGAAGCAGGCCGAGGCCTCGCCCTGGTTCGGGCCTGCGCCGACCTCTGGGGATGGCAGCCGCTGTCGAGGAACGGACAGCGCGGCAAGTACGTGTGGTGCGAACTGGGCGTGGCCCAGGGCCAAGAACGCGGCCGACGCCAACTCCCCAGGGGCGCGCAGCTGTGACAACGTGCGGCTCCGCCACGCGGGGTGTGTCAGCTCGCCTGCTGACGTACAGCCGTCCGCAACTCACGGACGCCGGTTGTACGCGGGTGCCGTTCGGCCAACTCGTGGACGATGCCGCGGATCGCGGGCCGGTCCCGGACCTCGGCCGGGCTGGCGCGGTACGCGGACAGCAATGCCTGGGCGGTCTGCTCGGGGCGCTGCCATGCCCACCACGCTCGCGCCATGTCGGTGCCCAGTCGGGCCTTGCGCTCGGCAGTGGGGAACTGCGCGGGGCGCAGGTTCTTCCCGGCTTCGAGGGCGGCGCCCGCGTCTCCGAGGGCCCAGTGCACTCCGACCGCGTACAGGTCGACCGCGGCCGGATTGATGGGGAACAGGCGTCCTGCTGGGGCGGCTTGAGGCAGTCGGCTGGCGGCGCGGCGGGCTTCCTCGGCCATGGTCAGGGCTTCGGCGCGGTGGCCGCCGCGGGCGGCGGTGTAGGCGAGGGTGCAGAGCATCTGCGCGTACGCGGACGCCGACGCCTCGGTCCGCAGGCCGGTGGTTTCCACACCGGAGGCCGCGGCCGACATGAGGCGCTGGGCCTCCTCATTGCGGTTCTGGTGGCGCAGGACGATTGCCAACTCCCGGACCGCGGCGGCTGATGCGAGCGGTGAGCCGGAGACCTCGGCCCAGGTCCGGGCGCGGTCCGCGGTGAGCCGGGCCTGCTCGTAGGAGCCGAGCTTGCTCAGTACGGCGGCGGCGAGGCTGTAGACGGAGGAGAGCCGGGCCTGATCGAGTTCCCGGCGCGAGGAAGCGGCGGCGTGCCCGTCGGCGATGAGGCCGGGCAACACGGCGAGCAGACGCGCGTGCGTGCCCTTGTCGTACAGCTCGCGGGCCGCGGCCAGCCGGGCGTCCAGCGATCCGGCGCCGGTCGGTGCGGGGGTGTCGGCCAGGGCCTCGTCCACCCCCAGCAGCAGGGCGGCCGGACCGGCGACTGCCGTTGCGGTGAGCAGCGTACGGCGGCGCATCGGGTCCTCCTCGGCATGCGGACTGGCCGACACTCTAGTGGCCGTCGATGCCGTCGGGGTGGGTGGCGCAAGGGAACTCACCAGGACGTGTTGTGGGACGCCGACTTCGAGTGCGGCGCGGTGCACCAGGGTCAGGTCGACGACTCTGGTGCTGCGTTCCAGCCGGGAGACCGTGGCCGGTGAGCAGCCGAGCCGGTCGCCGAGGGCGGCAAGAGTCCACGCGTGGTGTTCGCGGCCGAGGCGAATGAGTGCGCCCGGGCGCCGTTGCGCGGTCAACTCGCGCGCTTTCGTACTGTTCCAGAGCGGGTCAACGGGCACAGGCCCCTCCCACACCGCACGGCCGGGGCCTCTCACGCTACGGACCCGCAGCGGGGTCGTCGAGACCGCTTGCACACCGTGCAAAACCCTTGCGCAGCACGAGTGCTGACCATCCGTCAGGTGTCCGGCGCGGTGTGCTGGGTGCAGTGGCCCCGAACCGCGGGGCACCGTCCAAGGAGGCATCATGGCAACGGCTGTCGCACCCTCACCGGCCACCGACCCGACGTGCGTCCCGGCCCGCTCCGTACGGAAGGTCGTGCCGACCGATCTGTGGGACAAGCAGGTCGCACTCCTCGTACGCGACTACCCGTACGACTCGACCATGGCCGGCCGGGTTCTCGGACAGGGGTACGCGTATCTGCTGACCGCGATGAACCACCGGGGCGAGTCCCTGGGGCTTGCGCCTAGCAAGCTCGTCGACATCGGTGTTCACGCGATCATCCTCGACACCGTGGCGTACGCCGACCTGTGCGACTGCTTCAACGGCGGACACTTCCTGCACCACGTGCCCAAGGTCGAGATGAAGAACGACGGCTCGGTGATGAGGACGGCGACCGTGATCGCGGCCGACGGCTGGGACGTAGACCTGTCGTTGTGGACGGACGCCGCCGAGTGCGGCCCCTGCCACCCTGGCAACGACTCGCACTGACCGAGGGGTCCGCCGGGCCCTGGCCGATTCCGGCCGGGGCCTCACGCGCGCGAGGGTGAGAATCCCCGGAATCGGCATATCGGCGGACCCTGTTCGCCAAGATTGTCCGCGTGACGACCACCTCCTCGGACCTCTGGCACCACTACGGGCGCAGCCGCGCCGAGCGTGACCGGGCGGTCCCCGGTACGTTCCACTGGAACTGGAGCCAGGACGGTGGCCCGGGCCCGGAAGCGCTGGGGGACCTGTCCGGACTGGTCGTCGGTGACCTTGGCGCCGGGGCTGCCCGGCACGCCGCCCACCTCGTCACCCACCACGAACCCGCTCGGGTTGTTGCCGTGGACGCCTCCCCGGGCCAGCACGACATGGCCATCCACCTGTTCGGCCACCTGGCACCACGTCTGAGCATCGTGGCCTCCGACGCCGTGTCGCACCTGAAGGCGACGACCAACACCTACGACGTGCTCTACAGCGTCTTCGGCGCCCTCGACTTCACCGACCCCCGTGAGCTGCTGCCCGCGGCTGCCACCGCTCTCAAGCCGGGCGGACGTCTGGTGTTCTCCACGCTCGCGCACTATCTGAGCGGCGCCCCCGCGCAACCGGACGTGGTGGCCGCCGCCGTCCCGGCGAAGACGCCGGAGGGGGACGTGTGCACGATGCGTCGGTGGGTGCTTCAGGAGCAGGTCTGGGTGAAGGTTCTGGACGAGGCCGGGTTCACCGAAACGGTCGTCGACTTGTTGCCGTCGACCGTCGAGGGACCACGCACCGCGGGCACACTGCTGGTCACGTCACTACGATCGTGGGATGTTCGAGTACCACAGGTGAATCACGGTCAGGGAGACCGCGGCCGATGACGATGATGAGCCGCGGTTGCGGCAGATCGTCGATGAGCTTCGTCGTCACATCGCCCAGATGGACAGCCCGTACTTGCTTGACCTCAGGTGGATGAACGGCGAACCGTTCATCCACCTCGGCGGCATTTCCAATCACCGCTCATCTCCCGACGTGGTCGAGCTGTTTGAGCCCCTTCACGGGTTGAGGCCTTGTGACCGCTGCCACAGCCGCCACGGCCGCCGTCGCTCGCGAGGTGGCTACAAGCCCCCCTCTTCCTCCTCCGGTACCTCCGACAGTTCCACCGGAGGCGTCGGCCGCAGCTTCAGCCACCCCAGGAAGAAGATGCCGAGCAGCAGCATCGCGATCCCGGTCCACAGGTTGATGTTGACGCCCTCGGACTTGTCCAGCGAGGAGTCCGACGGGTTGATCCCGGCGATCGTGACGATCACGCCGTAGACGACGAACAACCCACCGATGATCAGCCGCAGGTCGAAGAGGCGGGACGCGGTCGTCGACTTGCCCTCCAGCTCGCTGACTTCGCGCTGGAGATCATGCTCGGAGTGATCTGAGTGACCTGAGTGTTCGGACATGGTTTCTCAATCCTCCGCGACTAGAACGAGAACGGGATGTAGCACAGCGCGGCCAGGATCACCGCGCCCCAGCCGAGCAGGGCCGGGCGGCGGTACCACGCGTCGTCGCCCGCGGCGGGGGCCTCGGTCATGCCGGGGGATGTCGTGCCGTAGATCAGGCCTTGGAGCTGTTCCGCCGGCTTCGGTTGCGTGAAGAGGGAGACCGCGAACATGACCACCGCACCCGCGACGAACCCGGCGATCGCGGAGACGAAGTTGGCGCCCTGGTCGGAGGGGATGGAGATGATGCCCTGCTTGTAGATCCAGAAGTAGTTCAGCATCGCGGTCACCGTGCCCGCGAGGAGGCCCCAGAAGCCGGACCTGGGCGTGGCCTTCTTCCAGAACATGCCGACGATGAAGACCACGAACATCGGCACGTTGAAGAAGGAGAAGAGCGTCTGTAGGTAGCTCATGATGTTCGAGAAGGAGGAGGCCAGGAAGGCTGTGCCCACCGACGCCGCCACGCCTACCACCGTGATCAGGCGACCGAAGCGGACGTAGTACTCGTCCTCGCGGTCCGTCACTACGTACTTCGCCCAGATGTCGTTCGTGAAGACCGTGTTGAAGGACGAGACGTTGGCCGCCATGCCCGCCATGAACGCCGCCAGCAGACCCGTCACCGCGATGCCGAGGACGCCGTTGGGCAGCAGCTGTTCCATCAGGTACGGGATCGCGTCGTTGTACTGGAGGTCCGAGCCACTGGTGCCGATCTTCGGGACCAGCGCCGCCGCCACCAGGCCCGGGATCATCACCAGGAACACGATGAAGACCTTCGGGTACGCGGCGATGAGCGGGGTGCGCTGGGCGGCTGAGAGGTTCTTCGCCGAGAGCGCGCGCTGTACCTCCGCGAAGTTCGTCGTCCAGTAGCCGAAGGACAGCACGAAGCCCAGGCCCAGCACGATGGTCAGCCAGTTCGCGCCGAGCGGGTTGACGCTGCCGATGCCGGTGCCGCCCCACGCGGTGGTGAAGTTGTGGCCGTGGGTCGCGTCCAGTTTGTGGGTCAGGCCGTCCCAGCCGCCGACCTTCTTCAGGCCGAGGTAGGAGATGGGGATGAGCGCCGCGAGGATCACGAAGAACTGGAGCACTTCGTTGTAGATCGCGGACGACAGCCCGCCGAGGGTGATGTACGCGAGCACGAACGCACCCGCGACCACGATCGCCACCCACTGCGGCCAGCCCAGCAGCGCCTCGACGACGATCGCGAGGGCGTAGAGATTGACGCCCGCGATGAGGATGGCCGCGAAGGCGAACAGGATCGAACTCAGCAGGTGTGCCCACTTGTCGAAGCGGAGGAGCAGGAACTCCGGGACCGAGCGCACCTTCGAGCCGTAGTAGAAGGGCATCATCACCAGGCCGAGGAAGACCATGGCCGGGATGGCGCCGATCCAGTACCAGTGCACGGTGTACGCGCCGTACTGCGCGCTGTTGGCGGCCATGCCGAGGATCTCGGTGGCGGCCAGGTTGGCCGAGATGAAGGCGAGGCCGGTGATCCAGGCCGGTAGGGATCGTCCGGAGAGGAAGAAGTCGAGGCTCGTCTTCACCGATCTGCGGGCGGCCAGGCCGATGCCGAGGACGACGACGAAGTAGATCGCCAGGATCGTGTAGTCGAGCCCGTTGGTGGGGAGCCGGAGCTCGGCGGCGAGGGAGATGGGGGAGGTGGGGGGCTGGGGAGTCTGCATCAAGCGCTCACCTTGTTTGTGTTCTTCGTTTGGTGTTCTTTGTTTGATTTTGATGGTGACGACTGGGGGGATCGGTGGTTTGATGTGTTTAGTTCTGTGTGAAGCCCGGATGTGGCGTGGATGGTGGCGTGGATGTACGTACGGATGGAGAGCCCGGCGTGAAGAAGACCTCGACCCGGTTGGCCGACGGTCGTGAGCTCATCTACTACGACCTGCGGGACGACACCGTGCGCGACGCGGTGGACCGCCGCCCGCTGGAGCGCACGGTCACCACTTCGGAGGTACGGCGGGACGTGCTGCTCGGCGACTCGGTGGCGATCGCCTCGCACCGCCAGGGCCGCACCTACCACCCGCCGGCCGACCAGTGCCCGCTCTGCCCGACGACGGGCGACCGGCTCAGCGAGATCCCGGACTCCTCGTACGACGTCGTCGTGTTCGAGAACCGTTTCCCCTCGCTGGCCGGCGACTCCGGCCGCTGCGAGGTGGTCTGCTTCACCTCCGACCACGACGCGTCCTTCGCCGCGCTGACCGAGGAGCAGGCGGCCCTCGTCCTCGACGCGTGGACGGACCGGACCTCGGAGCTGTCGCATCTTCCCTCCGTCGAGCAGGTCTTCTGTTTCGAGAACCGCGGCGAAGAGATCGGTGTGACCCTCGGTCATCCCCACGGCCAGATCTACGCGTACCCCTTCACCACCCCGCGCACCGCCCTGATGCTGCGTTCACTCGCGGCGCACAAGGAGGCGACCGGCGGGGAGAACCTCTTCGATTCGGTCCTGGAGCGCGAACTCGCCGGTGAGCGGGTCGTCCTTGAGGGTGAACACTGGGCCGCCTTCGTGCCGTACGCGGCGCACTGGCCCTTCGAGGTCCACCTGTATCCCAAGCGCCGGGTGCCCGATCTGCTCGGCCTGGACGAGGCGGCCCGCACAGAGTTCCCCAAGGTCTATCTGGAACTCTTGAGGCGCTTCGACCGGATCTTCGGTGAGGGAGAGCCTCCGACGCCGTACATCTCCGCCTGGCACCAGGCGCCGTTCGGCACGCTGGAGGAGTTCGAGGGTGTGAGCAGGGACGACTTCGCGCTCCACCTTGAGCTTTTCACCATTCGCCGCACTTCCGGCAAGCTGAAGTTCCTCGCGGGTTCCGAGTCCGGCATGAGCGTGTTCATCAACGACGTGCCGCCGGAGCGCGCGGCCGAGCGACTGCGAGAGGTAGCGAGTTGATGAGCGGTAAGTACCTGGTCACGGGCGGGGCGGGTTACGTCGGCAGCGTGGTCGCCCAGCACCTGCTGGAGGCGGGCCACGAGGTCACCGTCCTGGACAACCTCTCGACGGGTTTCAGGGAGGGCGTCCCGGCGGGTGCCACCTTCATCGAGGGCGACATCCGCGACGCCGCCAAGTGGCTCGACTCCTCCTTCGACGCCGTGCTGCACTTCGCCGCCTTCTCCCAGGTCGGCGAGTCCGTCGTCAAGCCGGAGAAGTACTGGGAGAACAACGTCGGCGGCTCGATGGCCCTCCTCGCCTCGATGCGCGAGGCCGGCGTCCGCAAGCTCGTCTTCTCCTCCACGGCGGCCACGTACGGCGAGCCGGAGGAGGTCCCGATCGTCGAGACCGCCCGCACCTCCCCGACCAACCCCTACGGCGCCTCGAAGCTCTCGGTCGACTTCATGATCACGAGCGAGGCGGCGGCCCACGGCCTCGGCGCGGTCTCCCTGCGCTACTTCAACGTGGCCGGTGCGTACGGCAGTTGCGGCGAGCGGCACGCCCCCGAGTCGCACCTCATCCCGCTCGTGCTCCAGGTCGCCCAGGGCAAGCGGGACGCGATCTCCGTCTACGGCGACGACTACCCGACGCCGGACGGCACCTGCGTCCGTGACTACATCCACGTCGCGGACCTGGCCGACGCGCACCTGCTGGCGCTGAAGGCGGCCACGCCCGGCGAGCACCTGATCTGCAACCTGGGCAACGGCGAGGGCTTCTCCGTCCGCCAGGTCATCGAGACGGTCCGCCAGGTCACCGGGCACCCGATCCCCGAGATCGTCGCCCCGCGCCGCGGCGGCGACCCGGCGACCCTGGTCGCCTCGGCGGACCGCGCCAAGGAGCGCCTCGGCTGGAACCCGACCCGCGCGGACCTCGCGGGCATCGTCGCGGACGCGTGGGCGTTCGCGCAGAACGTATCGAAGGGTTAGGAGACGACACGTGGGTGTACTTGAGGGCTTCGAGGAGCTGTACGGCACCGCTCCCGAGGGCGTCTGGGCCGCGCCGGGCCGGGTCAACCTGATCGGCGAGTACACCGACTTCAACGAGGGCTTCGTGATGCCGCTCGCCCTGCCGCACACGGCGGTGGCGGCGGTGTCCCGCCGCAGCGACGGAGTCCTCCGGCTCCACTCGGCGGACATCGAGGGCCCGGTCGTGGAACTGCATGTCGAGGAACTGGCTCCGCGCACCAACACCAGCTGGGCCGCGTATCCGGCGGGCGTGGTCTGGGTGTTGCGCGAGGCGGGTCACCAAGTGACCGGCGCTGACATCCACTTGTCGTCCACGGTGCCGACGGGCGCGGGCCTGTCGTCCTCGGCGGCGTTGGAGGTCGTCACGGCCCTGGCCCTGAACGACCTCTTCGAACTCGGCCTGTCCGGGCCGGAGTTGGCCCGCTTCTCGCAGCGCGCGGAGAACGACTTCGTCGGCGTCCCCTGCGGGATCATGGACCAGACGGCCTCGGCCTGCGCCGAGGAGGGCCACGCGCTCCACCTCGACTGCCGCGATCTGTCGATCCGTCAGATCCCGTTCGACCTGGCGTCGGAGGGCCTGTCGCTCCTGGTGGTCGACAGCCGTGTCAAGCACGCCCTCGGAGACGGCGAGTACGCGGAACGCCGCGAGGGCTGCGAGGAGGGCGCCCGCCAACTCGGCGTCCCCTTCCTGCGGGACGTGGCGTACGAGGACCTGGAGTCGTCACTGGCGCGGCTGAGCGATGAGCGGATCCGGCGCTACGTCCGCCATGTCGTCTCCGACGACCACCGGGTGGACCAGGTCATCAACCTGCTCGACGCGGGCGAGGTCCGCGCGATCGGCCCGGTGCTGACCGAGGGGCACGCCTCCCTCCGCGACGATCTGCGCATCTCCTGCCCGGAGTTGGACCTCGTGGTCGACACGGCGGTCGGCGCGGGCGCCCTCGGGGCCCGGATGACGGGCGGCGGCTTCGGCGGCTCGGCGATCGTCCTGGTCGAGGCCACGGACGCGGACACGGTCACGAAGGCGGTGGAGGAGGCGTTCGCGGCGGCGGGCTACACCGCACCGCGCGTGTTCCCGGCGGTGCCTTCGGCGGGGGCGCGGCGGGTGGCGTGAGGCCCGGCGCCTTGCCGGGCGAGTCGGGTCGGCTCGGGTCAGGTCGGGTCAGGTCGGGTCGCGAGGTGTCGCCCCCCAACGTGCTCTCGGGCTCGCGACGGCTTCATCGTGCCGTTGCGGGTCCGGCGGCCACCCAGGTGCTGAGCGCGGGCACCCGCACGTAGACGCCCACGTCGTCGAGGCGGCAACTGGGGCCCCAGGCGACCAGACCCCAGACCCTGTTCGCGGCCAGTACCGGGCTGCCGGAGTCGCCTGTGCAGGTGTTGCGGGTGGCTTCGGGGGCCGGTACGGCGCACAGTTGCCAGGCGGGGTTGGGGGCGATGTCCAGGTCGCGCTGCGCGCGGGCGCACCGCTCGCCGGGTACGAAACGCAGCGGGACCGAGGTGCGGCGGCAGGGGCGACCCGGCCGTAGCCGTCTCGTCCCCAGCCGAACTCGGTGCCGGTGGCGGGCAGTTGGTCGCTCGGGGCCGGTAGGCGGGCGGGTGCGGCGGTGGCCTTGCCCGCCAGTACCAGGAGCGCGGCGTCCACGGTTCGCCCCTGTTGCGTGCGGGGATGCGGGAGGACCGCGCGGACGGGCAGTCGCTGACCGGGGACGGGTGCGCTGCGGCACAGGTTGTCGGCCCCGACGACGGCGTCCACGGAGCCGGGCCGTCTGCCGCGCACACAGTGGGCCGCGGTGAGGACCACGGTGGGGGAGACCAGGACGCCTCCGCAGAACTGGCCGTTGAAGAGGTTCCCGGCGGGTGAGGACGCGTTGACCAGGGCCACGACCGGGCCGGTGTCGGTGTCGGTGCCGGGACGCGGATCCGGGGTGCTTCCGCGAGGGCCCGCCGAGCCGCCCGGCAGCAGGCCGATGAGGATCATCAGCACCGCTGCCGGGACGCTCGTCACGAGGCGACGGGGCATGGGCGGTTCAGCATGACTTCTTCTTCGTCTCCACGGTCAGGCCCAGCACGTTGTCCCACACGTAGGCGGAGCCGCCGACGTGGTAACGCACCCGGATTCCGGCCATGCGCACCCCGGAGGCGGCGGTGACCTGGAGATGCAGGACCAGGTTGTTCGCGACTTTCGCGTTGTCGGACTGGGGGGAGACGGTCGCTCCCACGGCCTTGCGGCGGTGGGCCCAGTCGATGCCGGGTCCGGTGCGCGCTTCCGGATCGGGGGGCCAGCCGTGGCCGTAGCCGATGAAGGCCGACGAGTTGGACACGATGAGTGCCTCGACCAGTCGTACGCCGTTCGCCTCGCGCAGCGTGATCTTGTCGATGACGAGGGCCTTGGCGCCGTAGTTGTGCAACTCGTCGCCGCCGAAGAAGATGCTGCCGCTTGTCTTCGCGGTAATGCACACCTTGCCCGATCCGCCGTCGGAGTATCCGGGCTCGTCCAACGGCCCATCGGTGGAGTCCTGCTGCTGTGCCACGGAGCAGCCTGCTGTCAGGGCCGCAAGCAGTATGAGAGCTGGCAGCGACGGTCTTACGTTCATCGGGTGTGCCCGCTGTTCGTGGTGGTGGCGACGAAGTTGTACGGGTGCTTGCCACCCACTGCTCCGCCGGTACCGCAGAGGCAGCGGTTGGCGTTGAAGGTGTAGTCCACCGTTGCGTCGCTGGAGTAGCCGGTTTCGACCGACAGGTCGATGCCGATCACATCGGCGAGACTGGCGCCGTCGGTCCAGGTGATGGCGTGGGAGGTGGTCCGGGTGAAATGGGTGTCTTTCTGGTAGTAGGCGCAGTGTTTGGCGGTGGGGATGTAGGCGGCGCTCGTCTTCGCACCGCCGTAGTAGCCCCTGGCCCGCACCTCGTAGTGCTGGCTGATCGTGGATCCCCGGCCGCCCATGCCGATCGTCATCGAGTTGGACTTGGAGATCGAGCCGCTTCCGGTGAAGCTGCCGTAGGCGCCGGTGGCGGAGACGCCGACACCCAGCGAACTGTCCGCACCCCTGCTGTACTCGAAGCTGTGCTGGACGCCGGTGGTGGCGCTGTAGGTCTGGCCGGCGATCACCCAATGCTCGCCCAGCTTCTTCTTCAGCGTGCCGCTGCAGCCCTTGGTGACGCCCGCGTCGGCGGTCGTGTCGCTCGCTGTGGATTCGGCGGCTGCGGCGTCGTCCGCGGCGGAGGCGGTCGCGCTGTCCGGATCGTCCGTCAGGGACTCGGGTGCCGAACTGCTCTCCTCGTCAACGCCGTTGCCGGCGTCGACGGTGGAGCTTGAGTATTCGGAGGTGGACAGCGCGTTGTCCAACACCAGGTCGGCGACCACGGGGGTGGTGTCAGCGATGGTGGTCGAGTCCGTATCCGACGTGACTGCGTCTGTGGCCGCCGCCAGATACGCCGTGGTGCTCGACGAAGTGACCAGTGTGCGGGGGAAGCTGAACAGGGCCTGGTGGCTGCCCGAGTACGCGACAGTTTCGAGGTTCACCGTGCCGTCCGCTGCGGCCTCCGGGGTCAGGGAGGATGCGGAGGCCACCCGCAGGACGTAGCCGCCGCTGCTGTCGGAGACCGCCTTCGCGACGGGCTGAAGTTTCACCGAGTCCCCCTCTTCGAGGGCGTCGTCCGACTCGTTGTCCGGCCAGGCGTACAGGACCACGTCCGCTCCGGCCGCCACGTTTCCGGCGGCGTCCTTGACCGTGCCGCTGCTGATCACCGGCGTGGTGAGGTCGGCCGAGTCGGTGATGCCCGCGAGTTCGGAGTCCTCGTAGGTGATGGTCAGATGCGGTTCTACGGCATCGTCTCCGGAGACGTAGTTCGCGGAGCGGTAGCGCCGCCAGGTCAGGGAGTCGGTCTCGTCGACCGCGCGCAGTTGGATGCCGTAGTTGGGGGCGCCGTCCGCCCAGGCCTGCACGATGGCGTCGACGTCCCAGTGGCTGTAGGCGGCGGGGCAGGACGAGGAGTAGCCGTGGGCCCCGGTGTTGACCACCTCGCCGGTTCCGGTCACGGTCGGCACGGTGTCCCAGGTGACGGCGGTGGGATCCCAGTCGGAGGTGACCCGGCGGACCCGGATGCCGGAGCCGGCCGTGGAGCAGGTGGACGACCAGTAGGAGTACAGGGACAGGTCGGTGTCCACGATGTGGGAGCCGACGATGTCGGATACGTCGAACTTCAGGTAGGCGCGGGCCCGGTGGGTGCCGCCGTCGTACGAGCCCACCCGCAGCTCCTCCGAAGAGCGTTGCGAGTCGGTGTAGTTGGGGCTCTCCATCCAGGTGTCGGTGCTGACCGCCAGCGTGGTGGTCGGGTCGATGGTCAGCGGACAGCTGACGTCGGCGGCGTCGAGGAAGCTCAAGTCGGGGGTGAGGACGAGGACTTGGCCCTGGTCGGTGCTCTCGATCCGGGACGCGACCGGGGCGTCGTGCGCGGCGAGCCCGGAGGCGGGGTCGACGGCCGAGTCCCACATGTGCGGTGCCGGGGCGTCGGCGACCGTCCTGCCGCTCCCGTCGGTCAACAGCAGGTGGCCGGAACCGGTCTGGGAGACCTTCAGTCCCTGCGAGGTCGTCAGCGGCATCCGGATGGTCAGCGGACCGTCGGGCCGTTCGTGGAGGACGACCTGCTCGGAGAACCCGCTGGGCAGCGCCGTCACCACCAGGTCGCCCCGGACACCGCGTCGGCGTACGTCGCCGTGTTCCCGTCCAGGGTCGGCGTCGGCAGGTCGCCTCCGACGGACAGGGCCAGCGAGGTCCCTCCGTCCGTCACCTTGGCGAAGGGCCCCGTCCCGCCGTCGGAGAGGTCGAGGCCCGCCACCGTCGCGCCGGGGGTGACCGAGGCTCCCGTGTCGGCGAGTGTGGTGTCGACGGGCGTCCAGGTACCGTCCTGGCGGACCCGGATCGGCTCCTGGAACACCTCGGTGGTCAGCGCGCCGTTCGGGTTGACCCACGTGGTCGAGTCCTCGGTGCGCTTGCTGGTGACCTCGACCCGCTTGCCCTGTTCCACGGCCTGTGCCCGGGCCGAGGTCATGTCCGACGCACCCGGCGAGTCCGTGGCGCCGGCTGACGAAGTCTTCGCGTCCGCGCCGGCGGCCACCGAACCGCCGGAGACCAGCAGTGCGAGTGCGCAGGCGAGTACGGCCGTCCGTGCGGCCGTTCGAAGATGTCTAGGGCATGACAAATGCCGTGTCATGTGCATCTGCTCCCCCGTTGGTGCACCTGCCGTGACAGCGGCAAGTAAATGGGGAGTAAGAGTGCTCGGGCAACACCAGTTCTCCATACCTTTGACTTGGTTGACCATCTGTTGACGATCTCAAGGAGCCGTGAGCCTCCGTACCCCCGGCGCCAGCAGTGCCGCCCCCGTGGCCAGTACCACCAGAGCCGCGCAGCCCGCGAGGGCGTGCCCCAGTCCCACGGTCGCCGCGAGTGGTCCCGCGATCAGCAGGCCCAGGGGGGCGAAGGACAGGGAGCCGAAGTAGTCGTAGGAGCTGACCCGGGAGAGGGACTCCTCCGGGATCTCGCGGTGGATCGTGGTGCTCCACAGGACGCCGAAGACGTCGCTGGAGACCCCGGCCGTGAACATCGCCACGGCGATCAGCCAGACCGGGGCCCGCACCGCGAGCAGGGCGACCGGTGCCGCCGTCGGGAACGTGGCCAGGACCGCCACCAGGATCGGGCGGCGGACCCGGACGCGGGAGGCCAGGCCCGCGCCGGCGATCGTGCCCAGGGCCTGCGCGGCGACGATCAGCGACCAGGCGCGCGCGCCGCCGAGATAGCGGTCGGCGGTCAGGGGGCCGAGGACGCCCACGTTCGCGTTGAGCGCCGCGATCACGATCGACCACTGGGCCACCACCACCCACAGCCACTGGCGGGACGCGAACTCCCGCCAGCCGTCGCGGAGATCGGCCCAGCCGGAGGTCTTCCGGGGCGGGCGGCTCGGTACTGGGAGGCGGGCGGTCAGGGCCGCGCTGAGGGCGAAGGACGCGGCGTTCAGGGCCAGCGCCCAGCCGGGACCGACCAGCGCCACCGTCACGCCCGAGAGCGACAGGCCCAGGAGCAGCGCGCTGTTGGTGCCCACCCGCAGCAGACCGTTCGCCCGCTGTAGGCGGTCCGCGGGGACCACCAGCGGCACGATGCCCTCCATCGCCGGGGCGAACAGGGCCGTCGCCGTACCGGCCGCCACCGCGAGCAGACACATCGCGAGAACCGGCGCGTGCCCGGACAGGACCAGCACGGCCAGGCCCGTGTACGCCCCGGCCCCCAGCACGTCCGCGAGCGCCATCAGCCGGGCGCGTGACATCCGGTCCGCGATCACCCCGCCGACCAGGATGAGCACCAGCTGCGGCACCGCCTGGCAGGCCAGGACCAGGGAGAGCCGGCCGGGTCCGGCGCCGGGCAGCGCCAGCACCGCGAAGGCGAGGGCCACCCGGGCGAATCCGTTGCCCAGTACGGAGACGGTGCGGGCGGCGGCGAGCAGCATGAAGGGCCGTTCACGCCACAGCGGTGATGTTCCGGCGCCCCGCGTCGAAGTGACTGTCACGGCCAGGGACTTTAGAGGGTCGACACCAACGCACGTCCACAACCGGCCACTTCACCGACCGCCCTGCTCAGCCCAGGTTCTTGGTGAGCGTGTACTCCGTGATCCCCGGCGGATAGTCCGGGATCACGGACACCACCTGGTACCCCTGCTTCTTGTAGAACTCCGGCGCCTGGAAGTCCCATGTCTCAAGCCGGGCCGCCACACAAGCGCGCTCGGTGACGGCGATCCGCTCGGCCGTGGCCAGAAGTCGGCCGCCCAGTCCCGTCCCCCGGTGTCGGCCGTCCACCCACAGATAGGTCACATGGAGCCAGTCCGCCCACGTGTGGCAGACCGCTCCGCCCGCCAGCTCCCCCGAGTCGTCCAACGCCCACACGTGGAGCGGAACTTCGCGTTCGCGAGGGGTTCCGCGCAGTGCCCGCAGCACCGGGGACGCGGCCGTGTTGGTTTCGAGCAGCCGGGCGCGGAGCAGATCGCGTCGCTCTCTGTCGACTTCCGTCTCAATACGAAACATGCGGCTCACCATAAACGCGCCGGACAGTCAGTTCTGCAAATTGGGTTCCGCTGCTGCGCCCCGGCCGTACCCTGTGAACAGCACCGGTGGGGGCCGGTGCTGATCAGGGGGCGAGACAAGTCGGGTACGACGCCCGATGTGGGGGTAGCAGTCTCTGCACGGCGGCGGCCGTGCGGTTGCGGCGGCTCCCGGGCGTCGTACCCGCAATCATCGCTTCGTCTCCCGACGATGAGGTATCCCCTGCTCCACCAGGAGCCTGGGGAAGGGGGTTTCGTGGTTCGCATCCGAGTCCTGGTCGTCGACGACCATCGCATTTTCGCCGAGTCGCTCGCCGCGGCACTGGCGGCCGAGCCAGATGTCGACGTGTCCGCGGCAGGCAGTGGTCCCGCCGCGCTGCGCAGCATGGAGCGCGCGAACGCCGAGGGCCGCAGATTCGACGTCCTGCTGGTCGACGCCGACCTGGGCGGCAATGTGCAGGGCATTCGCCCCGCGGTGCCGGTACAGGCGGGCAACGAGGACGGGCTGGTGGACGGGATCTCCCTGGTCGCCGGGGTCCGTTCCGCCCAGCCGAGCGTACGGATGGTCGTGCTGGCGGAGAAGGACGATCCGCGCCGGGCCGCGCTGGCGCTTCAGGCCGGGGCGTCCGGCTGGGTCGCCAAGGACTGCTCGCTGTCCAGGCTTTTAACCGTCATCCGAGGGGTGCTTCGCGACGAGACGCACCTGCCACCCGCCCTGCTGACCGGCGTCCTGCGCGAGTTGACGGCCGCACGCAAGCACCGCACCGAGAGCGAGCGTCTGGTGGAGTCGCTGACTCCCCGGGAGCGCGAGGTGCTGCGCTGCATGGTGGCCGGGCTGGGCCGGAAAGCGGTCGCCGAGCGACTGTTCCTCTCCCCGCACACAGTCCGGACGCATATGCAAAACGTGCTCGGCAAGCTGGGGGTCCACTCGACCCTCGCGGCGGTGGCTCTCGCTCGCCGCGCGGGCGTCGGTCCGGTCGACCTGGCCGGGGATGTTGTCGAGCGGGGCGGTCAACTGGCGTAGCGGGTCGGTGTGTTCGCCGTGGTGGGTGCGGGAGGGTTCCGTTCGTGCTCGGTGGGCTGGGGGTGCAGTCCGCTCTCGTGGCGGTCGCGCCGGCGAGGTGTCCCGGTGTCGGTCCGGTCGGTCTGGCCGGGGATGTTGTCGAGCGGGGCGGTCAACTGGCGTAGCGGGTCGGTGTGTTCGCCGTGGTGGGTGCGGGAGGGTTCCGTTCGTGCTCGGTG